>JAACFB010000045.1 GCA_009937615.1 Gammaproteobacteria bacterium | reverse complement strand
TTTCGATGTCCTGATTGAAGAAACGCATCATATCCATAAGGTCGATGCGCCCTCCGGAACGGCCCTGAAACTCGGCGAGGCAGTGGCTGCTGCGCGGGGCCAGGATTTCAAGGAAGTCGCGGAATTTGAGCCCGCTGGCGCTGCGGGCAAGTCGATGCCCGGGGCTATCCGGATTCGGGCCGAACGGCGTGGCGAGGTGCCGGGGGACCATGCCGTAACGATGTCATCGGCCGCAGAAACCCTGATGCTCAGCCACAGCGTGACGACACGGCAGGTGTTTGCTGACGGCGCCCTGCGTGCCGCTCGGTGGGTGGTGAGTCAGCCGCCAGGCCTTTATTCGATGCGGGATGTGATGTTCTAGGCGTGCGGACATACTGCTGTCAGCTTTAGCCAAAGTCGATTCAGCAAAAATTCGCGCTTAACGGTGGCGTCAAAAGTCACGGTTCAGTAAACTATGCCGGATCGCTGAGCGGTCAACGACGTTACAAGCGGGAGGCCAAGTCCTTCCGCTTTTGTACATCTGCAACGGGTAATCGAGGATCGCTGTTGGGTACGCCTGCTGTTCTGGCATTGCAAGACGGAACAATCTTCCGCGGGACCTCTGTTGGCGCAGAGGGAAAAACCATCGGCGAAGTCGTATTCAATACCGCGATGACCGGTTATCAGGAAATCCTGACTGACCCTTCGTATTGCCGCCAGATCGTTACCCTGACGTATCCGCACATTGGCAATACCGGCACGAATGGTGACGATATGGAGTCGGACCGCGTGCACGCATCAGGGCTGATCATTCGCGACAGCTCGATGGTCGAAAGCAACTGGCGGTCAGAGCGTTCACTCGGTGACTTTCTCAGGATGGGCGACACGGTCGCCATAGCGGATATCGACACGCGCAAGCTAACCCGAATCATCCGTGAGAAGGGAGCGCAGTCGGGTTGCATTATGACCGGGGATGCGGATCCGCAAGTCGCGATTGAACACGCCAGCCGGTTTCCGGGCATCGCCGGAATGGATCTCGCCAGGTTTGTTACGACCGACGCGCCCTATCAATGGTGCCTGGGAACGACATTCGGTCGCCGTCCCCGCATCATGAGCCGGCGTATCGCGCCTTTCCATGTCGTTGCCTATGACTTCGGCATCAAGCGCAATATTCTCAGGTTGCTGACTGATCTTGACTGTCGCATGACGGTTGTACCTGCAACGACCTCGGCCGAGGATGCGCTGGCGTATTCTCCGGACGGGATTTTCCTCTCGAATGGGCCCGGTGATCCGGAACCTTGCGACTACGCGATTCAAGCCATCGAGACATTCCTCGAACTGGGAATCCCGGTATTCGGGATTTGTCTTGGCCATCAGCTTCTGTCGCTGGCGGCCGGGGCCAAAACCGTGAAAATGAAATTCGGCCACCACGGTGCGAACCACCCGGTACAGGATCTCTCCAGCGGCCAGGTGCTGATTACGAGCCAAAACCACGGTTTCGCGGTTGATGAGGAGACCTTGCCGGAGACGGTGGAGGCCACGCACCGGTCTCTGTTCGACCATACGCTGCAGGGAATTGCGCTGAAAGGCCGGCCGGCGTTCAGTTTTCAGGGGCATCCGGAGGCGAGTCCGGGTCCGCACGATCTGCTGCCGCTGTTCGAGCGCTTCATTCGCGACATGGAGGCGTGGAAGTAAATCTCCCAGCGTGTTTTAAAAAAATCATATAAAACAATTTGATATTGACTTAACTTAAAGTAAAAAATACTTTTTCTATGCCAAAACGAGCGGACATTGAGAGCATTCTGATCATCGGCGCCGGGCCGATAGTGATCGGTCAGGCGTGCGAGTTTGACTACTCGGGGGCACAGGCGTGCAAGGCCCTTAAAGAAGAGGGCTATCGAGTCATCCTCGTGAACTCAAACCCGGCCACGATCATGACCGATCCTGAAACGGCAGACGCGATTTACATTGAGCCCGTTCACTGGAAGTCGGTGGAGAGCGTCATTGCCCGGGAACGTCCGGACGCGCTATTGCCGACAATGGGCGGCCAGACGGGCCTGAATTGTGCGCTCGACTTGGCGCGCGAGGGTGTTTTGAAAAAATACAATGTCGAAATGATCGCGGCCTCGCGTGAAGCTATCGACATGGCCGAAGACCGTGACCTGTTTCGGAAGGCTATGACGGAAATCGGCCTCGAGGTACCCCGGGCGGAAATCGCACATACGCTCGAGGAGGCCCTGGAAAAGCAGGCTACGGTCGGTTTTCCTGCGATCATCCGGCCCTCGTTTACCCTGGGCGGCACAGGCGGAGGAATAGCGTACAACCTCGAAGAGTTTGAGAATATCGTCACCCATGGGCTCGAAATGTCGCCGACGACGGAAGTCTTGCTGGAAGAGTCGGTAATCGGCTGGAAAGAGTTCGAGATGGAGGTCGTGCGCGATCGTAACGACAACTGCATTATTGTCTGCTCGATCGAAAATCTGGACCCCATGGGCGTTCATACTGGCGATTCAATCACGGTAGCCCCGGCACAGACGCTGACTGATAAGGAATTTCAGCGATTGCGTGATGCTTCGATAGAGGTGTTGCGCAAGATCGGGGTGGAAACCGGCGGTTCCAACGTTCAGTTTGCGATCAATCCTGACGATGGCCGGGTTCTGATCATTGAGATGAATCCCCGTGTCTCGCGGTCCTCGGCGCTGGCATCTAAAGCGACCGGATTCCCGATCGCCAAAGTGGCGGCCAAGCTCGCTGTGGGCTACACGCTCGATGAACTGAAAAATGACATCACGGGCGGGGCCACGCCGGCTTCCTTTGAACCCTCTATCGATTACGTCGTCACAAAGATTCCGCGTTTCACTTTTGAGAAGTTTCCCGGCGCGAACGATCGTCTGACGACGCAAATGAAATCGGTCGGTGAGGTAATGTCGATCGGCCGCACTTTCCAGGAGTCGCTGCAAAAAGCACTGCGTGGCCTGGAAACCGGGGTAACCGGACTCAATGAGCGCGTCGGCCCTGTGCTGTCCGGCGCCGATCGAGACAGGTTGCGCCGTGAACTGCGTATGCCCGGGGCAGACCGTCTGTGGTTCCTTGCGGACGCCATGAGAAACGGGTTCTCATTTGAGGACGTTGCAGCGCTTACAGGTATAGACCCCTGGTTCCTGGCCCAGATCGCTGATCTGCTGGAGTCAGAAAACACGCTTCGTGCCGTCGGTCTGGACGGGCTCGATACGGCGTTGATGTGGCAGCTCAAACGCAAGGGTTTCTCTGACGCGCGTATCGCGGAACTTGCAAACGCGTCGGAGTCCGATATTCGCAAGCGGCGGCTCGAGCAAAACATCCGTCCGGTATTCAAACGGGTTGACACCTGTGCAGCCGAATTTTCGACAAGCACGGCCTACCTGTATTCGACGTATGAGGAAGAGTGCGAAGCAGACCCGGACGGTACGCCGAAGATCATGATCCTCGGGGGCGGGCCGAATCGGATTGGCCAGGGAATCGAGTTCGATTATTGCTGTGTTCATGCTGCGTTCGCGCTGAAGGAGTCGGGCTATCAAACGATCATGGTCAATTGCAATCCTGAAACCGTTTCGACCGACTACGACACGTCAGATCGCCTGTACTTCGAGTCTCTGACGTTCGAAGACGTGATGGAAATCATTGACACGGAAAAACCCGAAGGCGTGATCGTGCAGTTTGGCGGCCAGACGCCATTGAAATTGGCCCGCGATCTCGAGGCAGCCGGTGCACCGATAATCGGTACGACGCCTGACTCGATCGATCTTGCAGAGGACAGAGAACGGTTCCAGAAGCTCGTGGAGTCTTTGGCGCTAAAGCAGCCGCCTAACAGCACCGCGCGCAGTAAAGAGGAGGCGCTTCGACTGGCGGGCGATGTGGGTTTTCCGCTGGTTGTCCGGCCGTCGTATGTGCTTGGCGGAAGAGCAATGGAGATCGTGCATAACGAGGATGACCTCGGCACCTACATGGACGCAGCGATAAATGTCTCAAATGCCAGCCCGGTATTGCTCGATCGCTTTCTCGATGTTGCGACTGAGATCGATATCGACTGCGTGAGCGACGGAGAGCGCGTATTGATCGGTGGCATCATGGAACACATCGAACAGGCCGGAGTGCATTCCGGTGATTCCGGATGTTCGCTACCGCCATTTAGCCTGTCCAATGAGCTGCAGAATGAACTGGTAAAGCAGGTTAAGAAGCTGGCCAGGGCGCTGAATGTAGTCGGTCTCATGAACACGCAGTTTGCCATCCAGAATAACGACATTTACCTGCTCGAGGTAAATCCACGCGCCTCACGGACGGTTCCGTTCGTTTCTAAAGCCATCGGCGTCCCCCTGGCAAAGATTGCCGCGCGGGTGATGGTCGGCGAATCGCTGGCCGCGCAGGGCTATGTCAATCAGCGGACACCGGATTACTATTCGGTCAAGGAAGCCGTTTTCCCGTTCATAAAATTCCCGGGAGCAGATCCAATTCTAGGGCCGGAGATGAAGTCGACGGGAGAGGTTATGGGAATTGGCCGCTCTTTCGGCGAGGCCTATGCCAAGGCGCAGCTGGCTTCGGGTGTGACGTTGCCGCGCCAGGGAACCGCGCTGCTCAGTGTCCGGGACCGCGATAAGGATCGCGCGGTCGAATTGGCAAAAATCCTGGTCGATCAAGGTTTCGATATAGTCGCCACACACGGAACTGCTCAACAGCTCGCAAATGCTGGGGTACTATGTCGGCGGGCAAATAAAGTTCGAGAGGGAAGGCCGCATATTGTCGACATGATCAAAAACGGCGAAATCGATCTGATAGTCAACACGACGGAAGGCAAGCAGGCAATCAGCGAGTCGCACTCGATTCGTGCGGAGGCGGTGCGCCGTGGTGTTACCTACTACACGACGCTGTGGGCAGCGATTGCAACCTGCGCGGCCATTGAGCACATGGACGACAGCGACGTGAACCGCTTGCAGGATCTGCACAAAGAGGTTGTTGCGTGAACAAGGTACCGATGACCGTGCGCGGCCATGAACTGCTGCAGGCCGAACTCAGGAAACTCAAGAGTGTGGACCGTCCTGCGGTGATCCAGGCGATCTCTGAGGCGCGGGCGCACGGCGATCTCAAAGAAAATGCCGAATACCACGCCGCCAAGGAACAGCAGGGCTTTATCGAGGGGCGGATCAAGGAGATCGAGGGCAAATTGTCGAACCTGCAGGTGATCGATGTCACGGCGGTCAATGCGAAGGGCAAGATTGTGTTCGGCAGCACTGTCGAGCTCCTTGACGAGGCAACCGATGAAGAGATTGTCTACCGGATTGTCGGGGAGGACGAGGCTGATATCAAGCAGGGCCTCATATCCGTTACGTCGCCGATTTCAAGAGCCCTGATCGGTAAATCGGAGGGTGACGTCGTAACCTTCGCGGCGCCGGGCGGCGAGAAGCAGTACGAAGTCATCTCGGTTCGGTATATCTGATTACGGGTTCGGCAGTACGATCTTCTTCTTGTCGGGGTTCGGCCGGTAGAGCAGCGCCGTATTGCCGACGCGCTGAACCAGCTCGGCCTTGCCTTTTGCGCAAAGTTCGTTAACCAGTGCGTCCCGCTCGACCCGGTCTCCGACCTTGACGCGGACCTTGATGAGCTCATGGTGCGCGAGCGTCGTTTCGTACTCTTGGAGCAGCGAAGCGGACAGGCCTGCCTCGCCGACCATAACGATAGGCTTGAGCTGGTGCCCAAGGCCGCGCAGGTACCGCTTTTGTGTTTCACTTAGTGACATGGGTGAGGAGTTTAGCAGTGCGTCAGGATCGTATGGTTCTTTTTCCGGTTCGGTGAAATGAGCGGACCGCGGCGAGGCCCTGGCAGCTGGCGCGAGCGCCAGGAGCGGGATCCCTATGTGCAGCGTGCCCGACGAGAGGGTTGGCGCTCGCGGGCCGTCTACAAGCTGCAGGAGATCGACAAACGGGAGAAACTGCTCCGGCCAGGCATATTATGTATAGATCTGGGAGCGTCACCGGGCGGTTGGAGCCAATACGTTACCGAGACCCTGAAAGGCCGGGTTCGCATACTCGCGGTGGATCTGTTGCCGATGGATTCGCTGCCCTCGGTCGAGTTTGTACAGGGCGATTTCACTGATGATTCTGTCCTGACTGAGTTCCGGCATAAACTGGCCGGGGAGCGTGTGGATCTTGTAATTTGTGATTTGGCACCCAATATCTCGGGAAATCGTGCGGTTGACCAGCCGCGAGCAATGAACCTGGCCGAATCGGCTTTGGAATTTGCTCGCGAGGTACTGGCTCGGAGGGGCGACTTTGTTTGCAAGCTTTTTCAGGGCGAGGGATTCGATGCATTTGTCGTCGATGCGCGGCGCTCGTTCGAACGCGTTAAAGTCATCAAGCCCAAGGCGTCGAGGGCTGGTAGCCGTGAGGTGTACTTGGTAGCGAGAAACTATCAATTGTAGTAGTGTCTAAACCTTAGAATCCTTCTAAATAGCTTGTGTATCTGGCGGTTCCCGCCACGGAATCCGAATGTGAATGATCTGACCAAAAACATCCTTGTATTCGTTGTCATCATCGTTGTCCTGCTGTCCGTCGTGCAGGGCCTCTCGGGAGTCAGCGGTGGCCAGCCGCAGGCCAAGGCCTATTCCGAGTTTCTCGAACAGGTTCGCTCGGGACAGGTTGCGATGGTAGAGATAGAGGGGCAGCGCATACGCTTTGGAAGCCGGGAACCCCTGCCTTACTACACGATAAGCCCGGAAACCGATAACAATACCCTGATCGGTTTGCTTGACAGCAGCAACGTGCAGTTTGGCGCAGCCGAGCCCAAGTCGCAGAGCCTTATCGGCCAATTACTGATCAGCTCCTTCCCGATCCTGTTACTGATCGGCGTCTGGATCTACTTTATGAGGCAGATGCAGGGTGGCGGCGGCGGCCGCGGTGCAATGTCGTTCGGCAAGAGTAAAGCGCGCCTGCTCGGGGAAGACCAGGTTGGCGTGACGTTTGCGGATGTCGCGGGTATTGACGAGGCCAAGGAGGAAGTTGGCGAGATCGTGGAATTCCTCAAGGACCCGAGCAAGTTCCAGCGGCTGGGCGGCAAGATTCCAAAAGGCGTATTGATGGTCGGCCCGCCCGGCACCGGTAAAACCCTTCTGGCGAGGGCAATTGCCGGTGAGGCGAAAGTGCCGTTTTTCACGATTTCGGGCTCCGATTTCGTCGAGATGTTTGTCGGCGTCGGGGCGTCGCGCGTTCGTGACATGTTCGACCAGGCCAAGAAGCAGGCCCCGTGCATCATTTTCATCGATGAACTGGATGCCGTAGGCAGGCACCGCGGCGCAGGGCTGGGCGGTGGTCATGATGAACGCGAGCAGACGTTGAATCAGATGCTCGTGGAGATGGACGGTTTCGAAGGCAACGAGGGGATCATCGTTATTGCCGCGACGAACCGGCCTGACGTGCTGGATCCCGCGCTGCTGAGGCCGGGAAGGTTTGACCGCCAGGTCGTCGTGCCCTTGCCCGACGTGCGCGGTCGCGAGCTCATTCTCAAGGTACACATGCGCAAGGTGCCGCTCGACGATGACGTAAAGCCAAACGTGATCGCCCGCGGAACTCCCGGATTCTCCGGTGCCGATCTCGCCAACCTTGTTAACGAAGCGGCGTTGTTCGCGGCGCGGGGAAATCGGCGTGTCGTCAGCATGGAGCATTTTGACAAGGCAAAGGACAAGATCATGATGGGCGCTGAGCGCCGCTCCATGGTTATGAGCGAACAGGAAAAGCTCAACACGGCCTACCATGAAGCCGGACACGCCATCGTGGGCCATGTTGTTCCCGAGCATGATCCCGTCTACAAGGTCACGATTATTCCGCGAGGGCGTGCGCTCGGCGTCACGATGTATTTGCCCGAAGAAGACCGTTACAGCATGTCGAAGCGGCGACTGGAAAGTTCGATTTCGAGCTTGTTTGGTGGTCGCATCGCCGAGGAGATGATACTGGGTTCGGCGGGCGTCACGACGGGAGCCGCGAACGACATCGAGCGCGCAACCGAAATCGCACGCAATATGGTGACGAAGTGGGGACTTTCCGAGCGGCTTGGGCCGCTGACCTATAGCGAGGATGACGGCGAGGTGTTCCTGGGTCGTTCGGTCACCCAGCATAAGCAGGTATCGGATGACACCGCGCACGCGATCGACGAGGAGGTTCGAAGCATCATCGACTTGAACTATGCGCGGGCCGAAACGATTCTCAAGGAAAATCTCGAGAAGCTGCACATGATGGCCAAAGCGCTGGTCAAGTACGAAACGATAGGCCAGGAGCAAATTGCGGACATCATGAACGGTAAGGAGCCGCGTCCTCCCGAAGACTGGGAAGATACCGGCGAGTCGACGATCGATAAGGATTCCTCCAAGCCCGAGACTGAATCCACGGGCTCGATTGGTGGCCCGGCCAGCGAACATTAGACCGGGCGCCGATTTTCCGGCCCGCAACGGCTCACCGGGGCGACATGATCCATCTTGGAAAGCTGGCGTTCGATTGCCCGGTCGTGATCGGCGTTCTCAATGTAACGCCGGATTCGTTCTCTGACGGTGGCCGCTTCTCTTCGCTGGACGCTGCGCTGATTCAGGCGGAAACGATGGCGGCCGAGGGTGCTGCGATCATCGATATCGGTGGCGAATCGACGCGCCCAGGCGCTGATTCGGTCTCGGAGCAGGAAGAAATCGACCGCGTTGTCCCGGTGATTGAGGCCGTTGGCCGGATTATCGATGTCCCCCTGTCAATCGATACGAGTAAACCTGCCGTGATGCGTGCGGCGGTTTCAGCGGGTGCATCCCTGATCAACGATATTCGCGCGCTGCGGGAAGATGGCGCGCTGGAGACCGCGGTGCGCCTGCAGCGACCGGTCTGCCTCATGCACATGCAGGGACAACCCAGGACGATGCAGGAAAAGCCTTATTACGACGATGTTGTGGCAGAGGTCACGCAATTCCTCCGCGAGCGGGTGGCACAATGCGTAGCGGCCGGGCTCAGCGAAGATCTGCTGATCGTTGATCCAGGCTTTGGTTTTGGCAAGACAGCACAGCACAATATCGAGCTGCTGCGGAATCTGCGACAATTGGCGCAAATCGGGTGCCCGGTTTTGATCGGAATTTCGCGCAAAGTGACGCTTGGCACGCTCACTGGCCGCGATGTGAATAATCGACTGGCTGCGAGCGCGGCGGCGGCCGCGCTGGCCGTGGAAAGAGGCGCGCACTTCGTGCGGGCTCACGATGTTGCGGCGACCGTTGATGCGGTAAAAGTGGCGCGGTCGTTAATTGATGCAGGCGGAGCTGAATGAGTAAGAAATACTTTGGTACTGATGGTGTGCGCGGCAAGGTCGGATCGGACCCGATGACGGCGGATTTCGCCATCCGGCTCGCAAGCGCCGTTGCACAGGTGCTGGTGCCGGAAGGCGGTCGGGTCCTGATCGGCAAAGACACCCGATTGTCCGGGTATATGTTCGAGTCGGCCCTCGAGGCGGGATTTGTTGCGGCCGGCGCCGATGTGTTCCTGATCGGACCGCTGCCAACGCCTGCCATTGCACAGTTGACGCAGCAGTTCGAGGCGGACCTGGGTGTTGTGATCAGCGCATCCCACAACAAGTACGACGACAACGGCATCAAGTTCTTCGATGCTACAGGCTCGAAGCTCAGCGACGAGATTGAGCGGAAGATCGAGTTGCACCTGCAAAAGCCCGCTATCACGCGAGATTCCGCGTCGCTCGGTAAGGCGAAGCGCATCGATACCGCCAGAGTGCGGTACGAGGAGTTTTGTGTCGCCACGTTTCCGAAGGGGCTCGACCTCGACGGTGTAAAGGTCGTTTTCGACGGCGCCAACGGAGCCGGTTACAAGGTGGGTCCACGAACGCTTGCGGCTCTGGGTGCGGACGTGATTCCCATCGGCTGTTCCCCGAACGGCAAGAACATCAATGATGGTTGCGGTACGACACATCCCGAGTTGCTGCAGATGACCGTTCCGGCCGTACGCGCCGATGTGGGGATCGCCCTTGACGGCGACGGCGATCGCGTCGTGATGGTGGATGAGGCGGGCAATCTCGTCGATGGAGACCAGTTGCTCTACATTTTGGCCACTGCTCGGCTCCGGAATGGCGATCTGAAAGGCCCGGTTGTAGGCACGGTCATGAGTAACCTCGGCCTCGAGCACGCATTGCGAAGCGCAAATATCGAGTTTCTGCGCGCGAGCGTCGGCGATCGTTATGTCCTGGAAATGCTGCGCGAGTCCGGCGGTGTCATCGGCGGCGAGACGTCAGGGCACATGCTCGTGCTGGACCAGACCACGACAGGCGATGGTCTCGTCAGTGCGTTACAGATTCTCGCCGTACTCAAGCAGACTGGAATGCCGCTGTCGGAGCTGGCGGCCGGCATGCCGAAGTACCCACAGACGATGATCAACGTGCGAACGGACAAGCGCATCGATCCCGATTCCTCCCGGTCCATAAGGGACGCCGTCGCCGCCGTGCAAGCGGAACTGGCCGACAGAGGCAGGGTTGTGCTGCGGGCCTCGGGTACCGAGCCGGTGATTCGGGTCATGGTCGAAGGCGAGGATAAAGCGCAGGTTGCCATGATGGCCGAGCGCCTGGCAGCGGTCGTCGCTGAAGTTGCGGCCTGAGGCACCAACGTCACCGAATTGATTTGCCGGGTTAGCCTCGGTATCCTTTCGCGCCTTTTCGACTAGGGGCAAGTGGAGGCAATGCGCAATATACTGATAGCGGGCAACTGGAAAATGAACGGCGATACAGCCGGCAACGCCGAGCTCGTCGCCGGTATCATTGCCGGTGCGCCTCGCTCGGAGCGGGTGAGCCTGCTGGTTTGTCCGCCATATCCCTATTTGAGCGCGGTCTCCAGCCAATTGGCAGGCGGAGCCGTGTCGCTGGGCGCACAGAATGTGTCCGAACACGAGGCGGGAGCGTTCACGGGTGAGGTCGCGCCGGCAATGCTTCGAGACTGTGGCTGTGACTATGTCATCGTAGGGCATTCAGAGCGTCGGTCACTGTATGGGGAGTCCAGTGATGTGGTTGCGCGAAAGTTCCAGGCGGCGCTTGACGCGGGATTGCGACCAATCCTGTGCGTTGGCGAAACGCTCGAGGAGAGGGAAGCTGACCGTACCGAGGACGTCGTCGATGAGCAGCTCAATGCTGTGATCGAAGCGGCCGGGATTGCGGCATTTGGGGAGGCAGTGGTTGCGTACGAGCCGGTATGGGCGATCGGTACTGGCAAGACAGCGAGTCCCGGGCAGGCTCAGGACGTGCATGCCCATATTCGCGGCGTGGTGGCCGGGCACGATCCCGATGTGGCCGATAGACTGTTGATCTTGTATGGCGGTAGCATGAAAGGCGACAATGCTGCCGGTTTGTTATCGATGCCGGACATTGACGGCGGCCTGATTGGTGGCGCGTCGCTCAAGGCAGAGGATTTCCTGGCGATCGCGGCAGCGGCCGCCCAACTTTGAGGATGAAATGGATACTGTTCAGAAGATTGCGCTGATTGTGCACACCCTGATCGCGCTGGGTATTATCGCCTTGGTTCTGCTGCAGCGCGGCAAGGGCGCCGACGCAGGCGCGGCTTTCGGTGCCGGGGCGTCGGGAACGGTGTTCGGGTCTCGCGGCTCGGCAAGTTTCTTTTCGCGTGCGACAGCGGTCCTGGCAGCGGCTTTTTTTGCGAGCAGCCTGACGCTGGCATACATGAGCAGCCAGCGGTCTGAAGCACCGGAAAGCTTGCTCGAAGGCGCGCCGGTCGTAGAGGCCGAGGTTAGCGAACCGGCCGTGGTTTCCGAGGAGTTGCCGGTCTCGGACATGCCGTCGCTCGAACCGGCAGACGGGGCAGGCGAGCTGCCGGCTCTCGAAGATGAATCCGGGGTTGGGGGCGAAAGCGAATAATTCCGACAAGGATGTCGGCAACTACTAGGGCGCTCTGGTGGTGGAATTGGTAGACACGCTGTCTTGAGGGGGCAGTGGCGCAAGCCGTGCGAGTTCGAGTCTCGCCCAGAGCACCAACACAATCGTTGCCAGACTGATACAATGTCGCGCGGATGCGTGGGTTGAATGCATGCGTCAATCGCAGGCACGAGCTGCCGAAGCGGACGATAGGCAATAATGTTACAAGAATACTTTCCTGTACTGATCTTTCTGGGCGTCGCTGCGGGTATTGGCCTCGTTTTGCTGGGCCTTGGATTTCTCATCGGCAGTGGCACCAAGGACCGTGAGAAACTCTCACCTTACGAGTGCGGCTTCGAGGCATTCGACGACTCGCGCGCGAAATTCGACGTGCGCTATTACCTGGTCGCCATCCTGTTCATTATTTTCGATCTTGAAATAGCATTCCTGTTTCCATGGGCTGTGTCGCTCGACGCGGTAGGCCATTTCGGATTGTTATCCATGGGTTTGTTCCTCCTGATTCTCGTGGTCGGCTTCATTTATGAATGGAAAAAGGGAGCTCTCGAGTGGGATTGACTAGCGCTGCAGAGGCCGGACCGCCGCGAGCGAGCCATTCCCCGGAGGCAGCTGGGGATAGCCTGCAGAAGAATGGGTTCGTAGTGACGAGCGTCGATGCCGTCATGAACTGGGCCAGGACCGGTTCATTGTGGCCCATGACTTTCGGTCTGGCTTGCTGTGCCGTGGAGATGATGCAGGCCGGCGCCTCGCGCTATGACCTGGATCGCTTTGGAATCATTTTCCGGCCGAGTCCACGTCAGTCCGACTGCATGATCGTTGCCGGGACACTGACGAACAAGATGGCGCCGGCGCTGAGAAAAGTTTACGACCAGATGCCTGAGCCGCGCTGGGTTGTATCGATGGGCTCATGTGCAAATGGTGGTGGATATTATCATTACTCATACGCTGTCGTGCGTGGCTGCGATCGCATTGTGCCTGTCGATGTCTACGTGCCGGGATGCCCGCCCACGGCCGAGGCGCTGATATATGGGCTGATGCAGCTGCAGAACAAAATTCGCCGCACGAGCACGATAAGCAGATAAAAACAACAGATGACTGATCGGTACGAGACACTAGCGACTCGTCTGGACGAGCGCTTCGGCGAGCAGGTAACGCTTGTCCCATCGACGTGCGGCGAGATTACTATCGAAGTCGCCAGAAGCGACCTGATTGCCGTGGCTACAGGCCTGCGCAACGACGCGGATTTTGGCTTCGAAATGCTCATGGACGTGTGCGGCATCGACTACCTCAGCTACGGCAAGGCCGAATGGGCGACGTCAAGCGCTACGGGAACGGGATTCAGCCGGGGCGTCGAGCGCGAACCGGTCATACTGGACGAGGCCGAGGAATTCGACCCGCGGCGGTTCGCTGTTGTTTATCACCTGCTGTCGTTGCAGCACAACATGCGCCTCCGCATGCGCGTCTA
Organism: Gammaproteobacteria bacterium; assembly: GCA_009937615.1. Taxonomy (GTDB): domain Bacteria; phylum Pseudomonadota; class Gammaproteobacteria; order Steroidobacterales; family Woeseiaceae; genus UBA1847. Next base: position 13,207 of record JAACFB010000045.1, on the reverse strand, counting down.
CACGGGAACAGACAACCCGCCAATCGTTCGCTCGGTGGTCGATATCTGGAATTCAGCGAACTGGTTCGAACGTGAAGCATTCGACCTTTACGGGATTCTGTTCGAGGGACACCCAGACCTGCGCCGAATACTCACTGACTACGGGTTTATCGGCCATCCTTTCCGCAAGGATTTCCCGCTTACGGGTAACGTGGAGGTCAGCTATGACAGCGACAAAGGCCGCGTTGCCTATCAGCCTGTCAGCATTGAACCGCGGACACTCGTTCCCAAGGTGATTCGGGAGGACAATCGTTACTCGCAAGACCTGAAGGATTCCGGTAATGGCTGAGATTCAGAGCTATACGATGAACTTCGGGCCTCAGCACCCGGCGGCGCACGGTGTGCTGCGACTGGTGCTCGAACTCGACGGCGAGGTCATTCAAAAAGCCGATCCGCACGTCGGCCTGTTGCATCGCGCGACAGAGAAGCTCTGCGAGTCGAAACCTTTCAGTCAAAACATCGGTTACATGGACAGGCTCGACTATGTGTCGATGATGTGCAATGAACACGGCTACGTTCTTGCGATCGAGAAACTGCTGGGGATCAGTCCCCCGATAAGGGCGCAGTATATTCGCGTCATGTTCGATGAAATTACGCGCGTTCTTAATCATCTGATGTGGCTCGGTGCGCACGGACTCGATATTGGTGCGATGACAATTTTCCTTTACTGTTTTCGCGAGCGGGAAGACCTGATGGACTGTTACGAAGCAGTGTCCGGTACCCGGATGCACGCGACGTATTATCGGCCGGGTGGTGTATATCGCGACCTGCCCGAGACGATGCCGAAATATCAGGAGTCTCGATTTCGCAGCAACAAGGAAGTACAGCGCCTTAACGCCAGCCGTGAAGGCTCGCTGCTCGACTTTATCGAAGCGTTTACCGAAAAGTTTCCGCGTTGCGTCGACGAATACGAGACGTTGCTGACGGATAATCGGATCTGGAAGCAGCGGACCGTGAATATTGGCGTGGTTTCAGCGGATCGGGCCATGCAGCTGGGCTTTTCGGGGCCCATGTTACGCGGATCCGGCGTTGCGTGGGACTTGCGCAAGAAACAGCCCTACGAAGTCTACGACCAGCTGGACTTCGATATTCCGATAGGCACCAACGGGGATTGCTATGACCGCTACCTGGTGCGCGTCGAGGAAATGCGGCAGTCCAATCAAATCATAAAGCAATGCATCGATTGGCTGCGCGAGAATCCGGGGCCGGTGATGCTCGACGATCACAAGATCGTTGCTCCGAAACGTATCGAGATGAAGGACGACATGGAGTCGCTCATCCACCACTTCAAGTTGTTTACCGAGGGGTACTGCGTACCTGAGGGTGAAGCATACTCTGCCGTGGAGCACCCGAAAGGGGAATTCGGCGTTTATATCGTCTCCGACGGCGCCAATAAGCCTTATCGGGTCAAAATACGTGCGCCTGGGTTTGCGCACATCTCCGCCATGTCTGAAATGGTTGAGGGGCACATGCTTGCTGACGTCGTCGCGGTGATCGGAACCCAGGATATTGTGTTCGGGGAGGTTGATCGATGAGTGAATCCGACCTGCTATCTGATCACGTCAAGGAAGAAATCGAGCACTGGAAGGCGCGCTTTCCGGAAGGGAAGCAGCGGTCGGCAGTGATCAGTGCGTTGCACGCTGTCCAGCACGAAAACCAGGGCTATCTGACAGCAGAGCTGATGAACGCGGTTGCCGCCTACCTGGAATTACCGACGATCCAGGTGTACGAGGTTGCGACCTTTTATTCGATGTTTGAGACCAAACCCGTCGGGCGTCATAACGTTGCCATCTGCACCAATGTTGCGTGCATGCTGCGCGGCGCCGAGGACCTGGTCGAACATGTTGAAGGCAGGTTGGGCATCAAGCTGGGGGAAAGCACCGAAGACGGCCGCATCTATCTGAAGCGTGAAGAGGAGTGCCTGGCGGCATGTTGCGGAGCGCCGATGATGATGGTGGATCACAAGTATTACGAAAACCTGACGCAAGAGCGCGTAGACGAGATACTGGACGGTCTGGACTGATGGCTTACGAGCAAAATCTTGTCTGTTTCAACACGTTCGGGTCCGAAGAGTCCTGGACGCTTGCGACGTATGAGAAGCATGACGGCTATTCGGCGTGGCGAAAAGTGCTCGCCGGGGAATTTACGCCTGAACAGATTATTGATGAAGTGAAGGCCTCCGGTCTTCGGGGCCGCGGCGGCGCCGGATTTCCTACGGGGCTGAAATGGAGCTTCATGCCGCGGAACGCTGACGTGCAAAAATACCTGGTGTGTAATTCTGACGAGAGCGAGCCAGGCACCTGCCACGATCGCGAGGTGCTGCGGTACAACCCGCATTGCCTGGTCGAGGGCATGGCGATAGCAGCCTATGCGATGGGGGCGACGGTAGCCTACAACTATATTCGGGGTGAATTCATTGATGAGCCGGTACCCCGGTTTGAGGCGGCCCTGCGTGAGGCCTACGCGGCCGGGCTGCTTGGCAAAAATATCCAGGGATCCGGTATTGACGTCGACTTGTATGCTTTCGTCGGCGCCGGCGCTTATATCTGTGGTGAAGAGACTGCGTTGCTCGAGTCACTCGAAGGGAAGCAGGGCAAACCACGCTTCAAACCGCCGTTTCCGGCAAACTATGGCCTGTACGGTCAGCCGACGACGATAAACAATACCCAGAGCCTGGCCAGTGTGCCCGCCATCCTGCGAAACGGCGCCGCCTGGTTTGCCGGGCTGGGCCCTGAAGGATCGGGTGGGACGGCCCAGTTCTCCGTGTCCGGCCATGTAGAGAGGCCCGGTAACTATGAACTGCCCATGGGCATCCCGTTCCGAGAGTTACTCGATATCTGCGGTGGTGTCTGGCGGGGCCGCAGCCTCAAAGCCGTAATCCCGGGCGGCTCGTCGGTCCCGGTCATGCCGGCCGAGGCCATCATGGACTGCACGATGGACTACACGTCTCTGCAGCAGGCCGGCTCTTCCTTTGGCACCGGTGCCGTGATGGTCATGGACGACACGACCTGCATGGTGAGCGTGCTCCGGCGCATCTCCCGGTTTTACATGGCGGAGTCGTGCGGGCAGTGCACCCCCTGCCGCGAGGGCACCGGGTGGCTTTATCGCATGCTCACGCGAATTCTCGACGGTGAGGGTCAGGAAGACGATCTCGACAAGCTGCTCGACGTTGCCAACAAGATCGAGGGCCACACTATTTGCGCATTAGGTGATGCCGCTGCCTGGCCCGTGCAAAGTTTTCTGAAGCATTTTCACCACGAATTCGAGTACATGATACGAAATCACGGGCGCAGCATCGTGGATGGCACCCGGAATGCGGCGGCTTAACTTGTGATGACTGACGACGTCGTAAATATCGAGGTGGACGGCAAGCCCGTAGAGGCCCGCAAAGGTCAGATGCTCATAGAAGTAACTGACGAGATCGGCACCTATATTCCCCGATTCTGCTACCACGAAAAGCTGAGCATCGCGGCTAACTGCCGCATGTGCCTCGTCGAGATCGAAAAAGCGCCGAAACCCATGCCAGCTTGCGCCACGCCGGTCGGTGAGGGCATGAAAGTGTTCACGCGATCGCCGAAAGCGATAGCGGCGCAAAAGGCAACGATGGAATTTTTACTGATCAACCATCCGCTCGACTGCCCCATCTGCGACCAGGGAGGGGAATGTGAGCTGCAGGACCTCGCGGTTGGTTATGGTCGGGACGTGTCGCGGTACAACGACGGCAAGCGCGTAGTCAAAGATAAGGACATTGGTCCGCTCGTTTCGACCGACATGACCCGCTGTATTCACTGTACGCGCTGCGTGCGCTTTGGCGAGGAGGTGACCGGTATGCAGCAGCTCGGTACCACCGAGCGTGGCGAGAACATGAAGATTGGCACATTCGTCGAGCAAAGCGTTGATCATGAGCTGTCTGCCAACATCATCGACCTGTGCCCGGTCGGGGCATTGAACAACAAGCCGTATCGATACAGTGCCCGCGCCTGGGAAATGGTGCAGCGCGCGACGGTATCGCCACATGACTGTGTTGGCTCGAACATGTTCGCCCACGTCTTACGTGGAACGGTCAAGCGTATCGTTCCCAGGGTCAACGAAAAGATTAATGAGACATGGCTTGCCGATCGCGACCGTTTCAGCTACGAAGCGATTTACAGCAGCGACCGGCTGGCAACGCCGCGCGTGAAGGAGAGCGGCGTTTGGCGCGAACTGGATTGGGAGTCAGCGCTGTCAGTCGCAGCGGATGCGCTTACCGATGCTGAGCCGGGGAAGAGTGGCATTCTTGCATCCCCGAGCGTAACGCTTGAAGAGGCGCATCTGCTCGCTCGAATAGCGGCAGCTATTGATACCAGCAATATCGACTGCAGGATCGGCCGTCGTGACTTCTCGGATCAGGATAACGATCCTGTGTACCCGTCGTTAGGCTGTGACATCGACGCTATCGAAAAACAGGATGCGATATTTGTCATCGGCTCGAACGTTCGCAGGGAGGCCCCGATTCTCGCGCACCGGCTTCGCAAAGCGTCACTCGCCGGCGCCAGGGTCAGTTTTGCAAGCAGCGTCGAGCATGAGTATTTCTTCGATATTGCGGACTACCTGAGCGGTGCGGGTCTCGTTGAAATGCTGTCGGCCGTTGCTGTCGCGGCCGCGGCTGACAAAAAACTGCCGACCGCTGTTGCCGGCCTGTGCAAGGGCGTGACAGCGGATGACGTGCATCGGCGCATTGCGGCATCGCTCAGAGCGGCAGACCAGGGCCTCGTCTTGCTCGGAAATATCGCCAATCGCCACGCTGCTTATTCGGCTGTTCGCGGCCTGGCTGCCGCGATCGCTGAGATGACCGGCGCTGTCCTCGGCAGCTTGTCGGACGGTTCGAATTCGGCTGGTGCGCACTTGGCTGGCCTGCTGCCTCATCGGTCCCAGGGTGGCCAGCCGCGCGGCGAGGCAGGGTTACACGCAGGCGCCTTACTCGACGAAGCGCTCGACGCGATCATGCTTGTCAACATCGAGCCCGATGCGGACCTGCTCGCGACCAGTGGTGCCGTCGAGAAACTGGCGCGGCAGAAATTCGTTGTGGCGCTGACGCCATTTGTCTCTGATGCGCTTTTGGAAGCGGCCGACTTGCTGTTGCCGATCGGCACGTTTGCCGAGACTTCCGGAACCTTCATCAATGTGTCCGGGACCTGGCAAAGTTTTGCCGGAGTTGCTGCTCCCGTCGGTGAGGCGCGACCGGCCTGGAAGGTATTAAGGGTCCTTGGCAATTTACTGGATATTCCCGACTTCGACTACGTGACGAGTGAGGAAGTCAGGGATGAGGTCAGGTCGCAGCTAGGGGATCTGACGCCGGACAACTCGTACGCAGGTCAGACTGCACTCGCGATGGCTTCGGGCGACGATTCCCCGGCTGCCGAAATCGACATTCCGATTTATTCGGTCGATGGCCTTGTGCGCAGGGCGTCGGCGCTGCAGCTCACGGTTGAGGCACGACTTGCGGCAAGTAAGGCTGCAGACTCATGAACGGCCTTGTCAATGCGCTGACAGGAACCTGGGATTCTCTGCCGCCGCTCGTGCAATATCTGACGGTCGTTACCTGGAAGATCCTGATCGTTACGATCGGCGTGATACTGATTGTCGCGTTTTCCACGTATTTCGAGCGCAAGGTCATTGGCAGGATGCAGGCGCGCGTCGGCCCGAACCGGGTAGGGCCGCTCGGACTCGGCCAACCATTTGCCGACGTGATCAAGCTCCTGATCAAGGAAGTCATCGTTCCGGCGGAGTCGAATAAGTTTCTATTTGTCATTGCGCCGTTGTTGACGCTGATTCCGGCGCTCGCGGCCTGGGCCGTTATCCCGCTTAACGACTGGTATGTCATCGCCGATATCAATGCGGGTTTGCTGTACGTTCTCGCGCTTACGTCACTGGGCGTTTACGGCGTCATCCTGGCCGGCTGGGCAACCAACTCGAAGTATGCATTTCTTGGCGCGATGCGTTCCGCCGCGCAGATCGTCGCGTATGAAATCGCGATGGGGTTCGCGCTGGTAGGGGTCCTGATGGCGGCCGGCAGCCTGAATCTGGGTGATATTGTGCGCGCGCAGGCCGGCGGCTTCAGCAATTGGTTCCTGTTGCCGCTATTGCCTCTCTTCCTGGTCTACTGGATATCGGGTGTCGCGGAGACAAACCGTGCCCCGTTCGACGTCGCGGAAGGTGAGTCGGAGATCGTGGCCGGGTTTCATGTCGAGTATTCCGGCGTCGCATTCGCGCTGTTTTTCCTCGCCGAATACGCCAACATGGTACTCATCTCGACGTTGACGGCGGTGTTTTTTCTTGGCGGCTGGGCGTCACCCTTTGAAGGCTTCGAATTCCTCGCGCCGATCGGCGAGATGCGCTTTATAGGCTGGATCGTTGCCGGCGGGTTCCCGTGGCTGTTCATCAAAATGGCATTCTTCATGTATACGTTTTTCTGGCTAAGGGCGACGTTTCCACGTTACCGCTACGATCAGATCATGCGCCTCGGCTGGAAGGTATTTATCCCGGTAACGATAGTGTGGATCGGTGTTGAGGGCGTCATGGCATGGTTCGAGGTTGGGCCATGGGCGGGCTTGTCGGGTTAACAGTGGGCGGAATAGCTGAATGAACCGATTAATCAGTTACATCAAGACTTTCGCTCTCTGGGAGTTGCTCCTGGGCCTGTCGGTCACCATGCGGAATTTTTTCCGAAAAGGCGTGACGCTCGAGTACCCCGATGAAAAGACACCCCAATCACCGAGGTTCCGCGGGCTGCATGCATTGCGCCGTTACCCGAATGGTGAAGAGCGTTGCATCGCCTGCAAACTGTGCGAGGCGGTTTGCCCGGCGCTCGCGATCACAATCGAGTCTGACGTCGGTGAGAACGGGACGCGGCGTACGACGCGCTACGACATCGACTTGTTCAAGTGCATCTACTGCGGATTTTGTGAGGAGGCATGCCCTGTCGACGCCATTGTTGAAACACGTATCCATGAGTACCACATGGAAGCGCCCGGAGAAAACATCATGACGAAAGACAAGCTTCTGGCTGTCGGCGACAAGTACGACGTCATGATTTCGGCCGACAAGGCCGCAGACGCACCGTACCGGTAAGAGAGTCGAGAATGTTTCAGACCGTGCTTTTTTATTTTATCGCAGCAGTGCTGATGGGCGCCGCATTGGGCGTCATATTTTCCAGGAATCCCGTACATTCGGTCATGTTCCTCGTGCTGGCGTTTTTCCAGAGCGCCATGCTGTGGCTGCTGGTCGAAGCGGAATTCCTTGCAATCGTCCTGGTGCTCGTTTACGTCGGCGCCGTCATGGTGCTGTTCTTGTTCGTTGTAATGATGCTGGATATCAACGTTGAGACTGTGCAGCGCAGCCTGACCCGTTACGCGCCAATTGCGTTGGGTGTGGCGCTGCTCATGGCCATTGAGATGGTCCAGTTGATCTGGACGCGAAGCGAAACCGGTGAATCAGCCGTTGCCTTCGCTGCGTACCCGGAGGGCTACAGCAACACGAAGGCGTTAGGTTCCGTTCTGTACACGGAACACGTTTATGCCTTTGAAATTGCAGCCGTGATTCTTTTGCTGGCCATCGTGGCGGCCATTACGCTGACGATGCGCCGTCGGCCCGGGTTGAAGATTCAGAACGTTGCCAGGCAGGTGGCCGTGCGCAGTAAAGATCGTTTACGTGTCATCAAGATGGACTCGGAAAAGAAGCAATGATCGGGCTGCAACATTATCTGACCATTGCCGCGATGCTGTTCGTTTTGAGCATCGTTGGCATCGTGATCAATCGCCGCAACCTCATTCTGCTGCTCATGTGCATCGAGCTGATGTTACTTGCAGTGAATTTCAATTTTGTCGCTTTCTCGCGTTACCTCGGCGACGATACAGGCCAGGTATTCGTATTCTTTATCCTGACCGTTGCGGCAGCTGAAGCCGCTATCGGTCTCGCGATACTCGTTGTGCTGTTCCGGAACAGGCGCTCCATAAACGTCCAGGAACTGAACGAGATGAAGGGGTAGGGCGCGGTGCAGAGCTATTACCTGACAATCGTGCTTGCGCCGCTGCTCGCTGCCATCGGGGCTGGTCTGTTCGGCAAAAAGCTTGGCCGAGCCGGCGCACATTGGATCACGATACTGGCGGTCGGACTGTCCTGCCTCCTGTCGATCCTGGTCCTGAAACACCTGTACTGGGGCGGTGGTACGGCAGAAAACCTGAGCATCTATACCTGGGCTGTGACCGACGGCCTCCGGATGGAGGTCGGGTTCCTCGTCGACCGGCTCACAGCGTTGATGATGGTTGTCGTGACCTTTGTATCGCTGATGGTGCATATCTACACCATCGGCTACATGCACGATGATCCCGGCTATCAGCGCTTTTTCAGCTACATCTCGTTGTTCACGTTTTCCATGCTGATGCTCGTAATGTCGAATAATTTCCTGCAGCTGTTTTTCGGCTGGGAAGCGGTCGGCCTCATGTCTTATCTGCTTATCGGTTTCTGGTTCAAGCGCGAGTCGGCGATATTTGCAAATTTGAAGGCGTTTCTCGTCAACCGGGTGGGTGATTTCGGATTCATCCTGGGTATCTCGGCGGTCGTCATGATGACGGGCTCACTCGATTACGCAACAGTGTTTTCGAATGCAGAGACGGTTGCGGGGCAGCAAATCGAAGTCCTGCCGGGATCGCCCTGGAATGCGATGACCGTAACCTGCATTCTGCTGTTCATTGGCGCCATGGGTAAGTCCGCCCAGGCGCCTCTGCACGTATGGTTACCCGATTCGATGGAGGGTCCGACGCCGATATCGGCACTGATCCACGCGGCGACGATGGTAACGGCCGGAATCTTTATGGTGGCGCGGATGTCGCCGCTCTTCGAGCATTCGGAAACAGCACTGGCCGTCGTGATCACCATTGGTGCGATCACGGCATTTTCCATGGGTTTGCTGGGCATCGTGCAAAACGACATCAAGCGTGTCATCGCCTACTCGACGCTCTCGCAACTCGGCTATATGACCGTAGCGCTCGGCGCATCGGCTTACAGCGCTGCGATATTCCATCTCATGACGCATGCCTTCTTCAAAGCGCTGCTTTTCCTTGCGGCCGGCTCGGTCATCATTGCACTGCACCACGAGCAGGACATTCGCAAGATGGGCGGACTGCGGCGGTACATGCCGATTACCTACTGGACGGCGCTCGTTGGCTCGCTGGCGCTGATCGGATTCCCCGGCAGCAGCGGTTTCTTTTCAAAAGACCTGCTGATTGAAGCAGTCAGGGAATCTCACTGGCATGGACAGGGTGCAGTTTACTGGATCGCCTACCTTAGCGTGTTGCTCGGCGTCTTTGTTACGGCGCTGTATTCGTTTCGGATGTTTTTTCTCGTGTTCCACGGCGAAACGCGCATGGATAAGGAAACGGCGTCACATGTGCACGAAACACCCTGGGTCGTGACCGTGCCATTGATTTTGCTGGCGATTCCATCGGCCGTTATCGGCTGGGTCACGGTCCGGCCCGTGCTGTTCGAAAATTACTTCGGCGAGTCGATCACCGTGTTTGCCCGGCACGACGTGCTTGCTCATATGGGAGAGGCATTCCATGGCAGCCTCGCCTTGTTCCTGCACTCGGTTCAGACACCCGTCTTCTGGCTCGCAGCCGGCGGCGTTTTTGCCGCGTGGTTCCTGTACCTGAAACGGCCGGATATTCCGGAGACTATCAAGAATCGGGTGTCCGGCCTCTATACCGTTCTTGATCGCAAGTATTACTTCGATGATCTGTATATCCGGGGCTTCGCTGCCGGGGGGCGCGGTGTCGGCAACTTCCTCTGGCGAAAGGGCGACCAGATGCTCATTGACGGTATTTTCGTGAACGGCACGGCCAATTCGCTGGGCAAGCTCGCCGGGGTAATGCGGCAGCTGCAGACGGGCTACCTGTATACCTATGCCTTCGCAATGATTATCGGCCTGACAATGCTGCTCAGCTGGCTGATCTGGTTCCGATAGGTCTTTATCGCTATGAACTCGTCACAGATTCTCCTGAGCACCCTGATCTGGCTGCCCATCGCGGGCGGAGTGGTGTTATTGGCGATCGGCGACACCGATGACAAGCGCTGCTACTGGATGCGAATGTGCGCGCTTTTCGTGAGCGCGCTGACTTTCGTGTTCAGCACGGTGCTATATGCAGCTTTCGACAATGGCACGCCTGCCATGCAGTTCGTCGAGCGGTCGCTCTGGATTGCCGCGCTCGAGGCCTACTATTACCTCGGCGTGGATGGCCTCTCGGCGCCACTGATTCTGCTGACGACGTTCATCACGCCGCTTGTGGTGATCGCCGGGTGGGATACGATCAAGGTTCGGCCGGCGCAATACTTCGCAGCCTTCCTGTTTCTCGAAGGGCTGATGATCGGTGTTTTTTGTGCGTTGGACGGGCTGCTTTTCTACGTTTTCTGGGAAGCCATGTTGGTGCCGATGTTCCTGATCATCGGCGTTTGGGGCGGCGAGCGCCGGATATACGCGACCCTGAAATTCTTCCTGTATACATTTCTCGGGTCGGTCCTGATGCTGGTCGCGTTTATCTACCTGTACGGGCAAACCGGCGGTTACGATCTGCTGGGCTTCATGAACGCACCGCTGGGTCTCGGGACGCAGAAACTGATCTTTATTGCATTCCTCCTGGCATTCGCGGTCAAGGTGCCAATGTGGCCCGTGCACACCTGGCTGCCCGATGCGCATGTCGAGGCACCGACGGGCGGATCGGTGATCCTGGCGGCTATCATGTTGAAAATGGGCGGCTACGGATTTGTTCGCCTGTCGTTACCGATCGTGCCCGATGCGAGCGAATACTTTGCGGGTCTCATGATCGGCCTGTCGCTTATCGCTGTCGTCTACATTGGTTTTGTCGCGCTCATGCAGAAAGATATGAAGAAGTTGATCGCATACTCTTCGATCGCGCACATGGGTTTCGCGACCCTCGGCTTTTTTCTCGTGTGGCACATTACGGCGGAAACCGGCGCCGGCCTTGGCATGACCGGTGGCATGGTACAGATGGTTTCGCACGGCCTGATCTCGGGGGCAATGTTCCTCTGCGTGGGGGTTTTGTACGATCGTGTCCACAGCCGGCAGATTTCGGACTATGGCGGCGTTGCCAATACGATGCCCAGGTTTGCTGCTTTCATGGTTTTGTTCGCAATGGCGAATGCAGGCTTACCGGGAACGTCGGGTTTTGTCGGTGAATTCATGGTGATCATTGCGAGCTTCAAGGCGAATTTCTGGTACGCATTCCTGGCGGCAACGACATTGGTTCTCGGTGCTGCATACACATTGTGGATGATAAAGCGCGTTGTTTATGGCGAAGTTGCGAATGAAAATGTGGCGTCTCTGCAGGACCTCAACGGACGCGAATTCCTGGTGCTGTTCGTGCTGGCCGTTTCAGTCTTGCTGGTCGGCCTATGGCCAGCACCGTTAGTTGACATGATGAATGTGTCAATTGACAACCTGGTGCAACAAATAGGGCAGTCAAAACTGTGAGTCTTCTGGCTGATATCTTTCCGCAGCCGTTCTGGAGTGTGGCGACTCCGGAAATCGTTATGCTTGGCTTGATTTGCACAGTTCTGATCGCTGATCTGTTCATAGAGGACGAGCGGCGGATCATCACGTTTTGGCTCAGCATCGGCAGTCTTGCTTTGACACTTTGGCTCGTACTGTCGAGCACATTCGTGGACCGGACTGTCGTATTCGATGGTGCCTACGTTGCGGACCCGTTGTCACAGGTGCTCAAAGCAGCTGCCATTGGTTTTGTTGGCATTGCATTCCTGTATGCGCGTGACTACCTGCGTGCGAATGACCTGCACAAAGGCGAATACTACGTGCTGGGCCTGTTCGGATTGCTGGGCATGATGATCATGATATCGGCGAACAGTTTGCTGCCCATGTACCTGGGACTGGAGACATTGGCTCTATCCCAATACGCGCTGGTAGCGATTGATCGCAACAATGCAACCGCGGCCGAATCGGCAATGAAATACTTTGTGCTTGGAGCTATCGCATCCGGCGCTCTGCTATACGGGATTTCGTGGGTCTACGGCGTTACCGGAACGCTGCAGTTCGATGAGATGGCGGCCGCGATCGTGGCCGACCCGAGTCTGAACAGCCTTGCCCTTTGGTTTGGCATTGCGTTCATGGTCGTTGGCATCGCCTTCAAGTTCGGCGGCGTCCCGTTCCATATGTGGTTGCCGGACGTCTACGAGGGTGCTCGTTCACCGGTCACTCTTTACATTGCCTCGGCGCCCAAATTTGCGGCACTGGCGCTGACACTGCGCATATTGTCCGATGGGCTGGGCGGATTACACGGTGTCTGGGCAGATATGGTGATGGTTATTGCAGTTTTGTCACTATTGCTCGGCAATGTCGTCGCGATCGCCCAGAGCAACATCAAGCGCATGCTGGGGTATTCGACGATCGCTCACGTTGGTTTCATCTTGATTGCAGTTTTCCTCGGCACGGCCAAAGGTAATGCCGCCGCGCTTTTCTACACGCTGACCTACGTAGTTGGCGCGGCAGCTGCATTCGGGATCGTCATCATTCTCAGTCGTCGTGGCTATGAGGCCGAGAATCTTTCAGACTTCAAGGGCCTGAACGCTCGCAGCCCGTGGTTTGCACTGATGATGATGTTTGTCATGCTGAGTTTGACCGGAATTCCGCCGTTTGTTGGATTTTTCGGCAAGCTGAACGTTATCGACGCAGCATTGAGCTCCGGCCATATGGGGCTGGCCGTGCTGATGGTTCTGGCTTCGGTTGTTGGGGCGTTCTATTACCTGCGTGTGATCTGGTACATGTATTTCGAAACAGCAGAGGACCAGGCCGTGTTACAGGCCAGTGCCGATACGCGCGTTGTTATTAGCCTGAACAGCATTGCGGTCCTGGTCCTCGGTATTGTGCCCGGCTGGTTGTGGTCTCTATGTGTAGCGGTTCTGGGCTGATTTATTGCGGACCGCCAGAAGTCGTCTCGAAAAACCGTAAAAGTCGGCTATAACCCTTGTACATTAAAGGGGCAGGCCTTATCATCCTGCTCCTGCCGTTGCGGGGTGGAGCAGTCTGGCAGCTCGTCGGGCTCATAACCCGAAGGTCGCAGGTTCAAATCCTGCCCCCGCTACCAAAAATGAAAAGAGCCGG
>JAACFB010000075.1 GCA_009937615.1 Gammaproteobacteria bacterium | reverse complement strand
CTCTCGCGCTTCGTCGCGGTTACCGTAATCTCTTCCAGCTCGGCAGCGGCCGCGCTTTGAAGCAACGCACCCCCGCTCAGGCCGGTTGCAATAAGAGCTAATACAAGCTTCTTGTGCGTCATGATTGTTCCCCTAATTAATACGTCTAGTTTTTCCAGCTGCGGTGTTCGTTTTCAGTTGACGTCCGCCAGATTGAACGCCCGCCTGAAGTGTCGCAGTGCCACGATGTGAGTTCAGCATACTGCCCAAAAACATGTGCGTGGCGAGTATACGACATTTCTACAAAATTTTAGGCAAAAGTCTAGAATTTAGCCACAAAAAATGTTGCGTAATTACAACATTTAGCGACGGAGTAATTGGGCTCCAGGACCTGAGCCCCAGCGAACAAGGTTACGGGCTGAGGGACCTCAGCGCCAAGGCTGCCGCCTCAAGATCATCCTCGGTGTCGACACCGGCGCCCGGCCGCAAACCGGGCCTTCCGACCTTGATCGACATGCCAAGTGACAGCGCCCTCAGCTGCTCGAGCTGCTCGCAGAGCTCTATATCGGACGGCTCCGAGGCCACCAGCCGGCGCAGTACTCCGCAGCGATACGCGTAAATGCCGTGGTGATGCATCGCTGTTTTGACGGCCTTTTCGCGATCCCCGGCTTGCCGGGAGTACGGGATGCTCGCGCGGCTGAAATAGATCGCAAAGTCATCGTCATCCGTGATGACCTTGACGACGTTGGGATTCTCGAAGTCATCGCGCGACGCTATCGGCGATGCCAGCGTCGCGATGTCTGCACGCGTGTCCTCGAGCAACAACGCACACTGGTCAATCAGCACTGCCGGCATCGTCGGTTCATCGCCCTGCAGGTTTACGACGATCCGATCATCGCTCCAATCCATGATGTCGCAGACCTCGGCGATGCGCTCGCTCCCCGAGCGATGTTGATCGCCAGTCATGCACACTGCCGCACCGAAACCCTCCGCCGCATCCGCGATGCGCTGATCATCGGTAGCAATGATGACCTCGCTTGCAGAGCTTTCCTTGCCACGCGCATACACGTGCTCAATCATGGGCTTGCCGGCAATCTTGCGGAGCGGCTTTCCGGGTAATCGCGTCGAAGCGAAACGGGCGGGAATGACCACGGCAAAATCGTTCATGCCATTGCCTGCTCGTCATGCAGCCGCGACTCGATTTGTTCGAGCCAGGGACCGGCGAGTAACGGATCGATTTGGAGCTCCACCGGCACCTTCCATAGCTTATCCAATGCCACTTTATTGAGTTTCACCGCGTCTTTTTCGGTTACGAGGATATCGAACTCATCCCGGAAATCGAGGTCTTTTCTCTTCAGTCTGGCGTGATCCGGATAGGCGTGCTCGATGACCTGGATGTTATGTGACCGCAGCATGTCGAAGAATCGTTGCGGATTACCGATACCCGCCACGGCATGCACCGTCGTCCCGGCAAAGCCCGCAATCGGACGATTCAGCGAGCCATCCAGACGGCTGGCTTCGACCGCCACGAGGTCGAATTCGATCGCATTCTGCTCCACCACCGACAGCGCTTCCCTGTCGCCGCGCAGCGGTCCATTGACGAGCACCTGGTCCACTTCGTTGAGGCGGTCAATCGTCTCCCTGAGCGGCCCCGCGGGCAACAGATGACGATTGCCGAGACCGCGAGCCCCATCGATCACGCAGATTTCGTAGGTACGCTCCAGCCGGTAATGCTGCAACCCGTCGTCCGCAATGATCAGATCGACACCGTCTTCCACAAGCATCTGCGTCGCCCGTACACGATTGGCATCGACTACCACGGGACACCCGGTTCGAATTGCGAGCAGCACGGGCTCATCGCCGACCACATCGGGATCGCTGGCATGATCGACGCGCATCGAGCTGCCGGACTTACTCCCACCGTAACCACGGCTGACGATTCCCGGCCTGAAGCCCCGAGCCTGCAGCTCGCGAGCGAGCCAGATTGTTACCGGCGTCTTCCCGGTGCCACCCGCGGTGATGTTGCCCACCACGACGACCGGCGCGGGCGCGCGCCGGCTGCCAAGAATGCCCATGCCATACAGGTAACGGCGCAATGTAATCAGCAGCCAGAACAGCCCGCTGAAGGGCAATAGCAGCCGGTACGACGATGCACCTTCGTACCAAACGCGATGTATCCAGCTGTACACGGAAGAGCCCTCTATTCCTCGCTGAACTGCATGCGGTAGAGCGCCGCATACTGGCCATCGCCAGCAAGCAACTCCGCGTGCGTGCCGGACTCGACGATACGGCCCGCATCCAGAACGATGATCCGGTCCGCTTTTTCGACGGTGGACAACCGATGCGCGATGACCAGCGTCGTCCGATTCCGCATGAGCTCGTTTAGCGCCTCCTGTATACGACGCTCGGACCTCGTATCCAGCGACGAGGTTGCCTCGTCAAGAATCAGAACCGGTGCATCTTTCAGCAGTGCCCGGCCAATCGCAATTCGTTGCCGCTGCCCGCCCGACAGCAGCACCCCACGGTCGCCGACGACGGTATCGAGGCCGTCGGGCAGATCGTTGGCAAAGTCGAGCACACGAGCCGCCTCAGCCGCCGCGAGCACCTCTTCGCTTGAGTGTGCGCGCAGCGCTCCGTAGGCGAGATTATTAGCGATCGTATCGTTAAACAGAATGACGTCCTGGCTCACCAGGCTTATGTTGTCGCGCAGAGACGCCAGCGCGTAGTCACGAACAGGCGTGCCGTCGAGCAGAATCTCACCATCGTCCACATCGTAAAATCGCGGCAGAAGACTGACCAGAGTCGACTTACCGCTGCCGGAATGGCCGACAATCGCGAGCGACTTGCCCGGTTCAACCGACACGGAAACATGGTCGAGTACGGCGCCTTTTTCGGTTTTATAGCAAAAACTGACATCGCGAAACTCGACATGACCGGACACCCGGGCGACGGTGACCGTGCCGGTATCGATCTCGTCCGCCTCGTCGATCACCATAAACAGGCTGTCCGCTGCCGCCACCCCGCGTTGCAGCGTGGCATTGACATTCGTAATCCGCCGCACCGGCTGCAGCATCAACATCATGGCGCTGAAAAACGAAATAAACTGGCCAGGCGTCAGCCTGCCGTTGACCGACTCAAGACCAGCCATATAGATTACGCCGGCGACACCAAATCCGAAAATGATCTGCGTCACGGCTCCACCAAGCGATCGCACGCGGATCAGCTTCAGGTTCTGCTTTTTGTTCCGCTCATCGACTTCGTCGAGGCGGTCTTTCTCGTAGTCGTAGCCGCCAAAAATCTTGACCACGCGGTTTCCGGTGACGATTTCCTCGGTGACCTGCGTGACCTCACCAATCGAATCCTGGATACGGCCGCTGTACCGGCGAAACGCGACGCCCAGCACGCCGACAAGCGCTGCTACCACCGGAAATACAATCGCTACGAATACGGTCAGTTTGGGACTTTGCAGCAGCATGACCGTAATCGCCGCGAAGACCGTTAACACGTCGCGAATCGCCACCGTCACGACATGGGTGACGGATTCGGCCACCATTTCGACGTTGTAGGTCATACGCGACAGCAATGGCCCGGTGCTGCTTTCTTCGAAGAAACGCGTCGGCAGGGTCAGGAATTTACGAAATACATCGCGGCGCAGAGACGAAATGACGCTGCGGCCGATATAACCCAACGATGCATCGGTCGCGAATCCGGACGCACCCCGGCCGATGAAAATGGCGATAAACGCGATCGGTATCCAGCGGGCCGTCTCGAGGTTTTGCGCCACGAGCGCTTCGTCCATCAAGGGTTCCAGCAGATAAACGAGACTAGCCTCAATCACAGCGGTCGCTGCCATACCGATGACTGCGATCGTCGCAATCAGCTTGTGTGGCAGCACGTAGCGCCACAGTCGCCGATAGATATCGCCGGCCTTGGGATCGATGCGATCAGTCACTGTGATTCGATACCCATCGTCACGCTACTCGGTGTCCGCTTCATTGAGCGTCGCGATATTGATCTGGACGAACCCTAGCCGGCCCGCGACGTCCATCGCCGTCACCACGTCCTGGTGCCTGGCATTGGCATCTGCACTGATCGTTAGCGGCAGCGAATGGTTGCCGCCCGAAACCTTCTGCAACGCATTGCGGATAGTGGCAGGCTGGCTGTTGATCAGTTCACGCCCGTTGACCAGGTACGTGCCAGTCTGGGTGATCATGATGTCGATCTGATCCGGAATTTCCTCGACGACAACCGCACTCTCGACTGCGGGCAGGCGAATCGCGATCTGCGACTGCTTTACGAAACTGGTCGACACCATGAAGAAGATCAGCAGCAGCAACACCACGTCAATCAGTGAAGTCAGATTGACCTCGGGCTGCGTGCGTGGCCGCAGACTGAGTTTCATCCGTTGGCCTTTTCCTGGCGACGATGCAGAGCCTCGACGAGTTTTATCGCTTCTTTTTCCATGTCGACCACGAGCGTATCGACGCGGTTCCGGTAGTAGCGAAAACCGATCAGCGCCGGTATGGCGACGGTGAGGCCTGCGGCCGTCGTAATCAGCGCTTCGGCAATACCGCCCGCCAGAACGGTCGGATTGCCGACACCGTGCGTCGTTATTGCGGTGAAGACCTTGACCATGCCAATGACCGTGCCGAGCAGTCCCAGCAACGGCGAGATAGCCGCGATCGTGCCCAGCGTTTCGAGATATCGTTCGAGTTCATGCACAACGTGCCGCCCGGTATCCTCGATACTGTCTTTCATCACGGAGCGTTCGCGATCTCGATTGATGAGCCCGGCCGCCAGGATCTGGCCGAGCGCCGAACCCTGGTGCAGGCTCTGAATCTGCTTCTGGTCAAGCTGGTCTTTCTTTACCCAGCCCCAGACCTTGCTCGTCAGATCTTCGGGGATCACGCGCTTTTGCTGCAGCGTCCAGAAGCGCTCGAGGATAATGCCCATCGCTATGATTGCGCACAGGATAATAGGCGCCATCAACCAGCCGCCGGACTTGACTACTTCAACCATACAAGCTGACTCTGGAGAAAAATGAAATATACAGTTTATTCATGCCAGATTCGACGCCGCGCCAGACGATAGCGGCTGCTGACGATCGTTTTTGCTTCGGCACATGCGCGCAGGCTCACGGCTCCCGACGTTGCAGTGGCCAGAACTTCGGAACCCGCCTCCCGCCAGCGCGTCACGATTTCCGGCTTCGGGAGACCCCAGCGATTGCCGAATCCCGCGGATACGATCGCCAGATAAGGACGCAGGGCATTGACGAACGCTGCGCTTGAAGACGTCCGGCTGCCGTGGTGCGGCACGACTACGGCATCGACAGCCTCCAAAACGCTCGATTGCAAGAGACTCTCTTCGGCGGCTCGCTCGATGTCTCCGGTCAGAAGCAATCGCCGCTGTCCGGCCTCAACCTGAAGCACACAGGATGCGTCGTTTCCGGCAAACGAAGCATCCGCGCCCGGGTGCAGGAAACGAAACGTTACGCCATCCTGTTGCCAGGATTCGCCGGCGACGCAGTAGCGCGACGCAGTGCTGCCAGTCGCGACCCGCTCCCCGTAGATAACCTCACCGACATCGACAGTCTTGAGAATAGCGGGCACTCCACCCGCGTGGTCCAGATCGGCATGAGACACCACGAGTGTGTCGATGCGCTTAATGCCTCGACTGCTGAGAAAAGGGATCACGACAGACTCTGCGCTGCTGCCGCCACCCCGAAATGACGGGCCGGTATCGAAAACCAGGACCGACCGGCGGGTTTCAACGACGGTCGCGAGTCCCTGCCCGACATCGAGCACGTGGACTGCCGCGCAGCCTGGTTCGGGCCTGGCCGGCACATGCAGCATGAGCGCCGCGAAGCCAATCAACGCCAGCCGACGTCCCGGCCATCCCGGGGGCGCGACAACCCAGACGAGTGGCAGAATGACGTACAGCCAGGCGATGCCGTCAATCGACGGCACGGATCGTGCCGCCCATGACAGCGACGCCGCCATGGCGATGAGGTGCTCGATCCCCGCAATGCTGCGCGCCGCAGCCAACAGTGCCAAGTCCCCTGCCGGCTGCAGGAACCCGTCGAATACCATGCCAGTCAGCGCCAGCGGCACGGTCACCAGGCTGAACACGGGTACTGCAACGAGATTCACCCAAGGCGCAGCGAGAACAATGCGATCGAATATGAAAACGGACATCGGCAGCAGGCCAAAGAACAACAGCACCTGCGCCACGCCAAGGCTCCGCATCCCGGTCCGTAGGCGGCGCGGCGACCACCACGGCAAAGCATCCTGATGCTCGTACCGTCGTGCGAGCCATAACAAAGCGGCAACCGCCGCGAAAGACAGCTTGAATCCTGGCGCCATTGTGGCCAGCGGCGTCACGGTAACGATCAGCGTGGCCACGAAGCACAGGATCCGCCACGCGCAGGGTTGCCGGTGCCACAGCCATGCGAGGCCTGCGAACACGATCATCAGGCTGGCGCGACGCGACGGTACCGCACCGCCGGACACGAGCGCGTAAAACACTGCGACGAGCATTCCAGCGGCAATGGCGAACGCATGATGATTACCGCGCCGGCCGGCCAATGTGACCAGACCGCGCGAGAGCAGATAGCCACTGATGGCCGCCAGGCCGATGTGCAAACCCGAAATAGCCATCAAATGGCTTGTTCCGCTGCGGGCATATCGATCCCACTGTGCGTCCGACAGCAGGTGGCGGGTGCCGACCACAAGCGCCGCGAGCACGGCTGCTGACTCAATATCCGGCAGCAGCGCCGTTACACGGCTGACGAATCGCTGCCGCAGGGCCTGTATCGGGCTGCCCGCGCGAGTTCGGAGCAGTTCATTGCGGGGGCCGTTCACGACATAGCCT
Organism: Gammaproteobacteria bacterium; assembly: GCA_009937615.1. GTDB lineage: Bacteria > Pseudomonadota > Gammaproteobacteria > Steroidobacterales > Woeseiaceae > UBA1847. Next base: position 1,573 of record JAACFB010000075.1, on the reverse strand, counting down.
ACAGCGCCAACCTGTTCGCGCGTAAGCCAGCTCTCGAAGTCGAATCCGCCGGCGTTACTCGTGGAGCGCGGCCGCCGCAGGCGCAGTTCGACGCGCCAGGTATCGTCGGGATAAAGCCGTACGGGCGGATCGTACCAGCTGACTCGCAAGCGCCGCGGCAATCGCGGCTCTTCGAGGTTATGCGCGATGAAAACGACAGAATTTGGCCGTTCACGGGGGAAGTCCGCGATTCGGATGCTCGTCACGATGCTGTCGCCAACGAACCGTTCGTCGATACGCGATTCGACGACCGTGTACACCGCACTCGTAAAAAGCCCGACCCCTGCCAGAAAGCAGCCGAGATAGCGAGTTCTGCGTATCGCGAGCAATAACAGGCTGGCAGCCAATACGTGATCGACTTGGTCGTATTGGACAGTAAAGCTGCTAAGCTGCGGCGCATACATACCTGCCAGCAAACAAAGGCAGGCTCGTATCATCAGGGGCCCCCGTGGGCGTGCCCAAATCAGTAGTTATCGAATCGGAAGTGGCGAGCCATGCCAAGGCGCTTTTTTAGGAAATTCGCTGTCAAACGCCACACGGTCAGCGAACGGTGGTTCATGACACCGTTTCGGCACCTGCTGCACGATCACAGGCTGTGGAGCATAAGGCGCAAGAACGTTGTTCCCGCCTTCTCTTTGGGGCTGTTCATTGCCTTCCTGCCGTTTCCGGGTCACCCGATCGAGGCCGCCCTCGCCGCGCTGCTGTTGCGCGTGAATATCCCGGTCGCGGCGCTTGCAACATTTGTCAGCAACCCGCTGACAATGGGTCCGATCTACTACTTTACGTACAAGGTCGGCGCCGACCTGCTCTCGGTCGAACTCGAGCCTTTCGATTTCGAGTTCTCAATCGACTGGATCACGGACACATTCGTATCGATCTGGCAACCGATGCTGCTCGGTTCCGTTCTGGTTGGCGCAATCGCCGCATTACTGGGTTTCATTGCACTCGACATGATCTGGCGCTATTCGATAGCGGACTACAAGACCAGGAAGCGCAAAGAGCGAAATTAAACGTCGCTGGATTCCGCCGGCCGAAGGCGCCCACGCTCCAGTACCAGGACCCGATCCATGCGGCCTGCAATTGCATGATCGTGCGTCACGATGACGAGGCTCGTGCGCAACTCCTGATTGAGCTCGAGCATCAGCTTGAGCACGTGCTCGCCATTTCCGGCATCGAGATTTCCGGTCGGTTCGTCGGCAAGAACGAGCTGCGGGCGCGTGATCAGCGCCCGGGCCACAGCGGCTCGCTGTCGTTCGCCGCCCGACAATTCGCCCGGCTTGTGCGTCAGGCGTTCGCCAAGTCCGACTCTTTCTAAAAGCTCGCTGGCCTGCTGGAGTGCGTCGGGTTTTGGTACGCGGCGAATCAGAAGCGGCATGGCCACGTTTTCCGCTGCCGTGAATTCAGGCAACAGATGATGGAACTGGTAAACAAAGCCGATATAGCGGTTTCGCAGCTCGCCCTTCGAAAACTCACTGCTGCCATGCATCGGCTTGCCGTCGACGACGACCTGGCCCTCATCGGGATCATCGAGGCC
>JAACFB010000018.1 GCA_009937615.1 Gammaproteobacteria bacterium | reverse complement strand
CACGGTCGCGGCCGCTCGTTTCGCAACGGGCGACTGAGGATATGGGACCGTTATTACGATCCGGCGAACCCGATGGCGTCGTTCGACAAGATCGATCGCGTCATGATCTCCAAGGGTTATGCGCTCGCCAAGACCATGCGCACGAGCGAACAGGGCATCGGCGAAGTCATCGCCTTGCTCGAGGACGGCTCGATCGTGGACTTTGCCGCCTTTAACGACAACGCTGCGATCATCAAGGACTTTGCGCTGGTGGCCAGGAATGCACTGCAGAAACGGCTCGGCAAAAAACCGTCGCGTACCTATCTCTACGGCCATTCGGCAGGCGCTCGCATTGCGCGCAGCATCAATTACACCCCGGGACTCAATGCCGACCAGAAAGGCCGCCCCATATTCGATGGCTATCTGCTCGATGATTCGGCAACCGGGCTCTGGTTACCCGTGGTAATGCGTGATGGCAAGGACGTGCTGTTTCAGTCGGACGAAGAGAAGGCCACGTTCCGGCCGCAGGTCGAACTCGTGCACCAGATGTACACCAAGATTTGGGATCGCGCGCCGGAACGTCCATCCTGGGTAACGATGGGCTATCTCGGCAACAAGCGAATCAACGCGAAGATCCTCGTGGATAAAGGGCTTGGCGACCGCTTCCGCGTGTACGAGATACGCAGCATGAGCCACAACGGTGGCGAGGGTCTTCCGCCCGACAACCGTGCCGGCAAAGTCCTGGTGCTGGACGTATCGCTCGTGATGGGAGGCGCCATAGACAAGCTCGATGATATGGTCGAGGGCACTGCGACTCCACTGGCATCAAAATCGGATTGGGAAGTGATTGGTGACATCGACGACGACGGGATTATCGATAATCCTGCGATCATCTATCCCGAAGTGGCCTGCCCGCTCGGTATTTTTTATCCGTATCCGCAAAGCGGCGCCGGCACCACGGCTTTCGCAGCATTCACGGGCGATGGCCTCGAACCTCTGGACGAAGCCAATATGTTCGTCGACATGAATCGTAACGGTATCTGGGATTTTCGTGAGACGCCGAGCGCAGCATGGAGGCGTCTGGGGCTGCTGGCGCCGGGCGAGGAGCTCACTCACCCGCTCTACGTGGCGTGCATCGAAGACGCCGTGGAAACCCTGCAGGAAGAAGGCTTTTTTACGGCAGAGACCGCAAAACGCTACGTCGCACAGGCGCAAGCGCAAAGTCTCGACCCGTCCGCGCTTGTCGAGTAACGAACTGTGTATGGAGTGCCACCAATGCAATACCGTGTTTTTTCGTGTTTCGTGTCCGGGCGTTGTGTTGTCGCAGCGATTTCAAGCCTCTTGATCACCGGTTGCTCTTCGCCCGTGCCATCAGCCGAAGATCAGGTTATTGAGCTGCTGGCCAGCGATGCCCCCTACCATCTCGTCCCGGAAGCTCTGTTTGCTGAGCTGGGCTGGGACCTTCCGGACGGTGGCGAGACCGTGCGACAGCTTGCCGACGCGGCTGCCGGGGGCGCGTTCGACCCGCGTGCACTCGAATCGGTGCGAACCGAGACACTGGGCTACAGCGCCCGCTGGCATGAAGTCCGCTTTAACACCTATGGGTTCGACTGGGACATCGGCGGCCTTCACCTGGTGCCGGCCGCCGCCGACGCCGGGCTGCCGACAATGGTGATCATCAACGGCGGTGCGGCGAACTGGTATGAGTTCTTTCTCGGCCCGAAAAATCACGCAGGCCTGGGGCAATACCTCGCGCAAAAAATACCGGTACTGCTGGTAACCATTCCGGGCAACTACCGCCACGGCGGCTGGACGGAACCTGATTTGGGCGAGCGTATACCAGGCTACCTGCTCGACCAGGACGTATCCCCGGAAGAAGCCAGGGTTCGCAACGCGGTGTATACGTTTCGCGTTGTTACGGACGGCGTCAAGGCACTGCTCGAACAGGTCATAGACGGACCCCTGGTGATTATCGGCCACTCCACCGGCGGTGAAGTTCAATTCATTCTCAACGATGCGCTTGCAGACAAGACACGGGATCTATCCATGGGCTGGGGCACCGGCGGACCGGCCGGCATGAATGCCATGCAGGAATTTCGCGGCGTTCGCTCGATCGACGAGTTCCCGCACGTCAGCCAGCTCCGCGCGCGCACTTCGGACCAGTATGCGGGCGGTTACCTCGGCCCGCTCAACCCGTTCTGGGACCCGGATAAATCCCGGGAAGAGATCGCCGCCGAATGGATGGGCGCCGAGCAGCGCCGCAGGGCGCAATTCAAGCAGCCGCTGCAGGACATGGAACACTCGAGCATGGGCTACCTCAAGGACGATATCGCGGCGCAGATTATCGAAACGCTGGAGGGCAGTGCTTCAGGCACAGACGCCGATGAGGTGATCAACGATCTGTTCAGCACCATGCGATCGCCAATCACCGGCTACCGAAAGATGATCTGGACAACAACGCTGCTAGACACCGGGCACTGGAATGAAAATCCGGAGCAGGCCCGCGAACTTCGAGTCGCCGATGAGTTTCGTGAGGCGAACCCGGGCGTTGCGATCCGTGTCCTCGTCTTCGGCGTACCGATGACGCACTATGGCCATATCGAGAAGCCTCGCGAACTCGCGGGTGGCCTCGTCGCGGCACTGCGCTGGCTGGCCACGCCCTGACCGGGGCCTGCTCGCAGCGGGACGCCGGCCTCCCTTGCAAAAATTCAGTCCGCCGTGAACCAGCCGCTCTTGATACCGTCGTCCCATTGCTTGAATACGGCCGGGCCAATGCCGAATGGCAGGCCGTTCTCGTCATCCCTTGCCATGTAGCCGTGCTTGCCGGCCATGAATTGCGTTAGTGAGTGCTTCGGCGCCGGATCCATCGCCTCGTACAGCGGAATCGTGACCTCTTCGTAGACCTCGCGACTGTGATCACGGCTGAACGCCGATATCTGAAACATTACCGGCGGAACCGGCTTGACCCCCGGCCCGCTCAACTCACGCGTGAGCCCAACATAGTGATCGATCAGGTCTTGTGTCTCCTGCGCATTCATGTCGAGGCGGCTTGCCGTGACTTTCGCAGCCTCGGTCAGCGACGCTTCGATGCCGTGCGTGATGACGTACTCGGCCTTGAACTGCGGCCGTTTCTGAGACCGCTCCCAGCCGGCGAGGATATCCTCCATCACCATGGGCAGTCGCATCAGCGCCTGCGGGCCTTCGCTCCCGAGTAGTTCGGGCCCGACGTAGCGCGCGGAGTCCCGCCAGCTGCGGATGTACAGTTCATCAAAAGGATCCGAACGTGAGGGCAGCAATATTGTTTCAGAAGGCACATCGTACTCGCCGATCTTGCCGAGCTGGCCGCCCCAGGCCGCCTGCTGGCGATAGATGTAACCGAACGGCGAATTCTCTATCGCCAGGACGCCCGCGACATTGGATACGCGCTGCGACAGCATGTTAACGAGTGGCCCGCCCGTCGAATGACCGTGCACGTAGATCGAATACTCATCTGCCGGGAAGTGTTTGGTCATCGCAGCAATACCGCCAGCCTCGAGCGCAAGCGGCCATGCCGCCATCCGATAGTAGAAATTCGTGCCGGGCTTTGCCTTCGCCAGACGCCGGGTGCCGTATCGCGGCCGCTGGCCCGTATCGAATATCACCTCGTACTCGTCACGGCCAATTTCTTCACCACGCAGCCAGATCGGCGTGCGCACCGAACCGTCGTCGTTAACGTTCTTGCCCGGCCAGTCGCGCGATTCGGTGTGGAACGCATGCCGGCCCGGGTAGCTCATGCTGACGACCTTGTAGCCGAGCTTGTGCGACAGTATGCGTGCCTGGCGATGCATGGACTTGAAGTCGCCGGATCCACCGTGCAGGAGAAAGATACCGATCTTCTTGCCGTCCGCGCCTGTTGCTATATTCGCTGGGTCTGCGGGCTCGTGCACCGACATGCCAACGTCCCACTGCATTCCCGCGGCCTCGAAGCGAATAATGTCCTCGATGTAGCCCTGCTCGCCGCGAACCGGAATATCGGGACGGTTCAGTATGTCGTTGGACGCAGCAACGAGGTCCGCCAGACCAACCTCCAGGGGAGGTTCGTAATCTGCGCAGGCAGCTGCGGATGCGAGGAAAGCCGCCAGCCAAAGCGCTACGGTTCTGCCGAAATTTCTGTTCGCTAATTCGTTCATTGTGTTCCCACCTGATTGATTTTGTGCCGCCGCCAGACTGCGCCGATGGCCAATAGGACCGCCACGACGCCCACGCTCGTAATGAGCAACGTCGAGTTCGATTGTTCTGCATCCGCCGATCGACCCGGCACGGCTGCGGTGTCCGACGTGACGGCGGCGTCCGCCGGATCCTCGGTCGTATACTTGCCGGTCTCCGGATCGATATAGATCTTGTAGGCTGGCCCTCTGTCTTCGTCGCCACAATAGGCCGGCGCCGAAACCACCCAAAACGCAATCACCGCGGTCAGCAGCAAACCTGAGCGGCACGGATTTGCGATTACTGCCACAGGCTCGCGTCGTACGCGAGTTTGCCCGCGACGTAGGTCAGCTCGATGTGCAGGGTATCCAGTTCGTTATCGGGCACGGCCAGGAAGTCACCATTCAGCACGACGAGGTCGGCCCATTTGCCGGGTTCGAGTGAGCCCAGGTTGCCCTCTTCACCGATGAAGCGCGCTGCGTTCCAGGTAATCATGCGCAGCGCTGTCTGGCGATCAATCGCCTGCGCCGGCGCGATAACGCGGCCATGGTCATCGCTGCGCGTCACGGCCCACTTGATCATCTTCATGGGGTGATTGGACCCGTCGCTCCCCTCGAAATGCACGTTCACGCCCCGCTCGATGAGATCCTTGACCGGCTGCAAATCATCGAGCTGACTGGCGTACTCGTACAGTAACGGCGCCTTGCCCTCAACCAGGCGCGGATCAAAATACTCGTTGATTTTCAATCCGAATCGGAGCTGATCGTTGTACTTGTCGATTAGCGCAAAGTTGTCCTCGTGCCAGATTACGTTGTGGTCGTAGGCATTCGGTTTTATCTGTTCGAAAAGCACTTCTTCTTCGCTGTACGCGTTCTCGACCGCGTCGAGCACGACCTTCATGGCGCCGCTGCCCATGTTGTGGTTGCCGCTCGTGTTCCAGCCGTACTTGATCAGCAGCCGCATCGTGTTCCAGTCGGTTTGCAGCTTCTGCTCGTCGGTGATGTCGTCCCAGGAAAGCCCGGTCACACCCTCTCCGGACCACTTGTTCCAGCCGTATGGTGTGCCGCCCAGCTCCGGCATGATCCTGTCTTTTGGCTGGATCGTCAGAATTCCCGACGGACTGTTCGGGCCGTCATCCAGCGACGCCAGTGCCGCGCCGACGATCTTGACCATGGGGCCTCGCTCAGGATCGTACAGCGAGAAATCGACGATGTTGCCGACGCGTTTCAGGTATTGCTCCGGAAACGGGTTTTGCCGCGTCATGTCGTGACCGGGGAATACCCGCATCGACAGCTCACCCTTGTGGAAAATCTCGTTGAGCATGCTGATGGTCAGTCCGCTCATGTGCCCGGTCGTCGTGGTGACGCCGGCGCTGAGATAGCCGAGGAAAGAGGCCTTCGCATCGCGGATACCTTTTTCGATGTATTCGCGACTCGGGTACGGGCGCGCCTGCCAGCCGATGAAGCCCGTGGCTTCATGGACCAACGCCCCGGTAGGCTTGCCGTTTTCATCCCGGATTACGCCGAAGTGGTCCTGCGGCAGGCCCATCGAAAAAGCGCGCTCGAGCATGGCGTTATTGGCGCGCACATCGCTGCTCGTATAGAACAGGGCAATCGGGTTCACCGGCGCAATCATGTCAAGATCGTCCGCCGTCCAGTCAAACGCCTCGGCGGGAAAATTCTTTGGCATATTGACGAATACCGGTTCCGCCGGTTCCGCCTTATCGAGCACCTCGTCCAGGGAACTCAGCAAGACCTCCATTTCCGAACCGTCGATGCGTCCGGACAGCCAGCCGCCGACCATCGTATCCTTGTAGATATCGCCGCCGGGAACCGCGTTGTCGCCATCGTTGTATATATACCCGGGCGTTACGGTGCGTCCTGCAAGATCCACGCGCTCTGTTCCCGGTCCGGCCAGCGCCAGGACCTGATCGTCGCCGCCGACGGCGAGAATTCGTCCATCCCTGACGGCCACGGCTTCGGCGACCGAGAATTCGGCGTCCACGGTAAGCACCTGGCCGTTGAACATGACCAGGTCGGCATAACGAATGAGCACATCTGGAATGTCACCGTCCGCTGCACGGGCCTGTTCGATGGCAGGCAATGTCATCAATAAAAAAATCAGGACCGCGATGCGCGGCGTTGAGTTGGTGCTTTGCATGGTTAGGGTACTCCGCACTCCTGAGCGATCATACGAATCGGTGCTTACCAATTGTTGTCGATGCCGCAAGTTGCGTCCAGACCTTTAATGATTGCGCATGTAATCATGCGTGAATACTTTGTTGACGAATCTGTCCATTCGGCGGGCAGCTTCGCTGCCGCAGTGTGGCGCTCGGTGCTGCCCGTGGCGTTGACATGCGCTGCGGTAAACCTCTGCTTTCGCACGAATGGGACGTTCCCGCTGACCACTAAATGCCGGTCCGGACCGCTTCAGTATTGATTCGCCGGTCTCCTCGGCAGTAGCGGGCTCAGCTCAGGTCAAAATCATTAGCCGCACGGACCAGAGTATCCATCATCATCCGCAGCGTCGGTGAGGGATGCGTATCGGCCCGCAAAGTCAGGCCAACGGGCCCCTGTGTATCGCTCGTGTCGATCTGCAATGCGCTCAATACTCCGTCGTGCAGATCGTGCGCGACGACGCCTTTCGAAATCATCCAGACAGCATCGGAGTCGAGCACGTATTGACGGCAGAAATCCGGGGACCGGGCCTCGATGCTGTTCGACAAATTGCCGACGCCATGCGCGATCAGGAAACGATCGACAACCGGTCGCATCACGCCATCGGCGGTCGGCATCAGCAACGTCATGTTTTCCAGCAGCGCCGGATTGAATGACTTGCCGTCGGCCAGCGGATGGCCGGGACGAACGACGAACACCAGCTCCTCCGAGTAGAGGTGAATGAACGACAGGCCCGCCATTTCCTTCGGCCGAGCAAGTCTCCCCACCACGAGATCCAGCTCACCAAGTCGCAGCTGGTTCAGCATGCTGGTGTTGGGGCCCGTTATGATACGGATGACTGTCGTGTGCGTTTCCCTGAATTCCTTGACCGCGGCTGGCATAAAATGCGCTGCCACGCCGGGCAGCGCGCCGATCATGAGCACCGGCTCTTCGTGCATCCGCGCCTGCGCAATTCCATCCAGCCCTTCTTTCAACGCCGCAATACTGGCACCGGCGAAGCGCAGAAAGACGGTCCCGGTCGATGTCAGCCGTAGTCCGCCCCTGCCGCCGCGCTCGAAGAGCTTGGTGTCGAGAATGGCTTCGAGCTCGGAGAGCGTTTTCGACGCCGCCGGCTGACTGATATTAAGTGCGTAGGCTGCCGCGCTTACCTTGCGCGATCGCGCGGCCTCGAGAAAACAGTTGAGGTGACGATGCCGAATTCGACTAAGTTGTTGTTTAGACGCAAAAAGCCTGTCATTAATATTCATTTTGTTATATTAAATGAGTAATTTTTCAATTTCCATAACCATTTTTATCATCTAATGTAACGGTTGCACAAGGTTCGATCAGAGGCAGGAAAATGTCTCGGGGGGAGCACCGCACGTAACGGCGGTGCGATACAACAACAAAATTGCGAGAGGACGAATCAGTGACAGATATGTCAAAGAAATTCGATTTAAACAGCTATGTTCCTTGCCAGCTTGCCACACTCACTCATTCCATCATGCGCTCGGTCGCTTCCGTGTTCGAGGAACGATTTGGTATTTCCATGCCGGAATGGAAGGTCCTTGCAATAATCGCCAGCAAGCCCAGCCTGTCCGCGGTGAGCGTCGCACGCCTCGCGCAGATGGATACGGTCGCAGTGAGCCGGGCAGTCACCAAGCTCATGGACCGCGGGCTTTTGCTTCGAGATCTCGATAGCGAGGATCGCCGGCGCTCGGTCCTGAACCTGTCGGCCGAGGGCGCAGAGCTGCACGACCAGATTGCGCCGTTGGCCAGGCAGCTCGAAGCGAACCTGCTAGAGGATTTTTCCGAAGAGGAACTGCAGCTTTTCGAAAAAGCCATCCGAGTGCTGTACGCGAAGTCCAAGGATTTCGCCGATGCGTTCAACGCACCACCACGACGGCTGGCCGCACAAGGTCATGTTGGGCCTGGCCGGGCAGCTCAGGATCGTTATCGGCCGGCACATTCGGCACCGCTGGTTGGGCATTTCAGGAACGGCTCGGCCGGTATATTGCGGTAATTCCCCGGCTGTTCCGCATCTCGAGAGACGCGGTTGCCGGCGCACGGTGCCGGGTAACAGGCCCGGCTCGGGGACAACTCGCTGGCGCGCAGCGGTGATATGACGACCCGGTTTTCAGCCGGCTCTAACCTGCATGCTGCTTGGCGGCGTGCAGGTAACCGGCCTTGCCCGCGATACCGATTCCGGCCCGGTTACGCCGACTGAGCGGCCCGCACGCGGATTTTGGCAGTCGCGCGACTCAGCCTGCGCAACGCGCTACTGCTGCGAGGCCGGCCTGATGCCTCAACCCTAAAGCCATCTGCGCCATTTGAAGTAGCCTATCAAGGCCACTCCAAGGCTTATCATCACCGCCGCCGAAATTCGGAACCCGTTCGGGTCATCGGTCCCGGGTAGTCCCGCAACGTTCATTCCAAGCAGCCCCGTGACGAAACTCAACGGCAGAAATATTGCGGCAACGATAGACAGCACGTACATGCGGGCATTCTGCTCCTGTGCAACGCGGTTCAACATCTCTTCCTGGGTGACGAGTGCGTTCTCGCGCGCCAGATCGAGATCCTCGATATACCGGGTAAGATGCTCTCCCTCTTCCCGCAGCTTCAGCGTCTCGCTGTCCGAGAGTACGCTGCCGGGAAACTGAATCAGGCGGTCGAGCGCGACACGTTGCGGCGCCAGGTGACGCCGAATGGCGGCCGCCCGCCGACGGACGGCACTCAGTGTCGCGCGAAGTTCGGCGATATTTCCCACGGCAACATCGGACTCCAGCTGGTCAAGCATCTGCTCGATATTTTCCACCGCGGCCTCGATACGCTCGGAGAGAAAGCCTGTGAGCATGACAAGGTACTCGCCGGATGTCCGCGGCCCAACGCCGCCCGCAAGTGACTGCCGCACATCCTCCAATGACATGATCTGGCGACGATGAACGGAGATCACCCGGTTTTCCTCGATCCAGATTCGAATGGCGACCATGTCGTCAGGGACGGCCCCTGGATTCATGTTGATACCGCGCATGACGAGGACAAGCCCGCCGCCCTCGGCGCTCGAACGCGGCCGCGTTTCCTCAGCCAACAGCACTGCGCGAGCATTGTCACCGATTTGGCCGTTTTCGATCAGCCACTTTCTCGCGTTCTTGTTGCTTTGATCGCAGTCCAGCCAAAGTATCCCATCCGCAGCAGACCAGTCACTGACCTCGTCATCGCTAAGCGCGCGGGCACCGCCGTGACCATCGAACAGCAGCGCACTGAAGAACAGGCGTGAATTCTCTGTCATCGCAGCTGCTCCGAGCCGGGCGGGTCAGATCCGACGAGACGAATCTCCAGCGGCGATACAGTATTCATATGTACATCGCGCTGCGGGAACGCAATAACAATGTTGTTTTCGTTGAATAGCTCATCGATTCTAAATCGTATCGTACTTCGTATCTGCCGAAGCGCACGTTCAGCGCCGACCTCGCTCCAGAAGTACGCGTCGAATACGATCGCATTATCCCCGAAATCCTCGAGAATGATTACCGGCTCCGGATCGGACTGAACTTCGGGCTGCTCTTTCACCGCCTGCGCGATCAGTTCTGCAACCCGCTTAACGGGCGAGCCGTAGGCAACGCCAACCCGAACGATGGTCCTGATTTGATAGTCGACCAGCGTCCAGTTCACGACAACCCGTTCAAGCATCTGGCTGTTGGGAATCAGCAGGTGCACGCCGTCGGTCCGACGAATGCGGGTCGAACGGTTGCCAATGCGCTCGACGACACCCTGGTGCGCGTCGATCTCGATGTAGTCGCCAATGCGAACCGGTCTTTCCATCAGCATTATCCACCCGCTGATGAAGTTATTGATGACGTTCTGCGCGCCGAAGCCCACGCCGATCGCGACAGCGCCGGAGACGAAAGCGAACGCGGTCAGCGGAACATGCAGCAGGCTGAGCGCGGTGATGAAGACGGCCACCAGCAGCGCATAAAAAATGATTCGCTGCAGGGCATATGCCGCGTCCGCGCGAAGGTGGGTGTGCGCAAGCCGGCGCTGGATAAGCCGCTCCAAGAGCTTGCTGACTACGTAGCCGACCAGCAGTAAGATGACGACCAGGACCAGCTGGCTTACCAGTAATTTCTGCCCGCCGACGGTCAGCAGCGGGTAGTTCCAAACAGCCTCAAAACCCTGAATCACCGCGTCAATGCCTGCCTGCTTAATGTGGTGATTGACTTTAGCGCTAATAGGCATGAAATCACACTGGAAAATTTGTAATCCGGACCAAACCATAGAGCTATATGCTGTTGACTCGGAACTACCGTATTTTCGCCGTCCGTGTTAATCCTGGTGACCCATTAACGTGGCTCAAAATTTCGCAAGAATTGTTTTCCTGACCGTCGTATCAGCCCTCAGCTGCTCGGGCACGGCAAACGCAGACCTGCTGATCTCGGGCATTGAATCGAGGCTGGAAGCCAACGTGCGTGCACTGTCACCGCTGGCAACGACCGCATGCGAGTCGGCTCCGTGGCGCGTGGAGAGACTGTTTCGCGACGCTGACAAAAGCGTTCGCCAAGCACTGCAAGCGCTTGGATACTACGAGCCTTCGATCAAAAAGTCGCTGCGCTGGAGCGAGGACTGCTGGCACGCCAGTTTTGAAATTGAAGCCGGCGAGCCCGTGCGGCTTGGCGCAGTGGATGTCCGCATTGAAGGCGCTGCTGCCGATGACGAAAGATTTGCAGACCATGTGGCGGCTGCCCGCCCTGCTCCGGGGGACATCCTCGATCACGGCCTCTATGAAAGCTACAAAGCGTCGATGATGCGGGCAGCCATGGCTTCGGGCTTTTTCGACGCCGAGTTCCTGCGCACCGAGGTCGTCGTCGAACCCAGGACTCGTTCGGCCGAACTCGCTTTGCACCTCCAGAGTGGCACGCAATACCAGTTTGGCGAAGTAACTTTCACGCCGGGAATCGTCCGCGACTCGTTGCTCAGAGGCTATAGCGACATTGTCCCGGGCAGCCCATACTCGTCGACGTTGGTCAACGAATTGTATGAAGCGCTGGGCGGCAGCAATTACTTCGCGACAGTCTCGATCAGCACCGACCCTTTGGATACCGAGCAGAAAATCGTGCCTGTCTCGGTGGAGCTTACGCCGGGCAAGCGTCGCGTGTACACGATTGGCGCGGGCGTCGCCACCGATACCGGCCCACAGGGGCGACTCGGTTATTCAGACCGCCGGCTGAACGAGAAGGGTCATCAGCTCGAAACCAAACTATTCGCGTCGTCAGTCAGATCGGAGCTGACCGGGTCGTACCGCTGGCCCAAAAAAGATCCGCGAAGAGAGTGGATGAGCGTGTTCGCCGGAGTTCAGCATGAGAACACCGATACGAGCAGGAGCGATACATTTACCGTGGGCATTCTGCGCGCGCGAAACCTCGGTAAACGTTGGCTGGACACACGCTACCTCGATTATTCCTACGAAGACTATACGGTGGGCGAACAGGCTACCACCAGCCAATTAATTATCCTGGGAAACACCTGGGAGTCTGCAGAAGGTCGTGAGCTCGGGCGGGTAAGCAACGGCCGCCGACTGAGTTTCGACGTGCGCGGCGCGAGCGATTCGCTGGGCTCGGACACGAGCTTTCTCCAGTTTCGCGCGAAGACCAAGTGGATCCACTCGCTCGGTGGCCACTACCGTGCGATCGCCCGTGCGAACCTTGGCCTGACAATCAAGGACGATTTCTCCGAGCTTCCCGCATCGGTTCGATTTTTCGCCGGTGGCGATCGCAGCGTGCGCGGCTATGACTATGAGAGCTTGGGGCCCGTCGACGAAAACGGGGACGTTATCGGCGGCAGCTATCTTCTGGACGGCAGCGTCGAGATAGATCGCTTACTCGGAGAGAAATGGACGATTGCCGCATTTGTGGACAGCGGCAGCGCATTCAACGACTCGGAAATCGAGTTCAGCACCGGCGCAGGCATCGGAATTCGCTGGTACTCGCCCCTGGGGCCGTTACGGCTCGACGTCGCTCACCCGTTTGATGATCCGGACAATGACTATCGCATTCATATAAGCCTGGGACCGGACCTGTAATGCCCAGGCCCGTCAAATGGCTGCTGTGGATTGCAGCGACCGCTTCAGGGCTGGCCGTGCTGCTCGCAATCACGCTCGCTATGATCCTGAACACGGCATCCGGCACCCGCTGGGCAATCGAGCACGTCACGGCCCAGCTGCCCGGCGAACTCCGAATCGAAGCAGTTGACGGCACGCTCTGGAAGGGCCTTACGATGTCGGGCCTTACCTACAGCGACGCCGAACGCGCTGCCGAGGCCGTCAATGTAAACGTGCGCATCGACTGGCCGGCGATTCTGTCCGGCAGGCTCGCTATCGGCCTGCTCCAAGCTGACTACATCGAGTACCGGTCTATGGCGGCAAAGCCTGCAGCCGCAGATCCGTTCGTGCTCGAATTTTCGCCGCTCCCAATGGCCATCAGCTTAGGCCACGGCAACGTCGGCAGCGTCGTGCTGCGCGATGGCGAGTCGGTCACAGAATTGCGCGATATTCTGCTCGATGACTCCGGCATTGACGGTAACGCGGTGCGGGCAGGATTCTTTTCGGTTGCAACCGGGATGCTGACGGTAACGGTGACCGATCTCGACGCCCGGCTCGAAGGCGACGTTCCGATCCGGGCCACTGCGAGCTGGAAGACATCGGACGGCGAGTGGTCTGGGCGGGGCGCCGCGCAGGGTTCGTTGCGAGCGCTGGAATTCGAGCAGGCAGTTGCAGGCCCGTACCCGGCCGAGGTGTCGGGCGTGCTGCATATACTGCATCGCGTTGAACCCGAATTCGACGCGCTCGTGCGCTGGGACAGCTGGTCTTTCGGCGATGTGGCCGCGGATACGGGCGCAGTCCGCATTCAAGGCGTTGCCGACGACTATGCCGCGACTTACGACCTGGTCCTGCAGATGCCCGGTAAGCCGCGCGCCGAAGTATCCGGGACCGCGGCGGGCGGCACGGAGGGACTGTCAGCTGCGAACGTTGCCGCGCGCAGCCCGATAGGCGATGCGAACTTCGACGGTTCCGTGACCTGGCTGCCGGCATTTGGCGCGGAGGGTGCCGTGCGCGTCACCGGCGTGAATCCGGCAGCCCTGATGCCGACCGTGACCGGGCGTCTCGATGCCGATGCGCGAATCACGCTGGACGACGCCGGTAACCTGTTGTTGAACGACGTCAACATCGAAGGCACGTTGAACGGGGTTGCTCTCACGTCACGAGGTGACATCTCGCTGACGCCCGACCAGGTAAGGTGCAGCGACTGCTCGCTGTCGGCGGGCGAGAACCGCTTGAGCGTTTCCGGAACCTATAGCGACGAGGCCATGGAGCTGACGCTGGCAGTCGACGCACCCTCACTGCACGAACTCTTGCCCGAACTCGCGGGTTCCGTGGTAGGTGCCGGTCAACTGCTCGGAACGATCAGCGCACCGAGTTTTACCGGCGAGCTCAACGCCTCGCGATTTCACTTTGCCGGCTGGTCCGTAGGCGAGCTGTTTGTAGAAAGCCGTCAGGTTGCCACGGATTCGCTGGATGTTTCGGCAACCGCGACGAATCTTGCGCGAGGCGAGACCGGGTTCGGTTCAATAGTGCTGCATGGACAGGGCCGCCCCGACCTGCTGGACGTCGATGTCGATTGGCAATTTCGCGACCTGGGTGCGGTCGCCGCAATCAACCTGCGACGCGATCAGGGTGTTATTACAGGCCGAATTCTCGACGCAACGATTTCCGAGCCGAACATCAGCCCATGGTCGCTATCGGCTCCTGTCGTTTTCCACATCGATGGCGACGACGTTGTCGTTGAACCACACAGCTGGTCAGGCCCTGGGGGCCAACTACGCTTGGAACGGCTGTCACGTTCGGAGATCGAACTGGCCGTCGAGGCGTACATCGTTGACCTTCCGCTGCAGCTCGCCAACCCGTTTTTGCCACAAAACTATGAGCTTGATGGGCTTTTGAACGCAGATATCCAGTTTGTGCAGCAAGACGGCGTCTGGACCGGATTCATGGACTGGTCGCAGACGGCAACGGTCGTGCACATACGCGAGGCATTCGAACAATCGACGGACGTTACGGTTCCCGAAGTGGAGGTCAGGATTGACGTTACTCGCGACGTCGCAACCATTGCCGCGACGCTTGCGATCGACCCGGGCGTGTCTGCAACGCTGGACGCACGATTAACACAACTGCTTGACGACCCGTTGGTGACCGCCGAACTGCGCATGCAAGGCGAGCAGTGGCATTGGCTACCAGCGGTGATTCCGGAAATTGACAACTTCGAGGGCATGATCTCGGCGGCGGTTAATGCCACCGGCCGGCTCATGGCCCCCGATTTCAGCGGCGAGATGACCTGGCGCCAGGGCAGTCTCGTCGTTCCCACGCTGAACGTGCCTTTCCGCGACATAGACCTCGTTGTTGCCGGCGCGTCAGATGGCTCGGCAACTTTGGCGGGCTCTCTTAAAGCCGGTGGCGGCGAACTCGCCGCGGACGGCCATTTCAGCAACCTGATCAGCGCCGACCGATCGCTGAGATTAACGCTCCGCGGCGATACGGCTGAACTGATGAACTGGCCAGAGTACCGCCTTTGGGCGTCGCCTGATCTTGTCGTCGTTGGCGCGGGCGACGGCTGGCAGGTCAATGGCCAGCTCGCGATCCCGCAGGCCGAAATCCGCCTGCGCGAGTTGCCCGCCGAAGCCGTAAGGCCCTCGCCGGATGTCATCGTTTCCGGTGAGATAACCGAGCAAACAAAACCAACGCGCTACTCGGGCGAAGTCACGCTGCTACTTGGCGACAGGATACATCTCCAGGCACTTGGACTCGATTCGAATCTCACCGGCAACCTCGTGGTCAAGAAGCAGTACGATCGGGCACCGACGGCTGAAGGGCGGATCGAACTTGTCGGCGGCATTTTTTCTGCCTACGGCCAGAAGTTGACCATTGAGACGGGAAACCTGACGTTCACGGGACCACCAGACGACCCTATAGTCGACGTTCGGGCCGTACGGGTCATCGAATCTTTCGAAGAGACGGTAACTGCCGGCATTCAGCTGCGCGGAAGGGCAAGTAACCTGACGTCTACCATATTTTCCGATCCTGCCATGTCTGAGGGCGATGCCCTTTCCTACCTCATGATCGGCCGTCCCCTTGCACAAGCCACTGAAGCCGAAGGCGGCGACCTGTCGGGTGCGGCTATAGGCCTGGGGCTCAGGCAGGCGACGCGAATTACCGAGCAGATCGGTCAGTCGATTGGCCTCGACCAGTTATCACTGACAGGCGATGGTGGAGACAACACGACGCTGATTGCGGGCAAGCAGATCAATCCGCAGCTGTACGCGCGATACGCTTACAACGTATTCAGCCGCCTGGGCACGCTGTTGCTGCACTACAAGCTCTCGCAACACCTGGCGCTGGAGGCGAGCGCTGGCGAAACACAGTCGATCGACGTGCTCTATTCGATCGAGAAATAGCGACCCGGAAAATCATTACATATGTTCGCGTATTCGTGTCGACCTTTCCGGCTGACGTATATTATGCGGGACATCATTGCTCGTGCAGGCTGACCACCGATACCAGGCAGCTGCTTCGATGGGCCCGCACTTGTGATCGCATAAGAACTGCAGCTTTTAGTCGGGGAATGCCATGAGACTGATCAACCCGGGCATACAGCTCGCCTGTTTTCTGCTGGCCGCAAGCACTTCGACCCATGCCCAGATAAACCGGCTGTCGCCTGTTTCGGATGCCGAACTCCTGAATCCGGACCCGTCAGACTGGCTGATGTACAGCCGAACCTACGACAACCAGCGTTTCAGTCCACTCGACCAGATCAATCGCGACAACGTGGACAAAATGACGCTCGTCTGGTCGCGAGACATGCACGACGGCACCCAGGAAAACATACCGCTCGTGCACGAGGGCGTGATGTTTATCGCTAATCCTCGCGCCGTTATCCAGGCAGTCGATGCGGCAGGCGGCAAACTGCTCTGGGAATATAAACGCGAGTTGCCCGGCGACATCGACAAGTATATTCGCGCCGTTGGCCGGGCGCGCACGCTGGCGCTCTACCAGGACATGGTCTACTACGCGGCTCCCGATGGTTACCTGGTCGCTCTGGACGCACGTACCGGGCGGCCTCGTTGGGAAACGCTGGTACACGACTACAGGTCCAGTACGCAGCACACGACCGGACCGATGGTCGTAAACGGTAAAGTGCTGACCGGCAGGAACTGCGGCGATACTCGCAAGTATTGCTTCATCGCGGCTCACGACTCGGAGACCGGAGAAGAACTCTGGAAATTCCACACCACAGCCGCGCCGGATGAGCCCGGCGGCGACACCTGGGGCGCGATGGCGGCCGACCTTCGTATTGCATCGCCGTGGGGGCTGCCGGGAGCCTACGACCCTCAAAAAAATCTCGTGTACTGGGGTACAGCCAATCCAAACCCGCATACACGGATCAAACGTCACGCTGGCAAGCCGTTCAGCGTGCCGCTATCGGCACCCAGCGAGCTTTACAGCAACTCCACGCTGGCACTCAATCCCGACACGGGTGAACTTGCCTGGTACTACCAGCACCTGCCCGGTGATGACTGGGATTCGGACCACACGCACGAAAGAATACTGTTTCGCTCGAGCTTCGACCCAAATCCGGATGATGTGAAATGGATCAATCCGAACATCACGCGGGGCGAGCCGAGAGACATGGTGGTCTCTGTCGGCGAGCCAGGCGGCCTGTGGGTGCTTGACGGGGCGACCGGCGAGTTTCTCTGGACGATGCCTTTTCCCTTCGATACGCCCGACTTTCACATCGCCGATATTGAGGTTGAAACCGGTATCACCCGAATCAGCCGCGACAAGGTCCTCACGGCCGAGGGTCAAAAGCATACGACCTGCTTCCAGAACACCAAGAGCTACTGGCCGATGGCCTATCACCCGGTCAAGAATGCGCTCTACGTGCCCTATCACGATGCCTGCGTAACCCGCACGGGCCGGCTGGATGTCGCCAACGGGCACATCCGTACCTCGCACGAACGGGATGGCTCCGATCCCAATGCGTTCGCCGGCCTCGCCAGGGTCGACATGGCCACGGGAACAATCGCTCGGCTGCACACGCAGCGCAACCCGGGCAACGGCGCTGTCCTGCTGACGGCTGGGGACATCGTATTCTGGGGTGACGTGACCGGTACCTTGTACGCGATTGATGCCGATGCCGGTGAAATTCTCTGGGATGCGAGCGTCACGGGCATTATTCAGACCAGTACGATCACCTACGCCGTGGATGGCAGACAATACGTCGCCATTCTGACCGGCGACGGCCTGTCCGGAACAAGCGGGCCATTGGCGATCGTCAACGAGTTAAATGTCGATCGCGGCCACAACGCGGTATACGTGTTCGCGTTACCGGAGGAAACGAACCAATGAGCCGATTTCACGCGGTTCTTCGAGGCGCGACGGCAGTCGCAGCGCTCGTCCTGCTCTCTGGTTGCGGGTCGGCCGATCGGACCGAGGCACCGGCAACGGTTGTGCAGCAATCCGAACTCCAGCTCCCTGCCGGCTTCGAGGCACAGGTCGTTTTTGAGGGTACCGGTGAAGCTCGGGAGATTTACGTGCGTGCAGACGGCGACCTTTTCGTGTCCCTGTCCGGCCTTCGCGACGGCAATCACATCCTTGGCCTGCGAGACACGGACGGTGATTTTGTTATCGACGTGATCGAGCCATTTTATCCCCTGACGACGCCGGATGAACAGCGCGCGCCGAGGGTACAGATCGAGTATTTCGACGACTACCTGTATGCCGCCGACAACGAGCGGCTCGTGAGACTGCATCTGCCACCCGGCCAGCTGTCCCCGCGCGGTGACATGGAGGTCGTCGTCGATCAAATTCCCCACCAGTCGAGTCATTACGCGCGCAGCCTGTCGGTCGATCCGCAGGGCTGGCTGTACGTCGACATCGGCGCCCCTTCGAATGCCTGCCAGGCAAACCCCAAGACCAAGGGCTCGCCGGGGCTGGATCCCTGCCCTCAGCTGAAGGAGCATGCGGGCATCTGGCGCTGGCGCAGCGACGTGCTCAACCAGTCCCGGGAAGATGGCGAACAATTCGCAGGCGGTATCCGCAACGCGATTGCGCAGACCTGGGACACCGTCTATGACGGCCTATTCGTTGCCCAGATGGGACGGGATCGGCTCGACTCGCTATGGCCGGAACTTTTCGACAGCGAACAGAGTGCCGAATTACCGGCCGAGGAGTTTTTCCGCGTCGAAAAAGGCCAGAACTTTGGCTGGCCATACTGCTATTACGATCACCTGCAGAAGAAGAAAGTGCTGGCTCCCGAATACGGCGGAGACGGCCGTACCGTCGGTCGCTGCGCAGATTACGCGGGACCGCAAGTTGCGTTTCCGGGTCATTATTCCCCCGCGTCGATCGCCTTCTATCATGCAGACCATTTTCCCGAGCGCTACCAGGGCGGTGCGTTTGTCGCATTAAAGGGCTCATGGAATCGCGCACCGCTGCCGCAGGACGGTTACATCGTCGCATTCGTGCCGTTTGCTGACGGCGAGCCAACCGGTGAATGGGAGGTGTTCGCGGACGGGTTCAAAGGCTTCAATACCCTTTATGAACGCGGGAACGCGCGCTATCGGCCGCAGGGCGTTGCAGTGCATCCGGACGGCTCGCTGTATATCCTCGACAACAAGGAGGGGCGCATATGGCGGATCACCTATTCGGGCAAGGCCGCCACGACCAGCCGCGCGGCTGGCAGCCAGCCGGAAAGTGACCGCAACCTGATTGTTGCAGCCAGCCAGGGCAGAGGGGCTGAAATCTACCTGACCTATTGCGCAAGCTGTCACCAGGCTCAGGGCGGCGGAGTCCCCGGGGAATTTCCACCACTCGTGAATTCCGAGTGGGTTTCCGGCGATAAGGGCCGCCTGATTCGGACGGTGCTGCACGGCATGCGCGGGCCGATCGAGCGAGAGGGTCAGCGTTACAACGAGATCATGCCCGGGCACGCTTTTCTTGACGACGAGGATGTGGCCGCGCTGTTGACGTTTGTCCGAAGCTCCTTCAACAATACTGCGGAGCCGGTGCATAAGTCGGAGGTTCTGCTGGTTCGCACGAGTGACCCGAGCGAGTCGCCATGGAATGCTGCGGAGCTCGAAGGCCGGCTGGGTCTGACTCAGCCGAGCCAGAACGTGGGACCGGATACGCGCTGATCGAGCCCGTCCGCGGGTGAGCGTGTAACAGGGATCATCGTTACTCAGCGGGCTCGAGCCGCAGCCGCAAGAGTTCGTATCGCCGATGTTGCCCTGACCGCGCACTCGGAAATGTGCGCAGGACCGTCGATTTCGACGCAGATCTCCGCGAGGGCGGTGCCAACGACGAGCCATTGCATCTCGGCGCCTCGTGCGGCAAGCAGCGGGCTGTCTCTACGGCAATTTTTTGAGCCACGAACGCCGACTGTCATAAACTACCGATTCGTGTTTCGATGTATCGTCTCGGATCACGGCGCCTCAGAAAAAGATAAATCGATGTCGACACCAAGAATTCAGGATATGACCGGGCTGGAAGTACTTGCTGCCATTGTTGATGGGAGCATTCCGCATCCGTCAATGGCGCATACGCTGGGATTTCGCCTGACCGAAGTCGAGGAAGGTCGTGCTGTCATCAGCGGCGAGACCGGCCTGGATTATTGCAATCCCAACGGTACGATTCACGGCGCGTGGCCCGCGGCATTGCTGGATTCGTGCATGGGGTCCGCCGTGCATTCCCGGCTCCCGGCCGGCGCCAGTTTCACGATCGTTGAATTCAAGATCGACTTCGTGCGGCCGATTACGATACAGACCGGTAAGGTTCAGGCGGAAGGAAACACGGTCAAAGTCGGCCGGCAGATAGGGCTCGCTGACGGCATACTCCGCGACAGCACCGGCGGCATACTCGCAAAGGGCACGACAACCTGCCTTATCTTCCGGCCACAGAGCTAGCCGGCCTTCGCCGCCCTGGGGCAATCCACTTCTTGCCGCTAACCCGGCTGGCTAGTGCCGCGAGGCATCGCTGGCCGGCAGTGAGAAGAACTGCAGCTCCTCGAGTTCACCCTCGAGAGTCGTCAGAGCCCCGGGCGACTCACCCTGCAGTCGTTCGACCCAGCGCTTCGCTTCTGTCATGTAGTGATCGTAGAGCTGCTTCCGTACAGGCAGCGAGAGGATCGCCGGCTCACCCGCCTCGTTTTCGAGCGCCGCGTCGATCGAAAACGAAGGCAGTTGGCAGGCGCTATGGCGGTGCGTCCACGTACCGGAACAGAGATCGAAATCGTACAACGAGAGGAACCGGTGCCCGTGACTGGCAACGAAGTGCACTGCATCGATGATAAACGCGGCTTCGGCGTCGTCCATCACCCAATGCAGCCCGACGCGACACCACCCGGGCTTGATCCCGCAGTAGCCAAGCTGCACGGCGCTTCTGTAACGCTCCGAGGTTTCCTGGTCGATATCCAGCAGCCGATGTCCATAGGGGCCCGCGCAGGAACATCCCGCTCGCGACTGGATACCGAAGAGATCATTCAGCAATGCAGTGACAAACTTGTGGTGCAGGTAACGACCGCCGGAATCCTTGATGTTGAACGAAATAATTCCAACGCGACTTTCGGGGTCCGGATTACCGAGAATCTCGATATTTTCGTCTGCACTCCAGCTGGCCATTGCGCGTCGCGTCAGTTCGTGCTCGCGCCTGTTAATCACGTCGACACCAACCCGGTCCTTGATCTGAAATGCAAGTCCGGCCTTCAGCGTCTGCAGGACACCGGGGGTCCCGGCCTTCTCCCGCTCTTCGATGTGACTGATGAAGTCCTCGTCTTTCATGCCGACATAGTCGACCGTGCCACCTGCACTGACGCTGGGCGGCAGCTCGCGATGGTAAATGCGCTCGTTGAACACCAGCACTCCACTCGAGCCAGGCCCACCAAGAAATTTGTGCGGAGACACGAATATCGCATCGAGACTCGGATCCTCGCCGTTGTCGCCCGATGCAGGACTCATGTCGATATCGACATACGGCGCGCAGGCCGCATAATCGAAACATGCAATCGCATCGTGAGCGTGCAGCAGGCTTGCGACTTTGTGAACATCGGTGCGTATGCCGGTCACGTTCGACGCGGCCGAGAAGGAACCGATGCGCAGCCTGCCCTGGTAGCGCGGATCTTTGAGAACCTGCTCCAGGTGCGCGAAATCGATGTTGCCGCTGGCGTCGAGGCGGACTTGCACAGTAGTCGCTAATGAGTGGCGCCACGAGATTTCGTTGGAGTGGTGTTCATAGGGGCCAACGAAAACCACCGGCTGCGCCTTGGCAAGCAGTTCGCGAAAAGCGCTGCTTGACGTCCCAGACTCGTCGCGATCAAGCAGCTCGTCAAAATTCTGGCGAGTTGCCGGCGCCAGCGCCACTCCGACGAGTTGCTGGAGCTTGTCAATGGCGCCTGTCGCACCCGTTCCGCAGGCGATGATGCGGCCATCGGGGCCGGCATTGACCGACGCCTTGATGGCCTCTTCAGCCTCGTGCAATAGCTGGCTCATACTGCGGCCCGTAATGTCGTCTTCCGTATGGGTGTTTGCGTAAACGCGCTGCAGGCTTTGCAAATACGATTCGACAAACCGCAGGCAGCGCCCGGATGCGGTGTAGTCGCAATAGACCATCAGCCGCTCACCGAACGGTGTTTCGAACGTCGAATCGACGCCGACGATCTGCTGCCTGAGGTACGCGGGGGTTAGTTTGTTTTTGCTCATAGGTTGACAGCGGTCCGGAAACGCTGCCAGCTCGTTTCCTACCGATCCGTTTTAATTGCCGCTTCGATAGAGTTAACAATCGTTCCGGGGACACCGACATTGGCCGTAAACGCCCGATACCCGGAATCCCAGAAGTATAACTGCATTCGCCACATTTGACCGTAATGCAGCACGACGGTTTCGTCGCCCTCCCGGACGATCAGGACTTCGGTCGGCAGCGCGGCAACATGGTCGACACCCGGATACGGTGACAGCTCCGACTTCCCTTCGTTGCGAAAGCGGGAATTGATGCCGACCATCTTGTCCTCGATATAGGGATTGCTGAGACCGATATAGACCGCGTCGGGCCGCACCGGGATGCTGACAAGTACCTCCCAACCAGCGGCTTCTTCAGCGTCCGCGACCACACCCTCCGACAGCCGCGCCACAACCTGGTCGGCCACCGCCGAAAAATTATCCGCCGTATCGGTCAGCACCGGCAGCTGACTTTTCTCCCACTTTCTGAACTTGGCCATCATCCGTGCGGGCCCGTCGCCCTTGTACTTGCGATAATGGTTTTCGCTGCGCCGCGGCTCCGCCTGCTCGTTGATGGCCGTTCCCGGCACGGTCGCCACGAGCTCACGAATCTGCTGCGCCACATCGCCCGCCGCGCCAACCAGCGTATCGTAATTGGGCGAATCCGCGTAATACACCATCGCATGGGCCACAGGGTTCGCCATGTTGATGAACGGGGTCTGCTCGTCGCCGGTCGTGAAAACAGCGATCCGCAGTACCTGCGCGGAGATCGTTCGCGGAGACTCTGCCGCGGCCGCCGCAACGTATGCCGGCGCGGTCAGTATATAGATACGGGCCTTGTGCGCGTCCTCGGGGACACGCACATCATGAGAAGCATGCAGCTTCAGCCCGGAGTCTGTTAGCGCCGCCTCGATCACCTCTGCCGTGGCCGCAAAAGAAATCGAGGATTGGCGAATCGTTTCGAAGATGCCGATGTCATCGGCACTCTGCGATGGCGATGCCAGAAACATCGCGAGCGCCGCCATCGCAACGGCTGCTGCTTTTCTCATGGTGATTTACTCAAAATTAGAACAGATACGAAATCTCCAACTCGAATTGCTTCATCTCGAGGTCGATTGTCTGGGTCGGATCGAATGGATTCACACCATTGACCGTATTCGAGGGCGCGTACATCAAAGAGAAGCTCCAGGCACCGCCATTAGCGCGCTTCCTGGTCATCCCGATCGTGAAGTGCTGCTCCATCACCCCCGGGGCCAGGATATTGAACGTGATGTCGGCCGCCTGGATCGGCTGTTCGCCATAACTGTAACCAAACCGCCATGTCGTCGTGTCACTGCCGGTCCATTCGATTCCCATCTTGTAGGTGGTCATGTCCTCCCAGCCAAAGCCGCCTCCGGTCTTGCCGCCCAGGCAATCCTCGAAATCGCCGCCAAAAGTCTGGGTAAAGGCAAATACGGCAAACGGGCAGTTGAACAGGTTGGCCAGCGGGTTACCGACCGAAGCGATTTCGCTGTAACGCGTGTGCTCCACGTCCAGGTTTAATCGAACGTCGTTACTGCCTGCGAAGGAAATACCGAATTTCAGGCTCGATGGAATATCGAAACCGCCTTGCTCGGCAAAAAGATCGGCGTAATCATCGAATTCACTCATGCCGATTTTCGACTGGTACGAAAGTCCCACGCTGACCGAATCCGCGAGCGCCCACCAGATACCGGCGACCCCGCCGACACCGGTCGAGAACTCATGGCCATTGTCGGTTAGCGCTGTCGGCGTCGGATCGCAGGGCCATAAATTAGGCGGCGTACCGGGCGGAATTGTAAAGAAGCAGTCGTTGAAGGTCTTGGTAAACGGTGCGTACGAAGCCACCCCCTTCGCCTCGAACGCCTGCACCGCCAAGACCGGCCCGATGCCCCACGAGAACCTGTCGGAGCCCCCTGAGTAGTTGACGATCAGGAATGCCTGGGACAGATCGACGCCGGCGTCCCCGCTGCAGAACGGTCCCGGGCCGGTGACGACGTTTCCTTGCCCCGTCGGGTCGCAAAGTCCCGATGTCGCCGACGCCCCGGAATCATTCCAGTCAGTGTTCATGCCGCCACGGCCGTAGAATGCCGTCCCTATTACATGCCCGTTGCTCAGGCGCCAGTTCTTGGCGACATAGGGGATCGGGAACCATTCGCTGCTGCTATCGATTTTTGCCTCATCGACCGTAAATGCGCCGCCTTGGCCCATAGCCAGGCTCGACGACGCCTCGTAACTTCGCATTGGGCTAAAGAACGAGAGCCCGACCTCCCAACCATCGTCCGCAAAGTACGATAACGCTGGATTTGAGGCCGTAACGATCGGCCCGTTCGCCGCGTTGGAACCGATACCCGTTCCCGCCATGCCCTTGGACTCAGTACCTACGCCATGAGTGAAGTAACCGTTCGTCGCCATTGCCACGCCGCTGATTGCCAGCATGCCCAATGCCGCCAGAACAGTCGTTACTCTCCCGATTTTCTTGTTCATAATCCTACCCCCTTGAATTCGCTGCCTCGCAGAATACTTCGTGCAAAGTTTGCATAACCTTGGTCGCTTCATCACCTGATAACGAATAGCTGACCGACTGGGCATGTTTTCTTGCCCTGACAATCTTCTCCCGGCGGAGTACAGCGAGATGCTGCGACAGCGCCGATTGGCTGAGCCCCAGAGTCGCCTGCAGCTCACTAACTGTCTTCTCGCCTTCCGACAGCTGGCAGAGGACCATAAGCCGCCACTCGTTAGCCATCGCTTTTAGTAACTCGCACGCGTGCGACGCCATGTCATGGAGCTCGGTAAACTCCTTCGAGCCTTCCAGCGTTTCCGCCACGTTTGCCTTAGTCATAAGAATTACCGCCGATCCCGTGCGTTATGCACAACCGCCAAAACCCTCCGAATCCATTTTGGCCTCGTAGGGTGCCGCAACCTCGCTGCCGACTACGAGCGAGCCAACCACCGAGTCCCAGTCATCGGGCTTGAGGATTGCGAGCCAACCCGCATCGTAAGGGTCATCGTTGGCGATACTCGGATCAGCGACCAACGCATCGTTGACCGCGACGACCTCGCCGCCGGCTGCAGACTTCGCCGGGCCGACCCATTTGCCCGATTCCAGCGTGCCGCAAGACTTACCGGCCCTGACCGACCGACCCACGCGCTTGGGCGTGTACGCAACGAGTTTGCCGGCCATCGCTGTCGCCACGGCCGTCATGCCGATCTTGACGGTGCCGTCGCCCTGCTCCTGGAACCAGATATGATTCTCGACGTCGTACAAGAGCTCGTCGGGCAAATTACATCCGCGTACAGATGGCATGGCTAAGCCTCCTTTGTCGTTTGCGCATTATATTCCGATTCCAATCTTATCGGCTTGGATGAACAACAGAACTCACCGAGTTCAGCGACCTGCATCTTGCCGCTTACGAACAAAAACAGGTGACTGCATATCATTTTCATCATAGCCAGGCGATTAGTACTGTCCGCGAGTTCGGGCTGCATTGTGATCAGGTTGTAGTGATAAACGATCTCGCGACAGGTCTCGCGACAGGCGTTGAAGCTCGGATCGCCTTTGGCGCCCTGGCGATGCAGCGCCAGCAGGCGAAAGCCCTCACGCCGGTCGTCAGTGGGGACCTCGCCTTTTACGGTGATCCAGTGCTCCAGCACTTCCTCGCCTATCCGTAATAATTGCTCCGCCCCGTCCTGTACATCGGGCGACTCGCCGGCACTGTCGAGCCCGGATTCGAGTTCGGCCAGGGGCCTCAAGCGAGCCCCCTTTCCTTCAAAAAGCTCAGCGAACTGGAGATATTCTCATGCACGCCAACCTTCTTCGGCTTCAGGCCCAGCGCCATGCCGAGCAGCTGCGTAAAATACAGAATCTTGATTTCGACCTTTACGCCGAGCCGCTTCTCCGCGCGAATCTGATGCATCTCGAGGCCGGTATGACAGGTGGGGCACTCTGTCGCAATCACGTCAGCGCCGGCGAGCTTGGCCGCCTTGAGTATATTGAGTACGAGCTTGGTCGACGTATCGCTGTCCGACAAGGTATGCGCGCCTCCACAGCAGGCGGTCTTCAGCGGAAAATCCACATTCTCGGCGCCCGCCGCTGCAAGCAGATCATCCATGAAATGCGGTTTCGACGTCGACTCGCTGCCGGGCCCGGCATCTTTTTCCGGAAAAATGTGGCGCGGCCTCGTGTACATGCACCCATAATAATTGGCGACTTTTATGCCGCTCAGGGAATTTTTGACGCGTTCCCGCAACCCGTCCTCGCCGATCGCATCCTTGATCCAGTCGAGCGCATGTATGGTCTCAACCTGCCCCGATTCGTAGGTTTTGTGGCCGGCTTTTTTCGACAGCCTGTCTACGACCTCGACGGATTCCTTGTCGTTCTTGAGATCGTATTCGGCTTTTTTCAGGTTGTGATAGCAGCCGTTACACGGCGCCATGACCACATCCATGTCCATCTCGTTTGCGGCAACGGACATCACCCGAGATGACAGATACGTCTGCAGCTTAGGGTCGACGTTCTTCACCTCCATCGCCCCGCAGCAGTTCCAGTTCTTGACCTCGACGAGATCCAGGCCGAGCTTCTTGCCTATCGCTTTTGTCGACCGGTTATAGGCGTGCCCGGTGCCCTCGAGCGCACAGCCCGGGTAGTAAGCAACCTTCTTGTACTTATCTTTCGTGGTCATCGGGGTCTGTTCCTTGTCACTACCTAAGCCGCAACGTCTTCCTGCGCAGCTTTTACAAGCTGCGCGAGACTCAACGCTTCTTCCTGCTTCTCGTGCTGCTCGTCGATGTACTCCTGCATCGCCGCCGAGGCCCTCGACCAGTTGCTCGTGCGCGGCGCGACAAACGTGGCAAGGCCCATGCGCGTCAACAGGCCGATAGGCAAGCCGCGCAGCAATTGCTTGACCATTTCAAGCATCCAGTCCTGCAGCAGTCCCTGGTTCGTGCGCTGGAAAAAGCGCCGAATCGTCCTGCTTTCCTCGATCTTGCCGGTCTTGACAATTTGCTCAGTGAATACCTCGTCGAAGTGCATCGAGGGCGACTTCGGCGTGTGGCCCTTTAACTCCAGCCAGTGCGAGGTCGCTTTCATAACGCCCTCCGGGAACACATCGCGCGGACAGGCATAAGTGCACTTATTGCAGGAAACGCATTGCCAGATAATATCCTTGTCACGCAGCAGCTCCGACTCCATGCCCATGCGGATCAGGTAAATCCAGTAACGCGGATTGAAGTCGGGGTTTATCGCATTGACGGTACACGAGTTGGTACACGACCCGCATTGCCAGCAACGATGAATGTGTTCGCCGCCAGGTAACGCCGCAATTTCGTCCTCAATTGCTTCGTTGTAGTCCGCAACCACACGCGACTCGATGAACGTGCTCCAGTGGCCCGACACGTCGACCCCGTCGAGGATGAGACTATCGTGAGTCTTGAGATTCTCGGGACGAATCAGCGATTTTTCATGAATGGGCATCTAGCTCTCTGCCTGTTGCAACAGTTTACTGTCTTCGATCACAAACGCTTCGCCATCGACCGACTTGAGCCGCGTCCGACCAGTCCCCGGCCTGACGCCGTCAAGCCCGAGCAGTCGCCGCGTATGCTGCATAGGGTCTTCGGGCGCTGAGAAATCAGTGCGCAGATAACTGCCGCCCTGTTCGCATATGTATTGCGCGTAGACCTGCGCGCACAAAATATCGACGTAGTAAATGATGTCACGGAAGAACCCGTTGTCGGTCAGGAACTGGCTAAGCTCTTCACGCAGCATCAGGTAAGTGCCATAGCCGTCACCAACCGGAATCTTGAGGTTATCGACGTCGTCTCCATGCCAGATCTCGCGAATCACCCCGGTGTTGGCCGTGGCGTCCCAGACCCAGCGATTCATCAGCGGGAAACGTTCCGGATCCGTGTTGTGCAGGGTCTCGGTCGCCAGGTCGCGCACCCAGCGATGCTGCTTGTCCATCGGAAACCGGCCGCAGAAGTCATCGATGCGTTTGTCGACCGGGTCTGCGTCGTCAAAAAGCTCGACCAGCCCACCACGAATAACCTCGAACGACTCGTCGTTGAGCCAGAAGCCGATTCGCCGGCGCACGGTCGCCATGAACGTGCACAGACCCTTGAAGGTTTCGAGATCCAGCTCGGCAACATCCCGGTCCACGAGAACCTGTCCGAACATCACACTCTTAAGTTTGACCGCATCGACATAGCGCTCGATACCGCCATGCGCCTCGCTGCCCACGGTCATTGCCTGCAGCGCCGCACGCAAGATATCGCCCGACAGGTCGAGCACCGGACGCTCTATTTCACTCGGTCGAATGGCGGAAAAAAAGGACATCGAATCAGCCGCCTCAGGCCGTCTGGCCCATCGCCTCTCTGAGTCCCGAGAGTACGGCCATTGCAGCGGCATGGCCCTGCGCGATCGAATCGTCAATGGTTTCCGGCCCCGTGGCGGCGCCCGCCACAAAAACGCCCGGGCGGGAGGTCTGGCTCATCGAACCGTAGGTGTTTGCACTGCCAATGAAGCCGTGCGGCTCGAGGTCGATGCCGAAGGTATTCGCGATATCCGGGTTATCGACATTCGGATCCATGCCGATGGCATGCACGACCATGTCGAACGGAATCGTGATCGGGCGTTTGACGAGGGTGTCCTCGCCCTTCACGATCAGCTTTTCCCCGTCCGAGGTGACCTCGGCGATACGGGCCTTGATGTACTTGACCTTGAACTCCTCCTGGCTGCGCCAGTAGTACTTGGTTTCATAAAGACCGAACGTGCGGATGTCCATGTAATAGATGTAGACGTGGCAGTCGGGCAGTTCCTCGCGAATCTCCATCGCCATGTTGGCCGAGACCGTGCAGCAGATTTTTGAACACCACTCGCGCCCGATCTGCCGGTCTCTCGAGCCGACGCAAAGCAGGATTGCTACCCGCTGCGGCTTACGGCCATCCGACGGGCAGCGCACGCCCTGTCCTGACGAGATCATTTGCTCTACCTGCGTCGTCGTCACGACATCCGGATAAGTTCCGAAACCCCATTCGGGTTTGTTTACGGAGTCGAAGTGCGTGAAACCGCTGCACAGGATTGCGGCCTCGGCGTCAAACTTGCTGCCGCTGGACAGTTCGACGCTGAAGTCGCCGGGACCTCCATCAAACGACGTCACGGTCGCGCCGGTCTCGACCTGCACGAGCGACTCGCTCTCGACGCGCTGAACCATGCCGCCGATGGCGTCCTTCGCCCACTCTCCGGAAGGTACCAGCTTGGCATACCCGGACAATATCGGCGCACCGCCAAGCTTGTCCTCTTTCTCAACCAGGACGCTCGCCCTGCCCACCGTGGCCAGGCTGTGTGCCGCGGCAAGGCCGGCGGGTCCGCCGCCTACGATCAGTATTGGTTTAGTCATTCCTGCTGCTCGATTTGTTTAAATCCAGGACCGGACGTAATCATTTTCCGCGGGTCATAAAGCGTCTCACCACGGCCCGCTTCGACGTCTTTGAGATACGCCTCGAATTCCGCTTTCTTTTTCTCCCAGTCGATGCCGAGTTTCTCCATCAGCGTCTCGGTCGACGAGGCATGCCAATGCGACTGGACAATCTTGTAGGGATGCGCGCCGCAAACCAGGGCCGCAAACTGGCAGTCAGCCAGAATCGGGAGGTCCACGGGCTTGCCTGCGGCCGCACCGATCCACTGGTTCTTGTCGAGCGTGGTGATACAGCCGGTATCGTGGCCAATCATCATGTCCGCCTGCGCTTCCTCAATCGCGACCCTGATCTTGCGGTCGATCGCGAATGAGCGCGTGAACTCGCGCTCCGAAATGATGTGCCGGAAGCCGAAACCGCAGCAGTCGTACCAGGTTGAGTAGTCGATGACCTGCGTACCCAGCGTTTCGAGTAGGCCGGTCGTAACGGCGACGCGATTGCCCTCGAGAACATCGTCATCATAAATGGCGTCTTCCGGCACCATCTTGTAAACATGGCAGGCCGGGTGCACGGTCGCGCGAATATGATCGCAATCGATGATTTGGTGCTTCTTGATCTCGTTGCGCATGACGTGCAGCCATTCCGAGTAATGCACAACCTCCTCCGGTATCAGCAGCTTGTCATCGACCAGCCTGCCGAGCTTGCCGAGAATTTTCTTGACGCGTTCCCGAAGTTTCGCGGACTGCATCAGGTAGCCGCGCACCTCCTTGTAGTTGCCAAATGACGTGCCGCAATGAACCAGCGGATAGTAATAACCCTCCGGCAAGCCCTGGGCCTTGGCCGAGACATAGGCCTGGTGGAAATTCCGCAGGAAGACAGCGGCGAGGCTTTCGATGTTGCCGATACCCGAACCGTGATAGTTCCACGCAGTACAGGACGTCTGATCGGTCTCGTCGAGATACCTGATGTCCATCTGGTTCATGAGCCAGAGCAAGGAAGCCGGATAACCAGGGATGTTGCCGCACTGGCCGCATGACTTGTGATGCCAGAGTTGCGTCGTCGGAACCTTCTTGTCCCAGCCGTACAGCGTTTTGACAGTCACCGGCTGGTGCTCTTCGGTAACGCGATGAACGATGATCTCACCGTCCTTCTCGAGCTCCCACATGACGTCGCGAATGTCCTCGACGCGGTCCTTGTTGGTAAGCATCGAGCGTCGGTTGACGATCTGATCGACCCAGACGGTCGCTACGTGAGCCTCTTCCTTGCTCAGATTGGCATCTGTCCATTCCGCGCCGTGACCCGTGAGGCGCTCGCCCCCGCCATTGCCATTACCTGCCGTCATTAATTTCTCCCATGCCTGTGCGGCTAGTCATCATCCTGTTCGTCGAGCCAATCATCATAGTCATCACGTTTTTCATCCATGATGTCGCAGATGACGTCGAACAGGTTTTCGTCAATAATTTCGAGACTGTCCAGCACACCGGTTTCTTCCCAGATCGTGTACAGCTCGACGGATGTCTTCAGATTCACTTCCCATGCCGTCTTGGTCGTGTGCAACGTCGGCATCGGTATCGCTTTGCGCAGCGTCTCCAGCGGCGCATCGACCTTCGAGATATTCGGGCCCCAGTCGGCGAAGCCCTCGGGGTTGATCATGTCTGGCGACAGCTGATTCCCGGTCGAAATCAATTTCAGCATGACGCGGCTGAAAGGACGCAGCACGGCCTTCGCCGACTCCATGCCATGCTTGATGGCCGTCTCACGCATCAGCATGACGAGGCCACCCGGCGAATTACCGAACGGACATCTCGCCGCGCAGGTGTAGCATTGCGCACAGGACCAGATCTTTTCCTGCATCGCGTCGTAAATTCCCTCGAGATTCTCGGTCCAGAGCAGCTGGACGATTTCGCGGGGACTAAAGTCGTAATAGTGGGCGGCCGGACAGGTTGCCGTGCAAATGCCGCAGTTCAGGCAGCCGTTCAGTTCGTGATCGAAACGCAGATCAGCCTGGATGTCCTGAAAAATCTCCTCCAGCTTTTCCCTCTCGACCGGTGGCGCATCCGAAACCGGGTCGCCAATATATTCCTGAATGCGAGTTGTAGAGGAATGTGACATACGAATATTCCTGCCGGGCTAGTACGTCATGACCTTGCAGTCGCCTTCCATGACTTCTTCAATCAGGTGCGCGCCGCCGACGATTCCCTCACACTCGGGGATCAGGTCATCCTGAGACATATCAAAGAGATCGAGATTCGGAGAACAGCAGTAGAATTTGACGCCCGCCTCATGAGCGTCCTGAATGAAACTGTAAACGGACTTGGGCGAGCCTTCTTTTACGAACAGCTCTTC
The DNA here is from genome assembly GCA_009937615.1 of Gammaproteobacteria bacterium. Classification (GTDB taxonomy): domain Bacteria; phylum Pseudomonadota; class Gammaproteobacteria; order Steroidobacterales; family Woeseiaceae; genus UBA1847. The sequence continues at coordinate 26,832 of JAACFB010000018.1, read as the reverse complement.
CGCGACGCCCTTTTTCATCAGTCGTCCGGACGTCGCCGTACAAATGACGTCGACCTCGTAGTCCATTGCTGCTGCGACGGTCGCCTGGAAAATAGGGGCGCCGAGCTCTTCACCATTACGGGGATCGGTGTTCGCCATCACGATGATCAGTTTCTCTGCCATGGTTTTTTCCTCTTGGCGTGATCCGGCTGCCGGGAGCCCTCTAACAGTTAATTAGCATATACTAAATTACGTGTTTATCCAATTGCTGTCTCCGCCGCCTTCGGCGCGGACATCAGCGATGTGCGCTGTACGAGCCCGGTCATAATGGGCACGAGATCGTCCTCGATTGTGCGCTGCAGCGAGCGCAGGATCTCCAGCTCAGCCGCTGCGTTCGCAGGAACCTCTTCGAATTCCATGACGAGGTCCTCGACCATGCCGAGCTTAACGCCGGGATGGCCGACGAAACCATAAGCATTATCACCGACTTGAAACAGTGCGGGACGGCCAAGTTCGTCCACCGCCAGAATCTCTGCATCATCAGGCGGCACAGGACGGTCGCGCATATACACGACCTGCGTGAACGTCTCGGGCAGGAAGCCGTTTAGGGCTTCGGCAGTCGTGCGCGCTGCCACGCCGGATCGAAGCACCAGGTCGGCGGGCTCCGAGCCACCGCCCGCGGCGATCGCGAGAATTTGCGCGCCGAGACCGATGCCGATGACCGGGATGCCCTCCGCGAGCTTCATGCGGGTGAGTTCGATTTCCTCTGCGAGAGTCGGCAGGTCGCGGCTCCCTGCGGAACCCCATGGCCCACCGCCTAGCAGGATCAGCGCGTCGGCTGGCAGATCGGGTTCGGGCAGTTTGCCGCCGCCCGCAAACGGCCGGAAGTACTGGAAACGGATCCGCCGGCCCTCCAGGTGATCTTCCATCAGGCCAAGGTATTCGCCCGAGGTGTGCTGGATCACGGCAACGACGTTCATCGGGCTGTCGCCGCGCCCGGCGAGGGCGAACGCGTCCGAACTGCAATTAGACATTGGCGCCGCCTTGCTCCAAAGCGTCGACAATGGACGCGCAAAAATCGTCCGGCGTAACGCTCAGCATGTCGATTTCGGTGTCACGAAAAAACTGCTCGATCGCAGGCTCTACCTCGTCGAGGCGGATGCCCTGGAGCTGCGCCTCAAGGTCGAATACGACGCGCGGGGGCGTTATGAAAAAGTCACCGCTGAGAAGGACGCGCTGCAGGAGCTTCCGCGTCGGGCCCTCGAGTTTGACAAACGCATCGATCGTGCCGCCGGCGCCCGTATGGCTCCCTACGAGTACCTCATGCTCCGCCGCCGGATCATTGATCTCCGCGACAAATTCATCCGTCCCGATCTCTTCGTCAAAGTGCTTGCGGGCCAGACGCTCCTCACCCGCTGTAATCTCGCCGTACTCGGCTTCAATGCCAAGGACCTCCCTGAAACCCCCGATCAGTGCCCGCTGCACCGTTTCCAGATCCGGGAGACTGGAGCCGAGCAGCTCTTTGAGCGTAATCACGCGCTCTGCACCCGAATCCAGCTTGCGCTTGGCCAGCTTGCTTTCAGGAATGCGTAACGCACTGACCATGCGCTCCGGGTTGAGGTCGACGAGCACGGTGCCCTGGTAAATCAGGATATCGCCATCGTAGAAGCCGCCCGTGCCGCTGATCTTGCGGCCGTCGACCTCGATATCGTTGCGTGGCCTGAAGCGCGCATCGACACCAAGCTCGCACAGCCCGGCCGCCGCGGCATTACAGACCTCGCGCGCAATATCCGGTAGTGCCGCAATGCCGAGCGACGCTCGGTGGAAGACCAGCTCCCAGCCGAGCTGTCCCTCGTCGAGATAGATTGCACCGCCGCCCGTGATGCGACGCACGGTGCCGACGCCGTTAGCGGCGCAGTAGTCCAGGTTGATCTCGCGGCTAAGATCCTGATGCCGGCCGATCAACGCGGTCGGTGGGAAGCGCAGGAAACGAATCGTATCCGGCACATTTCCGGCCTGGCGCTCCTCGATCAGCGCGGCGTCGAAAGCGATGTTGGCCCGGCCCTCGCGGACGCCAGTGTCGATGATTCTGAAGGGTTCTGCCATTGTCTTCGTCCGGCGATACGCTCACTCGACCCGCACGGGTATGTCGAGCTGTCTGCGGATCTTGCGAATGTCCTTCTTTTTCGGCTGAAACGGGTAGCTGGCGATGTTACTCGGCGGCGAATCTCCGTAAGGCCGATCACAGGCCGAAATGTCCTCGGCAAACTTGCCCGGGCAACCGGAAGTCCGAAAAGCGATGCCCTCGTCGATGATGTCCGATAGCTCGGCGTCGGCGATTCCATAGCTCTTCACGCGACCAAGATCGTCGAACCGCATCTGGTCAACCCGCACGCCGCGATAGTCGATCAGGTAGCGGGCCAGCTGGACCCGGCGCCACTGATCGCGAGGCGTCGCTGGCAGGTGATCCATCAGCGATCCCTGCTCGGGGAAAAAGCAAAACATGTGGCTGTGGCCGCCGAGGTCGACGAGCTCCTGCACAAGATTCAGTACTTCGTATTCTGTCTCGCCCATACCGACAATGATGTGAGCGCCGAATTTCTGCGGACCGAATATGTCCCTGGCATCCTGCAGGATTTCCCAGTACTTCGACCATTTATGGGGAGACTGCACGCCTTTGCCACGGGTTCGATCAAAGACTTCCGGTGTCGCCGCGTCGAGCGCCACTGTAAATATGTCTGCGCCAAGGTCGCGCGTCCGCTGCACGTCCTGTCGGGTCATCGTCGTCGGATTCGACAGGATCGAAACCGGTATCGCCGCAGGGTCGATACGGTCGGTCCACTGCTTAAGCACCGTAAACGTATCGTCCTCGGATCGCGGATGCGTAATCATCGATATGCACATGCGATGAAACGGGCTGTTTTCAGCATCCCTGCTGACGATATCGACGATATCGGCCATCGGCACAGCCGGCCAGTCGACGCGAATGAAATTGCGATCAGCATAATCGCGGTCCGCCTCACGGTGCCGGGCAAGTCCGCAATACGCGCAGTTGGCACGACAGCCCTCGGGATAGGTCAGCAGTAAATTCAGGCACCGCGTGCACTCACAGCGGTGCATCCGGCCGCCCATGACACCGAGCGTAATTGCGGCGGCCGTCGACAGCTGCACGTACTCAGGCGACTGCATGTAGGGTGTCAAGTAATTGTTGTTGGGCAGGTAGACGCCCTGCGGCGGAACGTCATTATTCTTGACGTGCCGGCCATTCCGGCGCTCGACGGGAGTCTTCAGCGGGAAACGCGGCTCCATAACGTCATAGGCGTTGAAATCGATACCGTCCTTTACAACACTTTCCGCCGGCTTGGATTTATTTTCGATGCAGCCCATCAGATCCTTCCCAGGTGTTAATACAAAGTATGTTGTCGGTCACGCTGCGCAGGATCGCTGCACTGCAGCGTTGATCCCGCCGCCCAGCTTGATTGAACAGCAGGAATGCGCCTGCACGAACGGCCTGCCGATTGTGTGCGCAACCGAGACAGCACCATCAGCCGGAAACGCAATCCCGTCCAGGCCGGCCATGATCGCGTACGCGTCTGTGACCCGCTTGTGCATGCCGGGAGGCCGCGCGCAGCCAAGCAGGACCTGCTTGTCGGGCAGGCGCTCCCGCGCCTCGCCGAAAATCCTGCCGACATCGGTGGTGGACGGAGTCACGAACGTGCCCGGCTTGGAATAGAAGGGCATGATCACGACCAGCACCAGCGCGGTGATCGGATACCGGCTGACGATGTCCAGTGCATTTGCCTCACCGAGTATCTGCCCGTAATGCAGCCCGATGACAATATGGGGCGTGACTTCCATCGACGTCGTGCACAGCGCCGCAAGCGTCGCCTCGAAGTCATCAACGGACCGGTCCAGCTTGTAGACCTCGTTGATGGTCTGTTTCGCGCCGATGACGTCCATCATGACCGTGTCGACGCCAGCCGATTCCATGGCCTTCGCCCGCGCCTCGTCGAGCAGCGCGCTGTGAATCGCGACCTTGATTCCCGGAAAATCCGCCTTGAGCTTCTCGACGACCGGCAGGTAGCGCGCATAGTTGATCTCGTTGCGCTTGTTGGAACCGCCGGAGAGCAGGAACCCGTTCAGACCCTCAGTGGCAATGAGCTCCCGAACCTTGCTGTCGAGCATGCCGGGGTTGGTTGCCGGGATCATGGGCTCGAGTATTTTCTTCTGGCAGTGGTCGCAGTTGAGGCCGCATGCGCCGGCGGTAATGGAAAATGCAGGAAAGCTGTTCTTGTTGCAGCCGCTCAGTTCGGTACTCGCATACTCTTTGAACGTCGGCGTGGAAAAACGGATGGGCCGCGAGTCCCGGCCGGCAGCGAGGCGTTCGAACTCATCCACCAGGGACGCATCGAACGACGCATCCTCGAGATCCTCTATGTCGGCCAGTGCATCAATCCAAGCCATTGGTATTCCTTTTTCTTAAGGCAATAGTAACGCGCCACTAATCGTTACGTTACAAAAGTTCGCACAAGTGACTTTATGGAATCGCGGACGGAACCGGCATACGGATTATCCGCCATCGTCGTCAACCAGCACGGATCAATGTCCTCCTCGTCAACAAGGTCGCATTCCATCTCTTTCAACAAATCGACCGCCGCGTCGGGCAGCCTGTCCGGTATCTTCTGGCCATTGATCCGGCCCCACAGGCCGGCCCAATAGCGCGTGACCGTCCAGGGATTGTAACCACCGCCACCCACGATGACGGTCGGCAAATCCAGGTCGATGAGATCCTCAACCGCCTGCCAGAGCGCCACGTTGCTGAGCATCATACCGGACAGCGGGTCGCCTGCGAGGCAATCGGCCCCGCAGCAGATGACGAGCGCATCGACCGTACCGGTGCTCGCGAGCGGCAGAACAGCACGTTGAAAAAGGTAGTTGAACTCGCTGTCGTTGAAACCGGGGGGAACTGGCAGATTGTAGACGCCGGCATCGGGATGTGAGGTCGTCCCGCTGTAAGGCCAGCGACGCTCCTCGTGAACGGACAGCGTAGTAACCCGGGCTTCCTCGAAGAAGGCCTGCTCTACCCCATCGCCATGATGTGCATCGAGATCGATATACATGACATGGTTGCAGCCGTGTCGCAGCAGGGTTGTGATCGCGAAGACGGGATCATTGAAGTAGCAAAACCCGCTGGCGCGGTCAGGACGGCCGTGATGCGTTCCTCCCGACGAATGGAACACGACATGCCCCTCCATCGCGAGCTCGGCCGCAAGGATAGAACCTCCGACGGTCATCGAAGCACGATCGAACAGGCCTGGGAACACGGGGTTTTCCCGCGTGCCGATCTGGTAGCGCGTGCGTTGCTCGGGCTCTACTCGGCCTTCGGAGTCTGCGTATTGCAGCGCCATAACGTAGCTGCGATCATGAAATTCGACGAGTTTTTCGATGGAAGCCGGTTTACTGCTGCGGAAGTTGGCATCGGTCAGCCAGCCGAGGACTCGAGCGACGTCAACGACGGCTGCATGGCGGACGACATTGAGCGGGTGATTGCCCCGGAATGCCGGGCGGCGATAGATCTCGCTGCCGATGAACAGCGGTTTCGCAGCCGATACGCCCGCTCGAATCGGGCTTTCGCCGACGGCCGCAGCCCGGCCGCCGATGCCGCTGCCTTGGAGATGATGAATTTGCACCGCAATAGTGACCTGTGCCGGGTATTCCAAAATCAACTTTCCTGCCGCAGAATATTCCATTCCCTTAAATAAGACAATTCTGATATTCTAATATGAATCACTCTGTCAAAACGCCCTGCCGAAAGAGGTACTGACCGATGTCCAGTGAAGCTCAAGCCGTATCCAGTGAAATAAGCGAGGCACCTGTCGCCGCGCCTGAAACCAAGAGCATGTCCATAATCGTGACCAAGGGTTCCCTTGATTGGGCCTATCCACCCTTTATCCTCGCGACGACGGCCGCCGCAATGGGTCTGCCTGTGACGATGTTCTTTACATTCTATGGGCTGCCATTGCTGCTCAAGAAGCTGGACCTGCAGCTGACCGCCGCCGGCAATCCGGCCATGAAGATGCCCATGATGGGCGCGCACATGGGCCTGCCCAATATCCTGACCGCGATTCCGGGCGTCGATGCCGCGTGCTCCAAAATGATGAAAAACCTGATGAACAAGAAAGGCGTTGCGTCGATCGAAGATCTTCGCGAGCTCGCCATCGAAGCCGACGTGCGCATGATCGCGTGCCAGATGACGATGGACCTGTTCGAGTACTCGCTCGATGACATGATCGAGGGCCCGGAACTCGGCGGCGCCGCAACCTACATCGAATGTGCGACGCAAGCCGATATCAATCTTTTCATTTGACCTGCCTCGGCACGAAAGACCTGACACGGAGCAAAAAAAATGGCTGACCATACGCTTGATGCGAAGGGGCTGAACTGCCCATTACCCATCCTGAAGGCCAGGAAAGCGCTGAAAGAGGTGCCCGCCGGAGGGACACTCGAAATACTCGCCACGGATCCCGGGGCGGTCGCCGACTTCCAGGCGTTTTGCCGTCAGACGGGTAATGAGCTCGTTGAACATTCACAGGACGATTCGGTTTACCGATTCCTGATAAGGCACACAGCGGCATAAAGCTGCCTGGTGGCGGGCGTGCGGGTCGTTTTCCCCGCGCCCTTTTCCATGCATCACAACGATATGCATGGCGCTCGGTCGACGGCACCCGCATATCGAACTCATGCCGCTTCTTGTCAGGATCTTCTCGAACTAACCGGCAGGCGGCGTCAGCGCGACACTGGTCAGCCTGCTGTATTACAGACAGCAGCCAGCGTCCGGGGCAAAAGTACGGAGCGTCACGGTGGCAGACAAGAAACGTGGAATTCATGAGCTGTATGATCAGGATCCGCTCGAAGCCGATGCGCTGATCTGGGGCCGCAAAACCGATCCCGTTTCGCGCCGAGGGTTTCTGACCAACAGCGGTCTGGTCGCGATGTCGGCGGCCATCGGCGCCTCGATACCCTTTGCTCACCTGATGCCTGGCGGGCTGATTCCGGCCGCGTTTGCACAATCGGATGAGCCGTTCGCGATTCCGGGCAAGGAAGGCCTTATCGTGCTCAACGACCGGCCGCTCAATGCCGAAACGCCGGCGCACCTGCTGGACGATGACGTCACGCCCGGCAGGTACCTGTTCGTGCGCAATAATGGCCGGCCGCCGGCAGTGTCGACTATCGACCCCGATACATGGACACTCGAGATCGGTGGCGAATCGGCGGAGCGGAACGTTACGTTATCGATTGCCGAACTCAAGGAAAGATTCAATCATCACAGCTATCAGTTACAGATGGAGTGCGGTGGCAACGGTCGCAGTGAATTCGTTCCGCCCACAGCGGGCAACCAATGGTCTGTGGGCGCCGTCGGCTGCCCAATGTGGACCGGTGTGCGGCTGCGCGACGTGCTCGAGCATGCCGGCGTAAAAGACGATGCCGTTTATGTGGCGTACTACGCAGCCGACACGCACCTGAGCGGTGACACGAGTACGGTTCCAATCTCGCGCGGCGTGCCGCTGGCAAAAGCGCTGGAAAAAGAGTCGCTGATCGCCTGGGCAATGAACGGCGAAGACATACCGCACATGAACGGGTATCCATTGCGCCTGGTCTGCGGTGGCTGGCCCGCTTCCGTTTGCGGCAAGTGGCTCACGCGAATCGTAATCCGGAACAAGGTCCACGATGGGCCGAAAATGACCGGGGCCTCCTACCGGGTACCGTGCGAATCGGTTGCTCCCGGCAGCGACGTGCCGGATGACCAGCTGTGCATCATCGAATCGATGCCGGTCAAGTCACTGATTACATACCCGAAATCGGGTATTGAGCACGGCGCGGGCAAAGCGCTTGCGGTTCGCGGCCACGCCTGGGCCGGCGACCGCGACGTCAAAGAGGTTCGCGTTTCGATCGATTTTGGAGCCACGTGGAAGCGAGCGAGAGTGGCGTCGCCAGCCAATCGGCTTGCGTGGCAGCGCTGGCACGCTGACGTCGAATTTACGGAGCGCGGCTACTACGAGCTTTGGGCACGGGCCACCGACAGTGCGGGCCGCTCTCAACCCATGGTATTGCCAGGCTGGAATCCGAGAGGCTACCTGAACAACGCCTGCCACCGCATCGCCGTACAGGTCGTTTGATGTCGAGCTGCCGACTCGCGTTTTTACTGTTGACCCTGTCAGTCGTCCTTGCGCCGGCTGTCGGCACGCTTGCCCTGGAGCCTGAAATCGACCCGGCCACGGGCCTGAAGGCGACCGGCGACTGGGAACTGGTCCGCAACAACTGCATCGTCTGTCATTCGACGCGGCTTATCACTCAGCAGCGTGGTACCGCGGCGCAATGGCTCGCAATGATTCGCTGGATGCAGGAAAAGCAGAATCTCTGGCAGTTCGATCCGGAGACCGAGCAGCGGATCGTCGGCTATCTTGCCGAGAATTATCCGCCACAGGCAGATCGCCGACGCGCAGCGATCCCGAGGAGCCTGATGCCGCCAAATCCTTTTGCTGCAAAAGAACAACCGTCGCAATGACACGTAGTATTTCGGGAGGTTATCGTCATGCTTGTCTCACCAGCTGATCTCGTAGGCCGCGCCAAGGCAACCATCAAAGAATGCTCGGTCACGGAAGTCCATGATTGCCTCGACGGCGGGACACTGCTGATCGATATCCGCGAACCCGCCGAATTTCAGCGTGGCCGAATTCCGGGCGCCGTCCATTTACCGCGCGGTCTGCTTGAGTTCGAGATCCACGGGCTGGTTCAGCGCAGCCTCCAAAACCAAAACAGCGCGCCCGAAGACCTTCCGATTGTGCTCTATTGCGGCACCGGTGGGCGCTCGGCGCTGGCAGCGGAAACGATGGCAAAGTTGGGCTACCGAAACGCGAAATCCATGTCCGGTGGAATCGTGGCCTGGGCGGCAGCGCGGCTGCCGCTTGAAGCGTCTGGCTGAGAGCCGGCTGCCTGTTTCTGCGTCTGGCTAAGGACGCAAGGTGAGGCAATCGAGGTCATTGGCGAGCACAACGGGTCCCGTGTAGCCTGCCCGAACAATTCCTGCATTCGCCTGAAGATTCTTCAGGCTTCGCGGCATGAAGTGGCTGAGGATCAGCCTGTCTGCGCCGGCAGCCTCGGCGATCTCCGCGATGCGGCTCGGCTTTGCGTGCAGCTGCAGCGCACCGCCCGTTGCGTCTTCGGGGATCGGCAGGTGCATGACAAGCGCGGTTGCATCTTTAGCGAACGTAACGAACGAGGAATTGCTGCCGTTCTGGTCGCTCGAGAAGACGATCGTAACCTCGCCGATGCGTACCCTGAATCCGAGTGCCGGCACGATACCGTGCGGCACAGGCGCGGCTTCAATCATCACGCTGCGTGGATCATCCTGGTAAACGACTGCCCGCTCAGCAGCGACTTCGACAGGGTCGAGCTTGGCGAGTCCGCGGCTGCCGTCGAGGTAACCCTGCAGGTAACGGTATACGCCGTCACCGCCATTCAGCATGCCGTCGAGGTAGCCGGTCAACCCGGGGAAGAGCCCTGCCCCGGCAGGACCTGCAATGCGCAGGGATCGCTCGCGCCCGGAAAAATTGCCCGACTTCAGCAGCGCCACGAAATCGGCCGAGTGATCCGCATGGAAATGACTAAGACCGATGAATTCAAGATCATTGAATCTGGCCTTTGCCTCCCCGAAACGCAGGAATATTCCGCCGCCTGCATCAATCAGGATTCGCGACTTGCCGTTAATCCAGACGAGGTAACCTGACGACGCGCGACCATCATCCGCAATCGGGCCACCCGAGCCCAGAATCTGCAGTGCGACACCGGCAGGCGGTGGGCAGGTGCCGGCCGGCTCGGCGAGGGCTGCTGGTCCAAGCGCAGCCGCCGTCGCCAGAGCGACAATATGCGCTACGAACTTCATCTTTAGTTTCGGCGTTACATTCATTGGTACAAACCAGTATAGGCAGAAAGTATGGCCAATATTAGGCTGAGCTGACAGGCAACCGGCGTAGTCGCTCCAAAATGAATTCAATCGCAATCCTAGGGATTGGAAACACCCTGCTGCAGGATGACGGCGCGGGTATCCACGCACTGAATCACTTTGCGACTCACAATACCTTTCCAGACGTCGACTGCCTCGATGCCGGCACCGTCGGCCTCGCGCTCCTGGACCGGCTTACCGAACTGAAGGGACTCGTCGCGCTGGATGCGATGCGCCTCGGGCGACCCCCGGGCACCGTGACGGTGCTGCGGGGCGCCGAAATGGATTCGCACCTTCTGACCCATCACACCAGTGCGCATGAGCTGGGGCTCTCAGACCTCATGGATGCGCTCAGACTCAGTGGTGCGCTGCCCGAAAATCGCGCGCTGATTGGCATCGAACCGGAGCGAATCGACTGGGGCACTGAGCCCGGCGACAAGGTTGCAGCTGCCGTGCCGCGCGCTGCAGCGCTCGCGCGCGAACTGGTTCTCGCCTGGCAGGACGAGACGAACCTGGAGAACCGAACATGACATCACTCGACCGCATCGGCGTTCAGGCCGAACCTTTGTACGGCAACGTGACGCCCATTCTGTATGAAGTCGCACATGCACTGGACAGGCTTCTCGAGCAGGCCGAACCGACGATTATCGATCTCGCCAGCCTGCCGTTCGCGCCCGGCGAACTGTCGCAACTCGAAGGAGTGCTGGGCACCGGCGAAATCGCCGCTGAACTCGACGCGCTCGGCGCCAGCCATATCCGGGAAACCGCTTTCCCGGGCGTCTGGTGGCTCGAACATCACAACACGGCCGGAGAGGTTGTCGGCCGCTACCTGGAAATAACGCGCACACCGCAGATTCTCATGTCACAGGATGCCGACATCTCCGCGGGCCGCGCACGGCTGGTCGATCAGCTGGAGGGAGAGTCGCCCGATTCGACAAACGGAGCCGGCACCAGCGCTCAGACCTGATACGCAACAACAGGAGGCATGCAAGTGAAGACTACACCGACCCTGGGACAGGTCCTTCAGGCACGGGGTGTTTCCCGGCGAGGCTTTCTCAAATACTGCGCGACAACGGCGTCGCTGCTTGCGTTGCCTCCGACAATGGTGCCGCGCATTGCTGCAGCCCTCGAGAATGCTCGACGGCCGTCCGTGATTTGGCTGTCATTCCAGGAGTGCACGGGCTGCACCGAATCGCTGACGCGCTCGGCATCGCCAACGCTCGAAGGGCTGATCTTCGACAGCATTTCCCTCGACTACCACCACACGCTGCAGGCAGCCTCGGGAGAAGCCGCGGAAGCGGCTCGACACGCTGCGATGGAAGAAAACATGGGCAGCTACCTGGTGCTCGTGGACGGCTCGATACCCCTTGGTAATCCCGGATTTTCAACGATCGCCGGGATCAGCAACTACGACATGCTCATGGATACCGTCGCGGGCGCTGCCGCGGTCGTCGCAATCGGCAGCTGTGCCTCATTTGGCGGTATTCCGGGTGCCTATCCGAATCCGACCGGAGCCGTCTCGGTCCGCGACCTGGTGACGGACAAGCCAATCATTAATGTCCCGGGCTGCCCGCCGATTCCGATGGTCATTACGGCGGTGCTCGCACAGTTCCTGACCTTCAACCAGTTGCCGGAGCTCGACAAGCTGGGACGACCGAAAGCATTTTTCGGCCAGACGATTCACGACCGCTGTTATCGCCGCCCGTTTTATGAGCAGGGGCTGTTTGCCGAGTCATTTGACGATGAAGGCGCCCGCAAGGGTTGGTGCCTGTACAAGCTCGGCTGTAAGGGACCAATTACGTACAACGCCTGCGCGACCGTCAAATGGAACCAGGGCACGAGCTTCCCGATCGAGTCGGGGCACCCGTGTCTCGGTTGCTCTGAACCTGATTTCTGGGATGGAGGCGGTTTCTATAAGCCGGTTTCAACAGGAGATTTCGGCAGTGGCGCGGCGCTTGCCGGAGCAGCCGCGGCAGGCGTAGCACTCGGCGTCGCGGCCGCAGCCGTATCTCGTCGCCGCCAGGCGAAAACAATAAAGGAGGGGTGACATGGACCTGCTCGAGTTAGCACGCGGCCCCGTAATCCAAATAGCCGTTTATGTGCTGCTAATCGGGAGCTTGTGGCGCCTGCTGGGGATATTGTTCTTGCAGCAAAAGCCTGATTTCTCGGAGCCCCGCCAAGCCGGCGGTTTGCGTGGCGCGCTGAAGGTCATCTGGACTCGCGCCTTTACGGCACCGGTCTTCAAGAAAGCAACTGTCTACTCGAAAGTTCTCGCGTATACGCTGCACATTGGCCTGTTCGTCACAATCTTCTTTTTCGTGCCACACATCGTGTTCTTCACGGACGTTTTTGGCGTGAGTTGGCCAGGACTGCCTAACAACGTCATATTCTTAGTCGGTGTCATCACCGTAGGTGTGGCATTGGCGTTGTTGATTCGGCGAATAACTCATCCTGTGCTGCGCCTGATCTCGAACTTCGACGACTATTTCAGCTGGTTCGTCACGATTCTTCCGGTTGTCACCGGGCTAATCATGCCGATCCGATTCGGCGTCCGGTTCGAAACGCTGCTCGCTATTCATATATTCAGTGTGGCATTGCTGCTGGTATGGCTGCCGTTCAGCAAACTCGCCCATACCTTTCTCGTCTTCGTTTCGCGCGGCACCACTGGCGCGATCCTTGAGCGCAGGGGGGCAAAGACATGAGCACCAGCGAATTAGACGTAAAAAATGCGTTCGACATGGAGAGCAAGCGGCTCAGTATCAAGGCGCCTGAGATTCGCTACGACAAGCAGGGCGACACGCCCGACGAGGAGCGCGTGCAAAAGGCGATGCTTCACTTTGTCAAAGACTTCGGTACCGCGGCTGCCGCCTATCTTGACAGCTGCATTCACTGTGGCATGTGCGCCGAAGCCTGCCACTACTACGTCGCGACGGGAGATCCCAAGTACACGCCTATCTGGAAGCTCGAGCCGTTCAAACAGGCTTACAAGCGCGAGGCCAGCCCGTTTGCGTTTTTCTACCGGAAGTTTGGCTTGAAAAAGAAAGTCACTGTCGAGGAACTCGAGGAGTGGCAACACCTTATCTATGACAGCTGCACTGTCTGCGGCCGCTGCTCGCTGATCTGCCCGATGGGTATCGATATTGCATCGCTCGTCAGCACGGCACGGCACGGCATGTTCAAGGCCGGCCTGGTGCCCCATGAGCTGCATGCCGTTGCCGAGCGCGCCGAAATCGACGGCAGCCCGCTGGGCGTGACGCCGAAGGTCTTCGAAGAGCGGCTCGAGTGGATGGAGGACGAACACGACGTTGAAATCAATCTCAACAAGGACAAAGCGGATATTCTCGTCGTAATCTCATCGATCGAGATTCAAAAGTACCCGGCTGCATTTGCAGCGACCGCAAAGGTTCTCAACGCGGTGGGTGAAAGCTGGACCTATCGCTCCGATGGTTTCGAGGCAACGAATTTCGGCCTCCTTTCGGGCAATCTCGACTGGCAGCGCGACATCAGCATGCGGATCATCGACGCAGCCGTGAAAGTCGGCGCAAAAATGGTGCTGTTGCCCGAGTGCGGTCATGCCTACATGGCCCTGCGCTGGATGGGCGCGAACATGTACGGCAAGCCGCTGCCCTTCAAGGTGCGGCACGTTTCCGAGTATCTTGCAGATGTCCTGAACTCTGGGAAACTCAAGGTCAAGAAGGTCGACAAATCGGTCACTTTTCACGATCCCTGCCAGATATCGAGACGTGGTGGCGCCACCCAGGCGCCGCGCGACATCCTGAAACACCTGGGCGTCGACTTGCGTGAGCTTCCGAATGGCGGCGACTACAACTGGTGCTGCGGCGGCGGCGGCGGCGTGGTAACAATCCATCGTGCCGACGAGCTCCGGTACAAGGTTTTCAAACTGAAAATGGATCAGGTCGAAGCGACCGAGGCAGAAACGCTGTTATCGAGCTGCGCAAACTGCCGGCAGAACTTTGACGACTGCCAAAATCATTACGACTGGAAATACACGGCGGATAGTTTGCTCGAATTGGTCGCCGATAATCTGCAGGAGGAGAAGGCATGAACGCAAGAGTCGTTGTCGACCCGATTACCCGTATCGAAGGTCACCTCCGAATAGAAGCACAAATGGATGGCGATCGTATCGCCCAGGCCTATTCGTCGGGAACCATGGTCAGAGGCATAGAGATTATTCTGCGGGATCGCGACCCGAGGGACGCATGGGCATTCACGCAGCGTATTTGCGGCGTCTGCACGCTGGTCCACGGCATGGCGTCGATCCGCGCCGTTGAGAATGCCATCGGGGCCAAGGTGCCGCCCAACGCGGAGCTGATACGTAACCTGATGATCGGCGCGCAGTATATCCACGATCACGTCATGCATTTCTATCACCTGCATGCGCTGGACTGGGTCGATGTCGTCTCGGCCTTATCGGCGGACCCGGTAAAGACGTCGGAACTCGCACAGTCTCTCAGCAGCTACCCTCGATCATCGGCAGGATACTTCCGCGACGTGCAGACGAAGGTTGCCGAATTCGTCGAGGCGGGCCAACTGGGCATCTTTGCGAAGGCCTATTGGGGCCATCCCGAGTACCGACTGCCGCCCGAGGCTAACCTGATGGCGGTCGCGCATTACCTCGATGCGCTGACATGGCAGCGCGACGTCGCCCGCCTGCATGCAATTTTTGGCGGCAAGAACCCGCATCCCAATTTCGTCATCGGCGGCGTGCCGAGCCCGATCGATCTGAACTCTGACTCTGCAATCAACAGCAAGCGGCTGAGCCAGGTGCAGGACATCATCAACAGCATGAAGGCCTTTGTCGAACAGGTCTACGTCCCTGATACGCTCGCGATCGCAAGTTTCTACAAAGACTGGTTCGCGCGCGGCGAAGGACTCGGTAACTTTCTCTGCGTTGGCGACTTGCCGAGTTCAAGCATGTCAGAGCCGGATTCGTTCCTGTTCCCGCGCGGCGTCATACTCGACAGGGACCTGTCGACGATTCATGAAGTGCAGTTCGACGATCCCGAGGGTATCCAGGAATTTGTCGCACACTCCTGGTATGACTATTCCTCTGGCAACGAATCCGGGCTTCACCCCTGGACCGGCGAGACCAACCTGAACTACACGGGCCCGGAGCCACCGTACGAACACCTTGACATCGATCAGTCCTATTCCTGGCTCAAATCGCCGCGCTGGCACGGCAAAGCGATGGAGGTCGGTCCGCTGGCGCGGGTCCTGCTGCTTTATGCCAGCGGCCATGAACCGACCCAGGCACTCGTGCAGCAGACGCTCGCACAGCTTGAGCTGCCGATCGAGGCCGTATTCTCGACCCTTGGACGAACAGCCGCGCGCACGCTGGAAACAGCGATACTTGCCGGTGCCATGCAGGGCTGGCTGGATGGACTGATCGGCAATATCAAGGCGGGCAATACGCGTACGTTTGACGAGACTCTCTGGGAACCCTCAACGTGGCCCAAGAGCTGCCAGGGTGTCGGCGTCATGGAGGCGCCGAGGGGTGCGCTCTCGCACTGGGTTGTCATTGAGAACGGCAAAATCGCCAACTACCAGGCGATCGTGCCGAGTACCTGGAACGCGGGTCCGCGCGATGCCAACGGCCAGCCGGGCGCCTACGAAGCCGCTTTACAAGATCGGCACGCAATGGTGAACCCGGAACAGCCGCTTGAAATCCTGCGGACGATTCACAGCTTCGACCCGTGCATCGCCTGCGCAGTGCACGTGACCGATCCAAATGGCGAGGAGCTGGTACAGGTCAAAGTAAACTGATCACTGTTCGCCGCCCTTTGACCCGCCTGCGCGGGTCAAAGGTAGCGGGCGTAGGCACTGACATACTTGGCGGCGTTGTCAGCCGAGATCAATACCGCCTTGCCGTTCTTCGGTAAGCCGGCACGCAGCGCGGCGTGCAGCAGCGCACCTGTCGTCGGTCCCACCATGATGCCGTCCTTGCGGGCAAGCTCGATACCGGCGCCAAAGGCTTGTTCGTCGGTCACGGAAATGAGGTCGTCGAGCAAGTCGCGATCAAGAATTTTCGGGAAGTGCTCATCGGGCAGGCCCGTAATGCGTTTTAGTCCCGAAAGATGATGCTGGCGGCTGGCCGGCTCCACACCGATGATCTGTATGGCCGGGTTTTGCTCCTTGAGAAATCGGCCGACGCCGCTGATCGTGCCACCGGTGCCGATTCCGGCGAAAAAATAGTCAATTTCTCCACGAGTCTGCTTCCAGATCTCCGGTCCCGTCGTGCGGTAGTGGGCCTCGACGTTGAGTGCGCTTTCATACTGATTCGGGCTGACGTATTTGCCGCCATAGGCCTCACTTTCGACCATGCTCTTGACGACACCGCGGGCACCTTCGGTCGGGAACAGAGGGCACAATTCGTCCTCAACCTCGATCAGCTCGGCACCGAGAAAACGCAGCAGCGCTTTCTTCTCCTCGGGCGTGCCGTCCGGAACGACTATCTCGATCGGCACATTCCAGGCATTCGCCATCGCGGCCAGGGCGATTCCCGTGTTACCGGCCGATGGCTCGACCAGGGCCTGGTGCGGATCGAGATCGAGGCCCCGGAGCATATACAACGCCGTCCGGTCCTTGATGGAACCAAAGGGATTCATTCCCTCGAGCTTTAACAAGATCTCATAGCCCGGATGCGGATTGATGCGGTGACTGAGCCTGACCATCGGCGTCGGGTTATCCGGATTTGGCGCGAGATCGACGATACTGTCGTACACGCGACGCGCGTGTTGTTCCGGCCGGGCGCCGTTGTCCGCTTCCCGATCCGGCTCGAGAACCATCGCCTCTGCTACGGCTTCGATGACCTGGACGTCGTCTGCGATCAGCGATGTTTCGTATGTTCGTGCCGACATGAGCTGCTCTTCACTACCGGGAAATTGCCGTCATCGTCGCCCGCACCGGATGTCGGCGGGCTGAATTCAGGCACTAGTGAAGTGTATAGGCGCGCAGCGTGCAGACAATGTTTGCCGCAGCTCGAGTTGCTATACCGATATTCCGGCTGGTTCTAAGGGGCAGGCCCAAATTTGCCGCGGACGGACATGCCCTTTGCCCGACGGGCCCGCGACCGGTGCCGGTTAACGGTCGCCCAAACCGATGGGCGACCGTTGCACAAGACCGTTACACAAGCGAGCCTAGTCGGCGCTGAGCATTGCCTCAAGACCGTTGCGAAGCAGTTCGCCCCACCGGCGGCCAAGCCGGCGCACTTCAGCGCGGTTTGTCACGCGATTCGATTCCATCATCTGGCCCATGCGCTGAGCGGCGCGCCGGTCGATGGCCCGGGCATAGATCGCATTGCTCATCGAATCACGAATCTCCAGGACCAATGTCGCTTCTCCAACGCTGTCGATATAGATCGTGCTGCGCCCCATTGACTCCGGCGGCACGCGCGAAACGACATCCAGCAGTCCGCCACGCACGAGCAGCACGTCACGACCCGGGTTCTCCACGATCTCGTATTTGTCGCTCTTCGCCACCTCTTCGGCGAAGGCGCCGCGGATTTCCTCCTCGAACAGCGCCTTGGTCGCATCGTCGAGCCTGAATTCGGTATCTCCGGTTGGCCGCGAAGATGTCGTGCCGGCCCGGCCGCTGTACGGCCCCTTAACATCGCGGTACTCGACGCCCACGCCCTCGAACATGATCTTGCTGTAGGCGCTCAGATCAATGTCTTCCCTGGCCCACACCGCGTCCATGACCGTCTTGTCGAGCCGCGTCAGGCCATCATAGGAAACCTCGGCATCCGGACCGGTCTGGAATTGAGGCGTCGACGAGCAACCGGCGAACAAGACTGCAAGCGTCAAAAATAACGCATTGTTTCTGATACTCATGATTTTTCCTGTTATTTGAAGGTGTTCAGTCCGGTTATTCTAGCGCGGCACCTGTCGATTGTCAGTCCGCAGAAACCGATAACGCGGTGGAATTTGGAACAGTTTGTAACAGACGAGCGCATGACGATAACCCGGAGGCCATAGCGGACGCGCGTGGCAGTCGGATGGCTACGGGCTGCAGCCAGCCAATACGGTGCCGTAGCGATTCGAGCGCAGATCGCGGCGTTCCCTGATGATCTGGTAGCCGACATAGTATTTGAATATGTTGCTGACATACGTGACGGTTTCCCGGCCGATCCTGCGGGCCGCAATAATCTCGACGTTGTCGAACCATTTGTTCGGATCGTGGCCTTCTTTTTCCGCCTCCCGCCTGAGCTGTGCCACTTTCGCTGGTCCCGCGTTGTAGGCAGCAAGGCCCAGCAGCCACTGATTGAGTTCGTTAATTCGATCATCGCCGAAATACCGCTCGATCAGGAAGCGCAGGTACTTGGCGCCGGCGTGCACGTTATTTTCGACGCTGCTGACATCATCGATGCCGACGTTGCGGTCCGCCGCCGTTGACGGTTTGATCTGCATGATGCCGACCGCGCCGGCGGGGCTGCGCCGGTCCTGGCGCAGGCCAGACTCCTGAAACGCCTGCGCCGCGAGCATGAGCCAGTCGAACGCATACTTCTCGCCGAACGCGGTAAAAATTGCCGCAAGCTCTTCCAAACGCTCGCTACTCTGCCCGGAATGCGCGCACCGGACGCGAGCCGCATCCGCCAGATAGCGGTTATAGGTATCGTTGCCAACGAGGGTTCCCTTGCCGAACTTGCGGAGAAACTGATCGAGTACCTTGCCCAGCTCCTGGCTGTCCTTGCGGGTTGCCCAGGCGATCGAACCACGCTCGTTGATCACCAGGTCTTGGCGCACGACGATATCGGGAAATACCTGGCTCCAGAACTCCGCTTTATAGTCATCCATGACGGTGATTCCGATCATCCCGGCATTCACGAGTTCGAGAATGTCCTCGGCCTCCAACAGTTCGTCGGCCGGAACAAGGCTCGGGGGCTCCAGATTCCGTACTCTCATCTCGGCAGCCAGCCGCTGCAGGTGTTCATGGTAGCTGCTCGATTCACGCACCAGAATCTGCCGGCCGGCAAGAGATTCAATCGAATCGAGCGGCGGAGCCGCGGGGCCCGTAACGACGACCTCGTTGATCCCGGTCAGCAGCGGCCGGCTGAACCGGAATTGCTCCTGGCGTTCATCGGTAATCGTCAGGTCGGCCGCAGCAAAGTCGGCATGGCCGGCGTCCAGCGCGGGCAACAGTTCGTCCCGGCTTACCGGAATTACGACAACGTAAACTTTTACATGTTTGCGCTTTAACTGCTCGTTGATATACGACTCGAATCGCTGCACGAGTTCGTAGACCGCACCGCGAGGCCGTCCCTCGTCATAGTAGAACTGGTAGCCGCCGTAAGGCACCAACGCCCGGATCACCCGCCGTTCGAGCATACCGTCATAGTCTCCCGTCCAGGGCTGCCAGATGACAGAGAACGGCATCGGCAGCATCTCGCCAGTCGATGGATTCACTGGCGGTTTTTCGGCCGCGCTGTCGACAGTCGCCGTCTCCGGGACTTCGCCGGTGATCGCATGCGCCGCCTCGGGGCCATCGGCGACCTGCGATTCCTGATCGCCACCACAGCCGGCGAGCACCAACGCAAGAAGAATTAACTGGGTTGTAATCGGCGTGCTGATTGGTTTTCGATAGAGCATAGGATCGCTGGCGTTTGGTTTTGCTCGAACCCGGTCACTCCAGCGCGAGCCTTGCGGCTACGAGTGAGCCTCTGGCGATCGAAATGCCGCGTGATCCTCGAGCGAACTGCGCCCTGTAGCGTGCGTAACCGTGCAAAGCGTACCGCCCAAACCGGCCTACCCCTGTTTCTGCATCGCGTCGTTTTCGACGGCGACCAATCCTTCGCCGGGTTCACGTTCAAGTGACATCACGGGAAGTTTTTTTCGCAGCATTTCGTGAAAATTGAAGATGGTGGTTTCCTGCTGCGAAAGCGGGCCCGGCCGATAGCGATAGGTAGACAGCCCCTGCTGCACGCGCGTACACAGCTGCCTGTCTTCCTCGTTGACGCGCTCATTGATCTGGATATTGAGTCGGCGCAGCTCCATTTCTTCTGGCGTAGGGTTTTTGTGTCCGTAGTACGCGGCATGAATCATTGTCTTGTCCGGCGCCAGCGGCACAAGACGAAACAGGTCCAGCATTTCGGGATAGAGGTCCAGTCCGAGATTGGGCGCCAGCCCGAACTGTACCCATTTGCCCTTCAGATCATCCGGCAGTCGATAATCGGCATGCTGCAGCAGCTCCTGGTAACGGCGCTCTTCCTCCACCTTCGACGGCATATCCTTGAACACAAAAATGCCATAGCTGACACCGCTGGAGAGGTCATCCGCCTCGCTGTCCTCAATCAACATTCGTTGTAGCCCGGGATGCCCGATCGCAATATGATAATTTTCCAGGTAGTTGTCCCAGGCCACTTTCCAGTTGACGTCCCAGATCTCGGCAGTCGACGGGGCAATTTGCTCGTAGTTGGCAACATCGTACTTCTCAAAGAAATCTGCAGTGTGCGAGAACTGCTCGGCCACGCTCCGCCCGCTGCCGGCTACGCGTATGAAAATAAGGCCGTTGAATACCTCGAGCTGAACCGCCCGCAGGCCATAGTCGGCCCGATCAATATCTGGAAAGTCATCCTGTTGCGGAATCGCCATCAACGAACCATCGAACTGATAGGTCCAACCGTGATAAGGACATCGGATGACGCCACGGCACGTGCCAGCTCCCTCCAGAATTCGTGATGCACGGTGCCTGCATACGTTTAGGAATGCGCGCAGCTCCTCATCCTTGCCGCGAACGACAAAAACATTGTCGCGCCCGATATCTGCAGTGATGTAATCGCCAATCCCGACTACGTCATTAACGTGGCCAACGAACTGCCAGCGCTTGAGAAAAAACTCTGTGTACTCGAGTTCGAAAAGCTCTGAATTGCTATACGTCCACGGTGCAAGAGGAGCGCCGGGCCGGCCGTCGCCGGCCAGGGACTTAGTACTGCTTGATTGTTCCGCCAAAATGACTTTCCGCAATTTATACAGGGTTATTATACACTGCGTTAGCGGCACCTGGATCACGACAGTCCGGAAATGCTCGGGCGTCAATCGCAAAACCCGAAACTGATTGCGGCGTAAAACACCAGCCGATACCATGCGCACTCTTAAAACAAACGGGACTGCAACAATGAATTTCAGGCAATACACGTGCGTCGCAGCACTGCTCGCAGGAAGCACACTCGCCATCGCCGCGGATGACCCGGCCATGACAGAAAGACCTTCTTTGTACGTCAGCCAGTCGGCGAACATCACGGCACTGGTCGAGGCAATTAACCATGAAACGCGGGAAGTTACGCTGCGCGGACCCCAGGGCAATGCCGTTTCATTCGTAGCGAGTGAGGAAGCGCGCAACCTGGATCAGGTGTCGGTGGGCGATATCGTCAGCGCCGAGTACGTGGAAACCCTGTCAATAGAAGTCGTCGCTAATGAAGGCCTGGAACCCGAGGCGGGTGAATTATCGGCCATGGCTCGGACTGAGAAAGGCGAAATGCCGGGATTCGCCATGATGGATGCACAGGTCGTCACGGCGACTGTCGAAGAAATCAATCTCGAAGCCAACACCTTCAAGTTGAAAGGCCCGGACGGCGCCGTGAACGAGTATGTCGCGCGCAATCCGGAGAATCTGAAAAGAGCCGAAGTCGGCGACCTGGTCATCATCACGGTTACGGAAGCCATCGCGATGACGGTTGAAGTCGGCCCGTCGAGTTAATTCCCTTATCTGACGCAACGACAAGAAATCAAGTGCTGTTCCCGTGACCTTGCGCCGGGAACAGCGCTGTCGACCGATGATTCCGGCCGCCCCAGTGCGATCCCTGTAAATCGCGTATCAGGTCCGGGAAGCTGCGTGCACACAACGCACCGCCGCAACCCATCGGGCAGCTGGTTCAGTAACGTCCGTGTTGTTTGAAAATATAGTTACTGAGTTCGATGAACTCATGGTTCATCCGATGCACGATTCGATGCGCAGAGCGCGCAATAGCACGCATGACTTTGTAAACGAGTTGTGAGTTCGCGTTGACGATACCTTCGAATGCCTCCCGCCTCAGGCTGAGCACCTGCGTGTCGCAAAGGGCGCGCAGCCCGACGGTGTGAGGTTCGTCGTCGATAAAGCTTAGTTCGCCGGCCAGTTCTCCCTGTCTCAGTATGGCAAGACTTGCCGACTCGTCGGCGCCGGTGTGTTTCACGACCTCGAGCTTCCCATTCAGTAGCACGTGCAGCGAATCGTCCCTGGTGCCCTCCGTAATAAGAAATTCTCCGTCTGTCAGCTCACGAAGCGTCATGAGGCTGCCGAGCAGGGCCGCTTCCTCCTGCGTGAGCTCCGCACCCAGAGGCGACCCCAGAATCAGATTCGCTGCGTCAGTCATGCTGCATCCCCTAAATTAGACGGTTGCTGAACCGCTTCTTGTCCTGCGCATGTTATCGCGCACAGCGCGGCCCTGCCATCATCACGGCTATGCATGCCGATTCGCTACCCGGAGCGGGGTGACGGGTCACAGTGATTCCGGGCCCCTCAGATCATTGCAGAAAATCGCACGCTGTCGTCATCAGCCGGCTGCGCTATAAACAGCCCCCTCAGGGCAAGGCGAAGACGTAAACGGCATTGTGTCCCCGTGGAACCGTCACGCCCGACAGGTTGACCGGGTTGCGGGTCGCTGACTTCCCGTCGCCGGTCATCACCGCAACGTACTGTTTGCCGTCCACGGCGTAGCTGATCGTGCTCATCTGAATGACGCCGCCCAGAATCGATTCCCAGAGTATCTCACCGTTTTCCGCGTCGAAAGCCCTGAAGCGCCGGTTGACATCGCCCCAGAAGATGAGGTCGCCCGCAGTCGCCAGCACCGCCCCGTTGCCGGGAATGCCGCCCTCGTAGAGACGCGTAAGCTCGCCGCTGGCGAGGTCGACTTTTGCCAGCGCATAGGCCTTATCGGGATCGACCCCCGGACGCAGGAGGCCGGCACGATTGGTATAGCCGGTCGGGCTCGACAGGTCCGCCGTCATGCCGAGGCAGTAGTCATGGAACGCCACGTAAATTGCATTGGTCCCCGGGTGATAGGCCATGGGCCAGTAACTCCGGGTGTTGTGGAAACAGGTGATGACTGAATCCTTGTCCTTCTTAAAGACGTTGTCCCAGTTGATCTCGGTCTTGCCGGTAGTAACGTCGATATTCTTGATATTGAACTCCGGGACATCGACTGGAAACGGCATGGCCCAGAGAAACTCTCCCGTTTCCTGGTCCAGCACCCACATCCCGCCGCCCTCGCCGATGTGAACCACGACATCACGTTGCTCTCCAGGCCGAATGTCCGGATTGATCCATTTCACGGCCTTCGGGTCGGGGTTGATGCGTGTGCGCGCGAGCACCCTTTCATGGGTGTGGTCGGCGTCCCAGTCGTCACCCGGCAGGTGCTGGTAGTACCAGGCCAGCTCACCGGTTTCGGCATGCAGAGC
Source organism: Gammaproteobacteria bacterium (assembly GCA_009937615.1). Taxonomy (GTDB): domain Bacteria; phylum Pseudomonadota; class Gammaproteobacteria; order Steroidobacterales; family Woeseiaceae; genus UBA1847. Next base: position 3,399 of record JAACFB010000018.1, on the reverse strand, counting down.
CAGGGTCGAGTTGCTGTACAAATCGGCCGGCGCTGTGCGCGAGGTGCCGTCCGGATCACCGTGACGACTGAGCCGCGTGTACGGCTGCGGATTGGCGGTACCCCAGTAAATCAAGCGCTTTTTCGGGTCGTAAGAACCCGGCAGTCCCCACAGCGAAGCGACGCGTTTTGCCGTCGGCACATCGCCCCAGGTGTCACCGCCAGGCTCGCCCTCCGCCGGCGCCGTATAGAATTTCCAGGCTTCTTCACCGGTCAGTGCATCGTGCGCAGCAATGAAACAGTTCGCCTGATCCTTGCAGGCCCGGGCAGTAATCACTTTCCCCTCTACCACGATCGGTGCCGACGTATTCGATGCACCGGAGCCGGGCTCGTACGATTCGACCTCCCAACGCACGCTGCCGTCGCGTGCATCGATGGCGACGAGATAGCCGTCGGGGGACGTGTAAAAGACCAGGTCGTGGTAAATCGCCAGCGATTTCGAACTGGTTCCTCTTACTGCTGCAAGGTTAACCCGCTCGTCACCCTGCCGTTTATACTCCCAGACAAGGTCGCCCGTCGTCGCATCGAGAGCCAGCACCGAATTGATCGGCGAAACCAGGTACATCACGCCCGCGTAAACGATCGGAATTGTCGACTCGGTGCCCGCCGGCAAGCCTCTCGTCCAGGCCATGCGCAAGTCACTGACGTTATCTTTGTTGACCTGGCCCAGCGGGCTGAATCGCTGCTCATCGTAGGTTCGCCCCAGCATCAGCCAGTCGCCGGGATCCGGGCTTACGAGCATCTCGGTGGTAACGGGTTCGAATGAATCGCTCTGTGCGCCGGCGACGGTAGCGATACATGACAACAGAGCGACCAGCAGTTGTTTCAGACGATGCCCCGTCACGCTATTTCCGGCATCCCTCATGGGATCCTCCTCATCAGTGTTTTTGCACGCACGTTGAACGCATATGGCAGCTAATTTACAGGCGCAATTAACTTACAGACTCAATATTTACATACGTAATCAACTGACACACGTAATCTTTCGACAGCGCTCCGAATCGGAGTATATTAACGGCTGCGGCCTGAGGTAACTGCCCATCGAGCAGTGTTCGGCCGGTCGACAAGGGGACATCATGCAGAGTCATCTACGTCGTGCAGATCGCACGCTTGTTTGTCGCTTATCGTGGCTGCTGGTCGCGCTTTTTTTCAGCTTCACCGCACATGCGGGCGTCTCGCCGTACGCCGAGACGATCATTGTCAATGGCCAGGTCATAACAGCCGATAACGACGATCCGAGTGAGGTTACGATTGCCGAGGCGGTAGCCATTCGCGGCGACCGAATCCTCGCGGTTGGCAGCAACGCCGAGATCCGGGCCCTGGCCGCAGACTGGACCGAAGTCATCGACGCCAGGGGCAACTCCGTCATTCCCGGCCTGATCGATACCCATAATCATCTGTACGAGCACACGCTCGACTTTCCGTGGGTGATCCGGAGCATTCCGGAGATGCTCGAACTGCGAATCCGCGTAGAGGATCCTGACGAACTCGTTGCAACGGTTGAACAGGCCATCGCGGCGCGGGCAAAACAGATTCCGGCCGGCAACTGGATCCGCGTCAATGCCCGCCCGCCTGATGCGGCCGTAAAGGCATTCGGCACAACGCTGTCGCGGCAGCGCCTGGACGAGCTTGCGCCGGACCATCCGTCGTACGTGACCACGCGTGGCGGCTCGGTCCTGAGCACCCGTGCAATCGAAGCCTTCGAAGCCTATTACGGCAATACGCTCCCCGACGATTACTGGCTTGTCGATCGAGAAACGGGCACATCCGGCGAATACAACGACTTCGACCGTTGCGCCAAAATCGACATCATCAATACGCAGACTGGAAGTTTCGACCGTTACATCAAGGGCTACTTGGAAGCCATGCAGGTCAACATCCAGCTCGGCGTAACCACGCACAAGACGCACCTGCAGTGCGAAGGCGGTTTCAGCGCGTCAGCGCATCTCGATCGCAACGACATGATGCCCATGCGCCTGGCCTGGGGCCATCGCTGGCTGCAGCCGTTTACGGCCAACATAAAAGAGTCCTACCGCCGAATTGGCGACTGGACCGGCTATGGCTCGGACTATTTCTGGAGCATCGGCAGCAGTGTCGGCGGCATCGATGCCGGCGGGGTTGGCTGGTGCGCGACGATTCCCGCCGACGAGTCGGTCAAACGCCGCGAGCAGTGCCCGCCGCTGACGCCGGACCTCGATATTCCCGGCATCACCGACGAAAACATCGTGCCGAACCGGGGACGTCGTCTCGAACACCTCGCGACGCTGGCCGAGCTGGCCGGCGAAGGCCGTATATCGGGTATTCCTGGCTGGCACGTCGCCGGTGACGGTGCGCTGGACGTACTTGTAAAAACCTACCAGGCACACATGCCCGACGAACGGATCCGGCAGCTGCGTATCCAGGCCGACCACTGCTTCGGCGTCCGGCAGGACCAGATCGAGCTCGCGGCCCGGCTCGGTCAGACGTTTTCCTGCAACTTCGACACCGAGAACACCAAGATCATCGAAGAGGACTACGGTGAGGAATACCTGACGATGAACGCACCGGTCGCCAGCATGCTCAAGGCCGGCGTCAACGCGGTCATCGGTACCTTCGGCAACTATGGCCGGCTGCGGGCGTCGCCATTCGAGGATGGCGTCAACTGGCTTACGCGCAAGGACGACAACGGTGACCCCTGGGGCCTCGCTGAGGAAGCCGTGCCCGACCGCATTACGCTGCTGCTGATGATGACACGTTACGGCGCGTATCCGCTCTGGAAGGAACACGCGATCGGATCGATCGAACCGGGCAAACTGGCCGACATCGTGATCCTGAATGGCGATTACCTCGCCCTGCCGGTCGAGGAACTCGATACGCTGACGTCGATCATGACGTTGACCGGCGGCAGGGTGGCCTATGAAGCGCCTGAGCTCAGGGGCAACACGCTGCGATTCGATGTCGACAGCGTCGACTGGACGTTCGACAAGCAGACGCCGACGACAGCCTGGCGATGGGAAGCAACGCCGGTCGCGCCACCGTTTCTCAACGGCGCCAGCGGCTACTAGTCGACGTGTCACTGCAACCGGAACGCATTTTCCTGTGACCGTGCGCTGCGCCAGCGCGGGCAACATGGCGCACCTGTGGGTTCGGATTGCGCCCGCGCTCGTTCTGCTGTTGGCAGGGACTGCCCCCGCTGAGGAGCATGCCGGCCACAACGTGGAGACCGTGGCCGGCTACGAGTGGATCCGGGTGCCGAAACCGGAGCTCGAGCGCTATTCGGCCGAGGTGCTGGGCAGACCCGACATCGCGCTGCGCTCACGCGATATCGTGCACCGCATTCGAGCGCTGGACCTGGACTGGGATATCGCTGGTGCTGTTTACG
>JAACFB010000017.1 GCA_009937615.1 Gammaproteobacteria bacterium | reverse complement strand
TTCCCGGCAGCGGCACGTTCGGCATGGAGGCTGTTGCCCGGCAGTTTGCGACGGGTAAAAAGTGCCTGGTCATTCGGAACGGATTTTTCAGCTTCCGCTGGACGCAGATTTTCGAGATGGGGGGCATGCCATCCGGCTGCACGGTCTTGATGGCACGTAAGACCGGCCATGGTTCGCAGGATCCGTTCGCTCCGGCCCCGATCGACGAAGTTGTTCGTGCGATCTCGGACGAGAAGCCCGACGTCGTGTTTGCGCCTCACGTGGAGACGTCTGCGGGCATATTGTTACCGGACGATTATTTGCGGCAGGTAGCCGACGCTGTGCACGCCCACGGCGGCCTGTTCGTGCTCGACTGCATAGCGTCCGGAACGATCTGGGTCGATATGCAGTCCGTTGGTGTCGATGTCCTGATCAGCGCCCCGCAGAAAGGCTGGAGCGGTTCGCCGTGCGCTGCGTTTGTGATGTTAAACGCGGCTGCGCGCGATGCGGCGCTCGCCGGGAAGAGCAGCAGTTTCGCCTGCGACCTGGGCAAATGGCTCGAGATCATGCAGGCCTATGAGAACGGCGGGCATGCCTATCACGCGACGATGCCGACCGATGCGCTGACCATGTGCCGGGATATCATGCGCGAAACCCAAGAGTATGGATTCGACAAAGTACGCGACGAACAGCAGGAACTCGGTGATCGTGTGCGGGCGCTGCTGGCGAAAAAGGGTATCAAGAGTGTTGCTGCGCCGGGTTTCGAGGCGCCGGGGGTAGTGGTCTGTTATACCGCAGACCCCGACATCAGCAACGGCAGTAAATTTGCGGCGCACGGTATGCAGATAGCCGCCGGCGTGCCACTGAAATGTGATGAGCCAGCCGACTTTCGAACGTTCCGAATCGGGCTGTTCGGGCTGGATAAATTGCACAACATTGAACGGACCGTTGACTCGCTGGACCGGGTGCTGGGAGACATTCTGGAGTGAGGCAGCAAGCGCAAAACAAACCGCATGCTGCGAGTGAACCGGCGGAGCAATGCACCAGACTCAGGAAGCCGCTAAGACATCGGGTCGAGGGATAGGCGTGATCGAATTCGAACGAAATGAGCAATCCGTTGCGTCGATCTGTGCCGCCGGTAGTATTCGAGCCGGGGGTCTTTCGATCAGGCTGTCGTTGAAAGCAGCGCTGCGAACCGCGGACGGGTAGGGCATGTTGGAATTGCATAGCTTGGGACTGGAGGAGGCCATGCAGGCGATCGCAGCAGGCGAGGCTGCCGCGGCCCGGCTCGGGTTGCCGATGGCGTTCGCGGTAGCCGACGTTAGCGCCGAGCTTATCGCGGCAACGCGGATGGACGGTGGGCATCCGCGCCTGCTCCGGCATTCGATCCGGAAGGCCTACACGAGCGCTACGATGTGCCGGAATACACTCTGGTTCCGGCGCGACCTCGAAGACCGGCTCGGCAACCTGGAGCAGTGGGGCGACCCGGAATTGACGACGCTGCCGGGAGGGCTGGTCGTCAGGTCAGACAGAGGTTTTGTCGGCGCGGTCGGCGCCAGTGGCGGTGGCGACAAGGATGAGGAAGTCGCGCATATCATGGTGCGTGCAATGGGCTTCGAACCATTGATCGATCCACGCGGCCCGGCCGGACCCGAATCCTGAGCGTTGGTATTACAAAAAGGAAAATAATGTGAAACGTCGCGTAGTGCACTTGCCCGTGCCCGATAATGCGTTGCCCACCGGGCAGCCCCCGATCAGTGCCGTGCGCGCAGGCGATGTGCTCTTTACCTCGAGCATACCGGGCGTGGATCCTGCAACCGGATCGCTGTCTGCCGATACGGAGACGCAGTTCGCGGTCGCGTTCCAGAATCTTCGGCGCCTGCTGCACGAAGCCGGGGCTGGCCCGGAGTCGGTCGGACTGATCACGGTCTATACGCCAGGGCGCGAGGGCCGTCCATTCATCAACAAGCCCTGGCTCGAGATGTTCCCGGGCGACGACCGGCCCGCACGCAAGACCAATCATGCGCCGCTGCCAGACGGACTCCAGGTCCAGGTGCAGGCGGTCGCGGTCCTGAACGCGGATCGCCGTTCAATCGGGGTGCCGGGCCTCTCGCACACGGAGCCTTTGCCGATGGGAGCATGCGTCGGCCCCTACGTGTTTTCCTCGGTCTTTGCGCCGGAGGACCCGGCCGATGGGCAGCCCGTTGCGGGTGCGGTCGCCCAGATACAGCGCGCTTTCGACAATGCCGCTCTTTTCATGCAGGAGGCGGGCGGTGACGAGGGCGACATTGTTCACTTCTGGGTATTCATGCAGGATTTTCAGTGGCAGCCGGCGATGGTCGAGGAGTGGGTAAGCCGCTGGCCGGCGTTTGGTGACCGTCCGGCCCGCAAGACACTGCCTTACGAGCTGCCGCAGCATTCTGAAATCCAGGTCCAGCTGACCGGCGTGCTCGGTGCCAAGCGCACGAATTACGAGGTGCCGGGCGTGAGCCACGACGACCCTATTCCGATGGCTTCGCGGGTCGGGCCGTTATTGCAGTCCTCGGGCATCTATGGCATCGATCCGGCTGACGGCAAGATCGTGGCGGGCAGGGAGAAGCAGACGGACATGGCGCAACTCATTACCGCGCGCTTGATGGAGCAGGCCGGCGGCAGCCTGGAGGACATCGTCGCGCTGACCGTCATGGTTCAGGACTTTGGCGACGTGCCGTATTTTCGCAAGCGGTTGCTGGAATTGTTCCCCGATCCCGAGAACGGCCCCGCGCTTCACTTCGTGAATTATGGGATGCCGGACAAATGGCACGTTCAGTATCACGTCACGGCCTTGCTCGATTAATCCGCAGGTGGCGACGCAACGGGCTCGAGCACTGCGGCATGCCGGAGCATCAGCTGCGCGCCCACCGGCATGACAGTGGCTTAACGAGATCCATTGCCTCGCTCTGGACGAACCGCCAGGAACGTGCCCGCGGGCACATCTTCTTTACTGCTGCCGAGACGCAACCCGTTCAGTAAGCCTCGCAGGATAAAGAAACCGGCGGCGTTATTACGGAACAGTCGTCCGGGCTCCTGAGGACCCGGCCGCGCTTGATGACGTAACGAATGTCCTGGCTGTTGCCGATGTCCGCGGCCGGGTTTGAGCCCAGAATCACGATGTCCGCCTGCTTGCCTGCCTCGATTGTGCCGATCGATTCGTCCTTGTACGTCATTTCAGCCGGCCAACGAGTGGCGCCCAGCAGAATCCGATACGGCGTGATTCCGGCGTCCGCGAGCATCTTCATTTCCCGGTGCAAACCGATGCCGACGAGCTTGTCTTCCCCCGAATCTGTCGCCACGAGGACCTTGCCGCCAGCTTCGCTGAACAGTTTCAGGAATGTCTCGACCTTCGACAGCCCTTGTTCGTGCAGCGCCAGGCGCTTGGCATCCCAGTCGGCTGCGCGCACCCACCACGCGCGAACGCCGTCTTTGTCCCGTTCAGGCATATCGCTGTACAGGCCGCCAAACTCGAACGATTGAAAATCGACAGCGGCCTGGTCCCGCAAGGAATCGGCAAAATAGCCGTATCGGCCCACCATTGTCGGATTGAGGTAGACACCGTTATCGACCATGGACCGGACAAGTTCGGGCGCTTTGTCGAGATCCATGAGGTGATCATGCTGTGGCGAATTGAATTTGTCACCGGGATCGCCGGCCGCGATGGAGGAGGTGACCGGCCACATGTGCTCGATGAATTTCATCCCCGCGTCAATGGACTCCCTGGCATCCCGGGAGTGGCCAACGACCGGCAGGCCTCGTGCGTTCGCTTCTTCCATGACCACCGCGCGCAGGTCGGCGGCCAGGACCGATTCCACTTTGACTCCGTCCACGCCCAGTGCGACGAGGCTGTCGAGGTAGTTCGCGATCGCATCCCGATTACCGAGACTTTCTCCCAACGGATGCGTGCCGTCCGGGCCCTGGATCCGGCGACCCGTCATATAGAGTGTCGGTCCGTCGGGTACGGCAGAGGTGTTCATGAACTCTTTGTAAGCCTCGATCCACTCATTGGCCTCCTGCCCGGTTTCCGTACAGTGCTCCCCGCAGGGGCCCGTATCGAAGAGCGTCGTAATCCCGTAATAGTTGCTTGCGCGTTTCCAGATGCTGGCATCGGGCAACCAGGGCCTGAAATGCACGTGGGCATCGAAGAACCCGGGCAGGATATAGCCTGCTCCGGCATCGATCGTGCTTGCCGACTGCGGCACGGGTGTCGCGGAGCCGGCGGCAATAATTCCGTCGATTCTGCCGTCTCGGATCACGACTGCTTTGACGGGCCTGGGATCGGGGTCGTCGGCAACCATATCCAGCAGCACCCCGCCAGTAATCACGAGGTCGGCTAACGCCGGGGTGGCCGCAGGTGCAGCTCCGGCCGGCGCGGGCTGTCGCGACGGATCGCCCGTGGCACACGCGACAAATAATGCGAAAACCCCCAATAAGGAAAACACTGGTGCTAAACGTCGCGATTTTTTCACTGGCTGATTACCCCCGGGAGCTCTGCATCTGTTCTGATCAACTGTTCTGTCGTTGCGGATCGCCGTTGGGCTGGATCCGTGGATAGGTGATATCCGGCATATCAACCCGTGTCAGACGTCCGTATTTTCCATTCTATGGAGCGCGATTATAAAAGGATTGACCAGTGACAGACGGATCCTCGCCCGAGATGTATCGGGGCGTCAAAATCCTCCACGACCCGGTACGTAACAAGGGCACAGCATACACCGAAGCCGAGCGCGATTTGCTGAAGTTGCGGGGCCTGTTGCCACCCAGAGTTCACACGGCGGCCGAGCAGGAATTGCGCGTACTCGGCAATATCCGGGAAAAACCGACTGACCTCGAACGCTATCTCTACCTCGTCGCATTGCAGGATCGCAACGAGACGCTGTTCTATCGCGTCGTGATGAACAATATCGAAGAAATGATGCCGTTGATTTACACGCCAACGGTCGGCAAAGCGTGCCAGGAGTTCCAGCACATTTACCGGGACTCCCGCGGGTTCTATGTGTCTTTCGAAGACCGCGGCCGCGTCCGGGAAATCATGCGGAACTGGCCGCACAGGGAAGCTCGAATTATCGTCGTTACCGACGGCGAGCGGGTCCTCGGCCTCGGTGACCTTGGTGCCGATGGCATGGGAATACCGATCGGCAAACTCTCTCTCTATACCGCGTGTTCCGGAATTCATCCTACCCAGTGCATGCCCGTGATGCTGGACGTCGGCACGAATAACGAGAAACTACTCAACGACCCCTTGTACAACGGGATCGAACGCCGTCGAGTCCGCGGTGAGCAGTACGATGAACTGGTTGACGAATTCATTACTGCAGCCAACGAGCAGTTTCCGGGGGTGTTGATTCAGCTCGAAGATTTCGGCAACAGCAACGCTTTTCGATTGCTGGCCCGTTATCGAGATCGTGTCTGCCTGTTCGACGACGATATACAGGGAACCGGAGCGGTTGCGGTGGCTGGAATCATCGCGGCGCTGCGCATAACCGGAAGCGAGCTAAGCGACCAGAAGATATTGTTCCTCGGTGCCGGCGAAGCCGGAATCGGTGTTGCCGATGTCTTCGTCGCGGCGCTGGCAGACCGGGGAATCCCGGCAGCGAGGGCCCGAAAGCACTGCTGGTTCGTTGATTCGGAAGGTCTTCTCGTGGCTGACAGGGGCGAAGTTGCCGACCACAAGCTGCCGTATGCGCACGATCATCAGCCGATCGACAATTTCGTGGGGGCGATAACGGCACTGAAGCCCACTGCGATCATTGGCTTGTCGGGCCAGGCGGGCATGTTTACAAAAGACGTTATCGAAGCCATGGCGAGCATCAATTCGCGGCCGATTATTTTTGCGCTGTCGAACCCGACGGCGAATGCGGAATGTACCGCCGAACAGGCTTACGGCTGGTCCGGTGGCAGAGCGGTTTTCGCGAGTGGCAGCCCTTTCGATCCCGTGGAGCTGGGGAATAAGACGTTTGTGCCCGGCCAGGGTAATAATGCCTATATATTCCCGGGCGTTGGTCTGGGTGCGATCGTGAGTCGTTCCCGCAAGGTCACCGACGAGATGTTCCTGGCCGCGGCGCACTCGCTGGCGCGCCAGGTATCGGATGTGGATCTCGAGAGGGGCCGCATTTATCCGCCGCTATCCCGAATTCGACAGGTTTCCGCTTTGATCGCCCAGGACGTTGCCAGGATCGCCTATGACAATGGTCTGGCTGACAGAGAAGAGCCCGAAGACATAGCCGCTGATATACACCAGTACATGTTCCAGCCCGTGTATCCGCACTACGCGTAGCCGCTCTGCGCATACCACGAAAACGCCCGGCATGGCCCAGCCATGCACACAATCAAAATCGACTGCTCTATACTGGGCGTGCACTTTGAGTCGAGCCGCCGGCGTGGGGCTCGGGTAATCTCCATCAACCGGACACACAGGCATGAATCTGAAGCAATGCTACAACACGGAACAGTTTCGGCGTCTTGCGAAGCAGCGCTTGCCGGGCCCGATTTTTCACTACATCGATGGTGCCGCGGATGATGAGGTAACCTACCGCCGGAATACGGCAGCCTACGAGGACTGCGACCTGGTGCCGAATGTTCTTGCCGGCGTCGAGACGGTCGACATGTCCACGACCGTGATGGGCATGAAGCTCGCGCTGCCCCTGTTTCTGTCGCCAACGGCACTGCAGCGGCTGTTTCATCACGACGGCGAGCGGGCCGTTGCACGTGCCGCCGAGAAATTCGGCACGCTTTTCGGAATTTCGTCTCTTGCCACTATCAGCATCGAGGAAATCGGAGCCGCTATCCCGACGCCCAAGATGTTTCAGCTCTATTACCACAAGGACAAGGGACTGACCTACAGCATGATCGAGCGGTGCAAGGAAGCGCAATTCGATGCGTTGGCGCTTACCGTTGATACGATCGTTGGCGGAAATCGTGAGCGGGACCTGGTGACGGGGTTTACCTCCCCGCCGAAACTGACGTTGAAAAGTCTCGCGAGCTTCGCTGCGCATCCGAGCTGGACGCTCAACTACCTGTTTCGTGACCGCTTCGAACTGTCGAATCTGAAAGACTATGTCGACGCGGGCACGAATATCAGCGTCTCGGTATCCGAGTATTTTTCCACGATGCTGGATCAGTCGATGGACTGGAACGCGGCGGCTGACGTGGCGAAGCGCTGGGGCAAGCCCTTTTGCCTGAAGGGGATCATGTCGGTCGAAGATGCGCGCCGTGCCGCCGATATCGGTGCCGCGGCCATCATGATATCCAATCACGGCGGCCGGCAGCTCGATGGCTCACGGGCGCCGTTCGATCAACTCGCGGAAATCGTCGACGCGGTCGGCGATAAAATCGACGTTATTTGTGACGGCGGCATCCAGAGAGGCACGCATGTTCTCAAGGCTCTGTCGCTCGGGGCCAAAGCCTGCGCTGGCGGGCGCTGGTACCTGTATGCCCTGGCCGGAGCAGGCCAGGGCGGCGTGGAAAAGGCCCTTGCCAACATGCAGGCCGAGATCGAGCGTGACATGAAGCTGATGGGTGCGCGGTCCGTCGCCGAACTCGGGCGTAATAATCTGCGTTTCCGGTGAGAGCAAAAGCCCCCGGCTGACGGCCACTTTTCTTGGTCCGCTGTCAGGCTCGAAGGGCGTCAAATCCGGGCCCCGAGTGATCCCGATTGCCCGGAGGCGCCTTGCGCTGACTGCAAACCGAAAAATGCGATATCCTCGTCCGCGGTAGAGGGAGTTCAAAGCATGGCTGGCCAATCAGCAATACGTCTTAAAATCCTGCTCGCGATCCTGGCGGTTCTCATGACGTCGTGCAGCAGTGATGACACTGCCTCGACGTCGCCGGACATTGCCGCCGATTCGTCACCGGATGCGCTCGATTCGGAGCTTCTGCCGCATCAGCGGATGGCCAAGGATTTTCTGCGCGAACTCATTGAGATCGACACCACGCAGAGTACCGGCAACACGACGATTGCCGCCAGAGCCATGGCCGCGCATCTGCTGGCCGCAGGTTTCGCGGCTGAAGACGTGCAGGTTATCGGCTCGTCCGAGACAAGAGGAAATCTCGTCGTCCGCCTGAGAGGCCGTAACGTCGGCCGGAAACCCTTGCTGTTGCTTTCACATCTCGATGTCGTCGACGCTGACCCGGCGGACTGGACGCTCGATCCGTTCAAACTGACGGAGCAGGACGGCTACTGGTATGGCAGGGGCACCGCCGATGACAAGGAGGAGGCCGCAATTCATCTGGCCAACCTGATTCGCCTCAAGCAGGAGGGCTTTCAGCCGGACCGCGACATTATCGTAGCGGCGACGGCTGATGAAGAAGGCGGCACGGAAAACGGCGTTACCTGGCTCCTGGAGAATCACCGGGACCTTATCGATGCCGAGTACGCGGTCAGCGAGGGCGGCCGGGGCGCGATCAAAGAAGGCGCATACGTGGCGCATTACGTGCAGGCGAGTGAAAAGGTCTACCAGACGTTCGCGCTTGAAGTAACCAACCCGGGAGGGCACAGCTCACTGCCGGTAAAAGACAATGCGATCTACAGGCTGGCTGACGCGTTGATTCGTATTCGCGCTCATGACTTTCCGGTTGTGATCAACGAAATATCCCGGATATTCTTTGAGCGGTCTGCGGAGTTGGAAGAGGGCGAATTGGCCGCGGCCATGCGAGGCGTCCTGAGCGATCCGCCGGACCCCGCCGCCGTCGCTTATTTGTCCCCGATGGCCTATTACAACGCCCGCCTGCGCACGACCTGCGTTGCGACGATGCTCGAAGGCGGGCACGCTGAAAATGCGCTGCCACAGCGAGCCCGGGCCAAGGTCAACTGCCGTGTTTTGCCCGGTGAATCCGTCGATGCGGTCCAGGAGACGCTGGAAATGGTCATCGCAGACGCACAGGTCATGATTACGCCGGTTTGGGAGCCCAGGCCATCTCCGCCATCACCGTTGACGCCCGAAATTCTGGGCGCCATCGAGACAGTCACGGAAGAAATGTGGTCCGGGGTACCGGTCATACCAATGATGAGCAGCGTCGCCACCGATGGCCTGTTCCTGCGTAATGCCGGAATTCCGGTCTACGGCGTATCCGGTATTTTCTTCGATATTGCCGATGACAGGCGGCACGGGCAGGATGAGCGCATTCGCATCAAATCGTTTTTCGAAGGCCAGGAGTTCCTGTACCGGCTCATGACGCGGTTATCGAGGTCCGACGAAAATTAGCGGGGTCCGGGTAGGTGCCGTGAAGACGTTGTCGGTCCGCCGCCAGCGCGCTAATGTAAAGAAGCAAGCACTTTCCCTGCGCCGCTTCATGCGAGGTTGCAAGTTCATCTGTCGAAACCACAGGCCACCCGCCCAATGCGAATAGTTCTGATCGTCACGACGTGGGCTTGTCTTGCGTTGCCACTACTGACCGCGCATGCGGAGGTTGCCGTTGCCGTTGGTCCGACGGCAATTCCCCGTGGCGACGCAGTCGGCGCCCGCGACATCACCGTTCGCACCGATCTATTTGCGATCGCGTTCGCGGTCGATACGGCACCGCCCTGGGGCGTGGCGCGCGGGGGTATCGTCGACATCGCTCCGGTCAGCGACGGCGAGCTTGGCTATGACATCGCGTCACTCGCCGATTTCATGCCCAACAACTGGTCGAGCTGGCCGACCACTTACCAGCGCGTAACGGTGGACAAAGCGGATCCGGAAGAGGCGATTGTCAGGACCGCCCGCGACTGGGGCGAGGTTGAACTGGAGACGACGTTCCACATAAAGGAAGGCGATAGCAAGATTCATATCGTTACCCGCATGACCAACAAGGGCGAGGCATCGCTCGACGGCCTGCTGTCCGGGTACGTTGTCTGGCCCGACGGCGGGCATTTGATCGGCGAGCCTGTCGTGACGGTCAACGAAGACGTTCAATCACCGGGAGGCTGGACAGCGGCCTACGATGAACATTGGTTGCTTGGTTTGCATGCGCCGTTTTCAGAAAAAGCGGTCCGCAGGGGCCGCGATCGCTACTCGCTGCACGACCTGGGGCCGGGCGAGACAAAGACATTCGAGGCCTGGCTGCAGATCGAGAGTGACGGGTCGCTCGCGCCCATGGTGCAGACCGAGATCGATTTCGGCAGGCTGCCGACGGGCCGGATATCCGGGAGCGTCGTCAGCCAGGATGGAGAAAGGGTTTCCCGGCCCGCCGTCGTCATTGGCAAAAACGGTCGCGCGTTCGCCTGGGTCATCGGCAGTGATGGTCAGTATGAGATGGTCCTGCCGGCCGGCAGCTACGACATTTATGCGACGGCCCGCGGCTATGCGCGGGGCAAAGCAAGAAATGTCACCGTTTCAGAGGGCCGCGCGGTGCACATGGACTTCGACGATGTCAGGCCGGCTGGCACGGTGCAGATCCAGGTATCGGACGCGAACACCCAACGATTGCTGGATGCCCGCATTGCCGTAAAGGATGGCTATAAGCCGCTAATCGGCTACTTTGGCAAGAGCACCTATTTTACGGAGCTGAACCCGGTCGGCGAGTTGACGACAGACATCGCACCGGGCAGCTATGTTTTTGAGATAGCCGCGGGCGGCGGTTTCTTGTCCACGCCGAAACTCGTTGATCTCGTTATCGAGTCCGGCAAGCTGCACGAATTGACGGTCGAGATACCGGTTTTGGCGAATCCCAATGAAAAGGGCTGGTACAGCGCCGATCTGCACCACCACTCGGACGTGCTTGACGGCTTCACCGAGGCCGAATTCGTCTTGCGTTCCGAACTGGCAGCCGGGGTCGACATCGCGTTTCTCAGTGATCACGACTCTGTTTTGAATAACAGCAAGATGCAGGTTCTGGCGGCCGCACGCGATACGCCCTTCATTCCGGGTACGGAGTTCTCGCCCTCCTGGGGACACTTCAACGCGTATCCGCTTGACGATGGTCGTACCGTTGATATCGATACAGGTCAGGCATCGGTCCAGGATATTTTTGCCGCCGCACGTCGCATGGGTGCCGACATCATCGAAATCAATCATCCGTACTCTGACTACGGCTATTTTGAAAACCAAGAAAAGGGCGCGGTCCCGGGAGGGTTCGATGCGAGCTTCGACCTGGTCGAAATCCAACCGTTAAGTGACAACAAACGCGAACCAAGCAGAAATCAGGAGACGCTCGAGCGCGTTTGGCGAATGTGGAACGATGGGCAAAAAGCTTATCTCGCAGCCGGCTCTGACGTGCACGATGTCTGGAATTTTGAATCCGCACGCGCGCGGACCTATGTGCACGTCGACGGCGAACTCAGTATCGATAAGTTCATCGCCGGGCTGAAAGCCGGGCGTTCGTTTGCGAGCCAGGGCCCGCTGGTTTATCCCGAGATACTTTTCGGCAGCGAGGTCCGGCATTCGGCAGGTGCCGAACTCGTATTGAAGTACACGGTGCATGCCGTATCAGGACTCCGATCGGTTCAGCTCATTGAGCGCGGCAGCGAAGTCGAGGTGCTGGCATTTGACGGTAGCGGGAATCCTGCTCCGGTCCGGTTCTCAGTCACGCCCGAGACGGATACCTGGTACAGCCTCGTCATTGAAGACATGAACGGAAGGTTTGCCTACAGCAACCCGCTGTGGGTGGTCGTCGAGCAATGAACCGGAGCATCCTGCAGTGGGACTGATCCTGAGCATTGCGATGGCCGTGACGCTGACGACGTCGCTGGTGCTGGTACTTCGATGGCGCAACGTGCGTTGCGAGGGCCCCATGCCGGTGTCATTTTTCACTTTCATTGCGATTTTGTTCACGTCAGGCCTTGACGTTGGCCTGATCATGTTTCCGCTGGTCGACTTCGAGCTGTATGCACGCGAACAGGATTATGCCTTCGCCAATCCACTGGCGATCGAATTTGGGTTTTGGGGCTTCTTGGTTTGGGGATTCTATTTCCTGACGACGTTTTATTTCTGTATCGTCGAGCCCAAACTCAAACTGTTCGAGATTCCGGCGATAAAGCTGACGAATAACGTCGTCATCATCGGCACCTGCGCATTTACCGCGCTTCTGTTCCTGGTCTACCTGCCGGACTATGTTGAAGGTATCAGCGATCCGGTGCGCTACGGGCTGGTCGCTGCCGTAATTCTCTCCGCGACAGTATCGAGCACGGACATCAAGTTCGTAAAAATACTCAGCGTATCGTCGACCTGGTTGTTCTTTGCCCTGATTGCGGGAGCGTGGCTGGCCTCCGGCATGGGCGTATCCGGCCTGGTCGATTCGATGAGCGGCGTTGGCGCTTACTTTTCGAACATTCACCGCTTCCTGTTGCCGCTGAACGAATATCACCAGTTTTACCTGTACTGGTGGTTCGCCTGGAGCATCATGATCGGGCAGTTTGTTGCGCGATTCGTCGGCGGACTCGAGGCCTGGAAATTGTTCGTTGCGCTCCTCGTCGTGCCGTCAATCCCCATTGCGACCTGGTTCTCCGTTCTCTACTACTACTTTAATGGCGCCCTGGAAATCGGGGCCTGGTGGCGTTTGGCCATGGTTGTTGTCGGCGTGATATTCGTAATTAACTCGCTCGACTCGCTAATAAGGCTGTACACGCAAAATCTGGGCGTCACTACGGAGCGATTCGGCAAGGGGTACTACATTCTCGGCAACTGGCTGGCGCTGTCGGTCCTCGTGCTGCTTTACTTGTTCACGCCGCTTAAGATCGAGTGGATCGGGCTGGTCGTCGTGGGCATTTATACGGCCATTTACGTTCTCGCGTTTCAGCGGCGCCAGCTGCTGATGCAGACAGGGTGAGCGGGGCACTTGAATTTACGGCATGCCATGGCGTGATATTCGTAACCTTAAGGCAGGCGCCAGAGACAATCGGGCATTGAGCGTGCGGACCGCACGATCCGGCACCGGGTAAAAAATTTATGTTGAGCAATATCGACGTTACCGTTGTTCTCGCCTACGCCGTGCTGCTGTTCATTCTTGCGCAGTGGGTTTCACGCGAGCGGGAAGGGCACAAGAAAGACACGCGGGATTATTTCCTTGCCGGCAGTTCACTGCCATGGTGGGCGATCGGCGCGTCGCTGATCGCGGCCAACATCTCTGCTGAGCAGATCATCGGCATGTCCGGTTCCGGGTATGCGATCGGGCTCGGCATCGCGTCATACGAGTGGATGGCGGCGATCACGCTGGTACTCGTCGGTAAGTTCCTGCTGCCTGTTTTCCTGAAGCGCGGCATCTACACGATGCCGCAGTTTCTTGAGCAGCGCTACGACCATAACGTGCGCATGGTGATGGCGTTTTTCTGGCTCGGCGTCTACGTGTTCGTCAACCTGACCTCAATACTTTGGCTGGGCGCGCTGGCCATGCAAACCGTGGCCGGCATCGATCTCGTGCACGGTCTCGTATTCCTTGGCCTGTTTGCCGTGGGTTACTCGCTGTACGGCGGACTAAAGGCCGTCGCGTTCACCGATATCGTACAGGTCGTACTGCTGGTACTCGGCGGCCTGTTGATTGCCTGGATAATGCTGGACAAGGTCGCGGATGGCGGCGGTGTCCTGGCCGGATTTTCGGTGCTGGTGGACAAGGCGCCCGAGAAGTTCGACATGATCCTGAGCCCTGATAATCCTCACTATGTAAGCCTCCCCGGAATCTCGGTCCTTGTTGGCGGCATGTGGATCATGAACATCTCGTATTGGGGCTTCAACCAGTACATTATTCAGCGCGCGCTGGCGGCCAAGAGCATTCAGGAGGCGCAGAAGGGAATCGCCTTCGCCGCATTCCTCAAGCTCCTGATGCCTGTCATCGTCGTGTTGCCGGGCATCGCGATGTTCGTGCTTAATTCGAACCTGGCGGCGCCGGACCAGGCATACCCGTCGGCCATGACCCTGCTGCCGACAGGCATCAAGGGCCTCGTATTTGCGGCGTTGCTCGCGGCTATCGTGTCGTCGCTGGCTTCGATGATCAACAGCATCTCGACGATCTTCACAATGGATATCTATTCGTCGCTGGTCAGCGAGGAGAAACAGGCGAACCGCGTCGTCGTCGGTCGCATCGTTGCCGTGACGGCGATGGTGCTGGCGATGATCTGCGCCAAGCCGCTGCTCGGGAACTTCGATCAGGCGTTCCAGTACATCCAGGAATTCACCGGCTTCTTCACGCCCGGTATCGTCGTGATCTTTGTGCTCGGTATGTTCTGGAAAAAAGCGACGTCGCTCGGAGCATTAACCGCGGCTATCGGTTCGGCCGTGTTGTCGTTCGGCTTTAAAATGCTCTGGCCGGAGCTCCCGTTTATCGATCGCGTCGGCCTCGTGTTCCTGCTGTGTACGGCGATTGCGGTCGTCATCTCGGTTCTTCAGAGTAACCAGGATCAGCCGGGAGCGGTCGACCTCGGCGATATCGACTTCTCGACGACCCGCGGCTTCAACGCTGCCGGTGTCGCTGTCGCGCTAATCCTGATCGCGCTGTATGCCGTCTGGTGGTAGCTCGCTGGCGAGGCCGGGGTATTGGCGTAAATTCGGGTATCGGGCTGCGCGCTTCGGCGCGTAAGGGAAGGTCTCGGCTGTAGACATCGCATGAGCGAAAAGGCGTTTCAAATATTTCTCGTACGGCATGGCGAGCCGGCTGCGCACTGGGGCGAAGAACGCAACCCCGGGCTCAGCGAGCGCGGCCGCGAGCAGGCATCGGTGGCGAGCGAACACATTCTCGAGTTACTGGATGGTGGCACCCGGATAGTGAGTAGTCCGCTGCTGCGCGCGCGGCAGACCGCCGAGCCACTGGCGACCGCCCTCGACGCTGACATTGAAATCGACGATGCATTCAGGGAGATCCCGGCGCCAACCGATCTCACCGGCCGCCCGGAGTGGATCAAGAAGTTCATGCAGCAGACGTGGGAGACGCAGCCCGATTTCCTGCTGGCATGGAGAGCGCGGGCCTGTGAACAGCTGTTCAAACTCCACAGCTGCACCGTCGTCTTCACGCATTTCATGGTTCTGAACGCAATAGTCGGCCGCCTTGGGGGCCGCAAGGAGACGGTTTGTTTCATTCCGGACAATGCGTCTATCACCCAGTTGCAGCGCGCAGGCGATACGCTGGAGGTCGTCCAGCTCGGCCACCAGATGCCAACGGTCATCAACTGACGGTTGCCGCACGCCGTTACCGAGCGCTTGCCGGCGCGATCGATCCGGATGTCCGCTTAACTGACTGGTGGGCAAATTTGCCGGTTGCCGGAAAAACGCGGTGTTTGAATCGGGTAAGCAGGGATACGTCAGGGGGCTGAGCCTGACCGCAGTGATGGCCGCTTCAGAGCTGATTTAACGCAGCGCAGGGTCAAAGCTCTCAGTCACCCGGATGCAACGAAGCCGCGGCAATCGTCACTGCCCGGCCCGGGACCGCAAAGCCGGGCTCGATGAGATAGTGGCAAATTGGTATAGGATAATGAACCGGACCAAGACATTTCGGAGGCATTGGCAATGCTGGACAGAACCAGGCAAGACTGGCACTCATTGGCGGACGCGCTCGACATAGAGGGGCGCGCATTTATCAACGGCCAGTATCGTGAGGCGCTGGCCGGGGAAACGCGAGCGACGCTGAACCCGGCAGACGGCCGCAGGCTTATCGACGTGGCGAACTGCGGCATTGAAGATGCCGATTACGCCGTGGATATTGCCCGTCGCGCATTCGAGAGCGGTATCTGGGCGGACATGGCGCCCGCCGATCGCAAGATGGTTCTCGTCCGCTGGGCGGAACTGATCGAGGACCACGCAGAAGAAATCGCGTTGCTCGAGTCTCTGGATGTCGGCAAGCCGATCGCCGACACGACAGGTGTCGACGTACCGTCGGCCGTGCGCACGATCCGCTGGAGCGGCGAAGCGATCGACAAGGTCTATGACCAGATCTCGCCGACACCGGCCGACTGCCTGGCACTCGTGCAGCGCCTCCCGCTCGGTGTGGTCGCCGCGATCGTCCCGTGGAATTTCCCGCTGTCGACAACTGCCTGGAAGCTCGCGCCGTCGCTGGCAACCGGGAACTCGGTGATTCTGAAGCCGGCTTCGAACACGCCGCTTTCCGCCCTCCGTATCGCGGGCCTCGCGAGCGAGGCCGGTCTGCCGGACGGCGTCCTGCAGGTGCTGCCCGGTCCGGGTGGCAGCCTCGGACGGCATCTTGCGCTCCACGATGGCATCGACGGCCTCACGTTTACAGGCTCCACAGAGGTCGGCAAGCAGTTGATGCGCTATTCGGGCGAATCCAACCTGAAGCGAACCTTTCTCGAGCTGGGAGGCAAGAGTCCTAACATCGTGTTCGCGGACGCGAACCTGGACAAAGCTGCCGTGATGGCTGCGGTCGCGGTGTTCTATAACGGTGGGCAGACCTGCACGGCAGGTACCCGGCTCATTGTCGAAGAGAGTATTCGGGAAAAATTCGTTGAGATGGTCGTTGCGAAGAGCCGTGACTGGATGCCTGGCGATCCGCTGGATCCGTCGACCGCGATGGGTCCGATGATCGACGCCGCGCAGCTGAAGACCGTCGCCGACTACGTTGCGATCGGGCGCGAGGAGGGTGCCTCACTCGCGGCCGGCGGAACGCAGGTGCTGGCAGACACGGGCGGCTGTT
This sequence comes from Gammaproteobacteria bacterium, assembly GCA_009937615.1. Classification (GTDB taxonomy): domain Bacteria; phylum Pseudomonadota; class Gammaproteobacteria; order Steroidobacterales; family Woeseiaceae; genus UBA1847. The sequence continues at coordinate 42,548 of JAACFB010000017.1, read as the reverse complement.
ATTACGAGCCCACTGTCTTCGACGCCGTCGATAATGGCATGCGCATAGCCCGGGAAGAAATCTTCGGGCCCGTCATGTCGGTCATCGGCTTCAGGGATGCCGAAGAAGCGGTTGCGATCGCCAATGACTCGATTTACGGCCTTGCCGGTGCCGTCTGGAGCAACAATATCAATACGGCGCACAGGGTCGCCGCCGCGGTTCGCGTTGGCACGATGGGAATTAATAACTACTTCGGCGGGGATATAACGGTTCCATTCGGCGGTTTCAAACAAAGCGGTAACGGCCGCGACAAGTCGATGCATGCCTTCGACGATTACACCGAGCTCAAGACCACGTGGATCGAATTCGACTGACGGCCGACCTTACAGGAGATCCTTGATCCTGTAATACATCATGCCGAGGGCGATAATCTGGTTTCCCAGCCATTGGGTTCCGGGGATGCGGATCGGTTTCAGGCCGGCGAACAGGTCGAAACGCTCCAGCGTGCCGCCAACGGCATCGGCCATGATTTCGCCCATGACATGCGTCGCGCATACGCCGTGGCCCGAGTAGCCCTGGCAGTAATAAACGTTCTTTCCGATTCGCCCGACGGCCGGAACCCGGTTCAGGACGATACCGATCTTGCCGCCCCATTCGTAATCGATACGGACATCCTTCAGCTGCGGGTACACCTTGAGCATTCTGGGCAGAATGTAGGATTTGATACTGGCTGGGTCCCGGCCCGAGTAGTTGCAGGCGCCACCGTACAGAAGGCGTTTGTCCGCGGACAGGCGGTAGTAATCGACAACCGCGTTCACGTCGCAGACGGCGATGTCCAGCGGGTTGATCTCATTGACGACCGCGTCGGGCAAGGGTTCGGTGCCGATGATGTAGCTGCCGGCCGGAAAGACCAGGTTCGACAGATGTTTTGGTTCGAGGCGGCTGTAGGCATTGCCTGCCAGAACGACCGCATCAGCCTCGACGTGGCCATCGGCAGTTCTTACTCTCGGACGCGCGCCGTGCTCTATGGCGGTGACCGGCGACTGCTCAAAAATCCGTGCGCCGAGATTGACCGCAGCGCGCGCTTCGCCGATGCATAGATTGAGGGGATGCAGATGGCCGTCACGGTAACAAATGAATCCACCGTGAAACGCATCGGTGCCCAGCATCGCCCGAGTCTTTTCGCGATCCCAGACTTCATACCGGTAGGGGAAATCCAGCCGCTCCAGCTCACGGGCAGTCTCTTCGAAGTAGCCGACCTGTCGAGGCTTCGGTGCGACCTCGGCGTAGCCATTCTTCAGGTCGCAGCGGATGTCGTACTGTTCAACGCGGTCGTGAATGATGTCGTTGCCGCGCCAGCGGAGCGACCACACCGTGTCGGCGATGCTTTCGCCATACCGCGCACGGAGTTTTTTCAAGCCGCTCATGCCGTTGATGATCTGTCCGCCGTTCCGGCCGGACGCGCCCCAGCCGACCCGGTTGGCCTCGACGAGCGCAACGGAGTAGCCTCGCTCGGCCAGTGTCAGCGCGGTGGCAACGCCGGTGAAGCCGGCGCCCACTATGCAGACATCCACAGAATGAGCGCCCTCAAGCACCGGGTAGTCGGTAATTTCGTTTGCCGTAGCTGCGTAATAGGAGCCGGTGTGCTCCTGTTTCTGGTAGCCGGTTATCATAAGTGCTGCCTACCAGGGGCTGTTCGCGGAACAGCGAATGCGCCGCAGCCGATGAACAGAATGAGCACGAACGCGACGACGTGATCGATCCGGAGTCCGGTCCGTGAGCCCGGCAGTGACTCGTGGCCGGCAGATGCCCGGGCATTGCCGAACGAAGCCAGGCAGATCCCGGTCACCAAAGTTGTGCCGCCGACAATGAGTGTTGTGAGATCAATCATCAGTCCGGTGGCAATGTATCAAACTGCTCGAGCACGTCGGTGATTTCATGCCACTCGGCTTTCGAGCCGACGTACGCGTGATAGGCGGCCGGTCTCGGCGGGTTTCCTTCAACGGTGCTCATACTGAGGTACAGCGCATCCGGTTCGTCTTTGGGCGCGCAAAGGATCGCGGAGCCGCAATTCGAACAAAACACCCTGTCGTTGCGTTCCGATGAGGCGTACACACTGATATCGGATTCGCCGCTCAGGTAGCGAAAATCGTCCCGGGCCACCCCGGCAAAGGTTGCGTAAGCCGCGCCGTGCAGCCTTCGGCACTGCGAGCAATGGCAATGACTGAAATCCTTGATCCCGGTGTCGACCTGGTAGCGGATCCGGCCGCATTCGCAATGTCCGCTCAGCATTTATCAAACCTCCTCGATTAGGGGGAACAGGCCCAGTATATGCCGTTCTCCTGGCGCGGAAGAAACGGTGTCGGCATGCGGGAATCGAACCTCAGCGACGGTTGATCTCTATTCGGGGTCTCCAGAAGCCGAGGGCGGAATCGGCGCTTCGGCGACGCGTGCTGCAGAACACGACCTGAAATGGCGTTACAGGCGATCCTTGACCTGGTAGTACAAAATCCCGAGCGCGACCATTGGCTTCCACAGCAAATGCGCGCCGGGCATGACCAAGGGCTTCACGCTGGCGAAAAGATCGAAGCGCTCCGCCGTTCCGGCAACGACGTCCGCCATTATCTGTCCGGCGAGATGTGTCACGTTGACGCCATGACCGGAGTAGCCCTGGCAATAAAAGACGTTGGGGGAAATTCTGCCGAGCTGCGGGACTCTGTTGATCGGGACGCCGATCGTGCCTCCCCACGCATAGTCGATCCGGGCATCCGCTAACTGTGGATAGATCCGCGCCATCTTCTTCCTGTGTGATTTTCGAATGACCGCGGGGTCCTCGCCGAAATAATTGAAACGAGCACCGAACAGCAGGCGTTTGTCCGCACTAAGACGAAAGTACTGGAGAAGGAAGTTCGGGTCGCAAACGGCAAGGTCCCGCGGATTGATTTGTGCAACAACATTTTCCGGTAGCGGCTCCGTCGCAATGATGAAGCTCTTCACCGGGAACATGATGCCGCGTAGTTGTCGTTCTAGCGCGTGATAAGCATTGCCGGCGATAACGACAAAGTCCGCCGTCACCGAACCGCGCTCGGTTACAACCTTCGCCCGGTGGCCTTTTTCGATATCGAGTACCGGCGATTGTTCGTAAATACTTGCCCCTAGCGATTCGGCGGCGCGGGCTTCGCCGACACACAGGTTCAACGGGTGCAGATGCCCGTTGCCCATGTTGAGAAGCGCGCCGAGGTAGGCATCCGTACCGATGGTCTCGCTCGTCTCACTCTTCGATAACATCCTGAATTCATGCGGAAAACCCGACTTTTCGAGGCGCCGGCAGTCCGCCTCGAATTCCCGCAGGTGCCGCTTTTTTATCGCGACGTCGAGGTACCCGTACTTGAGGTCGCAGTCGATGGCGTAGGTCTGAATCCGCTCGCGGACAATGGCGTGCCCGGCCCAGCGCAGCTCGCCGAACAGGTCTTCAACATCACGTTTGTGATGGTTCGCGACTTTTTGCTCGCCCGAAATACCGCCAATCAGCTGGCCGCCGTTGCGGCCCGAAGCGCCCCAGCCGACCCGGTTGGCTTCGACCACCTGCACGTCGTAGCCGCGTTCTGCAAGGTGCAGGGCGGTCGAGATTCCGGTGAATCCTGCGCCGATGACGCACACATCGGCAGACTGATCACCGATCAACGGTGGATAGTCCGTCGCCTTGTTGACGGTAGCCGCGTAGTAGGAGCCAGTGTGCTCTGTCACGGTATCGGCGTCAGTGCTTCTGTTTCACGCCTGGTCGGTGCGCCGGGCTGGTTCCTGCCCCGGGCATTCCTCGACTGGCGTAAACCACGCAGAAATAAACTGGCAGGCGAGCGACGATTGGCTGCCGGAAAAGACACAGGGCTTCGCGAGCTCGGGCGACGTCATGTCTGGTGACCAAAGGATGAACCCACTGCACGATTCTTTGCGGCGGCCTTTTCAGGACCTTGAGGTTCGATTGTACAACCTGGCCACGTGTCCGTGAATTCTCATGCCGGTTGACACGCGCCATGATCGCATTGCAGATTGGCTTCCGGGGTTGGCTGTATCACCAGGTTCATCATGAAGGCACTGAAGGCAAGGGTTGTATCCGTGCACGCAGGATCGAATGACGATTTGAGCAAAGACGAGCGAGCAACGATCCAGGTCGACTTGGATGGTGTCGTCGGCGACCGTCATCGGTCGTATTCGCGAACGGCCTGGGCCGGAGACAAGCAGCCGGAAGGGACCGTCCGCCGCAATGAGCGCCAGTGGTCCGCAGTCTCTGTCGAGGAACTCGCCGAAATACAGAAAGCCATGGACCTGAGCACGCCATTGACTGCTGCAAGGTTGGGCGCAAATCTCTGTTTGGAAGGAATCGGCGAACTGTCACGTCTGCCCAAGGGGACGCTGCTTAAATTCCCCTCCGGGGCGGAGCTGATGGTCGAAGAGTACAATCCTCCGTGCCACGACATGGGCAAGAATATTGCCGCCGACTTCAGTACCTGCTCGGGCAAGGAGATTTCGTCGACAGCATTCTCTCACGCCGCAAAACTCACGCGCGGTATCGTCGGCGTCGTCGAAGTGGCCGGCAGCATCAGTGCGGGTGACGACATCACGGTAGAGATTTACGAAACACCAGCTTGGCTCGTGCGCTCTCCGGATTGATCATGTTTCATATGCTGTCATGCTTCAATCTCAAGCCCGACGTGCTGATAGACGATTTTCAACGGGGACTCGACGAGTTCACGCTGCACCTGGAAAAGCTCGATCTGATCAAGTCGACCGGGCCAATCGGGCGGCGCCAGCGCCATCCGGTCATGGATACCGACGACGAGCGCGACCACGAGTACTTTTTCGTGATGTCGTTCCGGGATCAGGAGCAGTGCGATCGCTCGGTCGAGTATATCTATCGACGAGAAAGGCCGGCGGAGATGGCCCACAAGCATGTCTTTTCGCTGGTCAGCGATCCGGTGTTCATCTGCTGGGAAGACATCTAGTGGACTGCCGGCCGGTTACAGGAGCGCACTGGGCCAGGAAGCCGGCGCTAACCGACACTTGCTTGAATTAGCCAGCGGCTCTTCAAAGACAGCGCTGAACTATCAGGCGAACGGAGGCCGGCGCGGGTCTCAGGTCGCGGTAGGTTCCCCGCGCACCCGACGGTTTGCGGTGTCCTCGCAGTCATCCTCGCAAGCACATGCGCCGCACTTCAGCGACCGCTTTTCGACGCCGGGATCGTGTTTCGACAGCCACAGCTGGAAGACCGCCCAGAACACGCACAGGCCGACGACGGAGAGCAGGGCAAGCAGGTAGGTCAACATTGTGGCAGCGACTCCCCTAGGTCGGGCTGAAGAGACCGGCGAAACCCATGAACGCCATGGACAGCACACCGGCGATGATCAGGTTCATCGCGGTGCCCCGGATCAGTTTCGGGATATTCGAAAGCTCCGATTCCTCACGCAGTCCCGCGAGCAGGACAAGCGCCAGCGTGAAGCCGATGCCGGCGCCGAGTGCATAGACGATGCCTTCCCAGAACCCGTAACTGCGGTTGGTTGCAAAGATTGCGAGGCCGAGAATCGCGCAGTTCGTCGTGATCAGCGGCAGAAAGATGCCCATGGCCCGGAACAACGCCGGGCTCAGTTTCTTGATCAACATTTCGATGAACTGCACGGTGCTGGCGATCACGACGATGAAGCAGATCAGTCGAAGGTACGGCGCATGGACGAGCACGTACGTATTCAGTACCCACGCGCAGATGGCCGTGACGAGCATGACGAAGGTCGTTGCCAGCCCGAGCCTCGCCGATGTCTCCAGCGAATTGGACACGCCGAGGAACGGGCACAGCCCGAGAAAGTAGGTCAGCACGAAGTTATTGACCAGTAATGCGCTGATGAAGATCCAGAGCAGGTTGTCCATCAGCGACTGCTCCTTTCGGCTTCGGCGACCTCGGCGAGGAACTCGTCCTTTTTCAACTTGAACCAGTTAAAGAACAGCAGGATAACGCCGAGCGTCAGGAAGCCGCCCGGGGGCAGGATCATGATTATCCAGGGTTCGAAATTGGTGCCGAAGAGATTCATGCCGAACAGAGCGCCGTCACCGAGAATCTCGCGGATTGCGCCCAGCGAGAAAAGGGCCAGCATGAAGCCGCTGGCCATGCCCATCGCGTCCATCACCGCGAGACGCGTCGGGTACCTGGAGGCGAACGCTTCCTGCCGGCCCAGGATCATGCAGTTCGCAACGATCAGCGGAATGAACGCGCCGAGTTCCTTGTGCACTGTCGGGACCAATGCCAGGAGCGTGTAGTCAGCAACCGTGACGAACGTGGCGATGATAATGATGAAGCAGGAGATTCGGACTTGCTTGGGAATCCAGTTGCGAAAGCTCGATACCAGGAAGCTCGAGCCGACGAGCACGAAAAAGGTCGCCAATCCCATCGCGATCGCATTGACTGCGGAATTGGTGACCGCGAGCATCGGGCACATCCCGAGAACCTGCACGAACACCGGGTTGTCGCGCCAGATTCCCTTGATGAATTCCTCGTAGGATTCGTTCTTCTTCATCGTTCCACCTCCGGCCCGGCGGGCTCGGTTTCGGTGAGACGGGGCTCGGCACCGGGCGGCGGCAGCCGCTGTGTCCAGTCGGCATGGGTTTCGTTGATGATCCGGACGACAGCTTTGGAGGAAATCGTCGCGCCCGTGATCGCGTCGATCTCGTTCGGCTGGCTCTTCGTGCCGCTCTTGACCGCGGTGATCTCGGGCTCGATCGATAGTGCGCTGAAGCCGGCGACAAAGTCGGCATCCTTGTAAATCTTGTCGCCGAGCCCCGGCGTTTCACGGCTTTCGAGCACTTCCATGCCGACAACCAGTTTTTGATCCGGCGTGTAGCCGTAAAGCAGTCCGATCGTGTCCTGGAATCCGGGACCCGCTCCCGGAATCGCGTAGCCGACGAAGCCACCGTTTTCATCGTAGCCGCCGTAGACAACCGGTTCGTCCTTGGCTACGGCCTCTGCCGCAACGAGTTCGCCGTCCCTGTGCACCAGCGCCTGCATCTGGCTGACCGCGGGCAGCACCTTGAATACGGCTTCGCGCAGTTCGCGTGCCTTGTTTGCAGTGATCGTCGGCAGCGTTGACTCGTAGATACCGATGATTGCTACGCCGGAAATCAGACCCGCGATTGCGAGTGTCAGGACCAGGCGCAGCGAGCTGGGGCTTGCCGTTCCAGTATGCCGGGCACTCGTCATTCGGATTCGACCCCCCGGCCGAACACGCGGGGCTGCGTGTAGCGGTCGATCAACGGCGTTGCCGCGTTCATGAGCAGGATCGCGTACATCACACCCTCGGGAAGTCCGCCGAAGACGCGGATCAGCATCACGATGACGCCAACGCCGATGCCGAATATCCAGGCTCCGCGCGGCGTGACCGGCGAGGTCACCGGGTCGGTCGCCATGTAGATGGCTCCGAGCAACAGGCCTCCCGAGAACACCGAAAACAGCGGAGTCGGGAAACGCGCGGCATCGAAGAGACCCAAGACGGCGGAGAAGATCATGACGGTTAGCAGGATGCTGACCGGTATGCGCCAGTCCAGGTCCCGCTTGAGCCACAGATAGACCCCGCCGAGCAGCAGCAGGAGACCGCTGGTCTCGCCGAGCGAGCCGCTGACTTTGCCGAACGCGAGGTTGGCGAGCGGGGTCACCTCCTGATCGAACTTCAGCATGCCGAGCGGCGTTGCGGCGGTGACGCCATCCACCTGCACCTGCATGAACGGCAGGGCGAGATTGCCCGGGTACACGTCGAAAAATCCGCCCGTGGCCACTGCCGGCACCCAGGTCGTCATGGCGATGGGAAACGTTGCCAGCAGGAATGCGCGACCGAGCAGCGCCGGGTTGAACAAGTTGTGACCGAGGCCGCCCCAGATGACCTTGCCCAGGCTGATGCCGACAAATCCGCCAAGAAAGGCCATCCACATCGGCAGGCCCGGAGGCAGGGTGAGGCCGAGCAAAAGCCCGGTCAGGGTGCCGCTGGCGTCGAGCAAGGACCGGCCGCGAGCCTCCCGGCCCGCAAACAACCACTCCGCGAGCACCGCGCCGGCGATGCACGCGCCGATTACCAGGATGGCGCTTAGCCCGAAAAACCATAGAGACGCGCCCGTTGCCGGCAGCAGGGCATACAGTACGTCGCGCATCGCCTTCGGCGTGGTCATGTCCTGGCGCAGCAACGGCGCATGAAACAGCAGGAGATCCGGATCCTCTTTCTTCACGCCTCGGACTCCTTGCGGTGAACCAGGTCGTCCTTCGCCGTGCGAATGAGCTGCACGATGGGAATATTGGATGGGCAGGCAAACGTGCAGCAACCGCACTCGACGCAGTCAAAGACGTGATGCGCTTTCATTTCGTCGAACATGCGGGCCTTGGAAAGGCGAGCAAGCCGGGACGGGTTGAGGAAATACGGACAGGCTTCGAGACAGCGCCCGCAGCGGATGCAGGGATACTCCGTGCGGCCCGACGTCTGCTCTTCGGTAAACACGAGAACGCCGGAGCAACCCTTGAGCACCGGCACATCGAGGCTGGCGATCGGCCTGCCCATCATCGGTCCGCCCATGATGATTTCACGGCTGCCTGGCCTCAGTCCGCCGCAGAAACGGACAACCTCGCGCACCGGTGTTCCGAGCGGCACCACCAGGTTGGCCGGGTAGGTGACGCCCGGTCCTGCCACGGTCACGATCCGCTCGATCAGCGGCATGCCGCGCAGGAAGTAGTCCGCGATGGCGACAATCGTGCCGACGTTGTTGACGTTGACGCCCACGTCGCGAGGCAGCTGCCCCGCGGGAACTTCCTTGCCGAAGACGCTCTTGATCATCATTTTCTCTGCGCCCTGCGGGTATTTGACCTTCAGGGGCACGACGCGCACTGGCTGGTCCGGCCGGACATGCTGGCCGATGATCTCGATCGCGTCCGGTTTGTTGGCCTCGATGCCGATAATGACCTCTTCGGCGTCCAACTTCCGGCGCATGATTTCGGCGCCGTCGAGCAGCGCCCCGGGCCGCTCGACCATCAGCCGGTGATCGTTTGTCAGGAAAGGCTCGCACTCGGCGCCGTTGATAAGAAGCTGCCGTATCCTGACGCCGTCCGGCACCGACAGCTTCACATGGGAAGGAAATGCCGCGCCGCCCATGCCGACGATGCCCGCCATCTGCACCGCTTCGATGAACTCGTTGAGCGACATCGACTGCCAGTCCGGCGCAGCCTCCATGTCTACCTGCTGCGTTGCGAATGCATCGGCTTCAATGGCGATCGCGGGCGCGAAGCGGCCGTCGACGCCCCGGAAGTCGCCGATCTCGCGAATCGTACCGGTAACCGGGCTATGCAGGGCCGTCGACACAAAGCCACCGGGCGTCGCTATCAACTGACCGCGGCGGACACGCTCCCCGGCCTCGACGACCGGCCGGGCGGGAACGCCGATGTGCTGGCCCAGCGGCATGACGTAGTCTTTCACGAAGGGCACGCGCTGGATGGGCAGGTCCTCGGTCTGCTCTTTATGGTGTGCCGGATGGACCCCGTGTTCGAAGTTGCGGCGCAGACGACGGAAACCCTTGAACATGCTCAGTCCCGCTTCCGCGACGCCAGTTCCAACAAGCGGCTGCGGATCTTGCCAGCGATTTCGGCCTGCGTCTGCTTCTGTATCTCGAGAATTTCTGCGGCTGAGGCGCGCTTCAGCGCATCGAGTTCCGCCTGGTGCTCGGCGGCGACCTCGCTGCGAATTTCCTGCTCGAGCCGCTCCGTGAACGGGGTGACGAGGCCGGCGAGTTCCTGCAGGGTTCGCCACGCTTGCAAACGCTCGTCGGCCATCCGGGTGACGGCGGGCGCGACCGCATAACGCCGCGCGTCTTCACCGCCGCCGTTCACGATGTAAGGTGTCTTGCCTGAGCGGGCTTTGCTGTCCAGCATCAGCCACTCGTGCAACGGGACCGGCGCTTGCGCGTCATCGGCCAGCGGCGGGAAACAGGCACTGAAGCGATCCTGTCGCAGGGCCCAGTCCGCCGGCGTCAGCCGTTGGTCTCCATCCGCAGTGGCGACCATTGCCTCCCTGCCTTGCGGGTTTCCATCGAGGCTGATCCGGGCACCGAATACGCCATCCGCCGTCGGGTCGTAACGGAACAAGGGTAGCGCGCGGCTCGCGACGGCAAGCTCTGCCTGTTCGAGGGTCTGCTCTGTCCCAAAGCCGTGCCGCGCCGGGCTCGGCGCGTAAACCTGCAGCAGGGCGGGGCCGTTGTAGCCGAGCGCCTCGAGCATGCTCTCGACAAAGTGGGTCGGATGGGCTACCGAGGTCTGTGCAACGAAAGCACTTCGATTCGCCACGGCGAGCAGGCCCAGGCCGGCCCTGGGGTTGTTCGCGGCCGGGTCGATCAGGTCGAAGTCGAGCGCGCTGAGCACAATCACTTTGACCGGCAGACCGGAGTTCAGCAGCCAGATCAGCTGGCTCAGCCCTCTGCCGACCAGCATCTCGTCGCTGCCGATCAGCAGCAGTGGCGGACAGATTTTGAACTCTTCTTCGCTCATGTCCTGCCAGCGCAGGTTCGAAAGCGCTTCGCGCTTCCAGTCGAGGCCATTGGGGCGATCGACTTCGAGACGGGCAAGCCGCAGCAGACGTATAAGCTCTTTCGTTTCTTCCAGCTGGCCCTCGATGAGGCCGGCAGCCAGTTGCGCGGCGTCGCCACTCATGTCGATCAGCACCGGCGCCTGGAACGGGTTGTGCGGGAACGCGCCGGCCCAGGACGCCGTGCTGCCGCCCGCGATCGCGAGTCCATAGCGTGCGCGACCGAGGCCGTGTTCGCCCTTGACGAGACGGTGGTGAGCGGACTCGATCCGGTTCGACAGGTCGATCAGCCGCAGGACGTAGCGGGTATCGATGGAATGGTCCGCCGACGCTCCCGAGGCCGCCTCGGCCAGTGTTTGCAGGTCGACGCGCGGGCTGGTCGTGCGCTTCAGGCTCTCGGTAACCGCGTCGAGGTCCTCGACGGCCAGCGTGCCAGAGAGGGTCTCCCTGACAAGCGTGGACAAAGCCTCGCCCGCTTCATGCAGGTCCTTCGCGAAGCGCTGCACAACCGGCTGCTGGTGGAACTCGGTTGCGGACAATGCCAGCCTGACCGCCATCTTCTCGCCCGAACCGGCTTCAGCTGCGTCTCCGCCGGCCAGCGCAAACTGGCAGTAGCGAGACAGCAAGATTGCAGCCATCGGGCCGAAGTCCGGGTTCCGGGCGACCCTTTCCAGGGTTTCGGCGGGCGTATCGGGCGTTGCGGTCCAGATCGACCAGAGTTCGCGCGCCCGTTTTAGTGTCGCGGGGTCCTGCGGTTGTGTTTCGAGCGCAGCCGGCTCGCAGATTTTGACGCAAATACCGCAGGCTTTGCAGGCGTCCGGATTGATCACCAGCGACAGCAGCTGTGCACTGTCTTTCTTGTGCGCTTCGGCATCCTGGAAAAATGGCCGGGTGACGGCAACCGGCAGCTCGCCGAATGCCTCGCGAATGCGCCCGACGCCATCCTCGATCGCCTGTTTGCGGTCCTCGGGCAACGGCGCTTTTTCGATAAGCCACGAAAATGAGTCGCTAAGCATTGCGCCAAATGTCGGCGCCGGAGCCTCGGCCTTCCTGTTGGCGGCGATCATCCGCGACGCAAGTTTGGACGCGACCTGGCGCACGGCTTCCGCGCCGGTCTTGCGGATGCCCGCATCGATGAGCGCAGCCGGCGCCGCCGCCACGACGCCAATCGCGCTGTCCGGGCAGTGCGTCCAGCACAGGCCGCACCCGGTGCAGGCGGCCGGGTCGAAAACCGGCAGGGTCGTGCGGCTGTCGCTCAGGTCGCTGAACGTCGAGCTGAGTGGCGGCATAGTGCCGGTGGCCAGGTAAGGGTCAGCGCTCAGGCGAGCCGCCATGTGGTCACGGTAAAGTACGCCGGCCTGATCCCAGAACCGCGGCAGGCTGGCGAAGTGGTTGTCATCGCGTGCGAGGTGGCGCACCGAGGCCGGCGCCTCGCCATCCCAATGCTCAATACTGTCAACTGCCGGGACCTCTTGTTCGGCAACCTGTTCAAAACCTGACTGAAAGGCGGCCGTGAGCGTTTCGCCGTCGGTCTCCGGGCGGTCGTCCAGCGAGGCCCGCCGCACGGCGACAAGACGGCGGGCCTTCGCGTCAAGGAGGCCCGTCGAGGTCAGCACGCCGAACAGTCCGCCCAGCAGCGTGTCCGGGTAGGTGTCGCTTCCCCTGTCGGCGTCGATGCGGAATACCTTCGGTTCGCGTTCGACCCGGTAGGTGCCCGTCGGCACGTCCAGTGTGACGTCGGCAACCAGCCCGTCGCCGGGATCCTGCAGCGCGTCGTCACCGTGGATGAGCCAGTCGACCCGCTTGCCGGAACCTGGCTCCCAGGTGACGGCCGGCCGGCTCCGGATGCGTCCGCCCTCGAGCGAGCGGAGCAGCGTACCGGTCTCCACGGCAAGCGTGTCGCCGCAACGGTTGCTTCGGTGTATCGCTATCGTCAGCGCCTTGTCCTGGCGGTAAACGGGCGCATCCGTTTTTGCCCGGATGCCGCGCCGGGCAGCATCCGGGTAAGCCCGCCGCAGCGCGTCGAGCATCACTTCGCGTTTGGGTTGTTCGCCCGAGGTGTCGTCGAATGTCAGCCCAAGGAACAACGGCAGCGCCGGGTGGGGGTCGGCATTCGAGCACAGTTCAACGATGTCGGCAACGCGCAGCGGCAAACCGCCGATGCCGTACATCACCGGGCTGCACTCCGGGTAGCGGCTGGCATGATCGCGATCGAGGCTGGCCTCGACTTCGCGCGTCAAGGGTGGTTTGCCGCCCAACGGTGCCGCCACGCGTTCGAAGACAAATGCGCTGTCGTGTCCCTCGAGGGCCTCGGCAATTGCCGCGCCCGGGAAAGGTCGCAGTACGTGTATCCCGAGGACGCCGGCCCGGATCTTGTGCTGCCGGCGCAGGCAATCCGCCGCGACACGCGCTGTTTCGATCGCGGCGCCCTGTGCCACGAGTACGGTTTTCGCATCGTCCAGCCGGTAGCGGGAAACGCGCTCGTGGCGCCTGCCGGTCTTGCGCTCGAACTGCTCGAAAGCGGTCGCCAGCGACTCGTCGACAAAGGCGTCGAAGAACGGCGCCCTTGCGTAAGCTCCGAGAGCAAAACTGTCTTTATCGAACAGTGCCCCGATAAGAACGGGTTCGTCCAGGTCGTGCCAGGCCGGCAGCCGCTGCCGCGTCTCGCCGAACAAGAGCCTTTGCGCCGCGGTCGGCGTCTCGATCCGGTCCCGCGACGAGCCGACCAATCCGTTTAGCTGAGCGGGCGACAGCAAACGAACATCCTGCGCGGCAAGCGCTGTTTGCTCCGCGTCCATGACGACGATGCCCGGCACCAGCGCTTCCTCGGCGACGCGCCGGGCAATGACGGTGAAGTCGGCCGCCTGCTGCACATTGGCCGCAAATACTATGAATACACCCGTGTCCGCGCCCAGGTGCACCGTATCGTGGGCGCTGCCGAGCGCACTGCCATGCGCCGCGGCCGCCTGCGCGCCGAGGTGCAAAACAAGCGGTGCGTGTTTGCCGGCTGCCGAAATCAACAGATCCTGTGCGGCGGCAATGTCCTGACCGGACAGGAAAGCGGTTGCGCGATTGCCGGTCAATGCGAGGCCGGTCGCCGCCGCGACCGTGCCGCGCGGGCCCTCGGCGTCCTTCACCTCATGGCTGGCGATGCCGGCCTCGGCAAACGCGACTGCGCTGTTGCCGTCCAGCACGGTATCGAAGCCCTCATCACGGATGTCGGATCCGGCCGGCGCGCCGAACGCCTTGCGGTACCAGCGAATGGCGGCGTTGCGCAGGCCGGGCATCACCCTGTCCCCGCGTGTCTGGCTTCCTGGTCCTGAAACTGTTCCCGCTCGAGCCAGACGATCGATCGCGTGGCGCAGCGGAATACGGCCTCGGGCCGGGCAGGGCCGCCGGCGGAATAGTCGATGACCGGCAGGTTGTCTTCCATGCGTATCAGGCCGGGTGCCGCGTCTGCGACGCACTTGCCGCAGGCATCGCAGGCGACGGCACAGAGCTGCGTCGCCGCGGCGCCAGCCAGTGGAATATTGCACTGCACGTAGAGCTTCTGGCTCAGCGGCACGAGTTCGAACAGATCCCGGGGACAGGCCGCGACGCAGTCCGGGCAGGCACGGCATTTTTCCGTGTCGACCTGCGGCAGTCCGTTGGTATTCATATGAATGGCGTCAAACGTGCAGGCAGCCTCGCAGTCCGCGAGTCCGAGGCAACCCCAGGCACAGCCTTTGCCGCCGCCGGACACCACGGCCGCGGCGCGGCAGCCTTCGAAGCCTCGGTACTCGGCGATCTGGTTCGCCTGCAGGTGGCCGCCGCCGCAGCGTAGCCGCGCAACCAGTTTCTCCTGCCGGCCGGCATCGACCTCGAGATACTCGGCAATCCGTTCGATGTCATCGTCTGTGCTAACCGTGCATTGGCCGGGTTCAACCTCTCCGGACACCAGTTTCTCTGCGAACGGCAGGCAACCCGGCTGTCCACAGGCACCGCAGTTCGTCCCCGGCAGCATTGCGTTCGTTGCTTCGATGCGCGGGTCTTCGTCCACTTTGAGGAAACGTCCCGCTATCGCCAGCACGGCGCCGAAAAACAGGCCGATGCCCGTCATGATTGCCGGCGCTGTCAGCAGGTTGTTCATCAGTTAAACGGCTCGGCGCGGGCGATTAGCTCCTCGAGACCGGGTTCGTTCGGGTCAAGGGGTTTGCCCGGGTGGATGCATTTAGCCGGGCATATTTCTGCAGCCGCCACAAGGTCGGCGTAGGTGCCCGCCCGCGGGTCGCGAAGGATAGCCTGCTTGTCGTCGTTGTACGCGAACATCATCTTGTTGATGCCCATGCAGTCATCGCAGGTGGTGCACGCTGGGGTGTCGAGCCAGGGCTCGTCGAAACTCAGCTCTTCTTCAGCATCAGTATCAGCATCAGCTTCAGGCTCGGCAGCAGCTTCGGCCGGCGCCTCGACGACTGCCGGCGCGACCGCCGGCATGGTTGCCAGCTGGCTGCCGTCATTGATCATGCCCGAGAGGTCAGCGCCCATCAGCACGTCAACGAGCTGTCCCATCGCCTCGCCGGCTGCCTCTGAACGTGCATCCTCCAGCTCCTGTTCGTGTTCCCGGAGCAGTTGCTCGCGCTCGGCCTCGAGCGCGGCTCGCTGCTCTTCAATGACGCGGTCTATCGCTTCTTCGACGTAGAAATTGTGTATCCCCGCGAGCTCCTGCAGCGTGTGCCAGTAATTCAATCGGTCGCGGCACGCGAAAACCAGGGCACGGGAGACGACGAGTCGGATCAGCACGCCCTGGTCGTCGATACCCCAAATGCACGGCACGCTGCGATCGGCGACTTCTCCCTCGAGTAGCAGGTATTCATCGACGGGCACCAGGTCGCCGGCTTCCAGGCCCTTCGGGACCATGCGAAAGTGTTCATGCAGCGAGGGCATCAGCAGCGCGTAATCGGCAAACGTAAACGCGAGGTCCATTTTGGTGACCTCGCCGTTTTGATCGCGGTACTCGAGTTTTTCGACCGGCCAGTCCCGGTCGGGCTGCGGGTTGCCTTCGAAGCTGATGCGCTCCGCCGCGTGGTCACCGGCGCCCGGATTGACGAGCAGGAACGGATGCGCGCGACTTTCCAGCGCAGCGCTTGCGACGAACCACGGGTCGAGCAGCGGCTTCTTCGTCTTAGTTTGCGTGCCACGATTAATCAGGTGCAGGCTGGTGCGGTTGCCGTCAAGTGCGCAGAGGAATCCGGACAGCAAATCCTCGTGGCGTGCAGCAGATGTCTGGGCGACAACGGCCTGCCGGTGTCCAACACCGAAGTAGGCCAGCTCGAACCGATACGCGTCGAATGGCCCCTCGCCGGGTTTAACGGCCGGGTTGTCGTAAGCGCGCACCCAGCTGATGACGTGCACAGGCAGACGTGACCCCATTAACCGCGAGAATGCCGGCAAGCCGTCGCCGGCGAGATGGTCCGCAGAAACCAGCGCAAACACGCGCGTGACGAGCTGTAGTTCGGCTTCGGAAAAAGCCTGCCAGTCGAAACCTGCAAACCAGGAATCATGGACAGCCGGGTCGTAACCGTCATTAATTTCCAGCTCAGCGATACGCAGCGCGGCGACCAGCTTTGCCAGGCGACCGGCGTCTCGTTCGAAGACCTCCGCGGCGGACGCGCAGGGATCGTTGCTGTCGACAACCTCCAGCATTGGCTGTTCTTTGAACCAGGGATTGGCGACCCGGCCGACAAACCGTATCGCAACCGGGTCGTCCTCCCACGCTTCCAGTTCCTTCAACGTCCGCTCGACTCTTGCCCGCCGGTCGACCGGCATCTGCACCGAACCCCGGGCGCGAGTTTCGAGCATTCCGGAGAGGACGCGTGCGTCCAGGTGACGCGAGGCAGGACCGACGCTGCTTTCGATATTTCCCGCCTGGCCGGCGCCTGCGGTCTTGGCATTCTCGACCTGCAACAGCGCCTTGAGTCCGGAGACCTGCTTGTCGACCTGCAGGCGCAGCCGCGCACGCCGCTGCTCGTCCCGATGCCGGGTTGCGTGCACGAGCAGGTGCAGCGGCGCGTCCGGACCATAGCCGAGGAATTTTCCGCCCTCGGCGATGGCGCCCTTGAGCGAGTCGAGATTGGCGCCGAGTTTTTCCTGGTTGCTCTCGTTCAGGTCCAGGTGGTCCTGCAATGCTGCCGCTGCTTTCGCGAACAGCGCCGGGGCGTCCACAGGATCAGGACGTGCAAGCTTCCGCCGAAGGTAGCGCTCGATCCAGGGCAGGTTGTCCTTGAGGATGCGTGCGTCGTCGTCGCCCGGTGCGAAAGCGAGTAGCGATGCCGCCAGGTGCTCGGTCAGGGGTTTCGCGATATCGGCGTCAGCGGCGCCGCCAACCGGAACCAGGTAGAGCGGGTACTGATAGCGTATTGCCGTCGCGTCGCGGTACGGGTTCAGCAGCGCCGGCAATATCTCGCCCTGAGGCATGGCTGTGTTTGCAGCCGCAACGGGGTCGCCGTGGTGAAACCGGCGCAGCAGATTGATCATGCCGGCGTCCGTCGTGGACTGTGCCGTCCCCGGGTTGCCCGTGTCTTGCTTGCTTTCCGTTACGGAATTCATCGTCGCTCCGGATCAGATCGCAAAATGATCCAGCGCCTGGTTCATGCCGGCCAGTCTCTCGTCGGTGCTCATCTCGAGGCCGACGGAGGAAATCTGGTCATAGCATATTGCGTCCGGATTGTGATAGAGGATGCCCAGCGGCAGGATAGAGTCGTTCGCGGCGATGGTCAGCGCTGCCGCGAGATCCGTGGGATCATGCTCGGCGTGATTCGGAAATAACCGCTTGACCGAGTCGTCGACCTGGACGCCTTTTTCGTGCGTGAGCAGCTGCATCCGGGTCGGTTCATCCTGCAAGCCTTTGCCGATCGACTCCACGTAGACCGGGCAGCGCTGAATGATCCGGACGAATCCGGTTCCCTTGTGTTCGTGCGCTTTCTTTATCACCTCGTGTCGCAGTTGGGCATTCCAGTCGACGATCTGCGCGACGAAGGAAATGTTGGTAATACCGAGGGTCACGGTCAGTGGATTCAGTGGCGGTAGCAACGCGCCCGACGGATGGGTGTTCGTCGGCACATCGAGCGGCGTGGTCGGCGATGTTTGTTTTTTCGTCAGCCCGTAGATGCCGTTGTCGAACACCAGCATGGTCAGATCCATGTTGTAGCGCATCGCATGTATCCAGTGGGCGGCGCCAATCGAGAAGCAGTCGCCGTCTCCGGTGGCAACCCACACGTCGAGGTCCGGGCGTCTCGACTTCACGCCGCAGGCAACCGGCATCGCGCGTCCGTGGAGTCCGTGGAAACCGTAGGTGTTCATGTAGTGGGGCAGCCGGCTCGAGCAACCGATGCCGGATACGGCGACCGTCTTCTCCGGCGTGATCTGCGCGTCCCGGCAAACCCGGTGTATGGCCGCCAGGATTCCGTGGTCGCCGCAACCGGTGCACCAGCGTGGCACTGCGCCGGAGTAATCATCCAACGTGAAGTAGCGTTCCTTGACGTCGAGAGACCAGTCTCCTTTCAATCCGAACATCATTCTGCTCCTTCCAGCTTTTCGAGGCGTGCGTCGATCACACTGCCGATCCTGTGCGGTGACAGAGGATGACCGGGGACCACGGACCAGCAATCGATATCCAACAGCGTGTGTGCCCGCAGCACGAGGGCCAGCTGCGCATAGCGGCGGGTTTCTTCGTTGATCAGCGGGGCGTCAGGGTCGTCGCTGTAGTTGAGTTCGATCGTCATGACCTTTTTGAACCCGGCGAAGATGTCCTTCAGGCCAGGCTCGAGCGGCGACAGGAACCGCAGGTGCAAGGATGAAACTTTCTTCCCCTGGGCCCGTGCCAGGTCGACCGCCTCCTCGATAGCGCCCAGCGTCGAGCCCCAGCCGACAATCAACAGGTCGCCGGTCGGGTCGCCGTGGACTTCGGGCGGTTTCAGGGTGGCGGATAGCGCGGCCAGCTTGCGGCTGCGCATGTCGGCCCCCTCCTGGTTCGACGCCGTGTCATAGGCGATCTTGCTGTTTCGGTTGTGCGCAAGTCCGGTGAGGATGTATTCGCCGCCGCGCATGCCCGGTATCGGCCTTTCCGACAGGCCGCTGGTTTCGTCCCAATCGTAGGGCGCAACCTGCTCGTCCCAGGCCGACTGATCGAGCGGTGGGGCGAACCACTCGTCGCTGACGTCCGGGCGCGCAATCGGCTGCACGCCGGTTGCGAGATTGGCGTCGGTCAGCAGGAGGACCGGTGTGCGGAAGGACTCGGCCAGCTTGCGCGCCATGATCACGAAATGAAAACACTCGGAAATCGTCGCTGCCGCTATGACGACCTTGGGAGAATCTCCGGGCGAACCGTAAAGGCTTGCCAGCAGGTCGCCCTGTTCGACTTTGGTCGGCAGACCCGTGGACGGCCCCCCGCGCTGAACGTCGATGATCACCAGCGGAATTTCGGCCATGACGGCAAGGCCGATCATCTCCGTCTTCAATGCGATACCCGGACCGGAAGTGATCGTACAGGCTGTCTTGCCGGCATAGGATGCTCCGATCGCGAAGCCGATTGCTGCGATCTCGTCTTCGGCCTGATGCACGAAGCCGCCCGTCAGGTGGAAGTCCTCGGCCAGGTAATGAGACGCCGACGTTGCCGGTGTAATCGGGTACATCGCGACCAGGTCGATGCCGGCCGCCATGACCCCGAGTCCCGCGGCAGTATTACCGTTGACGACGATTGCCGATTTCAGGCGCTCGTCATCGGTGGACGGTATCTCGTATTCGTAGTCGATGTTGTCGCGTGCAAATGCGTAGCCCGCGTCGAACAGGTCGTGATTGATCTTGATGACCTTTTCGCTTTTACGCTTGAAGATTTTCGCGATCTCATCCTTTGCTTTCTCGATGTCGCGACGGTAGATCCGGCAGAGCATCCCGAGCACGAACATGTTCTTGCCCTTGCGCGGATCATTTACGAGCTTGAGGCACTCTTTCTGCAGCGGCAGTTCGTAAACGACGAGCCCCCGTGCCTGGAAGTCGGCGAGCGCTTCACGGTACTGATTACGAATCCTTTCCTCGGGATCTTCCGCCCACATGTTTTCCAGCAAGACGACGGTGCCTTCCTTGTAGGCGCCGTTCGAGATTCGGGAATAGAGCACCTGTTCGTTGAACGCAACGACCATGTCGGCTTGATTGCCCATGTTGGTCACGTAGTGCGACCCCATGCGCACACGGATGCCGCTGGCGCCCTGGGGCTCCCGGGCGGGCGGCTGGATCTCGGCGGGAATGATTTCGACCGTCCAGACGCCGTTGCCCATCTTGCCGCTCACGAGTCCGAGGATCTGGCCGCATTTCTGGGCACCTTCGCCGGAGTCGCTGACGATTTCGACGATGTGCTGGTCGATCGTTTGTGCGCCGCGCGCCGCCTGCCGGCTGCCGTTGCCTTTCTCGACCGGTTTCGAGCCGGCTTCGACTGCCTCGGCGCCATGCGCGGCCTTGCTCTTCTCGATCTTGTCACGAAGCTCTTTGATCGCTTCCCAGCGGGCTTTTCGCGCGACGTCGATGTCGTGGGTACGGAGAGAACGCCGCAGGTCGTAGCCGAGTGTGCTGCGCAACTGGCGCGGCACGGCGACCTTCACCCACCAGGTATTTTCCCTTTTAAACAAGTACTTCGTGTCGCCCGCGACCTGTGAACTGGACATGCTGAAAACCCCGTAATAGCTGTTGCGGAAAAGCTGTACCTTTTTCCGCCTGTGAACGGGTTATCACACGGCATGCAGGGTGGGTAAATAGGTATTAACGTCAATACGAGTGGGTCAGCCTGAATTGACTCAAATTATTGATTTGGGGAAATATTTTTTCTTGCCACTGTACCTGCCGCTTGCGGCGCGCCATTTATGTCATGGCGACTACAGGAGGTCAATCAGTACAAACGTCTATGTTGCGGGCTCCGATACCGTAAACCTGGTCCGGCGCCAGCTCGTCCGGGAAGCGCTGCCTCAGCGCGCAGCGGGACTCGTAGCAGAGATGGCAATGATCGGCGTAACCGTCGAGGTGGGGAAGATCGTACCGGCGAACCAGTTCCGCCGGACCGCCGGCAAGCAACGGTCCGACGACAGGATGCTCGTCCGGATTGTAGCCGGCAACGATTTCGGCCAGCGGCTGCGCCAGCAAGTTACCGATCGAAATACCCTGGCAGATGTGCAGATTGCCGAACGGGTCGACGTGCAAGCGGTCCGGGTGTCGCAAGTCTTCCCACGGGCATTCGGTGAATTGCTGCCAGTTTGTTTTGCGGCTGCGCGATGCAAGCAGTCTGGCGGCACGGCCCCTGTACATTACGGCCGATTCGCCCGCCGGTAGTTGGCCGGCTGCGCCGGGCACCTGGGCCGCTTCAGGTTCCGCGACGCTGATAAAGTCGACCGGGATGCGCAGCTGTCGGGCAGCGCGACAGGCGATGTCGGGGTGGTTCACACCTTGATCGCTGCCATGGTAGCCATCGCTGCTCAACGAAAGATCGGTAACCAGGCCCGCGAAGGGCGCCAGGCACTCCATAGCATCGGCATGCGTGGTCGCCCAGTAAGCGTTGCTGACGATGCCCACTTCAAAGCCGCGTCCCTTTGCTTCACGGACGCCGCGCAGCAGGGTTTCATAATAAAGAAATGGCTCACCGCCCTCGAAGTAGATCCATTCGATGGAGCCCAGTGCCGCGGCTTCATCGAGGACATGGTCAATGACCTTGGCGTCCATCGTTCCTGTCTGTGACGGGCTTCCCCAGACGAAACAATGGTCGCACTCGTAGTTGCACGCGTAGCTCAGCAAGAGGTGCAGGCCGGATAAGGGCTTCGAGGGAGCCGCGGACGAAAATTCAGGATCCATGGTCAACACTATAGCAGTGGCTTCCTGTTCGGTTTCAAAGTCAGATGCAAACGTTGAGGGCGGATGTCGGTACCGGGACGAAACGGTCGACCAACACCCCCTTCCGGCATTCTGCGCGAGTCCCGGCCGGCCCTGTGCAGAGCGGTGGCCGCTGTGGTTTTGGCCTTTCAGTCCGTCGCCAGACTAATGCCCTGCCACTGCAGCGATCGCATGCCACGCACCTGATTCAGCCTAATTCCAGGTGAGCATTTTCAAATATTTTGCGCTAGTCTTCGTTCGCTCGCCAGACTTCCGCGCCGGCATGCGCGCGGGAAACTGAGCTTGGCAACGCTGCGGCCAACATTCGCAGACAACGCCCAGATTGGGTCATACTGCCCACTAGAGTATGGCCGGTGGCAGGGATGAGTGACGCTAACGTAAAGGCTCGAAAAGACGGTGAATATCTAAGCACCCTCGCTCGGGGGCTGTCCGTATTGCGGTCATTCACCAAGGAGCAGCCGGAGATGACGCTCAGCGAAGTGGCGAAAGCGACCGGCTTGAATCCGGCGGTTGCGAGGCGCTGCCTGCACACGCTGGTCGAACTTGGTTACGTTGGCCGACAGGATAAGCGGTTTTTGCTGACGCCGGAGGTGATGGGATTCGCGTCGGCCTTTCTCGAGTCCATGAATCTCGAGGAGGTGGTCCGGCCGTACCTGCAGGAAGTCCGCGATCAGACCGGCGACAGCAGTTCCATGGCAGTGCTCTCCCAGCACGACATCCTGTACCTCGTTCACGTCTCTACGAACCGCAAGATCCGGCTTGTCGCGGGATTCGGGACGCGGTTTCCTGCCTATCCAACGTCTCTCGGCAGGGTCTTGCTCGCGTACCAGTCTGAGGATCGGATCGAGTCCTACCTCAATTCGGTCAAGCTTCAGAAATTTACCGGCAAAACGGTGACCTCCAGGAGTGAACTTCGAAAAATCCTGGGCAACTGCAGGCGCGCGGGTTTTGGGTCGGTTCAGGATGAGCTCGATTACGGCATTGTCTCGGTCGCTGTGCCGGTATTCGGTGGCCATGGCGAAATCATCGCGGCAATAAACTGCTCCACGGCGACGACACGTATCAACCAGGAGGAAATGGTGGAGACCCGGCTGCCTTTGCTCCGGCAGGCTGCCAAGCACATCGAAGCCGAGTTGCAGCAATACCCGGTACTCATGCACTCAATCGAGAGCGCTGCCGTCTGAGTGCGATTCGCCGGCGTCTCCGCCGCTGCAAAAGTTGATCGCGGCCGCGCAAATTCGGCGTACTCGGCCGCCAGCCCTCACGACGTGATGCCTGCCGCCTCCTGCATCGGCCTGAATGGACCGCATCGGGCCGGAGAAGCCTGGGTCAACCCTCGTAATCGACGTTGGTGCGGGCGCCGACCCACAGCTCGTGGGCTGCAGGATTCTGCATTTCTTCATGCAGATGTCCGACAAGCCCCGCGCATCGTGCAGTCAATACGATACCGCGCATCATTGACGAGGGTACCTCGGCTTCGCCAAGTACGGCCGCGATAGCCGCGCTTATGTTAATGACGAGCGGTTTGCCAATGACTTCACGCAGACTTGACTCGAGCAGTCTCATCGCGGCGATAAACTCGCCTTTCGCGCCAGTGCCTTCAGCAACTTCGATGAGCCGCTCTACCCGCGGGTCGCGATCGTGATGAATCGGATGACCGAAACCAGGCACCGGGCGACGCCGGTCTCGGTAATCCTCGATTTCCTTGCGCGCCTGGTCAGCACGTTCGGCTTCAGGTACCTGGACGATTCGTTCCAGGATGGCGCCGCACTCACTGGCCGTGCCCGCGTAGCGATCTCCGACGCCGAGCAAGCCGGCTGCGACCGCGCCCTGGAAAGATTCCGGAGCCCCGTGATGCGTCAGCCGCGTGACGATCGCCGATGGCACGAGTCCGTGCTCCATGATCGTGACCAGCACCGCGTCCACAATTTTGCACTGAATATCCGAGGGGTCTTTCCCCAAAGCCTGGAGCAGGAGCAGCTGCGTGAACGAGTATTTCCCGATCAGATCATCGGCCAGGTTTTTGCCACGGATCAGGATTTTGTCGGCATCAAAGCCGCAGATCGCCGTCGTCGCACGCGTTTTCTTGTCATTGCTCATAAGCAATCCCTTCTATGACAGGGTTGAAAGTGGAGGGCGGACTGAATGTCAGATACTACGTAACCGATTTAAAATCAACAGCTTGCCTTTCGGAGGCCGCTGATGTGACTAATTTCGCATATCGAATTTGATTTCGATTATCGAAAATACTAACATCCAGTGATAGACGGTAAAAGCTGAACATGGGGGGTTCAATGAACGTCAAATTCTTGATTATTCCGGTCGTTGCGGCAGCGTTCGTGTTGCCTCCGCCAGTATATGCGCAAAGCTCGACGCTGGAGGAAATCACGGTCACGGCGCGCAAGCGCACGGAGACGCTCGAGGAGAGTCCGGTGTCGGTGCGTGCGTTCACGGCGGCCGAGATCGAATCGGCGGGCATCGAGACACCGCGAGATTTCATCAACCTGACGCCGAATGTCACGCTCGTCGAGACGCAAAACGCAGGCAATGCATTTATCAACGTGCGCGGCATATCGCAGGCGCGCAACAGCGAAATGTCGGTTGCCGTGCTCGTTGATGGCGTGCTGATGCCCAACCCCGCGCAGTTCACGCAGCAGCTCTTCGATATCCAGCAGATCGAGGTGCTCCGAGGCCCGCAGGGCGCGCTCTACGGCCGCAACGCGATTGGCGGCGCGATCACGATTCTGACCCAGCAGCCGAATGACGTGTTGTCCGGACGTCTCGAGCTCGGCGCCGATTCGGGTCCCGGCTTTACGGTGCGCGGCACGGTTGGCGGACCCGTGGGCGACTCGGAGACGCTGAAGTTTCGGGCGTCGGCATCTTACGTCGATACCGACGGCTACATCGACAACGAGTTCCTCGGTGAGGAAGCCGATCCGTACAAAGACGTCTCCGCCAGGCTGAAATTCCTGTACGAGCCGTCCGATAATTTCTCGGCCGATTTTCGGATCAGTACGTCCATGCTCGATACGCAGGCGCTTTACTTCGTCATCGGTGCAGAGGTCGATGACACGAGCATACCGGTCCGTACCAACAACGCCGGCGTTAACGAGCGCGACATTTTCAACGCGAGCCTCAAGCTCGAATGGGACGGTGACTACGGAACGTTTACGTCGATCACGGCTTACGACGATCTCGAGGAGTTGCTGACCGGCGATCAATACGACTTTCTGCCGCGGGAAAGTTCCTGGCTGAACGGTCCCTTCACAGGCGGCTTCGGTGATTTCGTTCGTTTCCTGACGGGCGACGAGGTCGTCGATCTGAGCCAGACGCAATACCTCGAATCGGATGCGTGGAGCCAGGAGTTTCGCCTGACGTCGCCGGCCGAGGACCAGGTGCGCTGGATTATTGGTGCCTACGCGATCGGCACCGATCGCTATATCTCCACCGGCAACCAGATCGATCGCGGCAACGGCGTATTTCCCGTCTCTAAGACGCCGCGGGCGTCGGTATTTGTCGACCCGACTGATCCGAGTCCGCAATTGGGCTTGCTCGTCGATGCGCAGGACAATTTCGCCTGGGCCCTGTTCGGCGAGGTCGCGTACGACTTCAGCGATGCTTTCGAGGCGTCACTGTCGTTGCGCTACGACGAAGATACGCGTGAAAACACCACCCTGACCCAGCCGCTATATGATCCGACAGGCGGCATCGGAATCACTGAAGGCGAAGTGCGCAAAGAGACCTGGGACTCCTTGCAACCCAAACTGACGCTGCGCTATAAGCCCAGCGATGAGGTGACGCTCTACGGCGGCTACAGTCGCGGATTTCGCAGCGGCGGCTTCAATCAGTCAGGCGTCGGAGCCGCGGTCCCCGAACCCGGTGTCGAGGATCTTTTTGATGAGCAAATCGCCGATACTTACGAAGTCGGTGTGAAGTCTCTCTTCGGAGGCGGCCGCTATTCGGCGTCATTGAGCGCCTACTACACCGATTTCGAAAACGCCTATTTCTTCTTCTTCGATCCAACCACGAGCACGCAGAACCTCGGCGGAATTCCGGAAGTCGAGTATGTCGGTTTCGAGCTCGAGACCAATGCTCAGTTCACGGACTACTTCAGCGGTTACCTGGGCATCGGCTATACCGACAGCGAGATAAAGTCCGCCGCTGATCCCGAGGACAATGGCAACCAGGCGCCGCTGGTCTCGGAGTACACGATCAATCTCGGTGCCCAGCTTCGCTATCCCGTTGACCTGTTCGGTGGCGACGGGGTCTACGCCTTGATGCGCTTCGACTACCAGAAAATCGGCGACACCTGGTGGGATCCGGGCAATATCTCCAAGCGCAGCCCCGTGGATCTCGCGGATGTCCGTTTGGGCATCGAGGTCGAAGACAACTGGTCGCTCGTGCTCTGGGCCAAGAACGTGTTTGACGAGGAGTACAACACCGAGTTCTCACCCGGGCCCGCGCCTGGTTCAAACTTTCTCTGGCCGGCGCCGCCACAGCGCTGGGGTCTGAGCTATATTAAGCGCTTCGAATAGCACGGGTTTTATTTGGAGGACGTATTCAATGAGCGCAAAACCAATCGTTAACACCAGGCTGCATCACAACGCGCACGTGACGACAGACATGGCGGCCGTGCGCGAGTTCTACGAGGACGTTATCGGCTTTCCGTTGGTTGCAACCTGGTGCGAGAAAACGGACCTGTTCGGTAAGGTGCGCACCTATATGCACTGCTTCTTCGAGATCGGTGACGGCGAGTGCCTGGCGTTCTTCCAGTTCCAGGACGAGGAAGACCAGCAGGAGTTCGGTCCCGAGCTGCCGCTATCCGGATTTCGTCACCTCGCCATGAAAGTCGATCAAGAGGCTCAAGATGGCATTCGCGACCGCCTTGCGGCGGCGGGATACGAAGCGCCCGATACCTATATTCTTAATCACGGCTACTGCCAATCGCTTTACGTCTTCGATCCCGCGAAGCTCCTGATCGAATTCACGGTCGATTGCGAGGACATGGAGCAGATAAACGCGGAGCGAAAAGCGGATGCCCACAGCGAACTGGAGCGCTGGCTGGCCGGCGATCACTCGCCGAACAACGAGGCTTATCACCGCTAATCGACGCATATTTCCTGCGTCCCAACGAATTGCCCTGCCACGGTAGGCCGGGTACGTCACACGCTTGAGAGAACAACTTATGGCCACGAAAGTATGCGTCGTCTATCACAGTGGCTTCGGCCATACTGCCAAGCAGGCTGCCGCGGTTGCCGAGGGCGCCCGGGGCGTGTCCGGAGTCGATGTCAGCGAGCTCCCGGTCGAGGAGTTCGCCGAGGAGAAGAGCGCTGCCTGGGAGTTGCTGGATGCTGCCGAGGCCATCATCTTCGGTTGTCCGACGTACATGGGATCGCCGTCGGCGGGCATGAAGAAGTTCATTGAAGCTACCTCGGGGCGCTGGATGCAGCAGCAGTGGGCAGACAAACTCGCGGCAGGTTTTACCAACTCCGGATCCCAAAATGGCGACAAGCAGAACACGCTGGTCGATCTTATGACCTTCGTCGGGCAGCACGGCATGGTCTGGATCAACCTGAACATTCTGCCCGGAAATAACAGCTCGACAGGAAGCGTAGACGACGTCAACAGGCTCGGCGCAACACTGGGCGCCATGGCGCAATCGAACGTCGACGAGGGTGCCGACGTGGTGCCGCCTGAATCTGATCTGGAGACGGCCAGGCAGCTTGGCGCACGCGTTGCGAAGTGCGCACAACGCTGGGCTGAATGAGCCGCCGTGCAGGACCGATTGTTCTCACAGGCAGGGTCAACAACGACTGAGGCTGCGTCGTGATCTACGACAGAGACATAGAAACCCGCCCGGTCGATGAGCAGTTCAGGCTGGACCGGGACAGCTATCGGCGGCAGGTGGCTTATCTCTTTGACAATTCAGCCTTCTACCAGAAAAAACTGCGTGCGGCCGGGCTCGACGGACCTGATGCCATAGGCGAGCTGGACGATCTAAGCAGCCTGCCGTTCACTGAAAAGGACGAACTGCGCGAGACACAGGCGACGACACCGCCTTTCGGCGAGCACCTCTCATGTCCACCGGAGGAACTGCGTCGAGTCTTCAGCACCAGTGGTACGACAGGTGTTCCCTGTTTCCTGGGGCTGACCAGCAACGACATCGACATGTATGCGACGAACGTCGCTCGGGGCTATTCGGCGGCGGGTTTCTCGAAAGGCCAGAGAATAGTCGTCGGCTTTAACGCAGGTCCGTTTGTGGCGGGCGCCGTTTATTACGGCTTTGACAAGATCGGCTGCACCGTAATCCCGGTCGGCACCGGTAATACTGAGCGCATGGTGACGGCGATTCAGAAGCTCGGCGCAACCGGCGTAAGCTGCACGCCGTCCTATGGTCTCTACCTGATCGACTGGTGCCAGGAGCATGGCATTGACACGCGGTCGCTCGGCTTGACGAACATGATCACGGCCGGCGAGCCCGGCGGCGGTGACGCGCTGATTCGCGGCCGCATCGAAGACGCGTTCGGCTGCAAAGTGCGCGAATCGATGGGTATCGGCGATATTTCACTTTCCGTGTGGGCCGAAGATGACGACGGTGACGGAATGCACTTCATGGCGCGCGGCTTTGTACACGTTGAACTCATCGATCCGACAACCGGGGAACCCAGGGACTGGACAGATGGAGGAGAGGGCGAGCTCGTTTACACGGCGTTGCAACGGGATGCCATGCCGCTGCTGAGGTTTCGCAGTCGCGACCACGTGGTTGTCAATATGAAGCCAAACCCGACGGGCCGGACGGGGCCCCGTATCCGCTGCATAGGTCGTACCGATGACATGCTGATCGTGCGCGGTGTCAACCTGTTCCCGTCGGCGATTCGCAGCATTCTGAAAGAGTTCACTCCCGACGTCTCCGGGATGTTGCAGATCCGGCCGAAAGAGCAGGGCGTGCTGCAAACGCCGCCGCTGCCGGTAGCTGTCGAACTTGGAGAAGGCGCGAACGGTTCAGTTCCTGCAATTAAACAGCGCCTTGAAGCCGAGATTCGTGATCGACTGCTTGTAACGACCGACATTGAGCTCGTGCCATACGGCACCATTCCGCGAGAGACCTACAAGGCGAAGCTGATCGACTACTCCGCCGCAGACTCCGCAAAAGCCGCAACGGGGTAGATTTATGAGTACAGACCTGCCGCTATTTCCGAGCACAATCGTGGGGAGCTATCCCCAACCGGACTGGCTGATCGACCGGGAAAAACTTTCCAAACAGTTTCCTCCCAGGACGCGGGCCAGGGAACTCTGGCGAATAGAGGACGCGTTTCTCAAAGCTGCGCAGGACGATGCCACCCGGCTCGCGATACTCGACCAGGAGCGCGCGGGGCTGGACGTCGTCAGTGACGGCGAAATCCGCCGCGAAAGCTACTCCAACCACTTCGCGACGGCTTTAAACGGAGTGGATCTCGATAACCCCGGCAAAGCGCTGGATCGCAGCGGCGAGCCTGTTTTTGTACCGAGAATCGTTGGCCCGATCAGCCGCAAGCACCCGGTGGGCATTGAGGACTTGAAATTCCTGCGGGCTAACACGGATCGAATGATCAAGTTCACGGTCCCGGGCCCGTTCACAATGTCTCAGCAGGCGCAAAACGACTTTTATGCGAGTGATGCGGAGGCGGCGCTTGCCTATGCGGCGGCGGTCAATGAAGAGATCAATGACCTGTTTGCCGCCGGCGCCGACGTGGTGCAGCTGGATGAGCCCTACATGCAGGCACGTCCGGAAAAAGCGCGGGAGTATGGCGTCGAGGCATTGAACCGGGCGCTGGAGGGAATTTCTGGAACGACCTGCATCCACATTTGCTTCGGTTATGCCGCGTTGATTCATGAGCGCCCCGAGGGGTACTCGTTCCTGCCGGAGCTCTCCAATACGCACTGTAACCAGGTTTCAATCGAGACCGGCCAATCGAATCTCGACTGCAAAGTGCTCGAATCGCTCGAAGGAAAACGAGTGCTGCTTGGTGTGCTCGATCTGTCCACGGAGGAGGTCGAGTCGGTCGAAACCATCAAGGAGCGGGTTCGCCGCGCTTTGGAGCACGTTGGTCCGGAGCGGCTGATCCTGGCTCCCGACTGCGGCATGAAGTATCTCTCGCGCGACGCCGCCTTCGGCAAGCTTCGCAACATGGCCGAGGCGGGCCGGCAGCTCCGTGCCGAACACTGATTCGACGAGCGGACGGCGGACCATGAGCGATAGCAGCGACCGGATACTGACAACCCACACGGGCAGCCTGCCGAGGCCCGACGATCTCATCCAGATCATGTGGGCGAAGGGTGATGGTATTCCTGTGGACCAGCAGGCGCTCGATGAGCGTGTTGCCGCGGCCGTCGACGAGGTCGTAGACCGGCAGGTCTCTGCAGGCGTGAGTATCGTCAACGACGGCGAGATGTCGAAGCCCAGCTACGCGACATACGTGAAGGATCGGCTTAATGGGTTTGGCGGCGACTCCGTGCAGAACTACTTTTTTGCGGATCTCGACGAATATCCGCGGAGTGCGGAGCTTGTCGCGGCTAATCCGGGCCGGCGAAAACGATCGGCACCCGCGTGCAACGGTCCGATCTCTGTCAAGGACGCCGAAGCAGCCGTGCTCGACATGGTCAATCTCAAGAACGCGGCCAGCAAACGCGATGTAATCGGGACGTTTTCCAGCGCGGCTTCTCCGGGCGTGGTGTCGATCTTTTTCGGCAACGAGTATTACGCGACTGACGAGGAGTACGTGTTCGCAATAGCGGAAGCCATGCGTCACGAATACGAGGCGATCGTCGCGGCGGGCGCGACCGTGCAGCTGGATTGCCCGGATCTCGCGATGGGCCGTCACACGACTTATGCCGACCTGGACCTTGCCGGCTATCGCAAGAAGGTTGCGATGAACATTGAAGCGCTCAATCACGCCGTCCGTAACATCCCGGCGGACCGGGTTCGCATGCATTTGTGCTGGGGCAATTATCCCGGTCCTCATCACTGTGACGTAGCGTTGGCGGAAATCATCGACCTGGTATGGAAGGCGAAACCCCAGACGATCCTGTTCGAGGCAGCAAATCCCCGTCACGCGCATGAATGGAATCTCTTCGAGTCCACCAAGGTCCCCGACAACAAGGTTCTATGCCCCGGCGTGATTGAGCCTCAGTCCAACTACATCGAGCATCCGGAACTCGTCGCCCAAAGAATCGAGCGCTATGCGAGGCTCGTGGGCACGGATCGCCTCATGGCCGGGGTGGACTGTGGTTTCAGCGTGCACGTCGGTATGCAGGGCATCGATCCCGATGTCGCATGGGCGAAACTGGCATCGCTCGCGCAAGGTGCGGAGATAGCAGCGAAACGGCTCGGTTAGGCTGCAACCCGTTCCGCCGTATCGCAGTTTGCGCCAATACCGTCGTGGCCGGTCTCCGCGTATTGCCTG
Source organism: Gammaproteobacteria bacterium (assembly GCA_009937615.1). Taxonomy (GTDB): domain Bacteria; phylum Pseudomonadota; class Gammaproteobacteria; order Steroidobacterales; family Woeseiaceae; genus UBA1847. Next base: position 11,623 of record JAACFB010000017.1, on the reverse strand, counting down.
CAACTTGCTGTAAAGTTGCCATGAAGGCTGGCGAGCGCTTCGGGAGCACGCTGCAGATCATGCGTCCAAGATTCAAGCCGTTAATTGCCGGGGCGGTCATCAGCATCGTTTTGGGATGCGATGCTTCTCAAGATTCCTCGGGTGAGGCGCAGTTCCGCCATGATGTGCCTGGAGCGGTCGTGCCCTGGACCGATGAGAGTTTCGATACGGAGGACAACAAGTTTACGTTCGCCGTTTTCGCAGACCTGACCGGCGGCGAACGACCCGGAATCTTCGAGATTGCCGTCGCCCAGCTTAGTCTCCTGCGCCCGGAGTTCATAATCAATGTGGGCGATCTCATCGAGGGAGAAACAGATAATGTTGCTGAGGTTGACGCGCAGTGGGACTCTTTCGACGAGCGCGCCGATCGGGCGAGCGCGCCGGTCTTCTATGTTGGCGGTAATCATGACCTGACCGGCGAAGTGCTGCAGGGCGTCTGGGACCAGCGCTATGGCCGTCGCTACTATCACTTTGTTTACAAGAATACTTTGTTCCTCGTATTGGATACCGAGGACAACGACCCCGAACGGATGCGCGAGATAGTCGAGGCGCGAAAACGCGCGCTTGCAACAGTGAAGACCAAGGGATGGGCGTCATTCGGGCAATCGGAATATGCGAGCATGCCCGAGCAGAGCGGCGGCAATATCAGCGCAGAACAATCGCGCTACTTCCAGGATGTGATCGCGGCCAACCCGAACGTGCGCTGGACCTTCCTGTTCATGCACAAATCCCCCTGGTTGCGAACGGATGAGAAGCAATTCGCGGCTATCGAGCAAGCGCTTTCGGGACGGCCGTACACGGTCTTTAACGGGCATGTACATGCGTACGACTACCTGGAGCGGCGCGGCCGCGACTACATTCGCCTTGCAACCACCGGAGGCGTCCAGTTCCCTGACCTGGGCCTGTCGGCAGATCACGTGGTGCTCGTGACTGTCAGCGATAGCGGGGTCGACATCGCGAACCTGCTGATGGGGGGCATACTCGATAAGACCGGGCGAGTCCCTTTGGACGGCGATTCCGTTTGTTTCGAGCAGGCTGATTGCGGCCAACCCTGAGAGGACGTCGATAAAGCCGTGCGCAGGAACGAGTTCGATGCGGTGTTTGCTCTGACCTATGAGACGTATCCGCCCTGTGAATACTGTCACCTCGTGTTTCTTGAGCTAGTTACAGACAATAACGGTCTGACTCCGTGAGCGGAGTCGCGCATAATCCCCTTATGCGTAGCCTGATTATCATCGCCGGTTCTCTGATTGCGACGTGCGTGACCGGCTGTTCGGGGTCCTCTCAACCGGCCGAGTTACGTCTGACGGCGACCGATGTCCCGGCGAAACCGGGCAGCATGGGGCCGCGGCTTTCTTCCGGCCCTGATTCGGAGTTGTTACTGAGTTGGATGGAGCCGGGCGACGATGGAACGTCTCTTCAATTTGCGCACTGGGAAAGCGGTGCCTGGAGGGGCCCACACACCGTTGTCGAAGACGCCGGCATGTTCGTCAACTGGACCGATTTGCCGTCTGTTGCCCCGATCGGCGACGCGCGCCTGGCTGCACACTGGATGCGGCGGTCGCCCGTGGAGTCACATGCTCATGACGTTCTTGTCACACAGTCTTTCGACGGAGGCCAGTCCTGGTTGCCACCCGTAAAGCCGCACACGGACGGAACCGCGTCCGAACATGGTCTCGTATCCTTGTTCGCCCAGGGCGATGAGGTCGGCATACTCTGGCTGGATGGCCGGAAGCTGGTCAACGAAGTTACCGACGATCCGGTAGCCAGTGCAATGACATTGCGAGCCGCGCGCCTCGATCAGCAGCAGCAGCTGCATGGAGAACAGCTCGTCGATGAAATGGTCTGCGACTGCTGTCAGATCGGGGCGGCGAAAACCCGCAATGGTTACATTGCTGCGTATCGCGATCGTAGCGTCGAAGAATTCAGGGACATCGTGATTTCTTCCTTCGAAAAGGATCGGTGGCAGCCCGGACGCAGCGTGCATGCCGACGGCTGGCAGATCCTGGCCTGTCCGTTCAACGGGCCATCGGTGGCGGTGCGTGAGCAAACGGTCGCCGTTGCATGGTTTACGGCCGTGCCGTCCGCCGCCATCAAGCTTGCGATTTCAGACGATGCCGGAACAAGCTTCGCGGCGCCTGTGATCGTCGCCGAAACCGATGTTCTCGGACGGGTGACAGCCGAGTTTATTGACGGCGCGTCGGTTGGAGTGAGCTGGCTGCAATCGACGGAGGCCGGCTACTCGGTCAATGTCCGGCGCGTCAGTCTCGATGGATCATTCGGCCCGGTTCGGACGATCACTGACTCGGCTGCAGGTCTGTCGGTTCCACAGATGGCTCGCTCAAACGGCAGTATGGTCTTCGTGTGGACCGAGGACGGCGATAACGGCGAGAGTATCGCCAGTGCCTCGGCGCCCCTGGACACACTCTAGAGCACCGTATCGGGGCATGCGGCTATACTCAGGCGGGTTCTTTTGACAGTGATGCCCGGTGGGAACTAAAAAGAAGTCAGGCGCATATAAAATCGGCCGCAGGGAATTCCTGCATCGATCCACGCTGGCAGGGCTGGCGATTGCGGGCGGTCTGCCCAAGGTCAGCTGGGCCGTGCGGGGCGATCAGCTTCATATCCGCAATTACGTCGACATTGCCTCTCTTGACCCGCCGTTCACGCTCTCGGGTGCTGACGGTATTGTCGGCAGGGCCATTTTCCGAAATCTCCTGCAGTTCAAGACCGACGGTAGCTGGGATACGGAACTCGACGCGGCTGAATACTTCGAGGCCGTCGATGACACCCATTACGCGTTTCGCCTGAAACGTGGCCAGATGTTCAGCAACGGTTTCGGCGAAATGACCGCCGATGACGTGAAGTTTTCATACGAGCGGGTGATCGACCCCGACCTGAATGCCATCAATGCTCCGGACATGGGGACGCTGAGTCACGTCGAGATTCATGATCGGTATTCGGGAACCATCGTCCTGAAATCGCCCTATGCAGCTTTCGTTCCGATTGCCGCGGCGAGCTACGGCATACTGTCGCGCGAGGCGGTAACGTCCGTGGGTGGGCGCTTCAGCGTCCGGCCACCCTGTTGCTCCGGCCCCTACCTGTTCCGCGATTGGCAGGCCAAGCGCAAAACCGTGCTGGAAAGAAACCCGCTGTGGGATGGCCCCGAAGCCGCTTTCGCGGAGATCCACGTTTATGCGATATCGGACGCCAAGGCCGCAGAAACGGCATTCGAGGCCGGCCAGCTGGATTGCGCCGAAATATCAGTGGAGTCTGTCGAACCGTTCCAGAAAGACATGCCACCTGACAGCAACATAGAGATACACCCGTCCGGTCGAAACTTCTGGCTCGGAATGAATCAATCGAATCCCGCCCTTACTGACCTGCGGGTGCGACGGGCGATTCAGTACGCGGTTGACGTCGAGGCCGTGGTCGAGGCTACCTGGTTCGGGCTTGCCAGGCCGGCCATGGGACCGATACCCAGGGGCATGATCGGGTGCCGGGACCGCACCCTGATCCCCGCAAAAGGCGACGCCGACAAGGCCCGGTCATTGCTTGAAGAGGCCGGGGTCGAATTGCCGCTGCGGCTGCGCCTGGATGTCAACAGCGACTCACTCGAACTGACGGCCGTGCAGGTGATCCAGTGGTCGCTGAAGAAGGTCGGCATACACGTCGATATTCATACCCAGGAGAACAGTACGTTCTTGTCGATCGGGCAAGAGGAGTACGGTGATCAGTGGCAGGATATTCAGCTGTTCTTTCAGAGTTTTATCGGCGGGGCCGACCCTTATTACTCCCTGGTCTGGTTCATCAGCGACCAGATAGGGCAATGGAACTGGGAGCGTTTCTCCAACGAGGAGTTTGATCGCCTGAACGGGCAGGCGCTGGCAACGACCGATGAGGCCGAACGGGATCGCATGTATCAGCGCATGCAGGACATCATGGAGGAGTCCGGCTGCTATCGCTTCATTAGCAATGGCGTGATGCCGCAGATCGTCAGGAATAGCGTCAAGCCCGCGTTCAGACCGGATGGCTATGCAATCTTGCACGGATTCCGCCCGGCGAAACCGGTTTCCTGATGCTCAGATTCATTACACGGCGAGCCTCGCTCTCCCTGCTGATCCTGTTCCTCGCCGTCAGCCTGCTGTTCGCCATGATTCATATGATGCCCGGCGATCCGGCCAGCGTCATCCTGGGCCCCAAGGCTTCGCCGGAGTTAAAAGCCGAGCTTAATCAGCGGATGGGCCTGGACCAGCCGATGCTGGCTCAGCTCGGACGATTCTATGCCGACCTGGCGAGGGGAGACCTGGGCGTCGACGTGTTTTCCGATCGCGAGGTGGCCGACATCGTATTCGAACAATTGCCCTATACGCTCGTCCTCGTGCTGGCGGCAATCGGTGGCGCGACGCTGCTGGGCATTCCGCTGGGCTGCTTTTCAGCCATTCGGCGAAATTCGCTACTGGACCGGATCACCGCCGTCATGTCGGTGGCATTTATTGCGATACCGTCATTCGTTGTGGCGTTGTACCTGCTGCTCTGGTTAGCGGTCAAATGGCGCTGGTTCCCGGCCATGGGTGCGGGTGCCAGTGGAGACATTGCTGACCAGGCCCGCCACCTCGTGCTGCCGGCCATTGCATTAGGCCTCGGTTGGGTGGGCTATATCGCTCGCCTCGTGCGTGCCTCGATGCTCGAAGTCATGGAGGAGAATCACATTCGGACGGCCAGGGCATTTGGCCTGCCCGAGCGCAGCATCATTGTTCACTATGCTTTGCGGATCGCCATTTTGCCGACCGTTACGATCCTGGGCCTGGGCATAGGCAGCATGCTCTCCGGTGCGCTGTTTGCGGAGATCGTGTTCTCGCGGCCGGGTATCGGCAAACTGCTGCACGAGGCCGTCATTACCCGGAACTATCCGGTGGTGATGGGCTCGGTCCTCGTGACCACCTCTTTCTTTGTGCTCAGTACGCTGGTCGCGGACGTGGTCAATGCTGCCCTCGATCCGCGCTTACGCGACAGCAGGCGGTCATCATGAGCACCCGGTTCGGGTTTCTCAAAGAGGTGTTCGCGAGCCTGAGAAAGGATCCGCTGGGTATGACAGGCCTCGTAATTGTCGTTCTCGTATTACTGGCCAGCGTTTTCGCCTCCCAGTTGGCGCCACACGATCCACTCGATGTGGATGTCCATAACCGCCTGCAAAGTCCTTCCTGGCAGCATTGGCTCGGAACCGATCAACTCGGGCGCGATGTGCTTTCGAGAGTATTACTTGGGGGGCGAGTCGCCCTCAAGGTCGCGCTGGTCGCTATTTCGGTGTCCTTAAGCGCAGGCCTGTTGCTCGGCATGATGGCAGGTTTCGGGCCCGCGTGGCTCGACCGGCTGCTGGTGACTTGTTTCGACACCTTGCGCTCTTTCCCCACGATCATGTTTGCACTTGCGATCGTGGCCCTGACGGGCCCATCGCTCAATACCGTGATCGGCGTGATCATCATCACTTCCATTCCGGTCTATGCCCGCATCGTACGCACCCAGACGCAAGCTTTGCGCGATCAGGACTACATACTGGCCGAACGCGCCATGGGAGCATCAACAGCCCGTATCCTGGGTCACCACGTCCTGCCCAATATTGCCGCACCGCTTTTAATCCTCGCCTCCATGGATGTGCCGGCCGTGGTCGCCATGGAAGCCGGCCTGAGTTTCCTTGGCCTGGGCGTAAGTCCGCCAACGCCGAGCTGGGGCAGCATTCTCAACGACGGTTACTCGTATCTTCGCAATTCACCATGGCCCATCATTGCCGGCGGCATACCGCTGATACTGGTAACGCTGGGCTTCACGTTCTTTGGTGAGTCCCTGCGCGACATACTGGATCCGAAGTTGCGCGGCAAGGGCGAGGCATCCTGAAGTGACTTCACCGGTACTGGATGTCAGGCGCCTTTCGGTCAGCTATCAAACCGGCCGCGGTACGTTGCGAGCTCTGCGCAACGTCAATATGACGGTTCAACCGGGTCGGATCGTTGGCATCGTCGGCGAAAGTGGCTGCGGCAAATCCACGTTGATTTCGACCATCATCAGGCTGCTGGCGCCGAATGCACGTATTGATGGGGGTTCGATCGAATTCATGGGCCGTGACCTGCTGAGCCTCGAATCCGAGGCCATGCGGGCACTGCGCGGCGACGGGATTTCCATGGTCTTCCAGGACCCCATGACCAGCCTGAATCCGGTGATGACGATTGGCCGGCAGATGACGGACATACAGCACCGGGACAATCGGTCGAGGGCCGACAAGCTGGCGCGGGCGGCACGCTTGCTGGAGCGCGTCGGCATTGCCGATCCCGCCGAACAACTCAAACGGTACCCGCATCATCTGTCGGGTGGGATGCGCCAGCGGGTGGCAATTGCGATGGCCCTGATGACGGAACCGGCACTGCTGATCGCGGATGAGCCGACGACCGCGCTAGATGCGACGCTGGAGGTTCAGATCATCCACCGCCTGCGGCAGCTGCAGCAGGATTTTGGCTGTGCCGTCCTGTTTATCTCTCACCACCTGGGCGTGATCGCCGAATTATGCGACGAGGTCGTCGTCATGTACGCGGGCGAGGTCGTTGAAACCGGTTCGACACGCGAGGTTTTTCTCGCGCCACGGCACCCGTATACGCGAAAACTGCTTGAATGCGACCCGGGCCGAATAGAGGAGTCCACCCGGCATTTGCCCGTGATCGCCGGCAAGCTTCCAGACCTGGTTGATCTTCCAAAAGGATGTGTATTCAGATCGCGGTGTGACGAGTCGATCGACATCTGCGCCCGTAAGCCGCCTGAGCTGGAAGGCGACGATCATTGCGCTGCCTGTCACGTGGTCGGGCAATGAGCGAGTTGTTGAAGGTCAGGGACCTCCGGGTGCGTTACCCGGTCGCGGGTGGAATTGCGGCTATGCTTGATCGTAATCGGCCTTCATACGTCGATGTCGTGCACGGTGTTTCACTCGATATCGCGCGCGGTGAGACGCTCGCCGTGGTTGGAGAAAGTGGCTCGGGTAAGACGACGCTGGCCATGGCCTTGTGTGGGCTTGCACCGGTGTTGGCCGGTGACGTTCGGTTTGATGGGGCGGCGATGTCCAAAGCCAGGGATCAGCATTTGCGGCCCGATCGCAGGCGCATCGCACTGATGTTCCAGGACCCGGTGGGTTCGTTGAGTCCCCGAATGACCGTGCGCAGGCTTTTGAGCGAGCCCTTCCGGATTTATTCCGAGCTGTCGCAAGACCCGGACCGCTCGGTCCTGGAATTGCTGTCGATGGTGGGCTTGAGCAGCGACTTTGCGGACCGTTATCCGCACCAGCTCAGTGGCGGGCAGGCGAGGCGCGTGTGCCTGGCCCGCGCGCTCGCCCAAAAGCCCGACTTGTTGATCGCCGACGAGCCGACGGCGGGGCTGGACGTGTCGATACAGGGCGAAGTCCTGAACTTGCTGTCAGACCTGCAGCAGGAACTGGGTCTGGGCATCATGATTATTACGCATAACCTGAATATCGTTCGCCACGTCGCCGAGCAGATGGCCATCATGTACCTCGGCAGGTTCGTCGAACAAGGTCTGTCCGAGCTGGTTTTTCAGCACCCGCGTCACCCTTACACGGCGGCCCTGCTGGCAGCGAACCCGAGTACGAATTTTGATGTTGTGCCCGAGCGGATCGAACTGACAGGCGAGATCCCGGGATTGCTGCAGCGGCCTGCGGGTTGCGAATTTCACAATCGCTGTCCGCGGGTGCAGCCGAAATGCCGCGCAAGCTTTCCGGATCGCCAGAGCTCGAACGGGAAGCAGGGCTGGAATTGCTTCCACCCACTGCCGTGAACGAGCGCTACCGACCTAGATGCCGTCGCGGGCTATGCGTTTGTTCCACTGCCGGGAATAGACCGGTTCTTCACCATCGAAGACATTCAGGGTGGCTTCGATAAAAAAATGCGTCTCATCACAGCTCATCTTCTGGTGAGCTTCGATCCGGGCATCCAGCTGTCCTTCCCGGCCATAGGTCTCCGTTGCGGTCAGGTCAACACAGGCGGACGTGGGGTCGTCGGGGTGAATGTGAAACCGGTAGTCCGTCTGCACACGGGTAGTCCAGCCGTGCCGGTCAAACACCTTGGTTCCGCTATCCGATCGGTTTATGAAAGATTGAACGCCCGTCGTCCTGTCTATCTTGAATCCCACGAACCCGGGTTCGGAATCCGCGCGCAAGGATGTCGGGTGAACGCGCGAGTGCCGCGGCGGCGGCAGTGGTCGCGTGTCTGCATCCGATGACCGCGGTTCCCTGGCCGGCAGGCAGAGACTGCTGGCACCGGTAAACACTGAAAGAGTCGCCGGTCGCGGGGATGGCCACACGATGGGCCAGAACGCGGTGGAAACGGCTACGCGAATTCGACTGCCCGGCGCGAACGTGTGAGCAATGTCATTCAGCTGGACACGGACGGTATGGCGTTTACCCGGCTCGAGCGCTTCCGGGAATTCGTGGCTGTTCCGGTGAGTGAGGTTCAGAATGCCGTAGCTCACCTGCAGTGACTCCCCGCCGGGTAACACTTCGTTGAGCCGGACACAGACAAATGCATTCTCCTGGTCTGATGCCACATCGAGCATGACGACAGGGGCGCCCATAATCGCAAAAGCCTCTTCCAAGACCGCGCCGTCAAAACAGGCTGACGCGGCATCGTCGCTGCGTTGATCATAGGGGTCCTCGGGTCCGCCTTCACCGCCGTTGCCGAAGAAAGGCGTGCATTGCCCGGTCGTCTGAGGCGAGCAGACGGAAACACATTCTTCGACGCCAGCATCCGGATCCAGGGTTCCATTGTTCAGATGCTGGGTGGTTGGCTGGACATTTGTCGACGGCCATACGGATTCAGTTGCCCAGTATCCTGGTCGTTCCTGGTGGCAGGTCGCCGGCCGAATACTATCCTGTACCCATACCCGATACGCGGGCTCATCCATCAGGCCGGTATCCTCGCCTTTCAACCAATGGTCCCACCAGCGAAGAGCCTCATCCATGTAGCCCATTTTGGGGCCTGGCAAGGCCTGATGCATGTACTGGTGGCCCCACGGGCCAATCAATCCTTTACGTGGCGTATCCAGTCCCGCCATCAATCGCGGGACCGTGTTGGAGTATGGATCTGCCCACCCACCGATAGCGTAGACCGGTACTTCAATGTCCGAATAATTTTCACATACCGAGCCGTGTTTCCAGTAGGCGTCCCGGCGTTGGTGTTCAACCCAGGGCATGATCCATGGCTCCATGGCGTCGAGGCGCTGCCGCCACATGTCGCGCCAACCGTCACCCACTAACGCCGGGTCGGGCGGCCGCGCCATGGCAGGGAACATGACGAATGCCCACTCCGGGTTCTGAGTCGCCATGCACCCGCCAATGTAGTGCACATCGTCGGCGTAGCGGTCGTCGGTCGAGAAAACGCTGACCACGCACTTTAGTGCGGGCGGACGACGGGCGGCTACCTGCAAGCCGTTGAAACCACCCCACGACTTTCCCATCATCCCTACATTGCCGTCACACCACGGTTGTTCCGCGATCCAGGCAATAACCTCCAGAGCATCATCCTGTTCGAGTTCCAGGTACTCGTTCAGCAGTACACCCTCGGACTCGCCGCTGCCGCGCATGTCAACACGCACGGCGGCATAACCGTGGCCGGCAAAGTAGGGGTGCATGGCCTCGTCTCGGGCCGCAGTCCCGTCCCGCGTGCAGTAGGGAATATACTCGAGTATGGCAGGCACCGGATTCTTGGCGGCATCCGCCGGAAGCCAGTATCGACAGGACAAGTGCACCCCGTCGCTGAGCGGAATGCGCTCGAACTCAACTTCGGTTACCGCGTTCGGAAAGGTGTCGACAATTTCAACCGTCATTTATATTCCTCGTCCCGCCAAGGGCCGACAATCAAAAGGTGCGCAGTACATTAGGAATAGACAGCCTGTCAGGAAAAATCTGAGGAATTGGCTTTTCCTTCCTGCAGTATTCCTGCGAATACTAACATCGGGTGCAAAGATGTCGCCGGGTAATTGACAGGCGTCTGCACCAAATTCGCGGCAGCGGCCGGCAGGTCGAGAAACGGGCTCCCGCCGTGACAAAGCAGGCGGCGATCAGGGCAGAATCTCTCGGGCAGCTTTCGCTGGTACACTTTAAGCACTGCGGTCAACAGGAAACCGGTGTCGTGCATCAACAGGTTCATTTTATTGTGTCGTGCGTTCTGATTGTTCTGAGCCTCGCTGCGCAGGCGGCTGATAACTCGGCTCTCAAGGATACCGTTATCACTCGTATCGACGAGCAGGCCGCGGCCATGGCCGGCATGAGCGATGCGATCTGGGCGTATGCCGAGACTGCGCTGGGTGAAAACCAGTCAGCTCAACTGCTGGCTGACCACGCAGAGAGCCAGGGTTTTACGGTCGAGCGCGGTGTCTCAGGGATGCCGACCGCATTTATCGCGAGCTACGGCGAAGGCCGGCCTATTATCGGAATCATGGGTGAATACGATGCGTTGCCACGGTTGTCACAGGATGCCGTGGCCGCTCGCCGCGCACTGATCGAGGACGCGCCCGGACACGGGTGCGGCCATAACCTGTACGGCGTTGCCAGCCTCGCGGCTGCGGTTTCGATTCGCGAGCTTATCGAAGCCGGCGAACTGACCGGCACCATTCGGTACTACGGTACGCCGGCCGAAGAGTCGATCGGCGGCAAGACTTACATGGCACGCGACGGCCTGTTCGACGATCTCGACGTAGCTCTGTCGTGGCATCCGAATTCACGATCGAAGGTAGATGTATCCGGGTCGCAGGCCATGGTCGAAACTGTTGTCGAGTTCACCGGGACCGCCTCGCATGCCGCGTATGACCCCTGGAACGGGCGCAGCGCGCTTGACGGACTGGAACTGTTCACGCATGCCCTGAATCTGATGCGTGAGCACGTCCGGCCATCGGTTCGCGTTCACTATTCGATTGTGGATGGCGGCGGCGCACCCAATGTTGTGCCGGCAACAGCCAGTGCCGCCGTCTGGATACGCGATGACCATATCAGCGACGTGATGAAACTGTTCGAGCGCGCCAAGACAATTGCTGCTGGTGCAGCGATGGCAGCCAACGTCGAGGCGGAGTTTCGACTGGTTTCCGGCACCTACAACATGATGAACAACAAGGAGGCGGCCAAAGTTGCGCATGCCAACCTGGAGTTGCTGGGCCCGGTCCCGTTCACCGACGCCCACGATGCATTTGCCCGCGAGCTGCAACAGGCGATGGGTTCACCGGTGCTTGGAGTAAACGGTGAGCTGAAACCGCTCGACCTCGAACCGACCTCGATGGAAGGCGGTTCAACGGATGTTGCCGACGTCAGTTTCATAGTGCCGACGATCGACATAAATGTTGCAACCGCGCCGGCCGATATACCCTGGCACTCCTGGGGTGTGGTTGCCTCGAGCGGCCGGTCGATCGGCCACACTGGCATGACTCACGCCGCTAAAGCGCTCGCGATGACCATGGTTGATTTCTTCACGTCACCCGGGACGCTCGAGCGAATCAGGGCTGAATTCGACGAGCGTAATGCTGACTTCACGTATCGGGC
>JAACFB010000074.1 GCA_009937615.1 Gammaproteobacteria bacterium | reverse complement strand
CGTTGCTGAACTACGCGGCAGCTTGCGTCCACAGGAGCGCTTTGTGTTCAGCGCACACGTACAGGAACCCGGAGCCAATGACAACGCGTCGGGCGTTGCCGCGCAACTCGAAATGGCGCGAGTCGCGGCCAGGCTACTTGAGTCGGGCGCCGTAAACCCACAGCGCACGATCACATTTCTATGGGGCGATGAAATGGCTTCGACGCGTCGCTTCGTCAACCAGTGCACCGCGCGCAAGCAGGGGATTCTCTGGGGGTTATCGATGGACATGGTTGGTCAAGACATGGAAAAAACCGGCGCCAGCTTCCTGATTGAAAAGATCCCGGACCCATCGGCGATATGGACGCGTGGCACCGAGTCATTCAGCGAATGGGGCGCCGGAGAGTTCACCAGGGACATGCTGATGCCGCACTACCTGAACGACGTAGTGCTTGGTCGTGCCCTGGAACGAGCTGCATCGAACGGCTGGATAGTCAAGACCAACCCCTTCGAAGGCGGCAGTGACCATCAATCGTTCCTCGAGTCTGGAATTCCCGCCGTTCTGCTTTGGCATTTCACGGATCAGTACTATCACACCGATCTTGACCGGCTGGAAATGGTGTCCGCACCCGAGATGAAGAACGTCGGGGTCACGGCACTCACTACCGCGCTAACACTTACAAGCGCCGATGCACGGACAGCACGGCAATTGATTGACGAAGTTCGACAGGCCGCTATCAATCGGCTGGAGATTGAAACCGCGTTGAGCCTCGCGGCTATGCGTGACGGTGGTTCTGTCGAGGCCGAATACGAAATACTTGAAACATGGGCACGCTGGTATGACGGCGCCCTGCTGGCAACCGACGATATCGAAGTTGGCGGTTCGTCGGCCAGCGCGCAACGGGACATCGCCGCTGCGCGGGAGGAAGTTCGCGAGGCGCTGAAAACCAGCCGGGAACGTCTGGTTGGTCATGGCGGTGGAACGGGGGTAGAAGAAGAACATTCGACCCGAGACAGCGACCCTGCTCGGTTACCAGCGACAAAAAAATAAGGCCCGCGCAGAACTCGCTCGGAGCGAAAGCAAGTCCTGTTATTCGCGGCGCCGGGCAGCCTGACCCCGTAGTAATACGTATCGCGGCGAAGGGCGTCGCCCGTTAAGTTACTGATGTAACCAATTACGGCGTTGTGGAGTGTCCAATGATCAAAGCCATCATCGAGCCGTTTCGGATCAAGATGGTCGAACCGATCAAGCTCACGACGCGTGATGAGCGCGAGCAGCTGATCGAGACCGCGTGTTTCAACCCGTTCCTGCTGCGAGCCGAAGACGTCATCATCGATTTGTTGACCGACTCAGGCACAAGTGCAATGTCTTCCGATGCCTGGGCCGCGCTGATGCGCGGCGACGAATCTTACGCCGGCGCACGTAGCTGGTACCGTTTCCGGGACACCGTGCAGGACGTTTTCGGGTTCAGCCACGTCATACCGACGCACCAGGGCCGGGCCGCCGAACACATCCTGTTCGGGATCATGGCAAAACCCGGCTGCATCATCCCCAACAACACCCATTTCGACACGACGCGCGCAAACATCGAGTACAACGGCGCGGAGGCTCTCGACCTCCCGTGCAAAGAGGCCGCTGACCCGGGCACACCGCATCCTTTCAAGGGCAACATCGATACCGAAGCACTCGAAAAGCTGGTTGCCGAACAAGCTGACAAGATCCCGCTGATCATGGTTACGATCACGAACAACTCTGGCGGCGGGCAACCGGTGTCGATGGCCAACATTCGCGAAGTCAGCCGTATCGCGCGTGCGGCCGGCATCCCTTTCTATATCGACGCCTGCCGCTTCGCGGAGAACGCACATTTCATCAAGCGGCGCGAGGAAGGCTACGCTGATACAGCACCGATCGACATCGCGCGCGAGATGTTCAGCTACGCGGACGGCTGCACAATGTCGGCTAAGAAGGACGCGTTCGCCAATATCGGCGGTTTCCTGTGCACCAATGACGCAGCGCTCGCGCACCAGGAGCGCAATATCCTGATCCTGACGGAAGGCTTTCCCACCTATGGCGGGCTAGCCGGGCGCGATCTCGAAGCGATCGCCGTGGGCCTGCACGAAATCCTCGACGAGCATTATCTCGACTATCGGCTGTTGTCGACGCGTTACGTGGTCAAACACCTCGACGACGCGGGTATCCCGGTTTTGCTGCCGGCCGGCGGACACGCGGTCTACCTCGATGCGCGCCGGTTCCTGCCACACATCGAGCCACTGCAGTACCCCGGTCAGGCGCTGGCCGTCGAACTCTATATCGAAGCGGGCATCCGCTGCGTCGAGATCGGTACACTGATGTTCGGCCTGGACCCGCACACGGGAGAAGAGCATCCGGCCCGCCAGGAGCTCGTGCGCCTGGCAATCCCGCGACGCGTCTACACGCAGAGCCACATGGACTACGTCATTGAGGCGATCATCCTGGTCTGGGAGCGACGGAACGAGATCCGGGGCATGCGCATCGTCGAAGCGCCGCAATTCCTGCGGCATTTTACGGCCAGGCTCGAACGCCTCTAGTCGTCGGTCAGCCCAGTGGCTTACCTGGGAAACACCAGCCTCGTTTGATCCGGCGATCGCCGCAGGGCCGCTGAAAAAGACGTCTGTCGAACCTTGGGCGCTCGATGTCCATCGTCAGCGCAGCGCCGAACACGGTGCTTACGAACGGCTCCCAATTTCATCGCAACCACTCAATCACGCTGACACCGATGAAGCTGCCGATGGCATAACCGAAAGAGCCTGCAAGCACACCGGGAATCAACAGGTCGCGCCAGCCCTTTGCGGAAGCGAGTGCAGCCGCGCTGGATGGACCGCCAATACAAACGGCCGACGCCATCGCGAGTTCGGCAAGGTCGAGCTTCAAAAGCCTGCCCGCGCTGAACAACACGATCGTGTGCACGATGACGATGACAGAGGCATATACAAACAACACCGGCCCGATAGCCACCAGCTGCCAGATGTCCGCTGTCGCGCCGACGCTCGCGAGAAATATGAACATCATGACATTGCCCGCTTCACTGTAACCTGACAGCTTTTGCACCTGCCGCGGCAATAGGGTTGCGAATACCAGCGTCAGCGCGGTGGTAACGAGAATGCCGAACTGTGGCTTCCCGGCGAATTCAGCCAGCGCATTGCCAGCCGCCGCAAGCATGAAGGCCAGCGCCAACGCTGCAAGAAGGCCGGCGATGTCAAGATCTGCAATCCGATGCACGCTGGCCTGAGAGTCCGTGCTGAATAGCACGGCGTTATCCATATGGTGTGTCGGGTAGCGTCGCGCAAGCCAGGCGACGCCGGGCAGGAAGATGATCAGCAGGAAGTGCAGGTTCGTTACAACGTTGTCCGCGGCGACTGCGGCCGCAAGCATGCTGCCGTCCTGCATCCCGCTTGCTTCCGAAACTGCCGCAAAATTCAGGCTTCCGCCGATGTAGGTTCCCGTAAAGATGCCGGCGAGCTCCGCCTCGTATTGTCCGAGGTTCAGCATCGACGCTCCGGTGATCGCGCCGGCGACGACGGCTGCGCTGCCTATCACGAAAGCCAGCAGCGTTGGACCGGACTCGCGGACGATTCGCTTCAGGTCCGCCTGGAACAGCAACAAGGGAATTGCGATCGGGACCAGGTAGTCCCACACCGCATCATAGGCAGGTGCCGATGTCGGAATTATCTTGAGGTTCGCGAGTAGGATCGCCGCACCGATCAGCAGCATGACACCCGAGTACTTCCTGCCCCAGGCGTAACGCTCGCACCAGAAGCCGAATCCCGCCAATGCGAGGAGAATCGACCAGAGCGCAAAGTCCTGTTCCGGGCCGATCAGGGGAAATGCCATTGTGAGTGCTCCGCTCAACGCAGGACTGCGATAGTAACCCGGTTGACCCTTGGAAATCGTGGGTATGACTCGCTCGAATCGCGACCTGACTGCCATCTTGCCGGCAGCCGGGTTAACGACATAACCGATCAAGAAAGTTGCTCTTCGCAAATTGATCCAGGCTGCCGAGGGACCCTGTTTCGACTGAAAACCGGAATTCATTTGCTCTCGAAAGCGCGGCGGCGGTATGGTTCGGCGACACCCCGGCTGAAAACAGGACGGCACATGGCCCGTTGCACCCGCTACCTCGCAGCACTGCTGCTTCTAATTGCCGTACCGGCCCACGCCGAGTCGCTGAAAGTCACGAAGCCGGAACGTGTCGGCATGTCATCGGCGAAACTGCAGGAACTGCGGGATTATTTCCAGAAGCAGGTCAGTGACGGTCTCGAACCCGGTTTCCAGGTCGTCGTCGCGCGCCGCGGCCGCGTCGTGATGCACGAGAACATGGGCTACATGGATGTCAGAACGCGGGAGCCGATCACCTACGACACCTTGTTTCGCATCATGTCCCTGACGAAGCCCGTCACGAATGTCGCGGCGATGATTCTTTACGAGGAAGGCAGGTTTTCGCTGGATGACCCGATCGCGAAGTACATCCCGGAACTCGCCGACCTGACAGTCTATGCAGGCACCAATGACGCCGGCGAGATGATTCTTGAACCCCCGCGGCATGCGCCGACGATGCACGAGTTGATGACGCATACGGCGGGCTTCACGTACGGGGGCCCCTACAGCAGCTCGCCCGTCAACGAAATCTATCAACAGCTCAAGCCATTCGAGCACGGCATCGGCCGGCAGGAAGCTATCGACCGGCTCTCGCGCATTCCGCTGGCGTACCAGCCGGGCACCGAATACATATACAGCTATTCGGCGGACATCCTCGGAATCGTTGTCGAGAGTATCTCCGGCTCCGACCTGGGAGCTTTCATGCAGGAACGTATTTTCGGTCCACTGGGCATGGATGAAACCGTGAGCTGGGTGCCGCCCGAACTCGAACAGCGCCTGATGAAAATTCACCGCTACGACGAACAGGGCAAGCTGGCGATCTTCTCCGACGACCCGGATTCAGCGCGACCTCTTGATCGTTCGCTGGTCAAGCCTGCGATCTTCAATGGCGGCGGCCAGCTCATTTCGACACCGGGAAATTACTTCCGTTTCGCGCAAATGTTGCTCAACGGCGGGGTACTCGACGAGGTCCGCATCCTTTCTCCATCGACCGTGCAGCTCATGACCACGCAGCGCTACCCGGTCGGCGTCAGGGAGCGCTACTGGGCTCCAGGGCAAGGGCACGGGCTGAATGTTTCCGTGGTCGTGGATCCGACGCAGATCAACTATCCGACCAGCAAAGGTGAATTCAGCCATGGCGGTTTGGCGAACGGCTACTTCTTCGTCGACCCGGAAGAAGAACTCGTCGTCATCCTGCAGAGCCAGTTGTTTCCGCCGCGCTACCGGAACGTGCACATACCGATCGTGAATGCGCTCGTGCATGCCGCGATCGTCGAATAGCGGCCGTCAGCCTCGCAACGGCCGGGCTTGAACTACACTATTAGAAACACCGCCGACGGCATGCTCGCCGGTGCGACACCGGGTTTACTACGGTACTGATGAGCGAAGCAGGCTTTTTGCAGGTATCGAGATTCCGGCACTCGTCACGAGCAATGGCCGCCTGAGAGTCAGACCGCAGTCCGCAGCGTAAAACAGGAGAAACAATTCGCAATGAAGTATGAAACGACACTGGTAAGGCACCTGTTCCCCCTGATTGTTCTCAGTTCGGCGGTAACCATTACGGCATTCGCGCAGTCCGACATCTCCGGCCCTGCGCCCGCAATCGTAGCAGGCGACCTGGACGCTGAGCTTGGGGAACTGGATGCCGAAACCCGGCGTTTCCAGGCCGAGGTCGCGCGGCTCGATGTGCGTGACAACGTGCGCCGGACCTGGGTGTATGCGTTCAAAATCAGCACGCCGGAAAACCGCGCGAATATCTGGCAGGAATTGGAGCAGGCCAGGCAACAGCCCGACGCTGATTTGTCAGCAATTATCGCGGAAGCCGCGGCAGAGAGAGCGGAACGGGATGCCCGCGCCGACGACCATGACGAGGAAACCCGCCGCTACAAGGCCGCCCTCGAGAGGGCCGGCTATACGTCGGCCGAGGTCGACGGACTGGTTGAGATTTTCGCCCCCGCCACGCCCGTAATCCGGCAGGTTTACTGGACGGAAGTGAACAAGCGGCTCGGCTCGGGGCAGTGAGCACGAAAGCACGCATCGGTCTCCTCCAGGATTAAGTTGCAGCAGAACGTTGCGCCTCAGGCCAGAGGGGCCAGGGCGAGATTGATTCGGATCGTTATTACCCGGGGTCGTTTTTATCGCTGACACTTTCAGCTTCGGTTATCGCTCAGGCCGGAACCCACGACACCTGCCCTGGGTGTGTCTTAGCGACGGAATCAACAGCCCGCAAATGCGCTGCACAGCTTGCTATCTGATCAGAGCGATGCCGCCGATCACGAACACGGCAAGAAAAGCCGTCTGAATCAGCATTACGCCAACCGGCGCCGGGCCAACATCGGCCAGGGACTTGAGCGAGGTCTTGACCCCGAGAGCCGCGACGGCCGTGAGCAGCGACCAGCTCGAGACCGGTGTCAACAGCGCGTGCGCCTCTGCAGGTACCCAGCCGAAACTGTTGACGATGATGAGCGCGACGAAGGCCACGAGAAACCAGGGCAAGAGGGGTTCGTTCGCGGCTTCCGGGGACCGGCGGCGGTGCATGATCAGCGAGATCGTGATGACGACCGGTACCAGGCACGCGACGCGGATGAGTTTCACAAGCGTGGATATCTCACCGGTTTGATCAGAAATGATGTAGCCGGCACCGACCACCTGTGCAACATCATGAATCGTCGCTCCCAGGAAAATACCCGCGGTAGCGTTGTCGTAATCCAGGTAGGTAACGAATACCGGGTATAGAACCATCGCAACCGTGCTTAACGCCGTGACCCCGGCAACGGTCAGGATCGTGTTGCGCTCGTGATCTTTATGGGACGGCAATACCGACGAAATCGCGAGCGCCGCGGACGCCCCGCAGATCGCGACCGCACCGGCCGAGAGAATGGACTGGCCGCCGTGCAAGCCGAAGGCACGTCCGATAAGTCCGCCGATCAAAATGGTTGCCACGACGCTCGCCACGATCAGCGCAACCACCGGCCAGCCGAGATCCATCACCTCGCCTGTCGTAATACGGAGACCGAGTAGCGCGACTCCAAACCGCAGAATATTGCGGCTTGCAAAGCGAATACCGCGCGCAAACCGCTCGTCCTCGGTGAGAAAGTTGAACGCCATCCCGAATAACAGGGCATACAACATCGCCGGACCACCCAGCCGGTCGCTGACGAATCTCACGGCCAGTGCGATGGTCGCGCTAAGCAGCAGGCCGGGCATCGCTGCACGCAACGTATCGATCGTTCGGGTCATTCAGAAAAACTTATGTCGATGCCGGATGTTCTTGGCAAATTGGTAATCGCTGACGATACCATGCCGGTGACCATGCCAGAAACAGGGAGAGCCCGGATAAGGACGGCCTGGCGGATTTACTGTCGCTCGAGCTTTGAAGAATCAGCCGCATTTTCCAAGTCTCTGCGGCAAGGCTCGATGAACACCTGCCCTGCCCGGTCTTGAGCAAACGAGGCTTTGCCGAGGTCTGCGCCATTCTGCCTGTTGCCCAGGACAAGCTTGGAGGTGGATCCCGCATTTGCCCGGTTTCAGCGGGTCAATGAGGATGATATTGTCAGGGATGGGTGGACGATTCAGTCCGGGCCCTGTGATGATATGCAGCGATGAAAGCAATCTGCCTCTGGTCCGGCCCAAGGAACGTCTCCACGGCCTTGATGTACAGCTTCGCCGAGCGTCCGGACACGCGAGTGGTCGACGAACCCCTTTACGGTCATTTTCTTCGGGAGACCGGCAGCGTTCACCCGGGCCGCGAAGAAGTCCTGGCCAATGTCGATTGTGACGGCAACAAGGTCATGCGTGAGCTGCTCGCTCCGTCGCCGGATAATCCCGAGATCCTGTTCATCAAGCAGATGACGCATCATCTGGTCGAGATTGACGAGCGCTTTACTGAGCAGACCGAGAACGTGTTTCTTATTCGGGACCCGGAACAAATGCTCCCGTCGCTGACGATCCAGGTGCCGCACGCAACGCTCGCCGACACGGGTTTCAAGATGCAGTGGGAGCTGTATCAGCAGCTTGAATCGGCGGGCCAGTCGCCGTCAGTTATCGATGCCCGGGAACTGCTGCTTGATCCACGATCGGTATTGCGCCAGCTTTGCGAACGACTGCGGATACCGTTCCTGGAGACGATGCTGAGCTGGGCGCCGGGTCCGCGCGCCGAAGACGGCACCTGGGCACCGCACTGGTATCACGCCGTACACCAAAGCACCGGTTTCTCACCGTATCGTCACAAGGAAGATTTTCCTGAGCGTCTCGCGCCGCTGCTCAACGAGTGCGCGCCATGGTACGAAGCTCTTTACGAACGCGCCATCCGCGCGTGTCCCGGATAACTAAAGGAGATCCCGTTTGAAACTGCCCGATTCCCGCAATGCCGACATCCTCGTGCACGTCAATGGCCGACTGGTTCCGCGCGCCGAAGCGTGTGTGTCAGTTTTCGACAGCGTCGTGCAGGGCGGCGACGCCGTCTGGGAGGGACTGCGCGTTTACCGCGGCCGCATCGCAGCCCTCGACAAGCACCTCGACCGTCTGCAGAACTCCGCCAAGACGCTTGCTTTCGCCGAGG
>JAACFB010000073.1 GCA_009937615.1 Gammaproteobacteria bacterium | reverse complement strand
CTTGCGTTGGAACTTCTTGTCGAGCCGCCACGGCGAAGTGGCGTCCGTCGGAATCGCGATCGGCATTGCCGTCGCGACCGAAGCTGCTCAGGGCCTCGTAAATTATCGAAGTGCCGAATCATGGGATGCCCTGGCGGGGTCATTTGGCGTATTTCTGGGCACCTTCGGGATGAACCGAATTCTGTCTTTGCCGGCGCCCGCAAAAGCGGTGGGGCTGATCGTCGTTATTCTGGGGCTGGTGGTCGCTGCAATTTTTATCCTGGCCGACGTCATCGGCGTTGGCAAAAGCATTCAATTCGGAACGCTGCAAATGGCCGGAGCGGCACTCGGGTTGGCAATAACAGCCGGAGGTTTCCTGGTCTACAGGAAGGGCCTGCCGGACCAGGCGGAAAGCCGGTGACTCGCCGAATCGCAAACCATGCATCCGAGAGCGCGTGGCGCGCCCCTGGAAATGTCCCGCGCTGATTGAGGCCGCCAAATACAGGCAACTGCCGAACACTGGGTCCGAATCCGCCGGTCCAGTGCCTGCGTGATCGCATCGTGCTGAGCGGCACGCCTTTCGAAACCCGGGCGTCGAATCCTGGTCGGGGAACGAACGGCTTTGCCGGCCGTTCCTAATCGCCGGCAAGCAACAGTGCGGGATCGACGGCAGTGCCGTTCAGGTACGTGCCGAAGTGCAGGTGCGGGCCCGTGACGCGCCCCGTCGCGCCGACCGCACCGATTAAATCACCAGCGGCCAGGTCCTGTCCCTCGTCAACACGGATTTCGCTGAGGTGGCAGTACATCGTGACATAGCCCTGACCGTGATCGATGATCACGGTATTGCCGTTGAAGTAATAATCGCCGGTCGCGGTCACGACGCCGTCTCTAGGCGCCAGCACCGCCGTACCCTCGGCTGCGGCGATATCCATGCCTTTGTGGGGCGCGCGCGGTTCGTCATTGAAGAACCGGCGCAGGCCGAAGCTCGAACTTTGCGGACCATCGACGGGGGCGGCCAGGTCTACGCCATCGAGCTTGGTCTCACGCCAGTTCGTTAAAGCCGCATCGATGATTTTGCGTTCGCGTCCGACGCGAGCGAGATTTTCGTCGCTCAGCGACACGTAGCTCTTACTGACGTTCAGCCGTTGTTCGCGGTAGACATGCTCGACGACGTCGAAAGACAGCGTGATGTCGCCGGCAACCCGAATCGTTGCGCGCCCCATGGGCGCCTCCAGGGGTATGCCGACCGCCGCGCGCCAGCGATCGCCATCCTGCATCACGAGCACCCGCTTGCCGTCGTACTCGACGACCGGCGGTGCCCCGTCGGCAGGGCCGAGCTCGATAAATGCAATGCCGCCGGGCCACGCCGTCTCCTCTGCTGCCGCAAGCGCAACCGGCGCGAGCAACGCCAGGAGCAGCAGGCGCCTATGCATTTTTCGTAGACTTCACGGTCGCGATCAGTTCGCCTTGCGCCAGGCGCGCGCGTATATCGTCCCCGGCGGCGACGTCGGCGGCATTCAGCACAACCTTCCCTGTGTCTGCGCGTTCGACGATCGCGTAGCCCCGATCCAGCGTTGCGAGGGGACTGACCGAATGCAGGCCGCGCATGGCGAGGTCCAGCCGGTGACTCGCAGCCGCAATCCGGTTGCGCCCACTGCTGCTCAGCCGTTGAGACAGCGAGGTCAGCTGCGGGCGGAGCCACAGGGCGCTCTGACGCATGGCGGCGGCGAGACGATGACGTACCTCTCTCAGCTGGGCCTCCTGGCGCCGCAGTGTCGTTTGTGGGCTACCCTGCAGCAGCCGGCGGCTCAGCCAGTCCAGCGTCTGGCCCTTGTCCTCGAGGGCGCGCTGTCCGAGCCGGGCGACGCGCGCGGTGAGGGAGTTGACCGCGCGCAGCCAGTCGAGCCGGTCCGGCACCACGATCTCGGCGGCGCCGGAGGGGGTTGGGGCGCGAACGTCAGCAACGAAGTCTGCGATCGTAAAATCGATCTCGTGGCCTACAGCGCTGACGATCGGTATCGGCGAGTCGAAGATCGCCCGCGCCAGTTTCTCGTCATTGAATGCCCAGAGGTCCTCGAGCGAGCCGCCGCCGCGTCCCATGATCAGCACGTCACATTCGTCGCGCCGAATCGCCGTCTCAAGCGCAGCGATAATTTCGGCCGGCGCGGCTTCACCCTGCACGGCAGCCGGGTAGATCACGACGGGGATGGAGGGGAAGCGACGTCGAAGCACGCTGATAATGTCGCGAATCGCGGCCCCGCTCGGCGACGTGATGACCCCGATTCGGGCCGGCAGAGCAGGCAATTCCTGCTTGTGGGCTTCGTCGAACAGCCCCTCGGCGGCGAGTTTGTTCTTCAATAACTCGAACTGGCGCTTGAGGGCGCCTTCGCCGGCCGGTTCGATCTGCTCGACGATCAGCTGGTAGTCGCCACGCGGCTCATAAAGGCTGACGCGGCCGAAAGCGAGTACCTGGTCGCCTTCCTTGAAGCCGATCGTCGGTCCACGCTGGCGCTGTCGGAAAAAGGCCGCCCGGATCTGCGCGGAACTGTCTTTGAGGCTGAAATAGAGATGGCCTGAGGCCGGCCGCGCGAGGTTGGATATCTCGCCTTCGACCCAGAGGCGCGGGAGACCCTGTTCGAGCAGCGTCTTGACCTGGCGATTGAGTTGGCTGACTGTGATCGCGCCCGCGATTGCGTTCGCTTGGCCCGAATTATCCATGTTCGCCAGTATATCGGACGCCGCCAAGCTTTTGCCGAAAAATTCAAAGGCGTACAATTGACCGTTTATCCTCAATCAAAGGACCCGAAGATTCTCATGCGTATCGCCAAGGAAGCCCTGACATTCGATGATGTTCTGCTGCAGCCGGGCTACTCCGACGTCCTGCCCCGGGAGGTCGATATGAGTACCCAGCTTACCCGGGACATAACGCTCAATATACCGATCCTGTCGGCGGCGATGGATACCGTCACCGAGGCGCGGCTCGCGATCGCGCTCGCGCAGGAAGGCGGTGTCGGCATCATTCACAAGAACATGGCGATCGAGGAGCAGGCCCGCCAGGTGCTGCAGGTCAAGAAGTTCGAGAGCGGTATCGTACGTAACCCGATCACGGTCTCGCCGGCAATGTCGATCCGCGAAGTCATCGAGTTAACCGCGTCCATGGGCATCTCGGGCGTGCCCGTCGTCGACGGTAAGGAAACAGTGGGCATCGTCACAGGGCGGGACCTGCGCTTCGAGACGCGCATGGACGCGCCGGTATCCGAGGTCATGACGCCGAAGGAGCGGCTCGTCACGGTGCGCGAGGGCGCAAGCGATGACGAGGTGAAGTCGCTGCTGCACCAGCATCGCATCGAAAAAGTCCTCGTTGTCGATGACCAGTTCGAGCTCAAGGGCATGATCACGGCCAAGGACTTTCAGAAGGCCAAGGACTACCCGCAGGCGTGCAAGGACGATGGCGGCGCGCTGCGCGTGGGTGCGGCTGTCGGTACCGGCTATGATTCGAACGATCGCGTGGCTGCCCTGGTGCAGGCCGGCGCCGACGTACTGGTCGTCGACACATCGCACGGCTTTTCGAAGGGCGTGATCGATCGCGTCAGCGCGATCAAGGGCCAGTACCCGGACATCCAGGTGATCGGTGGCAACGTCGTCACGGGCGAAGCGGCCGAAGCGTTGGTCAAGGCCGGGGCGGACGGCGTCAAAGTCGGCATCGGGCCGGGTTCGATCTGCACGACGCGCGTCGTTGCGGGCGTCGGCGTCCCGCAGATTTCCGCGGTGGCCGAAGTTGCTGCGGCGCTCGAAAAGAAAGGCGTGCCGTTCATTGCGGATGGTGGCATTCGATACTCGGGCGACATCGCCAAAGCGCTCGTTGCAGGCGCGTACTCGGTCATGATCGGCGGCCTGTTTGCCGGCACCGAAGAGTCGCCTGGCGAGGTCGAACTCTACCAGGGGCGCTCGTACAAGTCGTACCGCGGCATGGGGTCGATCGGCGCGATGGGCCAGTCGCACGGGTCGTCGGACCGTTACTTCCAGGATGCGACCGAGGAACTCGAGAAGCTGGTGCCCGAAGGCGTCGAGGGCCGCGTCGCCTACAAGGGCAGTCTCGTAGCCATCGTGCACCAGCTCATTGGCGGTGTTCGTGCCGCTATGGGCTATACCGGCAGCAGCACGATCGAGGAAATGCGTACGAAGCCGCAGTTCGTCCAGATCACAGGGGCGGGGATGAAGGAGAGTCACGTCCATGACGTGACGATCACCAAAGAACCGCCCAACTACCGCACCAGTTAGGGAGCGCATTCGCTGATGAGCCAGGCCGCAGAAGCCTCGGATGCTGCGCATCCGGATATCCACGCGCATCGGCTGCTGATACTCGACTTCGGCAGCCAGTACACGCAGCTGATTGCGCGACGCGTGCGCGAATGCGGCGTGTATTCCGAGATTCACCCCTGGGACATGTCCGATAGCGATATCAAGGCCTTCGGCGCTGCGGGGATCGTTCTTTCCGGTGGCCCCGAGTCGGTCAATCTCGACGATCCGCCGCGAGTAGCGCATGTCGTGTTCGAACTTGGCGTGCCGGTGCTGGGAATCTGTTATGGCATGCAGACGATGGCTGCGGAACTTGGTGGCAAAGTCGAGGCATCGTCGCATCGCGAGTTTGGTTATGCAGAGGTCCTGCCCGGCGACTCGGGACTTTTCGGCGGCCTGAGCGATACGGACGAAGGCGAACCGCATCTCAAAGTGTGGATGAGCCACGGCGACCGGGTTGAAGTTGCCCCGCCGGGCTTCGAGATCACGGCTCGCAGTCCCAACTCGCCGATGGCCGCCATGGAAGATCGGGAACGCCATTTCTATGGCGTACAGTTTCATCCCGAGGTGACGCACACGCTGCAGGGCGAGCAGATCATGCGCCGCTTCGTGCGCGATATCTGCGGCTGTCCGGGCGACTGGACACCGGGCAACATCGTGGCCGATGCGATTGCCCACGTTCGCGAGCAGGTTGGTGATGGCCAGGTGTTGCTCGGACTTTCCGGTGGCGTCGATTCATCGGTCGTCGCGGCGCTGCTGCACGAGGCGATCGGCGATCAGCTGACCTGCGTATTCGTCGACCACGGCCTGTTACGCCACCACGAGGGCGACCAGGTCATGGAAACCTTTGCCGAGCACATGCACATCAAGGTCATTCGCGTAAACGCGGCGGACCGATTCTTCGACGCGCTGGCGGGTGAGTCCGACCCCGAGAAGAAACGCAAAATCATCGGCGGGCTGTTTATTGACGTATTCGACGAGGAAGCGCACAAGCTGGAGAGTATCGAGTGGCTCGCGCAGGGCACGATTTATCCTGACGTCATCGAGTCCGCCGGCAGCAAGACCGGCAAGGCGCACGTCATCAAGTCGCACCATAATGTCGGCGGACTGCCTGAGGATATGCGCATGTCGCTCGTCGAGCCTCTGAGAGAGCTCTTCAAGGACGAGGTGCGCAAGATCGGACTGGAGCTGGGTTTGCCGCATGACATGGTATTCCGGCATCCGTTCCCGGGACCCGGGCTGGGCGTTCGCGTTCTCGGCGAGGTCAAGCGCGAGTACGTCGAAAAACTTCAGCTGGCCGATGACATCTTCATCGATGAGCTTCGCAAGCAAGACCTCTATGACCGGGTAAGCCAGGCATTCGCGGTCTTCCTGCCGGTCAAGTCCGTTGGTGTCATGGGGGACGGCCGCCGCTACGAGTACGTCATAGCCTTGCGCGCCGTCGAGACGATCGACTTCATGACGGCGCGCTGGGCACGATTGCCCTACGATTTTCTCGAGCACGTATCGCTCAGAATCATCAACGAGGTCGACGGCATTTCGCGCGTGGCGTACGACATCTCGGGGAAGCCGCCGGCCACCATTGAGTGGGAATGATAGAAATTCGCACAGACAGGCTGGTCCTGAAAAAACCGGAAGACGACGACAAGGAGGCCATCGTCGAGCAGATCGGAGACTGGGAGGTTGCCAAATGGCTATCGCGTGTGCCGCATCCCTACACGGCGGAGGATGCCGATGACTGGTTTAAAATCATTCGCCGGCAACAACTCAGTTTGAGTATCTACCTGGGCAGCTCGTTGATAGGTGGTATCGGATTAACTGAAGACGAGGACGGCTCGTACGAATTCGGGTATTGGCTGGGAAGAAACTACTGGGGGCACGGTTATGCGACGGAAGCAGGCGCCGGGCTGCTGCGGTACGCAGTCGAGAACCTCGATTCACCAAGCATCAATTCGAGTTACATGCAGGGAAACAGTGCTTCGGCCAACGTGTTAAGCAAACTCGGCTTCGAGGAAACGGGCAAGGGGGAGATCTATTGTGTCTCGCGTCAGGAATCAGTGCCCAGCATGACGCTGATACTGAAGTCATCTGGCCGCCGTCAGGATTTCGACTAATGCTCATCGCACGGTTCTCGCGGCACCTGTTGCGGCGTTCTTACCTGCATTCAGAACGGACCGACTACTCAGCGGGAGCAGGGGATCAGTGAGCGAAACCGATAAGGATGTCGTCGCGATGCGCGCGGCACTCGATCAGGCCCTGCTGGCGCAGGCAGCCGGTGAAGTCCCGGTCGGTGCCGTTATCGTGATCGGTGGCGAAATTGTCGCGGTTGCTCACAATCGTTCAATCACGGACTCCGATCCCAGCGGGCACGCCGAAATCGTCGCGCTGCGTGCGGCCGCGAAGACCTGCAATAACTACCGGCTCGGCGGCGCGACGCTTTACGTTACGCTGGAGCCCTGTGTCATGTGCGTCGGCGCCATTACACAGGCGCGGATAACCCGGTTGGTCTTCGGGGCGTATGACCCTAAAGCGGGCGCGCTCGGCAGCGTCATCGATTTAACCGACAGCAAGGCCTGCAACCATCGATTCGAAGTCAACGGCGGCGTGCTGGCTCATGAATGCGGCAAACTGCTGCAGGATTTCTTTGCGCATCGGCGCTGATACCGGCGGCGCGTGTATCTGAACCGGTGATGTCACCCGCAATCAGGTTGTTTCGAGTTCCACGGGGGGGGTGTTGATCTCGGGAACGACGCCCGGCGCTTCAGGCTCTTCGATGGCGTCCGGTGACGCAGGCTCCTCGTTGGCCGTCAGCCATTGCAGGATGTTGTAGTAGCTGCGGATGTTGTTGACATACAGCACGGGTTCCCAGCCGCGCGCATAGCCAAATGGCACTTTCGTGTACCACTTTCGCTGCGCAAGTAGCGGCAGCGCCTCGCTGATGTCCATCCATTTATCAGGGTCACCGCCCCGCCACTCGACGATCTGGCGCGCGTCCTTGATGTGATTGAAGCCGACGTTATAGGCGGCCAGCGCCATCCAGGTCCGGTCCGGTTCTTCTACGGTATCGGCTACGCGCTCGGTTTGTCTTGCGTAGTACTGGGCGCCGCCGAATATGCTGTTTTTGGGATCGGCGCGGTCGTCGAGCCCCAGGTAGTTCGCCGTATCTTCGGTCAACATCATGATGCCGCGAACGCCGGTTGGCGAGACCGCGCCTGAACGCCAGTGAGACTCCTGGTAGCCGATCGCAGCGAGCAGGCGCCAGTCGACGTCCCACTGCCGGCCAGCGGCCTCGAAAAATTCACGGTAGCGGGGCAGGCGGCTCTCGTAGTGCCGAATGAAGTTGCGGGTGCCGACATAGTCAAACTCATCGGTATGCCCGTAATACCGGTCTCTGACCTGAGCCAGCCAGCCGCTGCGGTCTGCTTCGATCAGAAAATCATCGGCACGGCTTAGCAGGCTCTCGCTGAAATGCTGCGGAAACGCCCAGGCCAGCGGATCATCGACCTCGAGATCGAGTGCGACGCGCAGGTCCGGATAAAAGTGCCGCTGGATATTGAATTCAGTGCTGTCGGCGATGGTCAGGTCAATTTCGCCTGCCGCGACCTTGGCCAGCAGCTCGGCAGCTTCGACATCGGCGTTCTCGGCCCAGCTCAGGTCCGGATACACCTGTTGCAGCGACATCAACATGTCGACGTGACTCGTTCCGGCTACCACTTCGATGGAGCGGTCCAAAATATCGTCGATCGACCGCGGTTTGCCGGTTCCCAACTTGTAGATCAGGTGCATATCGACCATCTCGTAGGGGTGGCCGAAGTGCACGTACTCGCGTCGCGTGTCGGTGATAGAGAGTCCAGCGGCAGCGATGTGCGCCTTGCCCGAGGAGAGGAACGGGATGACCTCGGCGACGCTCTGGACGGTTTCGATGACGAGCGTGACGCCGAGCTCGTCGGCAAACGCCTGTGCAAGATCGTATTCCGGTCCGGACGGCCCGTCGGGACCGTCGACGAAGGCTGTCGGACTGTCGCGAGTCACAACGCGCAGCTCGCCGATATCCAGGACCTGATCCAGTAATGGCGGTGGTGTTGAACAGGTGCCCAGTAAACCGGCAAATGTGAGGTAAAGCAGTGGGCGCAAAGCCTTTCTCCGAGCTCCGTCGCGACCTCGATTTTGCCACAAATGGGCCCCAGGTTCTCATCCTGCGGCCATTTGCGTACAATCGCAGCCCCGTTACGGGGTCTGATTCGACTTAATTACTCCGCCAGGCCGTTGTTTCATACGGAGTTGGAGGGTTTCAGAGAGGTCGAATGGGCCTGACTCGACAAAACGCGAAAGCGTTTTGGACGCACGCAGTGCGCCCCGAAGGGGCGAGAATCGCCCGGAGGCGATTCGAGTCAAATCAGGTGTACTGATGGCCGCAGGCCATC
>JAACFB010000072.1 GCA_009937615.1 Gammaproteobacteria bacterium | reverse complement strand
ATCCCAATCTTCGTGCCAGGAGCAGACCACGGCCGGTCCGTAGACCTCGGTCAGCCCGTACGAATGGGTGACGTTGAAGTTGAGCTTTGCCATGGCCTCGAGGATCGCCGGTGGAGGCGCAGATGCAGCGGTCATGACGTTGACCGAATGATCGATCCCCTCTTTCAGCTCTTCGCCGGCGTTCGCCATCAGGTTCAACACGATCGGGGCGCCACACAGGTGTGTGACCCGGTGCGCTTTGATCGCGTCGTAAATTGCATCATCGCGGACCGCACGCAGGCAGATATTCGTGCCATTCAAGGCGGCAATGGTCCACGGGAAACACCAGCCGTTGCAGTGAAACATCGGCAGAGTCCACAGGTAAACGGGGTGCGCCCCCATGTTCCACGCCAGTATGTTGGACACCGCGTTCAGATAGGCACCGCGATGATGCGTGACGACGCCCTTCGGGTTGCCGGTCGTGCCGGAGGTATAACCCAGCGCTATTGCCTGCCACTCGTCCCGCGGCAGCGCCCACGAAAATTCGGGATCACCGGTTGCCAGAAATTCCTCGTATTCCATCTCGCCGACAAACTCGCCACCGTCGAACGCCGGGTCGTCGACATCGATTACGATCGGCTTTTCGTCGAGCATATCCAGCGCCGCGGTAACGGTCGCGGAGTACTCGCGGTCAACCAGCAAGATCTTCGCGCCGCCGTGATCAAGCTGAAAAGCGATCGCTTCCGCATCGAGGCGTATGTTGAGACAGTGCATCACCGCGCCGGCCATCGGAACGGCGAAGTGAGCTTCGTACATCGCCGGCACATTCGGCAGCATAAGAGCGACCGTATCATCTGCTGTAACGCCCCGCCGCTGCAGTGCCACTGCAAACTGGCGACAGCGGCGGTACGTCTCGGACCAGTCGCGCTGCGTTTCGTTGTAGACCATCGCGCAGCGCCCCGGGTAAACCGACGCGGCGCGCTCGATGAACGTTATCGGCGAAAGCGGCGAAAAATTGGCCGCGTTCCGGTCCAGATCAGTCGAGTACTGCGACTTCGACATGGTAAGCCGCTATCGATCCTTCCATTCGGGATTGCGCTTCTGAATGAATGCGTCAATGCCTTCGCGCGCGTCGTGGGAGTCCATGTTACAGGCCATGCGCTCGCTCGCGTAGGCATATCCGTCGGCCAGGTTCATCGTCAACTGCTCATAAAACATGTTCTTGCCGAGCCTGATCGCATGCGAGGACTTGGCCGCGATTTTCATGGCCAGCGCCCGCGTCGCGGATTCGAGTTCCGGCGCCGTGACCACCTCGTTGACCAGCCCGAACTCCCGCGCCTGCTGCGCAGAAATGAACTCACCGGTCAGCAGCATTTGCAGCGCGTGTTTTTGATGCAGGTTTCGGCTCAGGGGAACCGCCGGAGTCGAGCAGAACAGTCCCAGGTTGATGCCCGAAACAGCGAATCGGGCATCCTCGGCAGCCACGGCCAGATCGCAATTGGCTACCAGCTGGCAGCCAGCAGCCGTCGCAATACCGTTCACCCGGGCGATGACCGGCTGCGGCAGACGATTAATGCTAACCATCATGCGTCCGCATTGA
This sequence comes from Gammaproteobacteria bacterium, assembly GCA_009937615.1. Classification (GTDB taxonomy): domain Bacteria; phylum Pseudomonadota; class Gammaproteobacteria; order Steroidobacterales; family Woeseiaceae; genus UBA1847. The sequence goes on along the minus strand of JAACFB010000072.1, from coordinate 9,581 downwards.
TCGAACAACGCCTGGTGAAACGCTCGGTCGTCGCTGGAGCGCATTTCCTTCAGATCGTGCCCGGCACAGAAGGCTTTTCCGTTGGCAGCGAGAACGACGACTCGCGTCGTGTCGCTTTGGGCAATATCGTCCAGCTCGGCCTGCAGTGCGGCCAAGACTTCGGCCGACAGCGCATTGTATTGCGCCGGCCGGTTCAGCGTGAGGGTAACGATCCCATCACGCTCGTCCCGCAACAGCACCGGCGCTGTAGGTGAGAGATCGGCGCTCATGCGTCGCGCTCCAACTACTGAGCTTCGACCTTGAACTTCTGCCCGCCAACCGATGCCTCGTACATCAGACCGCCTTTAGCCTGCGTAAATATGGCAACGCCGCCGCTGTAATTTGCATCGGCTGATGCACCTGCAGTTACCGCCACGGCGGACGCTTGCGCGCCAAGCTCATAGTTGCCTCGTTTGAAATCCGCCAATGCCACGTCGTCCTTGAAGAAGATGTACTCGCTGTAGGCCTGGCCGCCCCACTGGAAGCCGATCGACAGTTGAGACAGCGTCACGATCGCAGTGGCTTCCCCGCCTTCGTAGAGCAAACCTTTGCCACGCGCACCGCCGATGCCAAACCCGGCCTTACCGACGGTGGGAATGATCACGTAGGCGACGGCCGAATCGAAAAAGCGCTGCATATCCGGATCCTTGTCCAGCATTTGGGTCTTTGCAGCCTGTGCTTTCTCATGAAGCTCTTCAGCCTCCTTCGGGTCCCAGGCGTAAGCCGTCGAAACGGCTACGGCAGCAAGCACGCAGATCGTGCGAACGAGGTAAGTTGTCATCTTGTTGTCCTTCATGAAGCTTGTGGTTAAGAAATAAATGTCGATCGGCATCTCGATGCCGTCGCCAATCATACCGAAACAGGACCGGCTTGCGGATTTTGTCGTGCCGTCGGCGTACCGACGGCGGCTGCCAAAGCGCATTTCTTTATGTAGGATCGTTCAAACGCAGGAGATTGAGCCGAATAGCGTGCCGTGCTGGCACGTCCGAAAGCTTATTCAGGCAGTATCCTGCAACGCTCAGAGCCTCAGCCTCCGCAAGGGAAACCGGATTAGTGAACACCAGGCCACCTGATACAAGCACCGGAATCGCAAGTCGTTTGAATCTGCCCTGTGGGGCAAGCATCAAGAACCGGCTGTCCAAGGCCGCGATGACCGAAGGGGTCGCCGATGCCCGGAATCGGGCAACGGAGCGGCACGTCACGCTCTATCGACGCTGGTGCGAGGGTGGCGCCGGCATGCTTCTGAGCGGCAATGTTCAGGTCGACCGGCGCTACCTCGAGCGTGCGGGCAATATCGTGATCGACGGGCCGCAGGACTCGGCGCAACTCGCCGCGCTCGAGGCACTTGCCGAGGCGGGCACGGCTGATGACACGCATCTGTGGATGCAGATCAGTCACGCGGGCAGGCAAACGCCGAAACTGATCGCGACGGAACCGGTCGGCCCGTCGACGATCGCACTTGCGATTCCCGGCGGACGCTTCGGCAAACCGCGGGCACTGAGCGGCGATGAGATTCGCGATGTGATCGCACGGTTTGCGTTCACCGCTGGTATTGCCAGACAGACCGGGTTTACCGGCGTGCAGGTGCATGGCGCCCACGGCTACCTGCTGTCCGAGTTTCTCTCGCCGCGCGTAAATACGCGCAATGACGAGTGGGGCGGCTCCCTCGAAAATCGCGCCCGGCTGTTGCTTGAGACGGTGCGCGCGGTCCGCGCCAGCGTGGGCCCCGACTATCCCGTCGCCGTGAAATTGAATTCGGCCGACTTCCAGAAAGGCGGCTTCTCGTTCGAAGATTGCCTGCAGGTGATCGAGATGCTCAATGCAGAGGGACTCGACCTGCTGGAAATTTCCGGCGGCAACTACGAGCAGCCGAGGCTGCTTGGCATAGCTGGACTGGAGCCCGTGTTCGATCAAAACGTGCGGGAGAGCACCAGGGCCCGGGAGGCCTATTTTTTCGACTACGCCGTCGCCGCGCGCCGGGTCGCGACAATGCCCCTGATGGTGACGGGCGGATTTCGATCGGCGCAGGGCATGAACGAGGCATTGGCCGGTGGCGATGTCGATGTGATCGGCCTGGCCCGGCCGTTGTGCATCGATCCGGATTTTCCCGCGAAGATCCTGTCCGGCCAGCTCGCGAAAGCTCCCGCGGTCGAGCAGAATCTGCGCATTGGCCCCGGTATCCTCGGACCGAATTCACCGATCGCCTTATTGAAAACAGTCAATGGTTTTGCGCGCGTCGGCTGGTATTACGAGCAGATTTATCGGCTTGCCGACGGGTTGGAGCCGGACGTCTCCATGAGCGCTTTGCGCGCACTTATAGCCTACGACAAGACCGAAAAGACCAAGGCCAGGAGCCTGCTGCCTTAGCAACCCGGCCCGGAATCAGTGCATGGCTCGGTAGGGGTTCGGGGCCAGCCGCCGCTCGAATTCCTCGGTCAGCCGCTGCGCATCCCTGAGCCAGTAGCAACTTTCGCAGGTACACAGGGTGGGGTCGTGTCCCAGTTCGCTGTTCAGCGATTCGACGACCTTTATACCGTAACGCAGAGAGGCGTTAAGCGTATACGCGGGCTTCTCCTGCAGGTCCTCGAAGTCGTTCAGACAGACAACCCAGTGACATTCCTTGTTCAGGTCGCACTGCTGACATCGCTCACTCGTGGCTTCGAAAACGCTGTCGTGCGGACAGTCCTTCGCCTCGATGACTTTCAATAGCAGCAGCCGTGGGTAACTGAGTGCCTCGATGAGTTGTCGTCGCATGACGGTCTCCTGGCAGTTTACTCGGTGCGGAACAGGCGTTTGCGGATCCTAAACTAGTGGCCCAGTCGAAACTTGTCTATTGGGATATACACGTAATACCGCACGGGCTGTTCTCATGGATGCGTGAGAAGGTGTGCGGCAAGCGGGTGCAGGAAAACGCGTCGGTCTAAGCCATTGCGCGCCTGCGCAATCGATACAGCTCGAAGCCGATAATCACTTAAAAATCATATGCTTCGGATAAGGCCGCCATCACAGCGAATCACCGAACCCGTCACGTAGCGGGCGCGTTCGCTGACCAGAAAAGCGCCGACCGATGCGAATTCCTCGACGGTCCCGTAGCGTCCCATCGGTATTGTCGCCTTCGTAGCCTCCGCAATCTCCTCGACCGTCTTGCCGGCCTTTTTTGCATTTGCAGCATCGATCTGGTCAACGCGTTCCGTATGAATTCGCCCCGGCAACAAGACATTCGCGGTGATGCCCGCTGCGGCGACCTCGTTCGCCAGCGACTTGTTCCAGCCCAGCAGGGATGAGCGAATCGTATTGGACATCGAAAGATTCGGGATAGGTTGAACGACACCGGACGAGGCAATAGTCAGCACCCTGCCCCAGCCGGACTGTTTCATATCGGCAACGCAAAGATTCGTAATTTCGATGATGCGGATCACCATCGCGTCAATCTGTTTACGCCATTGATCGGAGTCTGGAGCCTGGACATCGCCGGGCGGCGGCCCGCCAGAATTGTTGATGAGAATATCGATGGAACCAAGCTTGTCGTGGGCCGCTGCATACAGAGTACTCGCCGCATCGACAGCAAAAAGATCCACGATCGCATGCTCGGCCGCTCCGGGCCCGGCTTCATTCAGTTTCGCCGACGCGGCAGCAAGCTTGTCGGCCGACCGCCCACAGATCAGGACGTTCGCGCCCTCTTCGCAAAGCGCCGTCGCCATCCCAAGGCCCAGCCCCTGGCTCGAGGCCAGCACGAGCGCATTCCTACCTTTGATCCCAAGATCCATTTCAAGTCACCGCCTTGTTGTTCGCGTAAACAGATCAATTACATGGCATGAGCGTGTCACGCCCACAGCGCATGCAGCCCGTCGGATCATGAACGACGGGAAACCCGTGTTCAAATTCAATAGTCCAGAAAAATGTCCTCGAGCTCGTCCGCCTTTGCGCCATGCGCCAAAGCCAGCATCAGCAGGATCCGCGCTTTTTGCGGCGTCAGGTTGTCAGCAGAGGTAAACGGCCGGCCCGTCTGCACGCGGCCGCGGCCGCCACGGTGACTCATCACTACGGCAACGTCATGCTCTTCGGCTGCAGTCAGCGCTTTACCAATCGCCGGATTGGGCGAGCCCGTGGGAAATCCCGCGACGACGATGCCTTTTGCTCCCGCGGCTACGGCCGCCTCGACCAGTTCCGGGCCGGCATCCGCATAGGTATAAACGATGTCAACGCGTGGCAAGTCGGCCGCAGTCGTGATTTCGCCAAGATGCAGCCGGCTGTTGACCGTGTGTAGCGTGAGCGGCGTGCGATAGAAACGGATGCGATCGATATCGGCCAGCCCGAGCACGCCCAGATCGCCGGAATCCCAGGTCTCGGGTCGGTAGCTGAGCGTCTTCGTAACATCCCGCGCTGCGTGGATCATTTCGTTGACGACCAGCATCACGCCGTGTCCGCTTGCTTCCGGGTGTGCCGCAACACGCACGGCGTCGTAAAGGTTGCGAGAGCCGTCCTCGCTGAGCGTGGTCCGCTGCCGCTGCGCACCGACAACGACGACCGGCACCGCGGTGTCGAGCACCAGATTAAGGAAGTAGGCAGTTTCCTCCGCCGTATTGGAGCCATGCGTTACGACGATGCCGTCAGTATCGGGATGATTGCGCAACTCCTCCATGATGACGTTCGCGATGTCGATCCAGTTCTGAATCGTGATTTCCGAACTGCCGATCCGGACGTAATCGCGAATCTCGATATCGGCAAACTCTGCGATGCCCGGAACCTGCTCGAGAACCGTATCTACGCCCATGCGCCCGTCGGGCGAGTTGGCGATCGTGCCGCCCGTCGCGATGATTCGAATATGTGGTTTGTGCCCTGCCGACCCGGCTGGAACAAATACCGACTGCAGCAGCAGGCTGGCAACGGCGATCGTAACGATGTTTTTGCAGAATCGCATTCTGATGATCCTCTCTGGAAAAGGCTGTTCGTCGCGGCAGTGTCGCTTCCGTATGTGGTGCCGCCGACGCCGAGTATAACTTCGCTCCCGAAGAAAATACCTTTGCAGGCGCTTAACCTGCTGGACTTTTCTGCGATTGCCGTGAAACGGCGCCACTAAAACTGCATTCACTGAACGTGCTTTCCGCCGTCGCCCAGCGAACCTCAAACGGATCCTACTGCGACAGCACCACATAACCTTGACTTTCATCAGTCGTACGAAGCAGGTTCCCCGATGCCAGCGACAAGCCACTTGAAAATACCGACGGAGACATACCAATGGTGACCCCGTCGCGCTTCGGCAAACGCGTATGCCAGCATGGCACGAATGTTCTGGCTAGCGCCCTTTCTGTAGATTGCTCTGCACCTATCTGGCGCCCACAGCGGACGAGCCGTCAAGCTCCTGGCGATGCCCGTGCGCCCCGCCAAGGCCATGGCCTACCCTGTGATGAGATAACCGCGTGAAGTCAGACGACGCATGGTCTGACATTCAATTTCTATGGCACTATAATCCGGGTTACCCGAATCTATCGCTCATGTCAGGCATCGCCACACGATGCGATTTTGGCCGAACCCGGCACAACGTTGGACGGGGACGTTCCTTACTGCGCCGCTCGCGCAATGGGGAAAGGAATTTTCCGGAACGAACGCAGAAACCAGTTTGAAACACATCACTAACAGGGAAGCGGCAAAGGCCACGCTATACCTTACCCTCGGCCTGATCTTGGCGCCGGCTTTCGGGTATTCGGCGTCCGACGTGGAGCCCGATGATTCCCGCCGTAGCTTGACAGTCGACGACCTCAGCGAGGTCAAGGACGTTTGGGGGCCGAAGATCTCTCCCGACGGCCTGTGGGTCGCGTACACGGTCACCGAAGTGGATACGCAGGCGGACATGAAGCGCAGTGACATCTGGCTTACACGATGGGATGGCACAGAGACCGTGCGTCTGACAGCGACCCCTGCATCCGAACATTCGCCGAGCTGGAGCCCTGATGGCAAATACCTTGCGTTCCTCGCACCCGGCGCGAAAAATGATTCTGTGGATCAGCTGTGGCGCATCGACCTGGCTGGCAAGAATGTCGAGCAATTGACCGCGCTCGACTACGGCGTTTCCGAGTTCGACTGGGCGCCTGACGCAAAGAAAATTGCGCTTATTTCGCGTGTCCTGCCAGTCGGCATGCTCGAAAACAGCGCTGATCGCCCCATCGTAATTGACCGCTTGCTTTTCAAGCAGGATGGCTATGGCTACCTTCCAAATGCCCGATCGCGTCTGCACCTGCTGGACTTGCAAGACAGGAGTGTCGTCCGGCTGAGCAGCGGACCCCATGATGAGATCATGCCGTCCTTCGCGCCTGACGGGCGGCTTATTGCCTATGTCACGAAACTCGGCGATGACCCGGATCGCCACGAAAACTGGGACATCCTGACGGTCGAGCCTCGTGCCGGCAGCAAACCGAAGCGAATCAGCATGGGCGACCTGATGGAGTGCGACCCCGTCTGGGGGTGGAGCGCGGTCAACAACCTGAGCTGGAGTCCGGACGGCCAGCAAATCGCCTGCATTCAAAGCGGCCCGCTGGAGTTTTCCTGGTTCACTCTTCACCAGGTTGCACTATTTTCAGTGCACGGTGATCAGGGCCTGCGGCCTACTGCGGATCTCGATCGCACGACGACGCGGCCCCGATTCTCGGAAGACGGAAAGCGTGTCTTTTTCCTGCTCGAGGACGACCAGAACGTCCACCTGGCATCGATCAGCACGGACGGCCGGGACCTGCGGCGCCTGACGCCTGCAGGACGCACGGTCCTGGAATATGACATAGGCCCGGCCGGCCAGATCGCGCTACTGTCGAGTTCCCCTGATGAGCCGGCCGAAATCTCGGTGCTCGACGGTGAAACGCTGCGCCCGCTAACCCAAGCCAACCAGGAACTTCTTCGCTCGGTGCAGCTGATGCCCGCTACGGCGATCAGCTACACAGGGCCGGATGGCAGTGAGTTACATGGCTTGCTGATAAAGCCGCCGGGGTTTAAGGAGGGGGTGCGGTATCCGACAATCATGCGGCTGCAGGGCGGGCCTAATGCCCAGTGGCAGTGGTCTTTGGACCAAACCCACGCGGCAGCTCCGGGCGTGGCGAAGCGTTTCAAAAGACGACATTTGGTGACTGGGGCAACGCGGGTGTGGTGGACGTACTCGCGGCAGCCGATTACCTCGTTGCCACGGGGATAGCCGACGAAAGTCGCCTTGGCGTTGGCGGGTGGAGTAACGGTGCCATACTGACCAATTACGTCATTGCATCGGATACCCGCTTCAGGGCTGCGACGAGTGGCGGTGGAATGTCCAATATGTTCGCGGGCTTCGGCACTGATTCGTGGTGGCAGGACTGGGAGCTCGAGCTTGGATTGCCATGGGAAACGCCGGAAAACTGGCTGCGCTTGTCGTATCCGTTCCTGCACGCCGATCGAATCGAGACGCCCACGCTGTTTTTAAGCGGAATGGAAGACTACAACGTGCCGGCCATTCACGCCGAGCAGATGTACACCGCCCTCAGGCGACTCGGTGTACCAACACAGCTGGTCGTCTATCCGGGGCAAAGTCACAGCGTGTCACGACCGAGCTTCGCGCGTGATGTGCTCTCGCGGTATCTGTCCTGGTACGGCCGATGGCTCCAGTAAACCGTGTACGCCGGTCAGGAAACACGAGCATCGTATTACCGGGGCTCTGAACCCGGCTGTTCAGGCCTTGCAGGCTGTTGTCAGCATGTTGACGGCGTTCGGGGCGGCTACCTGTGTTGCCGACAGCATCGTCCTGCTCAGCGTGACTCCGCAAGCGTGCCGAAAGTCCCTTCGGAAAAATCCATCGCGCATCGAACGCTTACTCCCGTCGTCCTGGTTTTCAATCAACCAAACCGACAGTTCGACTTCCCTGCGTATCAGACGTTGCGCTTGCGGATGTCGGCAACGGAGAACTTCTGGTAGTAGGTCAGGTCTGCACCGGTTCCCCACGACATCGTGCGCGCATCAATCATGAACGGTCGGCCCTCGGCGAGCGTGCGCAAACCGCGCTGAATAGCAGGCCGGACCTCTTCACTGTTAGTCACGACGGCCCCCGGAATATTGTAGACAGCCGCCAGCTTCGTGAAGTCGACGTCCGGGTCGCCGAGGTAAGACACGTAGTCACGGTTGATCGTCCCGGCCGCACCCTGCCGGTTCATGATTCGGAGCCGAGTCGCTTCATAGCTGCGATTGTTCAGCACGATCGTCAGTACCGGCACCTCGTAGCGCGACATCGTCCACAGCGAATCCGATTGCCCGAACAAAAACCCGCCGTCCCCCTGGATTGACACGACCTGGCGATCCGGCAGCGCCAGCTTGACGCCGACCGAAGCGCCGACACCCCAGCCCAGTGCCATACCCGTGGTGCGGCCGACTTTCAGCCGGCCGCTATTGCTGAACTCAATGTGAGTCAGCGTTCTCGCGCCGTCACCCAGCTCCTCGACGACAACCGCGTCAGGATCCAGCAGCTCATTGAGCTCGTACATCAGGCGCTGCCACGGCACCTGCTCGCCCTTGCTGAGGCGCCCCGATTCGCGAGTGCCTGCGTGCCGCTGAGCAGAATATTTCGCGAGTTTCTCGCGTCTTTCTTCGCTGAGCTTCTTAAGCTGGGCCGGGGTCGCCATGCCGCGGATCGCCTCGGTCAAGGATTCGGCGATGAGGCGCATGTCGCCCACGAGGCCACTCGTAATCGGCGTGTTCCGGCCAATTTTTTCGGGGTCTACGCTCGCGTGGATCAAAGGGATGTTGCGGCGGCGCATGAAACCCTCGACGCCCTGCTGGGCGCGGGTGCCGAGACTGATGCAGCAATCGATGTCCTGCGGATAGTGCTGGAACCAGCTGGACAGGTTTCGCAGATAGCCGATGTGCAGCGGATGAAAATTGGGAAAATCACAGTGGAAGCTGCGGTGATGCTGGATCACGGGTATCGCCAGGAGCTCCGCCAGTTCGACGACGGCGTCATTCGCGCCGCACTGGCTGATCTCGAAACCGACCTCCATCAGCGGCGAAGACGAATTGAGCAGAAATCCGGCGGCACGTTCTATCTCGGCAGGGTTCGGCTGCAGGTTCATCGGCACGGAAAAGGCCGGCCCCGAGTAGATTTGCGATGTGACGTCGGGCTGGTAGAGGTGGTTGCGGGGAACCCGAATGTGGGTCGGCCCGCCCGGCTTGATGTTCGCCAGCGTGTAGGCCCTGCGGATCCATTCCGGTATCCGGTCCGGCTCGTGCACGACCCACTGCCATTTCGTGTACTGTTTCACGGCCTCGGTCCAGTCATCGAGATCTTCGTGGCCGTCCCGGCCCTCGATCGCCGAATCCGCATGGTCGCTGATCATTACAAGCGGCGTGCGGTCCTTAAGTGCGTTGTACATATTGGAACTGGTATGCGGCAGCCCTACCCGGCTGAACATCCCGAAGCCGGTCTTGCCCGACGCTTTCGCGTAGCCATCGGCAATCGACAATACCTGGCCCTCGTGCGTGGCCTGTATGAGCTGCAGATCGGGGTGCGTCACGATCGAATCGCACAGCGGGCCAAG
>JAACFB010000044.1 GCA_009937615.1 Gammaproteobacteria bacterium | reverse complement strand
GGTTTTAATTAGTAATCAATATTTTAGAGGTAATTTTTAATTAAAATTCTTAACCTTGATCGAGGAGCTCCCGAAGGTTGATCACCGCCGCATTGGCGCGGGCGAGATAATTGGCCATCACCAGCGAGTGATTGGCGAAAAATCCGAACCCGCTGCCGTTGAGGATCACCGGTGAATGCAGCGGCTGCAGGCTGGCTTCGAGTTCACGGATGATCTGACGCACGCTGACGGAGGCGTTCTTGTCTTCGAGCACGTTGGCGAAATCGAATTCGGCTGCACGGAAGAAGTGCACAAGGGCCCAGGCCGTCCCGCGGGCCTCGAAGAAGATGTCGTCGACCTCGAACCAGGATGTGCGCACGTCGATGATATCGGCCTGAGGGTTGGACGACTCGGCCGAAGGGTCAAGCGCAAGGTTCTCGTTGATTCGAGTTGCAGAGACGCTGTCGCCCAGTCGTCGCGTAAGACTGCCGACGCGTTTTTCCACCTGAGCGAGCCACTCCCGCAAGTTGTCGGCGCGCGCGTAGAACTCGGCATCGCTGTCGTCATCGTCGGACAGCCGGTCCCGGTACTTGCGAAAGCCGTTAATCGCACCCCGATATTCCGACTCGCTCGCCGGAAATATCCAGGACCTGCTGTCGATGAAAAACGCCTGCTCTGCGTCTCTTACGTCATCGTCTTCTTTTGATTGGGATTGACTGCGGCTGTAGTCGTTACGTATTACGCGAGCGAGGTCGCGAACCTGCTGCAGCACACCGGCCTCCCAGTTGGGGATATTGTCGAGAAAGACTCCCGGCGGCATGCGATCGTTGCTGAGGTAGCCACCCGGCTTGTCCAGCAGGGTCTCTGCGACACGGATCAGTGTATCGGTCGTCGAGTAGCCGATCACGATACGATTATCGTCGGTGGATTCATTCACCCAGAAAACATCCGGCGTGCGCGACCAGTAGATGCTGATTATCGTCAACAACAGCAATACAGCCGCCAACACGCAGATGCTTATTCGAAGCCAGCCGGGCGTCGCGAGCAGACTTCGTGCAGTTTTTTCGTTCACAACGGCATCCATTCGGTTCATGAGAGTCAGACCTCTAGCGAGTCTACCAGTTCCGGCAATGCCGTCCCGGCGCTTGCACGTATTGCGAAATCTACGCGGTCCGCGAAGTCGGTTGGATTTGGATTGATTTCGACGGTCATTGCGGACGCCTCGCGCGCAATTTGGATCAAACCCGCCGCCGGTTGTACCACGGCCGACGTTCCGACTGACAGAAAGACATCACAATCGGCGGCTGCCCTGAACGACAGGTCCAGCGCGGTTGCCGGGATTTGCTCGCCGAACCATACGACACCCGGCCTGACCTTGCTTCCACATCCGGGGCAGATCGGTACGTCGGTGTCATGGCTGCAATCGACCGCACAACCTTCAAGAAAACAGCGATCTACGAACAGATTACCGTGAAATTCGATGACGTCCTGAGTGCCCGCGCGCTGATGCAGTCCATCCACATTCTGAGTGATAAGCGTCATACGGGGTACCAGCTCAGCCAGCCTGGCCAGCGCTTGGTGGCCGGCATTGGGTTGGGCAGAAGCGACCAGACGACGTCTCCATCGATACCAGCGCCAAATCAATGCCGGGTCGTTCAGAAAGGCCTCGGTCGTTGCCAGGTCTTCCGGGCGATACCGCGCCCACAGGCCGCTGTGGGCGTCGCGAAACGTGGGTACGCCGCTTTCAGCCGATATTCCAGCCCCGGTCAGAATGCAGACATGGCGTGTTTCCCGCAAAGCATCGAGGAGCTCAGCGGGAATGGCTCCTGCGTCAGCCAAGACTGAATCTAGGCGGCCAGCTGGCGTAAAACGTAATGCAGAATGCCGCCGTGCTCAAAGTAGTCGCGCTCTTTTGGCGTATCGATGCGAACGATCGCCGAGAACGTGATGGGATCGCCTTCGGCAGGCGTCGCCGTTACGTTCACGTGACGGGCGCCCGGATCCGTGTGGCCGGTAATATCGAAGACCTCGGTACCTGTCAAACCAAGCGTCTCAGCGTCTTCGCCGGCTTCAAACTGTAGCGGAAGCACGCCCATGCCGATCAGGTTGGAACGGTGAATACGCTCGAAACTTTTGGCGATAACCGCTTTGACGCCCAGGAGCAAGGTGCCTTTTGCGGCCCAGTCACGCGAAGAGCCGGTGCCATACTCACTGCCGGCGATGACAACGAGCGGCGTGCCTTCCTGACCGTACTTCAGCGAAGCATCGTAAATCGACAGCTGTTCGCCGCTTGGCTGATGCCGCGTCCAGCCACCCTCGGTGCCTGGCGCGAGCCGATTTCGAAGTCGGATATTGGCGAAGGTGCCGCGCATCATGACCTCGTGATTACCGCGGCGCGATCCATAGGAATTGAAGTCGACCGGTTTTACGCCGTGGTCCTGGAGGTATGTAGCCGCCGGGCTGTCGGCGGCAATGCTGCCGGCCGGAGATATGTGGTCGGTTGTCACCGAATCGCCAAGAAGTGCAAGGACCCGCGCGCCGCGGATATCCTTCACCGGCGCCGGTTCCAGTGTCATGCCCTCAAAATACGGGGGATTCTTGACGTAGGTCGACGTATCGTCCCACGTGTAGATCTCGCCTTCCGGCGCGCTGATGCTGTTCCAGTTTGCATCGCCGGCGAAAACACTCCGGTAACTCGACTTGAACATTTCGGAATCAATATTCTCGCTTATGACGGCCTGCACGTCGGCCTGGCTCGGCCAGAGGTCCTTGAGGTAGACGTCATTTCCTTCCTGGTCCAGACCCAGGGGATCCGAAAACAGGTTAACGTCGAGATTCCCGGCGAGGGCGTAGGCGACGACCAGCGGTGGCGAGGCAAGAAAATTCATGGTCACGAGCGGGTGAATGCGGCCCTCGAAATTACGATTGCCGGACAGAACGCTCGTTCCGATGATATTGCCTTGCTGGACGGCCGCAGCAATTTCAGGTTTGAGTGGCCCCGAATTGCCGATGCAGGTCGTGCAACCGTAGCCGACCGTGAAGAATCCGAGTGCATCCAGGTCATCGATCAGTCCGGATTTTTCGAGATAGTCCGTGACGACTTTGGAGCCGGGAGCCAGGCTGGTCTTGACCCAGGGTTTCGATTGCAGCCCCTTTTTGTGAGCGTTCCTGGCCAGCAGACCGGCGGCGACCATGACGGCGGGGTTGGACGTGTTTGTGCAGCTCGTGATTGCTGCGATCAGTACCGCACCGTCGCGAATTTCGACGTCTTTACCATCAAGCGCAGCCGTCGCCGAACCGCCCGTGGCGCGGTTGGCAGTGGCCGTTGCCAGGTGCTCTGCATAGGTCGTGTCCGCGACGCTGAGCGCAATACGATCCTGTGGCCGTTTCGGACCCGCGATGCTGGGTTCGACCGTGTTCATATCGAGCTCAAGCGTATCGCTGTACAGCGCGTCGGCCTGTCCGTCCTCGCGCCACATCCCCTGCGCTTTGGCGTAGGCCTCGATCAGCCGGATGTGCTCAGCATCACGACCGGAGAGTTCGAGATACCGAATGGTCTCGACGTCGACCGGGAAGATCGCGCAGGTCGATCCGAATTCGGGCGACATATTGCCGAGCGTCGCACGGTCTGCGAGCGGCAGCCGGGACAACCCGTCGCCAAAGAATTCGACAAATTTGCCGACGACACCCTTGTTGCGCAGCATTTCGGTTACGGTCAGCACCAGGTCGGTCGCAGTTGCACCTTCTTTGAGGTGCCCCGTCAGTTTGAATCCGATCACCTGCGGAATCAGCATCGTGATCGGCTGGCCGAGCATTGCGGCTTCCGCCTCGATGCCGCCGACACCCCAACCCAATATACCCAGACCGTTGATCATCGTGGTATGCGAATCAGTTCCAACGACCGTATCCGGGTATGCGCTGCGTGTACCGTTCTTGACCGTGTCAAACACGACGCGACTCAAATACTCGAGGTTGACCTGGTGCACGATGCCGGTGTTGGGCGGCACTACGCGGAAATTTTCCAGCGCCGACTGCCCCCAGCGCAGAAACGAGTAGCGCTCCTTGTTGCGGCTGAATTCGATCTTGTTATTAAGATCAAGCGCGTTAGCGGCACCATAGTTATCGACCTGCACCGAGTGGTCGATGACAAGTTCCGCCGGCGATAGCGGATTTATGCTGGCTGCGGAGCCACCGAGCTTGACGACGGCATCGCGCATCGCAGCGAGGTCTACAACTGCAGGAACCCCGGTAAAATCCTGAAGAATCACGCGGCTCGGGGTAAACGAGATTTCGGTACTCGGAGCCGCAGTCGGGTCCCAGTTGGCGAGCGCCAGGATGTCTTGACTGGTGACGTCGCGCCCGTCTTCGTGGCGCAACAGGTTTTCGAGCAAAATCTTAAGCGAGTAGGGCAGTTTGTCTACGTGGCCATCGGTAATGGCGTCGAGGCGAAAAATCTCAAAGCTGTCGCTACCGACGTCCAGCGTCGCACGTGCGCCGAAGCTGTCCTTCATCTTGGTCTCTCCGGGATTGTTGTTTTACAAGCGGCCAGCCGGCCGCAAGGGTGGCGAATTATAGCCGATGGTGCCGGGCTCTGCTGCTCAAATTGCGACAACCCGGGGACCGCTGTCGGCAGCGGGACGGGAAAGGATATGGTCGATGACGCCGCCCCCGAGGCAGCGCTCGCCGCTGTAAAAAACCACGAACTGCCCCGGCGCGACAGCGCGCTGCGGCACGTCGAACGACACGACGAGCGCATCGTCATTCTTCTGCGACACCGTGCAGCCCTGGTCGTACTGACGATAGCGGATCTTCGCGCTGCAACTCATTCCGCGATCAAGCCCGCTGGGCGCAGCGCCAATCCAGGTAGCATTGGTGGCCACAAGGCTGCTGCTCATGAGGAGCTCACTGTCGCCCTGGTCAACGATCAGCGCATTGTCCTCGAGGTGCTTGTCCACAACGTACCAGGGGGCTTCACCACGATCGTTAAGGCCGCCGATCCCCAAACCCTGGCGCTGACCCAGGGTGTAATACATTAGCCCGCCATGCTGGCCGATATGGGCCCCGTCCGCGGTTAGAATCGGTCCGGGATTCGCCGGCAGGTAGGTGCTGAGGAATTCACGAAACGGCCGCTCGCCGATGAAGCAGATTCCGGTGCTGTCTTTCTTTGCATAGACGTCCAGACCGCGGTCCCGCGCTATTTGCCTTACCTCGGACTTGTGCAGGCCGCCCAGCGGAAAAATGGTTTCGGCAAGAGCGTCTGCGCTCACCGAATGAAGAAAGTAACTCTGGTCTTTTTCAGGATCGGTGCCCTTGAGCAATATCGTTTTCCCTTCAAGGGCCGAGGTTCGGGCGTAGTGTCCGGTAGCGAGCCAATCGCCACCGAGTCGTTTTGCGTATTCCCGAAAAACCCCGAACTTGATCTCGCGATTGCACAGAACGTCAGGATTGGGGGTGCGCCCGCGCCGGTATTCGTCCAGAAAATAATTGAACACCCGGTCACGGTACTGTCGGGCAAAGTTTGCGTGGTGCAGCGGTATGTCGAGCTGCTGACACAGCCGGCGTGCGTCCTGAAGGTCCTGGGCAGCGGTACAATAGCCGTCATCGTCTTCCCAGTTCGTCATGTGCAGCGCATGGACATCGGCACCGGCATCCTTGAGCAACAGGGCTGCCACGGCCGAGTCGACGCCGCCGGACAGGCCCAGGATAACGCGCTGATTGAGTAGACCAGTGTTCATCAGGTTCGAATTCTAGCAGGGTGGCCGAGGTACGGCCCCTCCTGCGGGCTCGAACGCTATACGAGATCGGCGTTGGCGAGGACCGCCTCGACATTGAGCGACAATGGCAGCATTCCGGACAACAGGTTGTCCGACTGGCGGCGGCCAGACTCATAGTCGTGAATACAACGCAGAACAGCAGGTGTGCGAAGGGAATTGCGACGCTTTTCGAGTTCGTCGCGGGTCATCCAGTGGCGGTCGATAATGGTTGCATCCAGGTCGAGGCTCTCGTCGCAGTAGCGGTATTCTGCGACAAACACGATGCGCAGAAACTGCTGACGCGTCTCCGGATTGACCCAGAGGTATACGCCAATGAGTTCAGCGCAGGTAACGTGGCAGCCGGTTTCCTCGAGAACTTCGCGCGTTACCGCGGCCTCGGGTGATTCGCCGGCTTCGATATGCCCGCCCGGTTGATTGATTACCACTTTGCCCATCGCGGTTTCCTCGACGAGCAGGTACCGGCCGTTTTTTTCAATGACAGCGGCCACTGTGAGGTCAGTCTGGAGCATGCTTTTTTGTTATCAAATGCCGATCTGGCGAAATTCCATCTCGACCTCGCTGGCCAGCCAGATTTCATCAAACATTTTGCCATACAGTTTCGCGACAGCTGGTTCGAACGTATCGGCGATCCCCTCCCAACGCTCGGCCTGCAGTCTGTAGACAAGGGCCGTTTCGTCGGCAATACAGAACGCCTCGGCATGGGTGCGAAGGTCATCGCGAACATGACGAAACTCGATGTAACTATTCAGACGCCGGCCCAGGTGCACAAAATTGTTGCCGTTCTTGATCGCGCGAGAAGGATCCGCGATTAAAACCCGTATTCTCGAATAAGCCTGCGACAATACGAGCCGTTTAATTACCTCTAAAAAATCGGGGTCGTCGTAGATGCCTGGTTCAAGATCGTGGGTGAAGATCGAAACCTTTCGTTTTGCGACGCGAGCAACTTCGATGGCCGCCTGCCGCATTTCCTCACGCGTCGAAATGACCCATCGTTTACCTTTTTCCCGTGATTCTTCCATAGAGGTTTTTTTTTCGTCCGATTCCAGTCCGCTTCCGAGCCCGGTGCCGGTTATCCGAACGGGCTTCTTGAGGACTTGTTATCTTACCGGCACGCTGGAAAACGCTTTGCCAACTGCGTCACGTTTTTTGCGATGCAGGGTGAAACGCGAATAGTTCGCAAGCGAAGGTGCTAAAAGGATTCGGCGGTCAGTCGATGAGTCTGAAGGACTCGGCCGGTATTACATAATAATCCGGCGCGGAATGCCTGTCCCAGGCGAGTTCCCGGGATTCAAATATTCTCCGCAAGAGACGCCGCAAGCCCGATATACGTGGCTGGCGACAGCTCCATCAATCGAGTCTTTTCTTCATCCGGTATCTCGAGAGTGGCGATAAAATCGTGCAGCATCGTCTTTGTGACTGCCTGACCACGCGTCAGTGCTTTGACCTTCTCATAGGGCTCGGGGATGCTATAGCGCCGCATGACTGTTTGTATGGCTTCCGCCAACACTTCCCATGCGTCGTTGACATCGTTGCCAATTGCGATCGGGTCGACCTCGAGTCTGCCGAGCCCTTTTATGATCGACTGCATCGCGATCTGTGCGTGCCCGACAGCCACGCCGATGTTTCGCTGCACCGTTGAGTCGGTCAGGTCTCTCTGCCAGCGTGAAATCGGCAGTTTTTCAGCAAAGTGGCCGAGTAGCGCATTAGCAAGCCCAAGATTACCCTCTGCATTCTCAAAATCGATCGGATTGACCTTATGTGGCATCGTCGACGAGCCGACTTCGTCCCGGGCTATGGTCTGTTTGAAGTAGCCCAGCGAGATATAGGCCCAAACGTCCCGGCAAAGGTCGATCAGGATCGTGTTGTAGCGAATGAGCGTGTGCGCATATTCCGCGGTCCAGTCATGTGGCTCGATCTGTGTCGTATGGACATTAGGTTCCAGGCCTAGTGACTCGACGAAATTTCGGCTCAGGCTTGACCAGTCCACATCGGGATATGCGACATGGTGCGCGTTGAAGTTACCGACGGCGCCATTGCACTTGCCGAGGATCGCAAGCTCACGGAACTGCGTCTGCGCTCTGTCCAGCCGGACGACGAAATTTGCTATTTCCTTGCCAACCGTCGTTGGGCTCGCGGTTTGCCCGTGGGTCCGGGACAGCATCGGCAGGCTGGCATGCTGCCTCGCCATTGACTGCAGCCGGGCGCGCAGCTCGCGCATTTGCGGCAGCAAAACGTCTTTGCGAGCCATGCGTAGCATCAGCGCGTAAGCCAGGTTATTAACGTCTTCCGACGTGCAGCCGAAGTGCAAAAAGTCCTTGAGTATTGGAGTTTCGGGGCCATCTCCGAGCTGCTCACGGATGAAATACTCGACCGCCTTGACGTCGTGGTTGGTTTTCGCTTCGATTGCCTTGACGCGCTCGGCATTGTCCAGTGAAAAATCGTCGACGATATGATTGAGTACGTCTTTCATGACGCTGGACAGGGGGGCGAGTTCGCCGATATCGGGTGCATCCGCCAGGCACTGCAGCCAGCGCACCTCGACGAGGACACGGAAACGAATCAGGCCGAACTCGCTGAACAGGTCACGCAGGGCACTGACCTTATCTGCATAGCGACCGTCTATCGGCGACAGGGCTCTGAGCGTTGAGACTTTCATAGGACCAAAACCAGTGTAGACTTGCGCGCGAAGCGCGAATCATACACCACAGAGTGAGAGAGGTAATGAGCGACAAGGTATTTCGCACAGAACACGACAGCATGGGTGAGCTCAAGGTGCCGCAAGATGCGCTGTGGGGCGCGCAGACGCAGCGCGCGGTCGATAATTTTCCGATCAGCGGCCTGACAATGCCGAGGCAGTTCATCTCCGCGCTTGGCCTCGTAAAATGGGCGGCTGCCGGTGCCAATTCCGAGCTTGGACTGTTAAAGAGCGATGTGGCAGTCGCGATCCAGAAGACTGCGCTCGAGGTGGCGAGCGGCGGGTATGACGCGCACTTTCCGATCGATGTCTTTCAGACCGGATCCGGCACTAGCTCCAACATGAACGCAAATGAGGTCATCGCACACCTGGCGACCACGAAGCTGGGTTCGGAGGTGCATCCGAACGATCACGTCAACATGAGCCAGAGCAGTAACGACGTTATTCCCACCTGTGTTCACGTGAGTGCCGCGATCGCAATTAATGACGAGCTGCTGCCGGCGCTGCGGCACTTGTCGCGCACGCTGGAAAAAAAGGCTGACGAATGTCGAGGCGTTGTAAAAACCGGGCGTACTCACCTGATGGACGCGATGCCCGTTACCGTCGGCCAGGAACTCGACGGCTGGCGTGCCCAGATTGATAACGCCGGCCGGCGTTTAAGCGACACGATGTCGCGTCTTACCGCGCTGGCTCAGGGCGGCACCGCGGTGGGTACGGGAATTAATGCCCACCCGAAATTCGGTGCCAAGGTTGCGGTACTGCTTGGCGAGCACACTGGCATTGATTTTACTTCGGCGGAGTCGAAATTCGAGGCGCTCAGCAGCCAGGATACGGCCGTCGAGACCTCAGGGCAGCTGCGAGTGCTGGCCGTCAGCCTGATAAAAATCGCAAACGACCTGCGCTGGATGAATTCCGGCCCGCTCGCCGGAATTGGTGAAATCGAGTTGCCCGCTTTGCAGCCAGGATCCAGCATCATGCCCGGCAAGGTGAATCCGGTCATTCCCGAGGCAGTGGCGATGGTCGGTGCCCAGGTCCTGGGTAATGACGCCACGATAGCTATTGCGGGGCAATCCGGTAACTTTCAGCTGAACGTGATGCTGCCCGTGGTTGCCTACAACTTGCTGCAGAGCATAGATTTGCTGGCGAACGCCGCTCTTTGTCTCGCGGACAAGGCGATCGCCGGATTCAGTATCAATCATGACAAGATCAACGAAGCGCTGGACAGAAACCCGATTCTGGTCACCGCGCTCAACCCTGTCATCGGTTATGAGAAGGGCGCCGCGGTCGCCAAAAAGGCGTATGCAGAAGGCCGGCCGGTCAAGGAAGTGGCCAAAGAATTGACGGATCTTACGGACGAGGAACTTGATCGCCTGCTCGATCCTGGCTCTTTGACCGAGGGCGGCATCAAGAATTAGGACGCTGGTCGGCCGCCGTCTCAATGTCTCATTCCCAGATTATCACGCGAGCGGGGCTTTGCCGGCGGTTGGCCGGCACGGAGTTACCAAGCGACCCCACCAATGTCGTGATGCCGCCCGGCAGCAAGCGGTGGCCGGCTCATGTACGCGAGCAGTTGACGGCATCGCTGATACCCGCCGGCGTTCTCGTTCCCCTGATCGAACGCAGCGGCCTGGGCTTCTCGATGCTGCTGACACAGAGATCCGCCGAGCTTAAGCATCATGCCGGCCAGGTCAGCTTTCCAGGCGGGCGCATGGATCCAGGGGACGGCGATATTCGTGATACTGCATTGCGGGAGACCTTTGAAGAGGTTGGCATTGCGCGCGAAAGCGTCTCCGTGATCGGCTACCTCGATCCGATGCCTACGATAACCGGGTACGCCGTGACGCCTGTCGTTGGGCTGGTCGATGAGTCGATCGAACTTGCTGTCGACACATCCGAGGTTGAGTGCGCATTCGAGGTGCCACTGGCTTTTTTCCTCGATGCGCGCCACCGTCGCGTGATCGAGCGCGATGTGCGCGGTGAAAGCGTTCCCCTGATCGAGTTTCACTACGAGGGGCAGAGAATTTGGGGCGCGACCGCGTTTATCATACTGGAGTTCCTAAAAGTCATTAAAAAATAGAATGTTATGAATCATATTGAGAAATTACTTGAGGTAATGGCAGCGCTGCGTGATCCAGAGCAGGGTTGCCCATGGGACATTGAGCAGGACTTCCGGAGCATTGCTCCGTATACGATCGAAGAGGCGTACGAGGTGGCTGACGCGATCGCCCGCGACGACCTGCCGGGTCTCAAAGACGAGCTTGGCGACCTGCTGCTGCAGGTCGTGTACCACGCCCGCATGGCCGAGGAAGCGGCAGAGTTCGACTTTGATGATGTCGCAGCCTGCATCGTGGCGAAGATGATTCGGCGGCACCCCCATGTATTTGGCGATGAAGACCAGCGGGCGGCCGGCATGATCGCGGAAAACTGGGAGCGAATTAAGTCCGAGGAGCGCGCAGATGACGGTGATGGCAGCGCATTAGCCGGCGTCGCCTTGGGTTTACCCGCTCTGAAACGCGCTCAGAAGCTTGGACAGCGAGCCTCCGCTGTCGGCTTTGACTGGCCTGACGATCGAGGGGTGCGAGACAAGGTCCTGGAAGAGCTCGAGGAGCTCGAGGTCGCGCTTGGCCGGCGCAACGAGAGCGAGATTACCGAGGAATTCGGGGATCTTTTGTTCGCGCTCGTTAACCTCGCAAGACATCTTTCGGTTGACCCCGAGCAGGCGCTGATGGCGGCAAATAGCAAGTTCGAACGGCGGTTTCGCGCAATGGAGCAATCGCTTGCCGAATCGGGGGTGCCGTTGGCGGAGCTCTCGCTGCAGCGGCTGGAGCAGGCCTGGTGTACAGCGAAGCGCGGTAACGGTTCATAAACCGTTCAGTTTTCTCACTATTTTTTGCGCATCCATTCAGCCAATGTTCATTGGCCAGGCTCTACTCTTGTTCCCAGGCTGGCAGAAAGCCGGTCGGATTTGAAAGAGGAACGGGACGATGATGAGTAAACGCATTACAGCAAGTCTGGCCACGGCGGCTTTGCTGCTTGGCTTATCAACACATGCTCTGGCGGATCACGACAACCGCAGCTACCGGGCGGCATCGGTCAGCTCAGGCGGCTACGCGCATAAATCGGGGCCGATTTATGACTTTGCGCAGGTCATCAGTTCGCGGCCGATTGTCCGTTACGTCACCATTACAGAACCCGTGAAAGAGTGCTGGGAGGAGACGGAGTACTACACCGTTGATCACCGGCCTTACCGGCATGCCGGCAGCACGCTGTTTGGCGCAATCGTTGGCGGCGTCGTTGGACATCAGTTTGGTAGTGGACGGGGCAACGACGCTGCAACGGTGGCGGGTACGTTGCTCGGCGCAGCAATTGCCAACGATGCATCGCGCCGGCGCCATGCCGGAAAATATGGCCCGGTACAGTACTCACGGCCGGTAACACGGTGCGCAACGCAGTATCGCGAGCACCAGGAAGAGCGTATCGAAGGCTATGACGTGACTTACCGTTACAAGGGCCAGAAATACGCGACCCGCATGCCGCACGATCCGGGCCGGAAAATCCGCATCCGCGTCGATATCAGGCCGGTAGGGTAAGGTCCGTGATGTGGTTCGTTGCAATCGGCCTGCCGACATACGAAACTTGTCGGCACGGCTGATTGCAGGAGCCGGTCCCGGCGAGGCTAGCGTTATCACCATGCAAATACGACGAACAATTTTGCTGTTAGTGGCCCTTTCTGGACCATCGCTGCTAGCCGCGCAGACATTCGATCTGGAACAGGAAATGCGGGCGTTGCAGCAACGCTCTGAATCCGGTGTCGAGCAGGACTATCGTGTCGCACAGGACAACGGCATGAGCCTGTCCGAAGCGATCGAGTCGGTGCGTCGCAAGACGAACGGGCGCATCGTAAGTGCCGAAACCAAGGTTAGCGGAGGGCGCGAGACGCACCATATCAAGGTGCTGACGAAAGACGGCAAGGTTAAAACACACAAAGTAAAGGGCCGCAAACGCGGCAGCGGTTAGGGGGCTCTCGTGCGCCTGCTGGTCATCGAGGACGATACGACCCTGCTCGAGTCTCTGGCGGTACAGCTCGGTGAGGCGGGCTATGCGGTGGAGAAAGCGGCCGATGGCAGGGAAGGTCTGTACCAGGCTCTCGAATTTCCGATTGACCTGGCGATCATTGATCTTGGACTTCCCGAGGTGTCGGGGCTGGACATCATTCGCGAGGTTCGCAGGCAGGGCAAGAGTTACCCGATACTCATTCTGACCGCGCGCGATCGCTGGCAGGACAAGGTGGACGGACTGGAGGCGGGTGCCGACGATTACGTCGTCAAGCCATTTCACTTCGAAGAAGTCGGCGCGCGCGTTCATGCCTTGTTACGGCGCAGCGGCGGCTGGGCTTCGTCGATGCTCGAAGCGGGACCGGTCGCGCTCGACCTGTCGCGGCAGGAGCTGCGCGTCAACAATGCCCCGATCGAGTTGACCAGCTTCGAGTACAAGATCATTGAGTACCTGATGGTACGTGCCGGGCAGGTCATATCGAAGACGGAATTGACGGAGCGTCTTTACGACCAGGACTTCGAGCGCGACAGTAACGTGATTGAAGTTTTCATCGGGCGCCTGCGCAAGAAGATCGATCCCGACAATTCGATCAATCCGATCGAAACCTTGCGCGGCCGGGGTTACCGATTTGCACTGGAACGCAACCAGACCGGCTGATTTCACCGATGTCTTCGCTTAGTGCTCGACTCCTGGTCTCGGTCAGCGTGCTGTTGCTCTTGTTTTTCGGCGTGACGATTTTCGTTCTCGAGACCGCGTTTCGCGAGGCTGGCGAACAGGCTCAGGAAGATATTCTCGACGGCCATCTGATGGCATTGCTCGCCGCAGCGGAGCCCGCCGAGGAGGGCCGGCTAGGCATGCCGCCGGACCTGTTCGAGCCGCGTTTCGGTAACATCGGCTCGGGACTGTATGCCGAAATACGCGATGCTGAAGGCGCTATCGTCTGGCGTTCGCGCTCCGCGCTCGGTCTCGAAATTCCAGTCGGCACCGTTCCGGAGGACGGCAACCATCTTTTTCTCGAAGAGGCACTGGAGGACGAAACACCGCTGCTGACCCTGGCTCTGGCCGTGCAATGGGAATTCCCCGATGGTGAGCTGCGGCCGTTTGTATTCAAGGTCGCCGAAAGCCTCGATTCGTTTAACGCGCAACTGGGACGGTTTCGCGGTCAGCTGTTCGGATGGTTTGCCCTGGTTGCGCTGATCATGCTGCTGTCTATTTCGGTTTTGATGCGGCGCTTGTTGCAGCCGCTGCGCCGGATTGAGACCGAAATCGGAGAAATCGAGGAGGGCAGGCGCGCGGCGTTATCAGACTATTTTCCATCCGAGCTCAAAGGCGTTGCACGAAACATGAATCTGTTGATCGAGAGCGAACGCGCACGCTCGGATCGTTATCGGTTAACGCTTGACAATCTTGCGCACAGCCTGAAAACGCCGCTGGCTGCATTGCGCGCGCTGCTCGATGATCGCGGCAATGGGGAATTCGTCGTTCGCAGCAACGAGCAGATCAACCGAATGGACGAGATAGTGCGCTACCAGCTGCGCAAGCCGGCCGCTTCCGCCGCCGGTACCCTCGTGCTGGCGCCGATCGAGGTTGGCAGAGAAATCCAGCGGCTGGTCACGGGGCTCCACAAGGTCTACCGCGACAAAAACCCGCGTATCGACGTGGATATCGACAGTAAAGTGCGTTTTCGAGGTGATACGGGTGATTTTCTGGAGCTGGCCGGAAACCTGCTCGACAATGCCTGCAAATGGTGTGACTCGCGTGTCGCCATTGCGATAAGTTCGCTGGCCGGTAGCAACAAAGGCGAAGGCGGTCTCGTTCTGACTGTCATCGATGACGGACCGGGCATACCCGCGGAAGCGGCCGACGCACTATTGCAACGGGGTACACGGCTCGATGAATCGACCCCCGGGCACGGTATCGGACTCGCCATTGTTCGCGATATTGCGAACTCCTACGGAGGGACGTTGACGATAACCCGATCGCAGGCGCTGGGCGGCGCCGAGATTACAGTGGCTATCCCTCCCAACAGGTCCTGAGTCCGAACCGCTAGCTCTCCTTTTTCGCCTTAGCCGTCATCCTGAGGATCGGCTCTACAAATTCGATAGGCATCGGGAATACGATTGTGTTCGTACGCTCGTTGGCAATTTCCTTGAGTGTTTGCAGGTAGCGGAGCTGCAAGGACTGCTCTTCAGTGGCCAGTATTCGAGCGGCCTCGGACAGCATTGTGGCAGCCTGCTTTTCGCCTTCGGCGTTGATGACCTTTGCGCGTCGGGCTCGTTCGGCTTCGGCTTGCTGGGCGATCGCACGGATCATGCTTTCATCGAGATCGACGTGCTTGATTTCGACATTTGCAACCTTGATGCCCCAATTGTCCGTGCGCTGGTCGAGGATGTTCTGGATGTCGGCATTGAGCTTGTCGCGCTCGGCGAGCATGTCGTCCAGCTCGTGCTGCCCGAGAACAGATCGCAAGGTTGTTTGCGAGAGCTGGCTCGTTGCCTCAAAAACATTGGCAACACGGATGATGGCTTTTTCAGGATCCACGATGCGGAAGTAGATGACGGCGTTGACCTTGACGGACACGTTGTCACGGGAAATAACATCCTGTGTCGGCACATCCATGACGATCACTCTGAGGTCGACCTTGCTCATTTTTTGCAGGCCGGGAATCAGGATGATCAATCCGGGTCCCTTGACCGTCTGGAAGCGCCCCAGAAAAAAGATCACACCGCGTTCGTACTCTTTGAGAATCTTGATCGTGTTGTAGAGGATGACGACCACGAGTGACGCGATCAGTCCTAT
The DNA here is from genome assembly GCA_009937615.1 of Gammaproteobacteria bacterium. Lineage (GTDB taxonomy): Bacteria > Pseudomonadota > Gammaproteobacteria > Steroidobacterales > Woeseiaceae > UBA1847. Next base: position 12,301 of record JAACFB010000044.1, on the reverse strand, counting down.
TGTAGCGAGAGGGAGTTCCATCAGTATTGCCCCTAAGTCAGTTGGCTCATGTTTGTAATTGTGCTGTGCCGGTATCGCTCTCCGGTACGGGCTCGACCTGCAGTACGAGGCCATCCATTGCTCGCACTCGGATCGCTTGGTTCTTGGAAATCGGGACGTCGCTGTGCGCAGCCCAGGCTTCGCCCTCCAGCCAGACTTTGCCGTCGCCGGTGAAGCTCTGCATCGCAGTTCCCGTGCCGCCGATGATCGAACCCGTGCCGGAAACCGCACCGCGTTTACGAAGTTTAATGACGAATGACACCAGCCAGACGATGAACAGTGCAGCAAGGATCGCAATGGCGGTAACGAACGTTATCGATATTCCGAAGCCCGGAACCCCACTGTCGAACATCATAATCGCACCAAAGACGAACGCAGCGATGCCGCCGAGCCCCAGTGCGCCGAAACTCGGGGCGAACGCCTCCGCCACCATCAGTCCGAGGCCGACGATTATCAGAGCGAGGCCGGCGTAGTTGACCGGCAGTACCTGCAGCGCATAGGCCGCAAGCAGCAAGCAAATAATGCCGACCACGCCGGGTACGATGGCCCCGGGATTCCAGCCTTCGTACATCAGTCCGTAGAGGCCGATAAGGCCGAGCAGCAGCACAATTTCCGGGTTGGCGATGGCCGACAATATCTTGAGGCGCCAACTGGGTTCAAATTCTTCGACGACCGCGCCGTTCGTCGCTACGCTGACAGGCTCAGAATCAATTTTGACTTCGTATCCATCCAGCTGCCGCAAAAGATCAGAACGGCTGTCTGCAACGAACTCTATGACGTTTTGTTCGAGTGCCTCGCGGGCCGTCAGGGTCGCAGCATCCCGAACTGCCTTCTCGGCCCAGTCCGCGTTACGGCCGTAGCGTTCAGCAAGACTGCGAATCTCGGCGAGCGCATCGTTCAGCACTTTGCGTTCCAGGTCCGTTCCTGGGAGCGCCGCCGGTTCGGCTTCTTCGTCTTCAGTGTCATCTGGCTTTTCGTCAGGCTTGGCGCCGTCGCCGGTCAGGGACACCGGGGTTGCGGCACCCAGTCGTGTCGTCGGCGCCATCGCGGCGATATGGCTGGCCAGCAGGATGTAGGTTCCGGCGCTCGCCGCCCGTGCCCCTGCGGGCGTTACGTACGTTGCAACCGGCACCTTCGAGCCCAGGATCGCCTTGACGATGTCGTCCATCGGGGCCATCAGTCCGCCCGGCGTATCCATCTCGATGACGATCAGTTCGGCATTTGTGGCTTCCGCATGTTCGATACCGCTGATGATGTATTCAGCCGTCGCAACGCCTATCCCGTCATCGATGGCCAGCACCACGACATTTCCTTCAGCACGCGCAAGACACGGCGCCAGAGCGAGAAACAATGCTGCGATCCCGGTGAAAATTCTCATGCGATCGATGATAGCAGGGTTTTTACGGAGTGGGTTCGATGGCATGCTTGATGCTCCTGCATTTGGGAACGGACAATGGCAGATATGTTCATTCGGTTTATCACCACCGGCGGCACAATCGACAAAATCTACTTCGATGATCTCGGTCAGTTCGAAGTCGGCGATTCGCAGGTGAACTACATATTAAACGAAGGTCTCGTTGGTTTTGACTACGATGTGGTGCCTTTGTTGCAAAAAGACAGCCTCGATATGACCGCTGCCGACCGCAGCAAACTGCGAAGCTATGTTGCTTCGGACGACTCGCAGCGGTATGTCATTACGCACGGCACGGATACGATGGTGGATACCGCAGAGGCACTGACCGGCCTGGCCGGCAAGACAATCGTCCTCACGGGGGCGCTGAGTCCGGCGCGGTTTCGCTCGACCGATGCAGTGTTCAATGTCGGTATGGCTGTTGCGGCTGTGCAGACGGCCGCGCCCGGTGTCTACATCGCGATGAGCGGGCAGGTTTTCGCGGCGGGCGAGGTCCGCAAGAATCGCGACGAGAATCGATTCGAAGCGATCTGAGCCACGCCCGCGCGAGTCCTAGAGGTCGAAGCTGATCCCCTGGGCCAACGGCAAATCGGCCCCCCAGTTAATCGTCGTCGTCTGGCGTCGCATGTAGGCTTTCCATGCGTCGGAGCCGGCTTCGCGGCCGCCGCCGGTTTCTTTCTCGCCACCGAAAGCGCCGCCGATTTCGGCGCCTGATGTACCGATATTGACGTTAGCAATTCCGCAATCCGATCCTGCCTGGGAGAGAAAATACTCGGCATGCTGCAGCTTGTCCGTGAATATCGCCGAAGACAGTCCCTGGGCGACGCCGTTTTGCATGTCTATTGCTTCCTGAAGCGTATCGAACGGCACGAGATACAGTATTGGCCCGAATGTTTCGGTCTGGACGATGTCCCATTCGTTCTTCGCGACCGCGATTGCGGGGGTTATAAAGTTACCGGGGCGGTCTAGACGTTCACCCCCACAGAGGACTTCGCCGCCGGCCTGCGTGACGGCGGCACATGCCGATTCGATGCGCGTGACCGCATCCGGGTCGATCAGGGGGCCCATCAACGTCTTTTCGTCCAGCGGGTCACCGATCCGAACCTGCGCATAGGCGGCAACCAGCGCAGTCTTGAGTTCATCGAAACGCGACCGATGAATGAGTACGCGCCGCGTCGTCGTGCAACGCTGGCCTGCGGTTCCGACCGAGCCAAAGACAATAGCGGGCACTGCGAGTTCCAGGTTGGCTTGCTCGTCGACAATGATTGCGTTATTGCCGCCGAGCTCGAGCAGACAGCGGCCCATGCGGGCAGCGACCCTGGCACCCACCTGGCGACCCACCGCGCAGGATCCTGTAAAGGACAGCAGGTTGATTCTGGGGTCGTCAACAAACTGTTTCGCAAGTTCGTTGCTGCCGTCATTGATCAGGAAAAACGCAGGCGGCAACGCCTCGGCGGCCAGCGCCTCATTGACGATCTTCTGCACGGCTACGCCGCACAGCGCGGCTTTCGGCGACGGCTTCCAGATGTTGACGTTGCCGCAGATTGCGGCAATGCAGGCATTCCAGGACCAGACCGCGACGGGGAAATTAAACGCGGTGATCGTGCCGACCAGGCCGAGCGGATGCCACTGCTCGTACATGCGATGTGCCGGACGCTCCGAGTGCATGGTCTTTCCGTAGAGCATGCGGGACTGGCCGACCGCGAAATCCGCGATATCAATCATTTCCTGGACTTCACCGATGCCCTCGGCCTTGATCTTGCCGTTCTCGAGCGTTACGAGCCCGCCAAGCGCGTCCCGGTTCTCCCTGAGCGCATTGCCAATCAGGCGTACCGCGTTGCCGCGAACCGGTGCCGGAATCGTGCGCCACTCGGCAAACGCCTCCTGGGCCCGCCGGACGACTTCGTCATATTCGGCCGGGGTCGTCGACCGCACGCTTGCGATCACATCCCCGGTCGAGGGATTAATCGATTCGATCAGGGCAGCCGAGGAATCCTCGAGAAACTCGTTACCGAGCCAGGTGCCCGGGTTGACGGCTTCGATGCCGAGCTTTTCCAAGATTTCTTTCATCGTAACCATCTCCTTTGACGCGCAGCGCGCAATCGCCACCCGAGCCAGCCGGGAGGGCCGATATCGGCATGTTTAGTACGCCGGAGCCCGGACCGAGACCCTCCTCCAAAACTGGCTCCAGGGAGAAAAAGGCCGGTTGACACCGGCGCGGCAGTGGCGCGCATTGTGCCAATGTCGCAGCGTGCTTTCCAGACTTCGCTAAAGTCCTGATTACATGAGAAACTTTTGCAGCAGTGCGCCGCAACATGGCATAGTCCGCCGCCTATTGGGGCAAAATGCCTGAAAACATGAGAGCGAACGGGACGAAATTGTGAGCAGAGCCATTCCCAAGACCGACTGGCATCCGGCAAGCTGGCAGAGCATGCAGGCTGCCCAGCAGGCCAATTATCCCGATCAAGCGGCACTGGAGCGGGCTGTGGGCGATCTGAGCCGCCTGCCGCCGATTGTCACGTCCTGGGAAGTCGATGCGCTAAAAGAGCACATTGCCAAGGCACAGCGCGGTGAGGCCTTCGTGTTACAGGGGGGCGATTGTGCCGAGAGTTTCGATGAGTGCACCTCCGAGAATATCGTCGCGAAGCTGAAGATATTGCTGCAGATGAGCCTGGTGATGCTTTACGGGCTGAAGAAACCGGTCGTGCGGGTAGGGCGCATGGCGGGGCAGTACGCCAAGCCCCGATCGGCGGATACGGAGACGCGCGAGGGCACGTCGCTGCCGAGTTTTCGTGGCGACCTGGTTAACCGTAATCCGTTTACTGCGGCAGACCGTGTGCCTGATCCCCAATTGATATTACGCGGCTATGAACGTGCGGCCCTGACGTTGAATTTTGTGCGCTCACTGATCGACGGAGGATTCGCCGACCTGCATCATCCCGAATACTGGGACCTCGGCTGGGTCGGGCACTCCGTGATGGCGGACGAATATCATGCCATCGTCAAGTCGATCTCTAATTCGCTCGACTTCCTGGAGACGGTCTCGGGCGGCGAGCTTCACAAGACGCAGCGAACCGACATCTATGCGGCCCACGAAGGCTTGCACCTGCTCTACGAGCAGTCACAGACGCGTTTCCTGGATCGCCGGGAACGCTGGTACGACCTCACGACACATTTTCCCTGGATCGGCATGCGGACGGCAGCGATGGATGGCGCCCATGTCGAGTTCTTCAGGGGCATTGCGAATCCGATGGGCATCAAGGTCGGTCCCGGAATGACGCGTGAGTGGCTGCAGGACCTGATCGCCGTTCTCAATCCAAATAACGAACCGGGCCGGCTGACGCTTATTCATCGATTCGGGGCCCGGACGATCGAGGACTTTTTACCCGACTTGATCACTGCAGTGCGCGAAACAGGCTCGCCGGTACTCTGGGTATGCGATCCGATGCATGGCAATACCGAGAGCACGGCCGACGGAACCAAGACCCGACGTTTCGACAACATTATCAGCGAACTCGAATCGGCGTTTCGCGTCCACAAGGCCATGGGCAGTTACCTTGGTGGCGTGCATCTCGAACTGACTGGCGAAAACGTTACCGAATGCACCGGCGGCGCCAGGGGGCTTACGGATCGTGATCTTGTGCGCGCATACAAGTCAGCCGTTGACCCGCGACTCAACTACGAGCAGGCGATGGAAGTGGCGATGCGAATTGCGGGCCTGCATCAGGAAGAAAACAAGGTGACGCGATAGCGTCGCAGGCTCCCACCCGAAGACCGCTGCCGGTGTTCCTGCCGGAGACGGCGGATATTCGGAGTTCGGACTGGATCGTCCCGGCCTTTGATGATCCCGGCTTGGCTCCCGATTACGAAGCGTCCGGCATGGACAGCTGCAGTGAGGCTCGAGAATGGGGCCAAACTCTGTGCGACTCGCTCGAGCGCGAGTCGCGGGAGCCGGCGACTGTTCGAGTCAATATCGTCATCGATACCGTGGGTTCCACATTCGAGGCGGAAGAAATCCTGTACGCGCTGCGTGATTTCGCCGTCGTGCTGCAGGCAAGTCCGATCGGGTTCCTGTTCAGCTTCATCAAGGCATTCTGCGAATACCCGGAATTCATATTGCCCGATCGCGCGGACCTGACGGCTTCGACGCCGTGTATACGGGCCTACAGCCAGCATCTCCTCGGGATCGCTGACAGGCGTGATGTAGCCGTGCTTAACGCTTGGAGCGACGATGCGGATGATTCAACCTGGCAGGGCACACGTATCGAAGCCGCAGATCTCTTGCAGGTGCCACGGGGACGGATTACGGAGAATGGCGTCCGCAGCTCGATGCGCGAGGCACTCCGGTACCTGGCCGGTGACACGTCGATCGATCGCATCGATGCTGAATTTGCGCGGGCCCAATTATGGCAGTGGTTGCGGCATGAAACGGGGGTACTCGACTCCGGCCTGATCATAAGCGGATTTTTGTTTGACGCGTGGCTCGAAGAGGAGCGCGAAAACCTGGCCGGTACGGCCGCCAGGAAAGGAGTCGACGCAGAACCGATCCGCGCCGCCGCCCAGGAATTGGCCGAAATCAGCAAGATGGCGGTTATCGTGCCATTTCTTAGCTGCCGCCCTTATCGCATTCCCGGTTGATCGGTACAATGCAGGCCCTTTCCGCAGGGTTTATCCAGTCCCGGAATTACTATGCACTACGATCATATTGACGTGCCGACGGACGGCGAGCCGATCACGTCCAACCGGGACCATTCACTGAACGTTCCTGATACGCCGATCATTCCCTTTGTCGAGGGCGACGGCATCGGTATCGACGTTACTCCGGTGATGCTGAAAGTTGTCGATTCGGCAGTCGCAAAGGCCTATGGCAGCAAGCGCCGAATCAAGTGGATGCAGGTATACGCGGGCGAGCGCGCGACGGGCATCTACGGTGGCGGCGAGTTCATGCCGGACGAAACGCTGCATGCGCTGTCCCGGTATGTCGTCTCGATCAAGGGTCCCCTGCAGACCCCGATCGGCGGCGGCATTCGCTCACTGAACGTCTCTATCCGACAGAACCTGGATCTTTATGCCTGCGTCAGGCCCATCCGATACTTTCCGGGTGTGTCGACGCCCATGAAACAGTCGGATCTCGTGGATATGACCGTATTCCGGGAGAACACCGAAGATATTTATGCGGGTATCGAGTATCCGACCGGATCGCAGGAGGTAAAAAAGCTGATTCACTTCCTGCAGACTGAACTGGGCGTCACCGAAATTCGTTTTCCGGCAAGTTCCGGGATCGGCATCAAGCCGGTATCCCGCGAAGGCTCGGAGCGACTGATACGCAAGGCGATCCAGTACTGCGTCGATCGGGACTACGGCTCCGTGACGTTGGTTCACAAAGGCAACATCATGAAATTCACGGAGGGGGCATTCTGTCAGTGGGGTTACGACGTGGCGCGAACAGAATTTGGCGCCCGTGAAAAAGATGGCGGAACCTGGCTGGCTTTTGAAAATCCGGTTACCGGGCGGGAGATCGTCGTCAAGGACGTCATCGCGGATAATTTCCTGCAGCAGATCCTGATGAGGCCGGAGGACTACGACGTCATTGCGACCCTGAATCTCAATGGAGATTATATCTCTGACGCGCTGGCGGCCCAGGTGGGGGGTATCGGGATTGCGCCTGGTGCCAACATCGGTGACTCGATCGCGGTCTTCGAAGCGACCCACGGCACCGCGCCCGGCTTTGCAGGAAAGGATCGTGTCAATCCGGGATCGCTGATTCTCTCCGCCGAAATGATGCTGCGCTACATGGGGTGGGAAGAAGCGGCTGACTTCATCATGAAAGGCGTCGCAAATACGATTGCAAATGGTGAACTGACATTTGACCTCGCGCGCCTGCGGGAGGCGATCCACCGGCCAATCCGCAGGGGGCGGCCCAGCGACAAGCAGAGCGTCGAGCAGGAACTCGAGCAGCTTATTCCGGGCGCAACCCTGGTTGGCACTCAAGGTTTCGGCGAGGCAGTCATCCGCCATATGGATGACTGAGCGCAGCCTTGTCAAAAAGACAAAATCCGGACAGGGCGATTTTTGATGCGGGCTGTCGCGCCTGTACGCGGCTCGCGAATTTTCTCGACGGCGTGCAGGCCCGGCATCCGGATTATTACTGTTTGCCGGTGCCGCCGTTCGGCGATCCGGCTGCAGCTCTGCTGATCGTCGGCCTAGCGCCCGGAATGCACGGAGCGAACCGGACCGGTCGGCCTTTCACCGGCGATCATGCGGGCATCCTGCTCTACCAGGTGCTGCACGACTTCGGATTCGCATCGGGTAATCAGTCGACCTCGGCCGACGATGGGCTGACTCTGCTGAATTGCCGCATCACGAATGCAGTCAAGTGCCTGCCGCCGGACAACAAGCCAGTCGGGGCGGAGATCAATCAATGCAATGCCTTTCTTAGCAGCGAACTGGATCGCCTGCCGGATCGCGCGGTCGTTCTCGCGCTTGGGGGAATCGCGCACCGGGCGGTTGTCAAGGCGCTGCAGGGGCGGCAGGCTGACTTCAAGTTCGGTCACGCTGCGGAGCATGAAATTGGCCGGCTGCGGCTGCTGGACTCTTATCACTGCAGCCGCTACAACACAAATACGGGCCGCCTGACGGCGGAGATGTTCAGGGACGTGTTTGCACGGGCGCGCGAGTTGCTGGATAAATAGCGGAGTGACAGGAACGCACCCATTTGACGCGCAGTCCTTCCTGCGCAGCCTGACGCACCGACCCGGTGTCTATCGCATGCTGGATGCGAGGCACGACGTTATCTATGTCGGCAAGGCGCGCGACCTGAAGAAGCGTGTATCCAGTTATTTTCAGCGAAAACAGGCTTCGGCCAAGACCCAGGCGATGATGGCGCTAACTTCCCGAGTTGAAGTCACGGTGACCAACACCGAGGCCGAAGCGCTGCTGCTCGAGTACAACCTGATTAAGCAGCACAAGCCTCGCTTTAATATCCTGCTTCGCGACGACAAGAGTTACCCGTATATCTATGTCTCCACACAGCAGCGATTTCCGCGACTGCAGTTTCATCGCGGACCGCGTAAAGGCAAGGGCCGATATTTTGGTCCTTACCCAAGCACAACCGCCGTCCGTCAGACTCTCAGCGAACTGCAAAAGCTGTTCATGATCCGGCAATGCAAGGACAGCTTCTTCCGCAATCGTACGCGGCCTTGCCTGCAGTACCAGATAAAGCGATGTACTGCGCCATGCGTGGGCTATGTCTCGCGTGAACAATATGCCGAGGACATCGATGCGGCGATTCAGTTTCTTGACGGCAGTAACCAAAGCGTCATCGATACCTTTGTTGCGCGCATGGAAAACGCGTCGCAAAGTCAGGAGTACGAGCGTGCGGCACGATTCCGGGATCAGATCGCGCGTCTGAAGGAGGTCGAGGCGCAGCAGCTTGTCTCACGAACCTCCGCCAAAGATCTCGATATCCTGGGATTCGCATCGAACGGCTCAATCCATGTCGTCACCGTGCTTTTTATTCGCAATGGTGCGGTGATCGGCAGCCGCGACCACTTTCCGCGCGTAGTCGGCGACGACGATCGGACCAGGATTCTCAATGCGTTTGTCGCCCAGTATTATCTCGGTCGTGATGCGCCGGCAGAAATTATTCTCGAGACAAAAATTAGAGATGCCGAACTGCTCGAGGCTGAGCTTAGTGTGCGCGCAGGCCGGAAAGTTCGGATCAAGTCGAGCGTCCGAGGCGACCGGCTTCGGTGGCTGCAAATGGCGAGGACGAATGCCGAGCAGGGTCTTAATGTACAGGCGGCAAGCAATGCAACCATTCGTCGGCAACTGGCTTCGCTCAAAGAAGCGCTTGAGCTTGACGAACCAATTGAGCGGCTCGAGTGCTTCGACGTCAGTCACACATCGGGCGAGGCCACCGTTGCTTCCTGCGTTGTATTCAACGCGGCAGGGCCGCTGAAGAGCGACTACCGACGTTTCAACCTGAAACCGGAGTCGGCCGGCGATGACTACGCAGCGATGGCCGAAGCATTGAGGCGCCGGTATGCGAGAATTCGGCAAGGCGAAGTCCCAATGCCGGACGTGCTGTTCATCGACGGCGGCAAGGGCCAGCTTGCTGCGGCAAAGGCGGTATTGGACGAACTCGAACTGGATTGGCTTCGGATCGTCGCAGTGGCAAAGGGCAGGGCACGGAAACCCGGGGCCGAGAGGTTGTTCCGGGCCGGTTCGAGGTCGCCCTTGCTTCTGGCACCGGATTCGCCGGCGTTGCACCTGATCCAGCAGATTCGCGATGAAGCGCACCGCTTTGCCGTGGCGGGCCACCGGGGCAGGCGGGCGAAAAAGCGGAACACCTCGCGACTGGAGCAGATTCCAGGCCTCGGGCCAAAAAGACGACGGGAACTGCTCAAACAGTTCGGCGGCCTTCAGGGCGTCATTGGGGCGGGTATTGACGACCTGGCCAAAGTGCACGGGATCAGCCGCACGATGGCCGAATCCATATACAATAACCTCCATCTCGATGGTCATCATTAGGATCCGTTCAGGCCCGTGAAGTTAAATCTCGCCATCATCCTGACGTTGTTTCGGATTGCCGCGATACCCGCGGTTGTCGTCTGTTTTTACAGCACGATGCCGCACGCACGACCCATTGCTGCCATATTATTCGGCGTTGCAGCCGTCACGGACTTTCTGGATGGCTGGGTGGCCCGGCGGTTCAAACAGACGTCTCGGTTCGGTGAGTTTCTCGATCCGGTTGCGGACAAGCTGATGGTTGCCATCGTGTTGGTCATGCTGGTGCAGAGCGACCCACACTGGCATGTCGATATCATTGCAATGATCATCATCGGCCGCGAAATAGCGATATCCGCGCTGCGCGAGTGGATGGCTACGATTGGCGAGCGCGCGAACGTGAAGGTGACATGGGAGGGGAAGGTCAAGACGGTCCTGCAGATGTTCGGTATCGCTTTCATGGTCTACCAGAATTCATTCATGGGTCTGGATATATACGGGATCGGATTTGCCCTGCTGGTTGCCGCCGCAGGCATGACCATCTGGTCGATGATGATGTATTTAATAGCAGCATGGCCTTTCATCGTAGGTAACGGCGGTGAGGGTAATCAGCCGAATAAGCTGGATTTACCTTGACAGGGAGACGCAAGCGACTAAAATTTCGGCCCTCCGCGGGAATAGCTCAGTTGGTAGAGCGCAACCTTGCCAAGGTTGAGGTCGCGAGTTCGAGCCTCGTTTCCCGCTCCAAATAGACCGAAAGGCCGCTGATCAGGCGGCCTTTTCGTTTCTGGGCCTCGGGCTGGTACGCCTGGTGGCGCTTGATTGATTCTGATCCGCAGGACGGTATACTGCGACGCCTGTTTTGCGGTTTGGCAGTGTTGCTTTCTATAGCGCTGCCAAATGAACCATTGGCTAGGTGGCAGAGTGGTTATGCAGCGGCCTGCAAAGCCGTGGACGCCGGTTCGATTCCGACCCTAGCCTCCATTTTTCCTTCCGTATGCCCGGGTGGCGGAATTGGTAGACGCTGCGGACTTAAAATCCGCTGTCCGAAAGGACGTGCCGGTTCGAGTCCGGCCCCGGGCACCAAAAATCAACAACTTATTGCGAGCTGTTAAGACTGAGGCTCGCTCAGTGGACTACAATTTTGCACAAATTTTGCACAGTTTCTTGTGAAACGATCCCGCTAGTTGAGTTCCAGCCCCCCCCGATCAACCGCGATCAACTCGATGTGAGTGGACTCGGGGGCTTCGATCAGTGCTTCCCCGTGGTTTTCCCAGACGGCTAGGACCTTGTCGAAATACGATGGAAGAATGAGTCCGGAAGCCGTGCCGAGGATGAATTGTCTACGCGAGATGCTCATGACCATCCTCCTTTGCGAGAAACACGCGCAGCTCATCGATACCGCCCCTTACACGGCAATATGGACAGCCGAACTGGTCGCTTTTCGCTGAGAGCCACAACGTATATCGTCCACGCTGGCCCGGACACCGGGCGATCCATGCCGTCGGACTATCACCCGAAGGAACAGGGTCGAGGCCCAGTTCACGAGCTACACGGACGATTTCCGTTTCGTTGCCACGCGCCTGCCGCATGTATTCCTCGCTCTGAAGACGCTTCCTTTCACGGTAGCTCTCAATACATTCGAGGATCACACGGAGGTGTGCCTTGTTGATGTAGGCCGTTGCGGTTATTCGTTCCATCCCAGCGACCGCCCCGGCAGGCGTGGATAAGAATGCACTCAGTAACGCCAGTAGTGACTCGTCGAACGAGCCAGACCTCGGCACGGATATGGTAGGGGTAACCTTTTGCCCGAATGCCAGAAGGGCGTCAGCGCGTTTAAGGGGTTTCAGCGCCAGAAGACGAGCTTGCACGTTGGTGAATACGTCAGTAAAGACCCAAAGCTCATCTCGCTCTTCCGTGCGATTGAACCAGCTTATCTGGTCAAACCATTCGATCTGGAAGAATATCTGGTGAACGAGCACCGGGATGGCGCTGTCTGGAAGTTGCTCTCTCTTCTTGCCCCAGAGATCGATCTGGGCAGCTTCTGTAGTGAAGCGGGACTGATCGTCGAGGGCGGAATTGGTAAAACGAGCAATGGCGTCGTTATCCAGCTGAAGCTGGGCCAGGCCAATTTGTATAGACATGATATTGCCTCCTATGACGTTAAAAAGACGCGCACACAGGAAGCCAACGTCGATATGGAGTTCCCCATATAGTTGCCGGGTCGGCCACATCCCCCTTGCGGGGCAACCACCTTGCCCGGGTAGGCAGGTTGGTGGAGCGTCAGCTCTCTCTTGATGCGTTCTATGAATTATACGCCTGTTTGCATCGAATCGTAAGCTC
>JAACFB010000071.1 GCA_009937615.1 Gammaproteobacteria bacterium | reverse complement strand
ATCTTTTCAACCGCGATTGGCGCAGCGTCTGCGGTCAAAATGTGCCGTAGCGTTGTCATTAAGGGAATGGAGGCTCTGTTTGCCGAGTGCCTGGTTTCGGCGCGCAAATACGGTGTCGAGGAGAATGTCATGGCGTCCCTGGATGACATTCTCACATCGCGCAGGACCCGGTCACTCGCGCATTACATGCTTGAGCGCAGCATCCTGCATGGCGCTCGCAGAGCCGAGGAAATGCGGGAGGTGGTCGAAACGGTCGCCGCAAGCGGCGTCGACCCGTGGATGAGCGAGGCATGCGTCAGCCGCCAGCAGTGGGCGGCTCAGTTTCGTTCCGCGCTCGGCCACGACGATCTGGCCGCCATGTTGGACTGCATTCGGGGAGCCAAACCCCTGTGACGACATTCACCATGGATCCTGACTGGCTGCCGTTTCACCCAAGCCCCTCAAAGCCGAGCTTTCGTCTGCCGGAGCATTCGGTCGATGCCCATTGCCACGTATTCGGCCCTGGCGCGGTTTTTCCGTATGCCCCCGCGCGCAAGTACACTCCGTGCGATGCCCCCAAGGAAAAGCTCTGGGCGCTGCGTGATCTTCTCGGATTCGAACGCAACGTAATCGTACAGGCGACCTGCCATGGACAGGATAACCGAGCCCTTTGCGATGCCATCGCGGACTCCGGCGGCCGGGCGAAAGGGGTTGCCAGCGTCTCGGCAACGATCTGCGATTCGGAACTTGCCGTGCTTCACGAGAGCGGCGTGCTGGGTGCCCGGTTCAATTTCGTCAGGCGTCTCGTCGATGCGCGGCCGGACCATGAATACGAAGCGCTCGCTGAACGTCTCGCACGCCTCGGCTGGCACGTCGTGATTTACTTCGAGGCGGAAGACCTGCCGGATCGCTTCGAATTTTTCGCTGACCTGCCGGTAACGCTCGTCGTTGATCACCTGGGCAGGCCGGACGTCAGCAAGGACGTTGACGGCCCAGAGTTCGGCCTGTTCCTCCGGCTTCTTCGGGAAAACGAAAATATGTGGTGTAAAGTGACCTGTCCCGAGCGGCTCACGAGGTCGGGGCCGCCCGATTACACCGATGTGGTGCCGTTTGCGCGGCGTGTCGTCGAAGAGTTTCCGGATCGGGTGCTCTGGGGTACGGACTGGCCGCATCCAAACATGAAATCGCACATGCCTGACGACGGCCTTCTTGTGGATTATATTCCCCGGATAGCGCCGACTCCGGATCTGCAGCAAAAGCTGCTGGTTGACAATCCGCTGCGACTTTACTGGCCCGAGGAGAACTTCTGATGGCGCTCAACAAGCCCTACTCTGACATACCCGGGACGACAGTGTTCGATGCCGACATGGCCCGTCGCGGGTATCACCTCAACCAGTTCTGTATGTCGCTGATGAAACCCGATAACCGGGAAAGATTCAAAGCCGGCGAAAGAGCCTACCTGGACGAATGGCCGATGACAGAAGAGCAAAAACAGGCCGTGCTCGCGCGCGACTACAACCGTATGATTGCAGCAGGTGGCAATATTTATTTCCTGGCGAAGCTTTTCGCAACGGATGGACAATCGTTCGAACAGGCAGCCGCCTCGATGACAGGATTGTCACGCGAGCGTTACCGGGAAATGATGCTTGACGGTGGTCGCAAACCGGAAGGCCAAACAGGGGAATGAGGCAGCAAATATGGCGAGAATAACAGCGGGCGTCTGTACCTCCCATGTACCGGCAGTTGGCGCGGCGATTGACATGGGGAAAACGGGCGACGATTACTGGAAGCCGGTTTTTGCGGGCTATGAGTTTTCCAAGCAGTGGATTAAGGAGGAAAAGCCCGACGTCATCTTCCTGGTTTATAACGACCACGCGACAGCTATGGACCTGCGACTTATTCCGACGTTTGCGATCGGCTGCGGTGACAAATTCGACCCGGCTGACGAGGGCTGGGGACCGCGCCCCGTGCCAGTAGTGCAAGGCTGCCCCGAGCTCGCCTGGCACGTTGCACAATCGGTTATACAGAGTGACTTCGATCTGACGATTGTCAATGAAATGAATGTCGATCATGGCCTCACGGTGCCACTGTCGCTGATGTTCGGACAACCGGATCAGTGGCCATGCCGAGTCATTCCGTTCGCAGTTAATGTGGTCGTTTATCCACCGCCGTCGGGCCAGCGGTGCTTCAACCTTGGCAAAGCAATACGCAAGGCCGTGGAGAGTTTTGATGACGACCTGAAGGTGCAGATCTGGGGTACGGGCGGAATGAGTCATCAGCTGCAAGGCTCACGCGCCGGATTGATCAACCAGGAATTCGACAATCAGTTTCTAGATCGGTTACGGACGGATGCCGAGGGCCTTGCATTGCTGCCGCATCTCGATTACGTGCGTGACGCGGGATCGGAGGGCATTGAACTCGTCATGTGGCTCGTCATGCGCGGCGCGCTGAATGCTGACGCCAGGGAGCTGTACCGTTTCTATCACGTCCCTGCGTCCAATACGGCGCTTGGCCACGTGATCTACGAGAATTCAATGTGAACAGACCTGGGAGTATTCGATGAAAATCATAATCGCCGGTCCCGGCGCATTCGGTATAAAGCACCTTGACGGACTCAAGAATATCGATGACGCCGACGTTATCGCGCTTGTGGGCCGCGAGCCCGAGCGGACACAGTCCGTCGCCGACGAGTATGGCGTTCCTAACGTTTTCACCGATCTTGAGGATGCACTTCGACTCGATGAAGCGGATGCCGCCATTCTTTGTACGCCGACACAAATGCATGCTGCACAGGCAATTCAGTGCATGCGTGCCGGAAAGCACGTCGAAGTTGAAATCCCGGTCGCCGATTCACTTGCGGACGCCGAAGATGTGCACCGTGTACAGCAGGAGACCGGGCTTGTCTGCATGGTCGGCCATACTCGGCGCTATAACCCATCGCATCAGTATGTACACAACAGGATCAGTGCCGGCGAACTGTCGATTCAGCAAATGGACGTTGAAACCTACTTCTTCCGCCGCACGAATATGAACGCCATGGGTCAGCCGCGTTCGTGGACCGACCATTTGCTCTGGCATCATGCAGCCCACACGGTTGATCTGTTTCAACACCAGACCGGTGAGGCTGTTGTGACAGCGAATGCCATCCAGGGCCCGAAACACCCCGAACTGAATATCGCAATGGATATGTCCATCCAGCTCAAAACGACAGGCGGCAAAATCCTTACGCTCTCACTTTCGTTCAATAACGATGGTCCGCTCGGCACGTTCTTCCGCTACATTTGTGATAACGGCACTTTCATCGCAAGCTATGATGACCTTGAAGACGGTTACGGCAACCCGATAGACGTGTCCGGCGTCGACGTGTCGATGAACGGCATCGAACTTCAAGATCGCGAGTTCATCGCCGCGATCCTGGAAGGCCGGGAACCCAAGTCCTCGGTCGCCAACGTATTGCCCTGCTACCAGGTTCTGCACGACCTTGAAACCCAGTTAGAGAGCTCCTGAGACAAAGATTTCTCCCGGGTCACCTGGCGGAATGACCTTCTCCAGGTCCGCCAGCGCTCGGTGCAGGGATTACTGCCACACGAATGTCGATTCGAATATATGCCTCAACGGGTGTCTTCCCGGTTTTACCGTCCGCATCGCCCCGGACCCGGGTAATCTCAGTACCGGCGTCCTGTTTGCGCAGGGTCCAGTCCCCGGTAGCGCCCGCCCTGCCGGATAATGCCGATCTTGACTGCTATCTACGCGCCTAGATCCGATTGGCCAGTTAACCGGCCGTCCATACCGACTTCCAGGCATCAGCTGCCCCTGAACTTGCCGAAGACCTTCCGTGATGTAATCCAGCTCACAGAAACGCCCGACCCAACCAGAGAATAGCCGAAGTACTGAACATTCCGATGAGAACCGATAAAGACACTGCGGCGGTTATTTGCCCGGTATCCAGCCTTGCGACCGCCGTGAGAGTCACGGCAGAAAAGCCAATCGGCGCCGCGGCGGAAACGGCAACGACAAGGGCCGTGCCTCCCTCGAGACCGAAGATGGCAATCAAAAAGAGCCCTCCCACGAGACCGCATACCATGCGCAACATGACGGTAAAAAACGCGCGGGATCTGCTCAGGTTGATGGCGCTGAAAGAAAGCCCGAGAGCGACGATCGTCAGCGGGACAGTGAGTTTGCCGATGGGCGACAACAGCGTGGCGAGCAACTCCGGGACACGCAGACCGCTGAAGTTGAGTATGATCGCGGCAACGAGAGCGATAAACAGCGGTGTGCGCAGCAAACGCATGAGTGCACCCCGCACGGCAACAGAGTCTTTCTGGCCAAGCCGAATAGCGAGGGAGTTGGCTACTGACGCGACAAATACAGCGTTGCCAAGATCGAACAGCACCGCATCCACAAGTGCCGACTCGCCCAATACGGCAACAATGAATGGAAATGTAAACACCATGTTCGCAACGCTGGCACCCAGAAGAACTGTGCCTGCCTCACGCCACGCTGACCCCGTCAGGCGGCAATAGGCGAATGCTGCGCCAAGACAAACGGCATTTACAGAGAAACCGATGAAAGGAAGGAAAATCGAGTCGACATCCAGCGAGGCACCAGCAACGGCCAGGAAAGCTAGCACCGGCAAGGTCACGTGAAATACTATCCGTAGCAGCAGGTCAGCCAGGTCTCGGCGCACAATACCCGACTTGCGCAATACCAAGCCAACCAGGAAGAAGACGAAAATCGGCAGCAGCGGTGCGATCGGCATTTCGTCACTATAACGAAAGGTTGTCCAATCAGTGAGTACAGACCCACAAAAGCTCATCTCTAATTCGCCCATGAGCCGCATGCAGGTCATCGCAGTAACGATGATGGTTGTGCTGAACGCGCTGGACGGGTTCGATGTCCTGTCAATCAGTTTTGCATCACCGGGTATCGCCCGCGAATGGGGGATCGATCGCGCTGCACTGGGCGTCGTACTGGCGATGGAATTGATCGGAATGGCGATCGGCTCAGTACTGCTTGGCCGGCTCTCTGACCGGATCGGCCGGCGCCAGACCATGCTGATCTGCCTGGTCATTATGACCGTGGGCATGTTTATGGTCACAACGGTAAGCACCATTACCGAATTATCGGTCTGGCGCGTGATAACGGGACTGGGCATAGGCGGCATGCTCGCATCGATAAATGCCGTCGCTGCCGAGTTTTCCAGCTCCAGACGCAAACACCTCAGCGTGTCATTGACCACAATTGGCTACCCGATCGGTGCGGTCATTGGCGGTACAATCGCAGCCCAGCTGTTGAAAACGTATGACTGGCGATCCGTCTTTTATCTGGGAACGGCCATGACCGTCGTCTGCGTCCCGCTCGTCTACCTGTTCGTGCCCGAATCTGTCTATTGGCTGGCGCACAAGCGCCCTGCCGGGGCGCTGGAAAAGATCAATTCGACGCTCAAGCGCATGGGCCACAGAGCAATCGAGGCTCTACCGGATTTCGAGGAAGGTCATCACAAGCGGTCGCTGGCAGGCATTTTCTCGCCTGCTCTTATCGCCACAACGATCATGGTCACGCTGGCGTATTTCTTCCACATCACGACCTTTTATTTCGTGATCAAATGGGTACCGAAAATCGTCGTCGACATGGGCTACGAAGCTTCCTCGGCGGTCGGGGTGCTGGTGTGGGCCAACGTTGGCGGCGCACTTGGCGGCGCGCTGCTCGGCTTCCTGACATTGAGGTACACCGTCAAATCATTGACGATCGCGGTATTGCTCATGTCGATGGTGATGGTCACCATATTCGGTCGCAGCCCGGACAACCTCGCCATGCTGTCGCTGGCATCTGGCGCGGCGGGTTTCTTCACCAATGCCGGCGTAGTCGGCCTGTATGCACTATTCGTTCACTCATACCCGACGCACGTCAGGGCGTCTGGAACCGGCTTTTCGATCGGAATCGGCCGGGGCGGCGCGATGCTCTCGCCCATCATAGCCGGGGTGCTCTTCGAGAGCGGCGTCGGTATTCCCGGTGTCGCCTTGATCATGGCATTCGGCTCGCTGCTCGCAATACTGGCATTGCTTTTTCTGAAGATGGCACCGGAAGAACATGAAATGCCCCTGCCGGCTGCCAGCCAAGGTACGACTCCACAAGATCGCTGACCGATGTGCCTTCCATATCTGATGCCCCGTCCCGACTGAGGTTTGGCAAGCATCACTGTTTGCGGATGAAGTTCAAACCGAACCTCTCCGCGAACGCTATACTGGATTTGTTTTTACCTGGAGAGCACCGATGATCAAACCTGGAGAGCACGCGCCGGAATTCGTACTGGCGAATGACCAGGGAGGCGAATCATCCCTGGCCGAGTTGCTACGGAACGGCCCGCTCATTCTCTATTTTTACCCGGCTGACTTTACACCTGGGTGTACGCGGGAAGCCTGTTCCATTCGAGACATCCATGAGGATCTTGCCGCCGCTGGACTGCAGGTAGCCGGGATCAGTCCGCAGGACGTAGCCAGTCATGCGCGTTTTCGGGAACGTTTCGAATTGCCTTTCACGCTGTTGAGCGATCCCGACAAAGTGGCGATCAAGCTATACGACGTCGACGGTCCGTTCGGCGTCGGCGTGCGGCGGGCGACATTTCTCGTGAATCAGGACGGAATCATCGAAGACTCGATCCTCGCCGATATCCGGATCGACCGACACAAGGACTTCATAGTCAAAGCGGCGGCGCTGCGCGCTACCGGCGCAGGCGGGTGATCACTCCCCGCTAATCGTCACCGTGATGTTGCGCGTATGCGGCGCGTGGCGGTGCTCCCAGAGATATATACCCTGCCAGGTACCGAGGTCGCAGCGCCCGTTTCTGACGGGCACGTTAAGATCCGATTGCGTCAGAGTACTGCGAACGTGCGCTGGCATGTCATCGGGTCCCTCGGCCGTGTGTGTGAACATCGGATCTCCGTCCGGCGCCAGGCGCGACATGAAGGTCTCGAGATCGCGCCTGACGGCCGGGTCCGCGTTTTCACAGAGCAGCAGCGAAGCGCTGGTATGGCGGACGAACAGGTGGCAAATACCGGTGCCGATCTCCGATTCACGAACTGCTGCATCGATCCTGCTCGTCAGATCGTGAGTGCCGCGGCCGCGGGTCTCAACGGATATTTCAGATTGCTTCAGCACTACGATAGGGTTCGCCGAAACGAAGTCGGATGGTCTTGGTCTTGCCGAACCAGGGAATTGAAACAAGGTAGAGATTATCGAATTCATCCCGGTCGATCGGCGGCACGTTCTTGCTTGCCCCAAGATTGGCGATCAGTGCCGGCAGCGTCTTTGCATGACCCACGATCAGGACAATTTGGCCCTTGTGGTCCTTGAGAATCGCGTCCAGGACCAGTTCGGTGTCGTCTATGGCGTAATGATTTACCGCCAGTTGCAGCTGGTCCGACAAGGGGTTTACGGTCTCCAGGGAACGCCTCAGAGGTGTTGCGTAGATTGCGTCGATACCGGCGACAACGTCCGCGTCCACGAGCTGCCGCGTGAGTTCCGCGGCCCGCTGCTTCCCTGCGTCGCTGAGTCCCGGATCAGCCTCTTCGTAACTGGTCTGCTCGGCATGGCGCACGAATATTATTGTCGTCGTCGCCTGGGATTCGAAAAACCAGGCGAGCCCGACCGCTATCGCCGTGTAGATTACGATGATCTGGATGCGGCGGCGGCGCAGCCGGCGCCGGCGCTCCTGGTCGTTGTTCTTGCGCATGGGCTGCGACTTTACGAGGTTTTGGAGATTTTGACTACGTTTCGTTGCGATCTTTTTTGACGACGCGATACTCGCCTTCGATCACCCCGCCACTGGCTTCTCCTGATGGCGGCCGCTGCCCGGCGCCGGATCGACGCGCAATCCGGCGTTTCAACCACCAGACACGAACGCCTATTACGGCGGCTGCAACGAGCACCAAAGCGCTGAATGCGACGAAGGCAAAGAAACCCAGCACGATCGAGACACCAATGACCAGTGCACCGGCAATAATCACCAACGCATTGGCAATCGGATTGTTTGCCGGGAGTTCCCTTTTGATAAACGTATAGCGCAATAGCTTCTCCCTGAACGCGGCCTAGTTGCCGTCCTTGCGAGTATAAAAGCCCTCGAACCACGCCGCCCAGGTTTCGCCGTCGTCGTTTGACTGCTCGAAATACTGCCGCACGCGCCCATCGTCGAGTAGTGTCCAGAGCCCCCTGAAGTGTGCGGTCTTTCCGTCTGCCACCGTGTGTATCTTGCCAACAAGCAACATGCCGTCCTCGGTGAGACCGCCTCTGATATCGATCTGCGTGCCGCCGGCGGCATTCCAGATTTGCACCCAATCACCACTCGAGTGCTCGAGATAATTGATGCTCATGCCGGTACCACCGCCTGCACCCTTCCAGTTTTCGATCAGGACGCAGCCACGCTCTGCTTTCGAGATCGAGTTAGTCCCTGCAAACGTACCATCGGCCGTGTGAACGTCCCAGTCACCGAGCCAAAAATCGAACTCGGCAAAGCGCTGATCATTGTCACACGGGTATTGCGGCGGTGTCGTTTGAGCCCAGCTCCCAGCGGCCGCAAGAGAAAAAGAAAATAAACCTATATATATCAGTATTTTCATTAATTTTCTTAAAGTTTTTTATTATTATATTAATTGACGCGGAAAGAACATCAGACCTCGTAGCAGCAGTTCGGTTCGGTCCTCGCCGGCTCAAACTCCCTGCCGATATCGTGCCGGCGCGCGCGAATTTCAAGGATCATGACAAATCGCGGTTGAAACCTCGGCAACCTGCAAGCACAATTCGCGCGCACACCGTGCACCGGAGAGGTGGCAGAGCGGTTGAATGCACTGGTCTTGAAAACCAGCAAGGGTTAGTAGCCCTTCGTGGGTTCGAATCCCACCCTCTCCGCCAGCAAACCAAAAATGGGTCCTCCGGACCCTTTTTTGGTTCTGCCCGCCGAGTGTGGTTGCGGATGAGGGCCCTGTT
>JAACFB010000004.1 GCA_009937615.1 Gammaproteobacteria bacterium | reverse complement strand
CGTGGCGTCGCGTAAGGCGTCGCGGAGGAAGCGAGGACCCGTGGCTTTGCGTCGCTGACTTTGGTCAGGTTTGCCTTTGTCGATGCTTACCTGACGGCACGGGAGCGGATCTCAAGTCGTGGCAAGCACGAATAGACGACCCGTTGAAAAGCAGATACGCTGAGTACCTGGTTGCCGGCTTCTAAAACCAATCAAGACATCGGCAGGAGCAAGAGCAACGGGCGACCGGCTCTCCCAAACGTGCGCTGCTCTTATGGGAAATTGGCCGTGGCGACCTCGTTGACGACGACACCTACCGGATTATCACCAGACAACCGCAGTGTGGCACCGTCGTCACAGCTGAATGCTGCTCCGTACGATCCTGGCAACAGAAAGCCGACAGTGTAGTGATACTCTGTTTCTGCCAGATTGTTCGTCTGTTCCTGGACCAATGCGGATGCGAGCGCGTTGTCCACCGTCGGCTCAACGGCCAACGTGTCCCCCTCGAAGATATACGCGGTAGGCTTGCAGCCATCGACGATCAGGGATGCGTCTACCTTACCCGTAATAGCGCCTACCTCAGCATTATTCACAAGGCGCATGGTCGGTCGAAATATCGCATCGGGCGCAAGGCCACCAGGATAGGCGACCGATTTCGCCAGGTCGATCTCAGCGGTGAAGTCGGCCTCGCCGCCCTGGGGAATGATAATGCTGCCGGTCAGCTTGAGCCCACTCTCTGCGCCGCTCGGGATATACAGGTTGTGAATACCGCCGTTCTTTAGCGCCAGATAAGATTCATCACCCTGGCATTCCATAGCCAGGGCGTTGTCATTAACGCCGCCAGTTCCTCCTTCGGCCGCGTTTACACCAAGCCGCAGCCACAAATACTCCCCGGCGGGAACCTCGTAGTCCATGAGCAACGGTGCTGCATTCATGCCCGGGAACTCGAGCAGATTGACATTAATTGTCTGCTTTGCGGCCAAGAGTTCTTCTACAAGGATCGGCGGGCCGTCTTTGGGCTTTAACTCAATCTGGTCAAAGGCGATGCAGATTTTGACTGCATCATGCATCGGAGCATCACTCACGCCGACAGATATCCGCCCGGTGTTGCCGCCCGATTCGGAGCCACCACAACCTGGGATCGCCATCGAGAAAACTATAAACGCAAATACACAGCGCACGCGCAGCCAGATCATGATTGCTCCTATATCCGCGGATGCTCAAGCTAACAGCCGGTTAACTGGTAATCTGCCTATTGCCTGAACACAGAGCTGTGACAGAGCGCACGTTTCCAGCCGACGTTCACCGTGGGGTGAACATAATCAGACTAAAACTAACGCCTGATGACTTCGTCGGCAGTCGCGGCATAAAAAATCAAGGTTTGCCCCCGGGGTATAGCCCGCGATAATTTCGTTCCTCCCAAGCTTCCTCACATTCCGGAAGATCATTAAACATCTGCGGATAGATCACACCGGATGCCGTTCGTCCGCCGGCGCCATAATCTGCCCAAAACGTCTCGCACCATGCTTGATCGCCAGTGCCTGTTTTTATGCAATTCTCGATCTCGGCTTCTCTTAACGGCGCGAGTTTTTCTTCCCTTGCGTCCTCGCATCTACGATCCAGATCCGCAAGACTCATTTCAGAAATATTTATTTCCGCGACCGGCGCAGGCAACTGGGGGTCGGGCTCTGCCGCCTGTTTTTCGTCATCCGGTCTCGCAGCCGCAGACGCTCTGACAGTCGATCGAATGGGAGGCACATGTCGCGGGGCCGGATCCGTTGTAAATGTCTCTACTTGACCTTTGGGCGATTCTCCAGGCGGCTGCTCACTGAAGTGAACGACCCCTTCTTCGTCCACCCACTTATAGACCTTCTGCTGCGAGTAAACGCATGCCGGTGAAGCCAGTAGACCTATGAAAGAGACAACGACGAGAAAACCTCTGTAGTGAACTCTCTTCATTTCCACCTCGTTTGCAGATCGCATTTTGCCCTCTGCACTAGAAATCCGACCGGCCAGGTTCAATCGTAGTGATGAAGTCGTGCAGGGGACGAGAACCCGTAGCGCTGCATCTCTGGCTCTGGTCAGATTTGCCGCTATCGCAGCGTTAATTGTCTTACAAACAGCGGAGCGGTCAATTCTGGCTTGTACTTAGCGGTGTCCGCTTTGGATCAGTAGCGACCCTTAAAGACTCCTAAAACCTAAAGTACTCTCGAAGGGAGGTAAAGAAGACATGCGACCTGCGTAAACATCTGCTTTTACCAATAGCCGACATTCGGTCAGGTTGAAAATATCAAAAATTAATACCTGCTTTCGGCTAGCAGCGGACATCGGTTCACTGCTCAGCGGTAGCCTTCAACAGCCTTAGTCTCGAGATTTTCGAGCAATTCATCCACTGGCCCCAGAGCTCGCCAAGCGCCACCTCTGCTGTCATGTTGTATATCGATCATTTCCACAACAGCGTTCCGAAGTTCGACATTGTCACAGAGTGCAGACATTTCGTATGAAGCTACTGGTCTTCCAGTTTCCCGATCAATGCTGTAAGACACAGCTCTCCATACAATTTCGTCTACGACTGGCATTGATATGCGAAAGCTTTGTTGGTAGGTGTTTACGCCGGCCAAGTGCGAGAAAGAATAAGCGATTTGCTGTTTCAACTCGTGATCCTCAATGCGCGTAAACGCACCTGACGCAACCATATCGTCGTATGTTGCACTCAGGTAACTAAACGGCGGCGTTATCTGGTATCTCTCCAGCGTGAAACTGATATCGGACTTCGTTTCATCGGAAATTCTGCAGTCCTCGAGCGCAAAATGAGCTGCCGTCATTCTCCCGATCGTTTTATTGTGTCTCTCGACTTTGTCGGCCAACTCAGTCCGCATCGTTGTCAAATCGTCGACGAGCTTCTCCAAATACATGGATTCCTGCTGTCGAAGCTTGCGGCGTTCATTCCAGTCGTCAACTTGCAGGCCAAGAAAGATACCGATCACTACGATAAGAATTTCGAGTAAAACCGTGTTCCAATTTTGATTGGCGGTTGCTTTGATTAAACGTTGCAGGATCACGGTAGTCCTTCAGTTACGCTAAACGAGTGCACGCCTGCTTTGGGCTATTAGCAATCCTTCAGGAGTAGTTTAGCCGAATGACCGCTGTGCAGTGCAAAGCGGTTATCCGACCAGGCTGATTTCGGTGATTTTGGACGGCAGCAACCGGCCATAATGAACCATGGGCTAACGCCAGGCTTGAGTAAAACTCTCTCACTGCCTTTGCGTTTCTGCAGCCCAAATTATTCAGCTCGGTCACGAGTGACAATGCCGTCGGACTTGCCGCTGCTGGTCGTCATGTGATGAACTGACATAGTGAAAATAAATACTCGCTTCATTTGGTTATTGACGGGCCTGACCTCGGTTGCTGTCGGCGCCGTTGGCCTGGTTCTGCCTCTATTACCGACGACGCCATTCCTGCTGGTCGCTGCTTTCGCATTCGCCCGATCCTCAGAGCGTCTTAATAGCTGGTTGCGAGAACACCGGACCTTTGGCCGCCTGATCAACAACTGGCACCGCGATGGCAGCATTGACCGGAAGACGAAGCGGACGGCGATCATCGTGATCTGTGCGACACCGGTCATCACATGGCTTCTCGATGCGCCATTGTGGCTCATCGCTTGCCAGGTAGTCGTCTTGAGCGCGCCGGCCATTTTCATCATGACCCGCCCATCACCGACTTAATAACGTTCTTAGCAATATCCTTGCGCCTTGTTCTCAGGTCGAAATCCGGTCACTTCCTGTATTTGATGTGCAGGAGTAGCGGCCGAAATGACACTCCGCTTCGGGTTATTGGCAGTCCCTTTAGCCCCTTCATGCCGAACAGCTGTTTTCGGACGAAAAGCAGACATTACAACGGGCTGAAGGTTCGCTCTCTCGAATAGCGGACATCAAGATCTCTGCAAATCAACTTACTGGACGGTCAGCTATCGGCCAGAAGCGGAAGCTCGGTTAGCGGACATTTTCACGCAGCAGGTGGCTCGAATTACGGGGGCTACGGTCATCAGCACTGGCCTATACGCGGGGGGTAGCCCGGAGATTACCCTGCAGCTTTGAGGGGATTGCGCCACTACTGGGCATGGGGGATCACCGCATACCTGAGATTGGGTGCGTCAAGTACCAATGTTGTGTTCAGGAATAGCATGTTCCCCGTCATCCCACCCAAATCACCGCCGAGGTTAGTGAGTTTCATGACCCAGACCTGCAACTTGTTGGGCCATTCCATGCACGTAACGTAGGTCAGAGGCACCGACGTATCACCAAACTTGAATTCTCCATTGGCATCAACGTTGTGGACGGTGATGTCGCTCCCCCAAGAGTTGCTGATGTAAGTACGTCGCCTGGCACCGGGAATGGCGAACCGTTCAAATATGCGCTCTTCGACAATTAACTCAAACGCGCTCGAACCCGAATCGAACCAGAGACTGACTGGCTCGTCATTGAGTGTCGCAGACAAAAACACTTTTCTTCCATCAAACGTCAAGGGAGCGAATGCATCTGCCCGCAGCTCCGCGCTTACCGAAGCATCTCCCAATGTGATCTGCTCGTTTGGAAAGTCGATACTGAGGACGTGACGCTCCATAAAATCGGCGCCCACAGTCCCAATTTTGACAACCGACGAAGGCTTTGACCAATCTATTGCTGATCCCATTGCTCTGAATGACAGTTGTGTAGCGTTGACGCCCACACTCCCCACTCGTAATGCGACATCCTTTGCGACAACCCGCTCGCCGTCGTTTTCTAACTGGAAGATCGCACCGTATCTTTCATTGATCGACTTGATAGGGTTGTAATCCAGCACCGTAGCGGGCGCTCCCATGTCGAACTGCATGTAGAACGTTTGATCAACTTCTGGAATCGTCACGGGTACTAACATGGCAACATGGGGTTCGTACTCGCCATTGATTTCTTGCCCTATCCAGATAAAGGCGAAAGGATCACCTATATCAGTCATTGTCAGCTGGTTGGGTGGGGCCGACATGAATTTGTTTTTGAAATGAGAGAACGTGCCGATACCCCCGGCCAGCACGAGAAGCAGCGCAAAAATGGCTAGATATTTCTTAGTTTTCATTGTTTCACTTACCCAGGCTGGAATCAGAAGCAATTCGTGCCAAAAAACGTAGCATCTTTATTCATCACATGTGATCGCGCACTTCCGTTTCTTCCGCATCGGGTCAATAGCGGCTCTTCAGGACCAGTTTAGCCGAATGTCTGCTATTGGGTGTAAAGCAGACCTTCAACCAACCGGTAAAGAGGGTTTATTGGAGTCAGCTAACGGACAAACGCGAAGATCAGTAGTTGGACTATCACGATGCTTTTCCTTGAAAGGCGGCAGTAACGGCAGGGCATTTCTCCGACGTTACTCAGCTTGCAACTGCCACCCTTTTGCGATCATGCACTGTCGGTGAATCGTCTTCTGCATCTCCATCACCTCAACCACAGCAACTGAGTCCCATCCTGATGAGAAATCGCCGGCGTGTCCTCCCTGATATTCCGGCAACCTTGCTATCGCTCGTGTGCCGCGAGATTGGGCCAGACAATAAGAGTCATCTGCTTCGAACTGTTGTAGGTCCTTCTCCGGGTGTATCCAATAGACCTGCTGTGTTGAACATGCGCATGCCACCGCGACAATTACCACTGCGAATCTCTTTAGGTTTTTCATAATGCCGCATTCCCTAAGTCGTGGCAGCCCGGCGATCGAGGGGGCTTCCCAACGAACGTCGCGGAGGAAGCGCAGACCCGTGGCTTTGCATCGCTGAGTTTCCTCAGATTTGCCTTTATCAGGGTAATTTTGAAGCGTGGAGAGAAACTGTCAATTCTGGGAAACACCTAAACTGGAGTTCGTCCAGGTCATCTGAAACGGTGACCGCTTTAGGTCAAAAGCAGCCCTTCTGCCAAAGTGCAGCCGAATACCTGATTTAGGAGTTAGTGCAGACATTCAACGACTTGCTCGTAAGCCCAAAAAAACCGGTACAAGGTCCGGTGTTCGACCTCCAGATAGCAGGGGCTCGATTCGCCCTACTTTGATAGCACACACAATTACACCGGCGGTTAGTCCCGTGCGGGCAACGCATCCATGAACAGGTCGCCCCTATACCGAAAGTGAGCCTTCCCGAAAATCGGTTTTATCCAGCCAGACGTTGACGAGGACCGGCGCTCCATTGCTGGCGGCACGTCGAGCCTCCTCCAGACTCGCTTCGACTCGATCCGCCTGTCGTACGATGATTCCGTGTCCTCCGAGCGCGGTGGCTACCTCGTGATAATTGCTGCGCTCGAGCACGGTACCAACATCGTCATCGAGTATCTTTACCTGGTCGCGAGCGATCTGCGTCCAGCCGGCATCGTTGCCAACAACGGCAATAACCGGGATGTTGTGGCGCGCGAAGGTATCGAACTCGGCGAGCGCGTAGCCGACTGAACCATCGCCAAACAGAATCCAGACTTCGTCGTCCGGGCGGCACAGGCTGGCGCCAAGCGCGAAACCGGCGCCGCAGCCCAGTGTGCCGAAGGCGCCTGGGTCGAGCCAGCTCAGCAGTTTGCCCGGCCTGACAATGTAGCTTGCCGTACCAACGAAGTCGCCGCCGTCCGCGACGATGACGCTGTTATCGGGCAATTGCGCATCGATAGCCCGACACAGGCTTACCGGGTTGACATGGTCGCCGGAGGTTGCTGCCATAGCGTCGATCTCGCCTTCGCGCTCGGCATCGCGTTCCTCGAGTGATACCTGCCAGCCCTGCCAGCGTCGACTATTATCCGGCGCGACAACGTCGGCGAGCGCCCGCAAAAACAAGCCGGCATCGGCCAGTGCGCCGAAGTCGGGCCGGCGATTGCGCTTCAAATCGATCTTGCTGCGGTTCGCAGAAATCAGGCATGCGTTTCGACGGACGTGGCGGCCGTAGTCCAGCCGGAAATCTGACGGTACACCGGCGAGCATCACCAAATCGGCTTCTTTGAGTGCCTTGCGCCGCTGGTGCCGGCGGTGCAACCGATGCGCCGGACCCATCAGCCCGCGCGCCATGCCAGAGAGGTACACCGGCATGCCCAGCCGTTCGATGGCGTCGGCGACCTGCGCCGCCTGTTGCGCATCAACGATCGCCTGGCTGCCGACAACGAGCAGCGGCCGCTCAGCCTGAACCAGCTGCGCCGCGACCTGCGCGACGATCTCGTCCGACGGCTGCTGGATCGGGATCGTTGCTATCGCCGCCGTATCGATCGCATCCGTGCCGGTAAACAGCCGCCTTGCGTGATGCTTCATGTAGGCCCGCAGCACCCGCGCACCGAGACCGCTACCCTTTGGCGCCGCCGTGTCGTACCAGGCGCGAATCATCGCCTCGTCATACAACACGTCGAGCGGGCATTCGACGAACACCGGGCCGGGCACTCCCGACTGCGCCACTTCGAATGCCCGCAGCACCGCCGGCGCAAGATCGCGCACGCGCTTAACGGCGCTGGCGCATTTCACATGGGGCTTGAATAACGCCAGCTGATCGATGTCCTGCAATGCACCGCGGCCCTGCAGCATCGTCGCTGTTGCACCCCCCAGTATCACGACCGGCGATTGCGCAAGTTGCGCATTCTTCACCGCCGTGATGGTGTTGGTTACGCCCGGGCCCGCAGTGACCGCAGCCACGCCGGGCTTGCCCGTCAGCCTTGCGACCGCGTCGGCTGCGAACACGGCTGTCGCCTCGTGGCGCACGTCAACGACGCGGATGCCGAGGTCCTTCGCTCCCTTCAGGATCGGCGAGATATGCCCGCCGCAAAGCGTGAACAGAAACTCCACGCCATGCGCCTGCAGAACGCGTCCGATGATGTCACCGCCGTTCATTCACGTCCTCCGGCCAGTCGATCGTAAAGCCCTCGCCCGACACGACTGATGCCGGCACGGTGGCAGGCGCGGGGTCGCCAGGCACATGGATACGCGCGCCGCTATTCGCGAGCAGGTCGCGCTTGATGTCTATGCCGGGCATCACGGCCCTTAGCGTGAGTCCCTGCTGGGTCAGCTCCAGCAGCGCGAGGTCCGTGATGTAGAAGATCCGTTTGCCGGAGTTCAGCCCCACTTTGCCATTGAAGGTAATCTCGTCAACGTGCTCGACAAGCTTGGGCTTACCGGGCCTGTCGAGGCGCAGCCTGTCGCCGTCGACACCAACCTCGGCGCCCTGCATCCACTTGCCTGCGAACAATACCGTCTTCGCACCTTCGATGATGCTCGGCGCGCCGCCCGGTCCGACGTAGTCCAACATGCCTGGCCCCCGTTTCGAGAGATTGATGTTGCCGTCCGTGTCGAGCTGCAGGAACCCGAGCATGGCGGCATCGAGATACTCGCGGTAATGATGGAACATCCAGGCCGAGGATTCGAGCCGCTCGGGATTGATGGCGGCCCCAAAGAAGATACCGGGCGCCGGCAGGCCGCCGTAAGGACCGGACTCGGTAGTAAACGTGATGCGATCGCGCGCGCGGCTCTTGTAGAGCTCGAAGCAGATTTCTTCGGCAAGACCAACGCCAATATTGACCGTGGCGCCGGGCGTCACATTTTCCACAAAGGTCTTCGCTCCCAGCCTGGCCAGCGACTGCTCGACCCGGGTGCGTCGCGGTGTGATGCCGAGCAGCCGATTGATAAAGCGCAGCTGCGCCGTGGCCTCGAGCGCGTCGACATTGGCCCCGGCCGTAAACATCGGCCAGTAGTCACGCTGCAGCACGGACCCGGTCTGTTCGTTACGCGGGTTGACAACAATGATGTCGACGTCCGCAGTCGGTATCCCTATCGAAGCCTCGTCGCGCTCGACGAGGCTCGAGACCGCCACGATCACCAAGCCTCCATTGCACCGCACTGCCCGGGCGGCCTCGATGTCCTCGGTGATCGTTGCTGCATTCCGGAAATAGATATTGCCGTCGTAATCGGCATACGGGGCGTTGATAAAGGCCACGGTCACCGGGGGCAGCGTGTAGACGAGGTCCTCACCGTCCGCCCTCGAGAACTGCGATCGTGCATTGAGCGTAACCGGCGAGCCCCGGCCAACGCGCGGATCGAGAAAAGTGCCGATACCGGTGCGGCTGCGTACCTCGTGCTGCCCATCTCCTTGTGCCTCGAGCGCGAGTGCCATCTCGCCCTGCGGCAGCGTGTGCAGTTCGAGCCGGCCAGCCTGGGCAAGGTGGAGCATGGATTTGGTGGTTTCAGTATGGCCGGCGATGTAGCGGGTCACGAGACCCTCGATGCCGAGTTCTTCCACCGTGCCGGGCACACGACCACGCCCGCCCTGCCCGCCTACCGATATCCAGGTGAGACTCTTCGGCGAACCGCTGCGCTCATAGCGCTCGCGCAGCGCCCAAAACAGGATTGAGCAGCGCGCATTGCTGCCGATGCCGCAGGAGATGCCGCAGGCGCCGTCGGGGATCTTATCCACAGCCGCGCGCGCGGACATGAACTTTGCGCTCAAAGGCTCCGGGGGCACATAGTCGGTATCGCGACGGTCCCACGTCAGACGCCAACGTAGCGCATGCAGGATCAGTCTTGTCTTTACCAACGGATTCACGAGGACAGACTAACGCAAGATCGCCCATTTTGGTGTCAACAGGCAATCAGCCGACTGTGCGCAGGATGCAACAGCTTGAATGGCTGCCCGAAGTCCGGTTGACCGAGCCCGGGTTTTGCTCCGCAATGCAAACATAGATCGAGCCTTCGTATCAGCGCAAAACCGATGACGGCTATTCAGCGGACGACACAATGAATAACTTCGGACGGAAACGTCATCTGGCTGACGTATTGTCTTTGGATGTTCGCATAGCCGCATTCGGCAAGGCTGCGCGACAACTGCACGCCTCGGCAACCGCCTAACCACGCCGGGTTCTTGCTATAGACCCATGCCCAGAGGCCGTTATACCAATGCTCGCCTTCGGTCATATTCACGAGGACCAGTCGGCCACCGGGGCGTAGCACCCGCCTGAACTCCGCGAGCACCGGCTCGAAGTCACTCTCCGGCAACAGGTCGAACATGTAGTTATTGACGAGAACGTCAAATTCGTTGTCCGGATAATCCAACTGCAGGGCGTTTCCAATCCTGAGACAGTAGTTCCTGATCCCCGATCTGTCAGCCCGCTTCTCCGCACGAGCGAGCATAGCCGCGGTCAGGTCAATGCCTTCGTTACGACCGGATGGATTAGCCCTAATTAGCTTTTCAAAAGCGAGGCCGGTGCCGACTGCAACCTCGAGCAGTGATTCGCCATCCCGAACCGCTGCCGCTTCGATGCACAAGTCGCGTGCCTTAGACTCGGTCAGTCGGGCCCAGAGATCATAGACCGGCGCAATCCTGCGATAGACATCGGCTACCTGGTCCTGTTTAAGCAATGCATCGAGCATAGACAACGCCGTTCGCTTTGATGGTTAGCTTGACCGCTTCGTGTCACTACCGGCAATCCACTATCAGTGTAGCTGAATGTTTGCTTCAGAGCTGGTGGCAGGTGCCTTTGCGGCGGGTGTCGGGTGGCCCTCGATCGAGTCAGAGAAACCATGGGATCCGGCCGATTCGGATTAAAAGATCGGGCCCGGACCTGCTCCAGCACGCACTGATGCCGGGCGATACAGGCCGTTGTCACAACGACAGGAATCCCCCTAAAATAATTGAAACTTTGTTAGAAAATTGGCGCATGATTCGCGTTACTGGGATAGCCGTATCGGTTCTCGTACTGGAGGATTCCATGACAAACCCGACCCTCAAAATAGCCCCCGCAATCGCAATGCTGTGGATCGCATGCGCAGTGACCGGCTGTGGTGGCACCAAGGTCTTGAAAGAGCCAGTACAGATACAGGCCACTCAGCCACTCGCAGCGGCGTCCGGTCAGCAATTAACCGCCACACTTGACTGGGTTATCGTCCGCGATGGGCCTGGCACCTGGGCGAAAAACGCGGACTGGGATGAGTATCTGCTTCGAGTCAGCAACCCGTCCGACCAGCCTGTGCAGTTGACAAGGCTGGTGGTCATCGACTCGCTAGCTACGCGAATCGAGCCACGGCAGGACCGCAAACAACTCGTCAAGGGCAGCAAACAGACTGCACGGCGCTACAAGGACTCGGGAATAAAGGTCAAGGCCGGCAAAGGCGCCGGAACGATGCTCATTGCCGGGGCTGCTGTAACGGCGATCGGTGCCAGCGCGGCTACTGTCGCAGCGACCGGCGCCATAATGTCTGGTGCCGCTACGGCCGGCAGCGCGGGTGCGGCAGCCGGTGGCTTGCTATTGATCGGCCCAGCCATTGCCGTAGGTGGCATTGTTCGAGGTGTGCGCAATAGTGCCGTCAACAAGCAAATCCAGGAACGGCAGACCACCTTGCCGCTTGACGTACCCGCAAGTGGCGAGCTTACCCTGGATATGTTTTTCCCAATAGCGCCCTCGCCCAGAGCGGTCGAAGTCACCTATACCGATGGCAACGGCGAAAGCAGTCTCATCATCGACACCGGCGCTGCGCTAGATGGCCTGCATATAAACTCGGGAGAGAATAATTAAGCGAACACTACGCTTGATGACCTCGTCGGCGGTCGTGACATAGAACGGCATTGCAGGCCCTCAGACCGAGTTTGGATAAATATCTGCATTCTGGGTGGAGCGTACATTCAGCGAGTTCTGATTTCCGCAGCCCGAGCGGCCACTGAACTCCAGAAACTGGCATCGGCGAGCGGCCACCACGACAACTGTCCCCGGCGAGAATGAATCCAGTTCACGCCAACTTCTCAGCTCGCCCCCAGAAATGATAGAAGCTCAATGGGCTGCTCTCGTGCGTTTCTACCTCGAAGCCCAGTGACTCCAGCTCGTTTACAAACTCATCCTGCCTGAACATCTGGTCATAGGGATGATCCGCTATTCTCTTAAAGGGTACGCCAATACCGCGTTCCCAAGTCTCGAGCGACAGGTCCTCAAACAGAAACTCACCGCCAGCCATCAAAGTCCTGTGGACTTCTGCCAGCGCGTCCCGCCAGTTGGGCACGTGGTGGACAATCCCGAAATCCATGACAAGGTCGAAACTGCCATCCGGAAATTCGAGATTAGAAACATCGCCTTCAACAAATGTGGCGTTCGGCAGGGCACCGGCTCTTCTTCTGGCTCTTCGTATCATCCTTGGGTCGAGATCTATGCCGACATAACTTTGCGGGCCGAACAGATCGTAAATTATCCGGGCTCCCTCTCCCTGACCGCAGCCGATCTCGAGAACACGGTCCGGCCTCCCCTTCGAAAGACGCTTCAGACGAGGGGCCTCGTAGTGTCGCTGACAAAAACTCCGCAAAGGGTTGTTCATTGCCCAGTATTCGATCGGATTCATCAGCATGGCTTTGCCTCGGCGGCGACACCGGTCTTACTTAACAGGAAAATACAATGTTTTAGGCGCCTGACGATTGCCCGCAGACATTATAGCGGCCTGACAAAACTATCTGCCGGGGCCGCATTCCTGGTCACTCGCTCGGAGCCATAATTTAACGTTCAAGCTGTCTCGGCAAGAGGCCCGCTTCGGATGATGCGGTCCTTCGGAGCACTATTGGCTGAATGTAGAGCTTCGGAGGTTAACCGGACGTTCCAGCCGGGTGGGAGCAAGCTGTTTAGTCGGCGGCGTAGCCGAGGAGCCGTATACGCCCACGGACACTTTATCGGGCAGTTAGGCTCAAAAAGGTGATTCGATTCACCTTTGCGTATGCGGAAAGCGCTTATTATAGGGATTCCGATCATCGCACCATGAAGGATCATGCCGGAGG
Source organism: Gammaproteobacteria bacterium (assembly GCA_009937615.1). Classification (GTDB taxonomy): domain Bacteria; phylum Pseudomonadota; class Gammaproteobacteria; order Steroidobacterales; family Woeseiaceae; genus UBA1847. The sequence goes on along the minus strand of JAACFB010000004.1, from coordinate 104,592 downwards.
ATGAAAAATGCGGTACGGCACTAGTTTGCTTCTTATCATCATCTTACTTGCCTGTGCTAACCAGCCAGTTCGCGCGGCAGAATCTGACGTTTCCTTTGTCGTTTATGGCATTGGTGAGACGCCATGCAGCGAATTTGTGGAATTAATCGACGTTTCGGCCTGGCAAAGTGGCGGCGTACGCGCAGAAGACAGCGAAGTGTACCTGACGTACAAAACCTGGCTGCATGGGTACCTGACCGGCAGAAACAAAGAGCGAGGCGATGCCGGCAAACAAATCATAGCCGCGCTGAGTGACAAGTTAACGTATAAGTTTGCCGCCAAATACTGCGTTGAAAACCCGGATGACACGATACAGGACGCCGCCGAAGACCATTGGCTAACGTTGAAAAGCTGGGAAGGTATAAAAGACTGACAACCATTGCGACCCGCCAGTCCTATTGAGCAACTGCGTAGTCCGGAATCTACTCAATATTCTCCAGGTCGACTTCCATCGGATTATCAGGATTTGCTGCCCATTCCTCGAGAGAGGCTGCGTAAATTGCCACATCGGTGAACCCGAGCCGCGTCAATACAAAAGCATCCGCCGCCGCGGCAATGCCACCGCCGCAGTAGGTGACCGTCCGTGCCTCTCGATCGCCGATAAAAAGTTTGGACAACTGTTCGACCTGACGAAAATGGCCGGTCTCGTCGAACAGCGAGGTAACTGGGACGTTGACGGCGCCCGGAATGTGTCCAGGTTGATCGTACATCGTCCATTCGCCCTGGTAGTGAATCTCGGGTAACGCATCAATGAGGTTGACCGCATCGCTATCGATTGATGCGCGCACTTCCTCCTGATCCGCGATCAGTTCGGGCCGCAGGTTCACCGTAAGAGTCCGCGCGTTACGGAGCACGGGTTCCGTGGACAACTCGCCTCCCGCAGTCGTCCAGGCATCCAGTCCGCCGTCAAGCAGCGCCGCCCGGTCGAAACCGATCCATCGCAGCATCCACCAAACGCGAGCAGCCCAGGAAGAGCCCATATCGTCATATAGCACCACCCGGGAATCATCGCCGACACCTAGCGCACCCATCGCAGCAGCAAATTCCTCGGGAGACGGCATACCGAACTGAAATGGACTTTCGACGTTGGAGAGCTCGCCAGTTAAATCGGCAAAACCCGCCGTGGGGATATGACCCGCTTCGTAGTTAGCCCGACCGTTAACTGGTCGGAAATTGCCTTCAGCATCTGACTCAACAATCACCGTCGCGTCGAGAACAACCAGGTCGGAATCACCGAGATGCTCCTTGAGCCACTGGGCGCTGACGAGCGCGTCAATACCAGGAAGGGCGGCCGCCGTGTTATTCGATTTCGGAGGGTCGGAGCAGCCGGCCTGAACTGCGAGCGCAGCGATGAATACTAGCTTCAAAAACTGGTGAACAATTCTCATCTGAAATTCCTATTCGACCGTACTAAAAACCCATTCGACAACGAGAACGCGCACCGGCAACGAGCTCATGGCTGCGGGCCCGCGAGCATCCACTTCAGGTCATAAGCGGCTCTTTGGAGCAAGCTTAGTCCAATGACTGGTTTGGGTGTAAAGCAGACACTCGACCAGGCAAGAACCCCATTTTATTGACGGCGGCTTTCGGCCTTAAGCTGACATTCGTAGTTTAGAGAAGAAGCTCAATCATTTGACGCAATTCAAAATGGCGTCAATAGAACACATTCCGCTCAGAGTGATGTACGCACCCGCCACCACGATGAACCCAGCCACAAGGAATATCCAGATCGAGAGCCCCCGCCCCAACGCCCTTACCGATCCTTCAACCTTGGTTGACGAAAACAGAACAAAGTATCCGATCACAAACCAGAACGTCGCCGGCATAAAACTGAAGAAGAAACACATCTTTTGGCACTCCTGATCTATCGTGCGTGTTCCACTCGCTCAATTGCGCCCACTAAACGTGGGCTGTCGAGCATGACATTTAGAGGGAATTCGAATTTGAGTTTTGCGTTAATGATTCCAGCCAACCGCATCCCCAGAATTGCTTCGCAATCCGTGTCTTTGAGCGTCTCTTCGACGGTAGATTGTGCCGATGTGCATCCCATGACGAGAGCCGCATCGTATTCCCTGGCTCGCTTCTGCAGGCGATTACGCTGTCCAGCCGACCACATGCAGGTTGTTGGGCAGGGTAAATAACTAGTGAAGAAACCCGTTCTGACCCCTTCGCGTTCCAGAGACTCGCGAAGTTCATCCAGGTATTCTTCGTAGGCTGGCGTCTGGATGCCGTGTTTGAAGAACTCAATGAGCGGTGCGTTGTTATCACTCGCCACGCTTGCCGGCGGGCAAACTGGGCACGAAACGATCAGCACAGAACTGTAGCTTTGCAGCCTTTCGAGAAGATCTAAAGGCACCAGATGAAGAGGCATGACCAAATTCCTTTGCGGCTGGAAACGCGAGGAAACTGATCGCCGCCTGGACCACTACCTCGGCAGCCCGGCGGTCTTGCGGTCCTTCGTGGCAACAAGGGTCGCGTAGGAAGCGAGGACCCGTGGCTTTGCGTCTCTGGCTTTCGCCAGATTTGCCGTTTTCAAAAAAGCAGTGTGCTCCCTTTCGGGAAACAGTCAATTCTGGAAAATACCAAGTGATGTCCGCTTTGAGTCAAAAACGGTCCTTCAGGGCTGATTCAGCTGAATGCCCCGTTTGAGTTGGAAAGCCCGAGCGGCCTGTCGCTATTGCTCCAGCCGATGCCAAACCGTTATACCGGCTCGAATCGAACCGTAATGAACGGTACGATTGCATCTTGAGTACATCTACCCCGAGGGAAATCGCGGATGACTGGAAAAATACTGATTCTCGCCGTTGGCTGCGCGTCACTGACTGGCTCCTTATTCGCAGATTCTCACAAAATCTTCGAGCCGGCCAAGATCAGCAAGGAAGAAGTTGCCGGCGCCATATTTGACCGCCCGGACATGATCGAAACGACGCACGAGAACGGCAACGTTACGCTAGACGTCACTTCCCTGATGTCGAGCGACAAGAGGTTCGCTTCAGGCATGTACCGCTCCGGAAAAGTGCGTTTCGACATTAACGAGCCCTACGGTGTTGACGAATTCATGTATTTCCTGGAAGGCAGCGTAACGCTAACCTCATCGGATGGCACCGCACAGGTAATCAATGCGGGCGAAGCCGTGACTATCCCTAAGGAATGGACCGGTATCTGGGAAACCGACGGCTACACCAAGCTCTGGGTCATTTACTCAGAGGACGGGTCAGCGCTGGAATAGAACAAGCTGATCATCGGCGGCTCGTGGATTACCGCCTCCTGGTTTTGCTTGGCTCTGAAAGATTTCCGCTTAATTGTTCTGGCTCGGGATAGAGCCCACAGCAGTACGGCAGCACAAAGCGTTAGATAGACTTTGGCTTTTTTTCACAAGCCTGAAAAGCACTCGCGTTAAATCAACCCAACGTCCGCTTTCTCCGGTAGCGGACGTTCAGGCAGGTAGAAATCGAACAGGCCCTCGCACGGAGGGCCTGTTCTCTTTTTGGCGCGCCCGGAAGGATTGATTCAGATCGCCTTTGGGCGATCTTCACCCCTGCGGGGCGCCGGCGGCGTCCAAAACGCTGACGCGTTTTGTCGAACAGAGATCCTCGTCTCAGTCCAGACACACAAAATGAAAAAGGGCCCCCGATGGGGACCCTTTGTCATTTGGCGCGCCCGGAAGGATTCGAACCTCCGACCACCTGGTTCGAAGCCAGGTACTCTATCCAACTGAGCTACGGGCGCGTTGAACATTGCTGAGATGCGCAGAATGCCGCTATTTGGAGCTTTTTCCCAGTCTTTCCGGTCGGCAAGTACACTATTTGCTGCCAGTTGATTGCAAATCACCGCTGCCAGTGAGCATAGTCAAACTCGGTATCGTCATAAACATTCGGGTACTGTCATTCGCAACCAGTGAGGAGACACTTATGTTCGTCGGCCACTACGCCGCCAGCCTGGCCCTGAAGAAATTCGAAAAAAGAGCCTCACTGGGTATTCTGTTTCTGGGCGTTCAACTCGTCGATATCGTGTTTTTCCCGTTTGTGCTGCTTGGTATCGAGCGCATCAACATCATCGAGAACTACACCGCTTCAACCCATTTTCAGCTCGAGTACATGCCATATACGCACAGTCTCCTGGCGAGTTTGCTATGGGCCGTTGCAGCCTACGCGATTTTTCGATGGGTGTTCGTTAAGCGCCAGTCGGTTGCGCTCGTTGTCGGGCTCGCCGTATTTTCGCATTGGGTGCTCGACCTGGTTGTGCATACGCCCGACCTGCCTCTATGGAGCGACGCTTCCGTCAAGCTCGGTTTCGGGCTTTGGAATAACGCTATCGCGACTTACGTGCTCGAGGCGGTCTTACTGCTCGGGGCCCTTTGGCTTTACCTGAAGTCAACGTCAGCCTCGACGACCGGCGGTAAGTACGGAATGGGCGTATTCGTTGTCTTCCTTTTGCTGGTCAACATCGTCAACATCTTCGGCCCGCTGGGCGGTGACAGCAAGGTGGCGCTCGCAGCGTCCGCACTCTCAGCATACCTTGTGTTTGCCGCAATTGCGTTCTGGCTGGACAGGAAACGCAGCTGATAATAGCGGGGTCCATGACGAAGCGTCAGATTCATTCATTCCCAAAAGGTCATTTCGACCCCCCCCTCGATTTCTTGCTTTTCGGGCCTTGTGCTCAATAAGCGGTGCCCGAACATTGCCAACAAATGTTTATTAAACTAACCTTTGTTTATTATGACGAGCCGCGAACAACAGATCCTCGAACTGATCCGCGAGGACCCGATGCTGCCACAGCAGGCGATCGCAGCCCGACTCGGCATCAGCCGCTCAGCCGTGGCCGGGCATATCATGAACCTGACCAACAAGGGCCTGATCAAGGGCCGGGGTTACGTGCTGAGCGACGCACCGTTCGTCACGGTCATCGGCGGCGCGAATATCGACATTCACGGCAAGTCGAGTAAGGCGCTGCGGGCACACGACTCGAACCCGGGCACCGTGCACACCGCGGCCGGCGGCGTTGCGCGCAACGTCGCCGAAAACCTGGCCCGGCTCGGCGTGGATTGCCGGCTGATTTCAGCGGTCGGCAACGATCAGCACGGAGAGATGCTGATGCGGCTATCGCGCGAGGCCGGCATCGACGTTCGGTATGTTCACGAGTTCGCGTCATTGCCGACCTCGACGTACCTCTCGGTCGTGGATAATACGGGTGACATGCAGGTGGCCATTGCCGACATGGGCATCATCGACGAACTCAGCGCCGAGCGTCTGCGGCCGCAGCAGGCCATGCTGGAGCGGTCCGCGCTGCTCGTCCTCGATACCAATCTCCCCGACGATACCCTCGCCTGGCTCACGGGCATGTTCGCTGAGCGGACAATCTTCGCGGATACAGTCTCCACGACCAAGGCGGTGCGCCTGGAGCCCTACCTGTCGTCGATCCACACGCTGAAAACCAGCAGAACCGAAGCCGAGGCATTAACCGGTCTCGAGGCGCGAACGCAGGCCCAATTGCGCCGTCTTGCAGATCATTTGCACTCCCGCGGCGTCGCGCGCGTGTTCGTCACCCGTGGCGACCAGGGCGTGTTCTACAGTACCGGAAACCGCTACGGAGTCGAGAAACCGAGGGGCACGAAGCGCGAGGTGCTTAACGCCGGCGGCGCGGGCGACGCGTTTCTCGCCGGGCTCGCCTACGCGTGGCTGGCGGACCTGCCGCTGGACAAGACCCTGTCATTTGCGCTTGCGGCAGCGGATATCACGGTGTCGCATCCGGCGACGAACAACCCGGCCCTGACGCTCAGCGCCGTCAACCGCGCCATCGAGGCCCAGCATGCCAGGTAAACAATTCGGCGAGCACCTGGACATTGCGCCCGAGGTCGCCGGCGCGCTGTCGAAAGGTCGGCCCGTCGTTGCACTCGAGTCCACGATCATCAGTCACGGCATGCCCTACCCGCGCAATATCGAGACAGCCGCGGCCGTCGAGGCGGCCGTGCGTGAAGCCGGTGCCATACCCGCAACGATCGCGATTCTCGGCGGCAGGCTCAAGGTCGGGCTATCACGAGACGAGATTCAGCATATCGGCAAACGCGGCGCGGGCATCATCAAATGCAGTCGTCGCGATCTGCCCTTTGTCGTCGCGCGCAAAGAAGACGGCGCAACGACAGTTGCCGCCACGATGATCATTGCGGCGCTGGCCGGTATCCGGGTTTTCGCAACCGGCGGCATCGGCGGCGTGCACCGAGGCGTCGAAGACACGATGGACGTATCGGCTGACCTCGAAGAACTCGGCCGGACCAATGTCGCCGTCGTGTGCGCCGGCATCAAATCGGTGCTGGACATCGGCCGCACGCTTGAATACCTCGAGACCCAGGGCGTTCCCGTCGCGGGCTTTCAGACCGATACCCTACCGGCGTTCTACACGCGCAGCAGCGACTTTTCCGTGGACTACCGGGTCGACTCCGCCGCCGATGCGGCTGCCGCGATGAAGGTGAAGTGGAGCCTCGGGCTCGACGGCGGTCTCGTGATTGCCGTGCCGATACCCGAAGAACACGCACTCGCCGCCGACGCTATCGACGGCATCATCGATGAAGCCATTGCCGCGATGCGTCTCGAGGGCATTATGGGGAAAGATACGACGCCCTACCTGCTCTCGCGAATCGCCGAGCGTACGGACGGCCGCAGCCTCGAGGCGAATATTCAGCTCGTGATCAACAACGCGCGCATTGCGGCAGCGATCGCCGCGGAGTTTGCGGCAGATTAGCCCGACAGCCTTTTTTGCGGTTCGGAATGCGTTATTCTGCAACACTGAAAAGTCAATTGATTCTAAATTGCTGGAGAGGAGTTCAAGAATGGCAACGTACGAATGCGATAAGTGCGGCATGAGCGTGAACGCGACCTGCGGTCACTGCGACGCACCTCTGGAAAACGACTCGCTGGAACTGGATAACGGTTCGTCCGTGCAGATCTCGAAATGCCCGAACGGCCACGGCAAGATCAAGTCGCCGCTGTGTTGCGGGCAGGATATGACCTGCTCGGTCGGTTGACCGACGACGGCCGGCGTCACCTAGCCCAGTTGCTCTTTCAGGCTGGCGACTTCGGCCTCGAGCCTGCTCACCCGCTCCGCGAGTTCCGTGACGCTGACCCGCCCCGGCGAGGCCGGAGCTTTTGAGGCCTGTGTCTTCACGGCGTGCGCGTCAATATCGACAGGCCCCGAAAACAGGTGCATGTACTCTGAATCCTTGCGACCCGCGGATCTGGGCAGCTTAACGAGCATCGGCTCGCCCTCGCGCTCGATCAAACCCGTAATCGCGATGACAACCTCATCGTTGTCGACAAACGGGTGCAGGCGTCCGCTGCGTGCCCGGAGCTCGCCCGGCGTCTGCGGTCCGCGCAGCAACAACAGGCAGACAATGGCACGCTGGGCGTCGTCGAGTTGAATGTTGCTGTAACGCGTATTGCAAAAGCGCTGAGAGTATTTTTCGGTTCGGCTCTTGAAGTTCTCATCCGTGCGCACGAGATGTTTGGCTTCGAGCAGGCGGATGGTCTGCTGTACCTCACCGGGGGTGAGGTTCATGACCGGGTCACGCGCTGACTTCTGATTGCAGGCGTTGGTCAACGCGTTCAGCGTCAAAGGATATTGATCCGGCGTAAAGACGGATTTTTCGATAAGGCAGCCGATAACGCGGGCTTCGATGGCGCTCAGTTTGGGTAGCACGGCGGGTCCAGGGTAAAGAGGTGCTCTACTTTGGGCGTATTACGCACCTGGCGCAACTTAATGGATGCGAACAGTCGTACAATGGAGGCTATGACAAGCAACGAAGATCACAACTACGGCATTGGCGACGCCTCATTTCGAGCTGCCGGCGGTGAAGCGGGCATCCGCAGGCTCGTCGATACGTTCTTCGATCGCATGAGCAGCGACCCGCGCTTTGCCACGATCTATGCGATGCATCCCGAGGATAAGGACGAATCGCGCGACAAGCTCGCGCGATTCCTGTGCGGCTGGCTCGGCGGACCCAAGCTGTACCACGAGAAATACGGCGGCATCAGCATCCCGCGCATCCACGAGCACCTGGCGATCGCGACGCCGGAGCGCGATCAGTGGCTGACCTGCATGGCCGAATCCGCTGCGGAGCAGCCTTTCGAACCAACGTTCAGGAAGTACCTTCTCGAACAGCTGTTCGTGCCGGCAGAAGCCGTGCGTCGACGGGTCAGCCAATTAACGTCGCGGGACGAGCAGTAAACGGGCGTTACGTGCAAAGTGGGACGAGGCTTATTGCCATAAAACCACGGTCTGATGTCTCTCTTGCTTGTGAATCCGAGGCGCTGATGGGTCAGTCCGACTCTCCCTCGACCACGATTCCGCCCACATTCCCGACACCGCGGAAGTAACCTGCGGCTTTGACCTGCAGATAACGTGTCCTGGTCTGCGGCCGCGCGCGGTTGTCATGATATTCGTTGGCCTCGACGATGAACAGGTCGCCCTCCTGCCAGTTTACACGCCTCATAGGCTCGCCCTCGCGACGCATGTCGCTGTAGCCCTGCCCGTCCAATACGATGTAGATGACTTCCCAGGGGTGATGATGCAGGTGCGCCTGCTCGTCCGTGAACTCCTCGCCGTCTTTTTCACGGACCTCCATCTCGAGTACATGGTTTCCGGCGAGATCGCCTTCCGGCAGAATCGTGATACCCCAGGCGCCCTGCCGACGCTGCCGCAGTTTCCGGTCGGGAAGATCGGGCAGCTGATGCCCAACGCGCATGCGTACGACCTCCGAACTCTCGAAGCCCCCCTCGGGCGTATACTCGGGCTGCTGCGAAATTCCCTGCTGCCAACGATCTTCAAAAACGAAGTCGCTGCTGGTCAAAAAAGCCTGGTCGGGAAAAATATTGTGCGTGATCGGTGCCGTCGTTATAGAAATATAGCGCGCCGTGTTTTCGGCCGACGCATTGAAATGCTGATGCCACGTATTGAGGCTGGGCGACAACAGGTCGCCGGCGTCCCAGTCGTAACGCTGCCTGCCGGCGCCATCGCCGATCCACATGTCGGTGTGGCCCTCGCCAGCAACGATGTACATGATTTCCTCGGCCAGGTGCCGGTGCGGCGGCAGCTTCCCGCCGGGCGGAATCTCGACCAGCGTTGCATCGACCTGGTGCAGGCGCCCTTCGCCGAGTCGAGCCGTGGCGACGTCCAGCTCGGGATCGAGATGAACCGGGTGCCGGTTGACGTTGATGATGTCGTCCGTGGATGACTCGGCCTGTGCGATGACAGCTTGTGTCCCGCTCAGACAAGCGCTGGCAATGACCAACAAAAGCAGGTTCGGTTTGATCTTCATCAGTTCGGCTCCACGTAGATTCAACCCACAATTCACCCGCAACTTCCGATTCCGGCGTACGGCAACAGACAGTACCTTCCGCGCACGTTTGCACCGCTTGCCGACAGGTTGGTCTCTAGTCGAGTTTAGTACATTGGATCTGATGTTGACACGCCGTGACCCATCCTCTACCGGCAGTCATGGAGTAACTGTAGGCCCGACTGGTATTGATCAGATAAAGAGCGCGGCCTTTCAGTGATTAGACAGTAATGCTGCGCCTGAACTGCCAGCAAGTTGATCAGAAGAGAACTGTTACGAGCAATTGATCTGAGTATTTACCGGGTTCCGGTGCCTGTTTGGCAAATATTCGGCCATAAATCGGATAGTTAAACAAAGTTGGTCGGCCCTTGCTTGTGCGCGCACCGGTTACGACAAATGTGGGTGGATTACCATCGCCCCAGATTTGCGTTCGGGCTGCATCGCGATAAAGATTGTAGAGAAGCGGTGGAACACCACCACCAGCCGACATTGTACGCACAAGTTGATTGCCGCTAAGTCCCGGCCCTATGCTGACCGAAAATGTTCCGGGCTGCGCCTGGCACCGAACTTCGAACCGGCCGATGACATCAAGGTGAGAAGTTGCCAGAGGAACGTATACACCAAAATTCAAAGTTCCAACCCGAACTTTACAATTGATGGCGTAAGCACCTTCAGCGGCCAACATGGCAACTGTAAGCACAGCAAAAACACTCGGCTTTAGCGAGAAGCCATTCATCAGTCCTTTCTTGGTTCGCAGACGATGTCACCCAACTTGGCAATTACGGCGCTTCCGCTCGGATATGGAACGTCGATATCACACACTGAACCGCTCCAGCGTATCTCTATTTCGGACGAACGATCAATCCCTTGCAAGAATAACTTGCCGTCCATACCAACCGGGAACTTTTCGCCGGTGTGATAGATAATGGCGACAGCACCTTCCGGCAGAGGCGTTCCGTCCGGCAGGACCGCTCGAAAAACGACGTTCGTAGTGACCTGAACGTCGAAGTTGACAACCACCCCACTCTTGTAAAACGGCGCAGTATCAACACTGGTTTCGCCGATTCGCGCATTAAGTGGTATGTCATCGACTTCGATTCGGAGCCGGTTACTCAGATAAGGTCGCAGCCCAGGTACAAATACCTTGCCGCTCTCATTGGTGCGGCCGATCTCTATATTTTCCGAGTAAACGCGCACACCCTCAAGGCTACCGACACTGACGACTGCAAAGGCGTCCTCAACCTGTCGAGACGCTCTCGTCATGCCGGCCATATAGGCGATCGAGCCGCGAGTTCCCACCTGCCAGGCAGTACCCGAGTATTCGTTACTGCGCACATCGACCGAGTACACACCGTATTCGTTTTGTGCGACACCACCGGCTTCTACGAAACTATTGTCGGACTTTCCGATGCCCAGATGATAGCCGTACCCTGAGGTCATCGGCATGCTTCGCTGGATCATGGCATTTGCACCGGTGCCATTCCGGCTCGTCGAAATATTCGCACTTGCGCTCTTATTATTTCCAAACGACACAAAAAAGCGAAAACCGGCGCTCAAGTCGCGTTCCTGAGCATCAAGGTAGGAAATGTAACTCGACATCGAGAGTGAACCAAATATTCGCTTTGAATAATCGACGCTCCAGATAGTTCTTTCAGGTTTCTCGTAAAAACCCTGGTGCACAACGGAGAGTTGCAGAGACCCATTTTCGTAAAAGTTCTTACCGATTGACGAGACTACCTGCAACTTTGGTTGCGACTGTTGACTACCAACGAGACTAAAATCTTCTGTCGATCCTGAGACCCCGATGTTGTAGTGCATTGATCCCGTAAGGCGTCGGAAGCCTAACTGCAGGCGTACCCCCGTGCCCGCATCGGAGTCACTGAAGCCCAGTCCTGTACTAACGGTGCCGCCGGCTTTTATGCCGTACTGCATGGCACTCCCGATCATGGCCAGATCCTCCGTGAATTCGCCATGCCCTTCGACGGTCAGATTATCACTCAGGCCGTGTCGCCACGTTGCCGATCCCGCCAGTTTTCCGTAGCGAAAGTTTCCCAGTCCAAAATTCTCTCTCAATGCCCCGAGTGTGAACGAGTAGTCGCTCAAGCCCTGCATCAGCAGTTCGGTCGATAGATAGAAATCCTGTGTAAAGACTTGCTGGCGTCCCAACGCATCCGTTGCGACTACCTGCATCTGCCCGGCACCGTTCATTACAGGCACGTTATCGAGTACGAAAGATCCCGGCTGTACGTCTTCGCTACGGGACAGCCGACCGTTGATGTATATATCGAGTGCAGACGGAACGGCTGTTTCGCCATAGAAATCAGGCAATGGGTACGTGATCAAAGTTGGACGCGTTGCAAAGTTCGTTGCCAGCTGGACACCGCCAATGCGAAGTGATCGCCCCATTTCCGGAGCAGTGGTATACACGTCCCCGACTCTGAGACTCCGCATTCGCTCCGGGTCATCGCGTGTGTACGTCAATTCGAGAACGCTCAGCCGCCTGGCGTCTGCGCTACTCGACAAATCACGATAAGCAACATTGGCGCTGATGTTCCCAAACGGACCGAAAAGGACGGGTCGGAACAAACCGTAAGACGACGTTTCGGATATCGATCCCTGATTGAGCCAGTTCAAATCATAATCCATGAACGCGCCATACCCTTCGACTTGAGCGTCCACGTCCACGTTTTGCATGCTCATCCGGCGCAAGGGCATCAGACTCGCCGGCATGAATATGCGTAATTCCATCGTACGCGAAATCAGTTGCGCCGTAGCGCCTGCAAACTCATGAACACCGTAATAGCTTACACCGCTGAACTGCTGCGGCTCTGGCCATGGCCTCGAGATTTCCCAGTGCAGCAGCGCAGATTCATCGACGTAGAATCTGCCGCTCTCATCCTGAAGCACAAAAGTCTCACCCATACGCTGGTGATTAACGTACAGGTCTACGATCAGGACGTGCGTACTGTCGGCCGGCGTGGCAGCGCTGCCGAAAGACAAAACCAAAAGCGCAAAGAGACCCTTAATTCGCCGCAGACAATTCATACTCCACGGACCCCAGGGTGTCAGTCACAATCGTGACCTTACCTTTGTCATCACCATCGCCAAGCTCGACAGGCACGTAAGCTGTCTGCCCGGAAAGTATGTATATCGCTGCAGACTCGGTCCGTGGCTCTTCCATTCCTTGGCCAAGATACTGGACCTCAGATATCCGCACGTGCGTATTGCCGCTGTTTCGCAGATGCATGAACAGCTGACCGTCTACCTGCTCTGAGTCAAAATGGTCCAGCGTAGCGTTTGGAGGGGCATTTGGCGCGACGAATACTGGAATGCCGAGTCGCAGCCGCATATTCACGCCCGATGTTTGCTGTTCCTGTTCCTGCGGCGAAGCCAGTTCCGTAACAAACATTCGATACGAACGCTCCACTAACGGGTCTGCTTCAGTCAGCATACCGATGCGCACGATTTGCTCTTGGCCGGGCTGCAAGGTAAACAGCGGAGGGACCGCAACAATCTCCTCAGTCGGGGAATACACCTCGCGCTGAGTGTCTGTCTGCGACCAGGCAACAACCTCAACCTGGTACGACGCCGTCGTGTCCTGCTGATTACTTATCTGGACGACTGTTTTCGACCGTTGATCGCTCAAATCAACGCGGACGGGACTTATGGAGACCTGCGCCTCTGCGCTTATTGAACATCCACCAAAAACCAGAAGAAAGGCAGTGCAAAGCACCGCCTTCCATCGATATCGCTCATTCATGTTCGCTCTCTATTCGGCTATCCTCAGAAGTTCAGCGAAAGCACCACTGTCTCACGGTAAACGCCCGGTATCGCGTTCTGCGCCCAATCGCCATCAAGGACACCGTAAATGAATACCGTTGTGGGATTACCCATGCCGCCGCCTGCCGTTACGATATCAGCAGCAGTAGTGCCATCGCCCCATGGAGTGCTGCAGTTTGCATCCTGACACAGAAGGTATCGAAGAAACTCTCCAGCAGTATCGGCGTGTTCAAGCAAACGAGCCGTCGCCGGGGCCGAGCCATCGGTAGCATTAGTGCCTGCATCAAGTTCGATTTCCACAGCGGTACCGTCAGAGCAACGCCAGGTAAATGACGCGTTTATCGAGGTGTCCGCATTGCTCGTGACGTCGATTACTCCAAAGTCCATGGCGAGGTCGGTTCCGCCACCATTAATCACACAGGTCGGATTAACAGTAGCTTCCACATTAATGTTCTGCGATGCCTGAGCGTTGGCTTCCATTGCAGTAAACATCGCCAAAAACGTCACTGCTCCAAGCAGTTTTATCTTCAAATTCATTCTCATTTCCTCTATCCGTGGTTTAGCAGTTCAGCCATCTCGTTACTCACCTTGATTCACGAGATCTGTTCACTTTGCGTCCCCGCCTCGCGACGGGTTTGCCTTTGATCGCCACCGGAAATGAACCGGCGCAACAGGTAAAGCAGTAAGTCTTTCAGTCACTTAGGGTGAAATCTGACTTACTGTCCAAAAGCTTATGTCGGATGCTAACCAACTTATGTCCAAGACTATGTGACACAGATCAAACTTATGGGCAATTGGGGCCACAAGTCCCAACCGGCCAAAATTCAGGCTGCCGGAAAATCTTACAGAAACGGGAGATTCGGAGGCGTAAACTATTGATAGATAAAGGGCGGCAACGGTTTTGCCGCTGACAATAACGAACCCGGAATAACAACAAGAACCGAGGATTCGATGAAAATCGCGCTTATTATCGTGTCGTCACTGCTGATTCTGGCCGGCGGCGTGCGGGCCGAACAGACTATCCAATTGCGAGTGTCCGCCACGATACTGCCACGCGCGTGTGAGTATCCCAATCAATGCGAGCCCGCCCCTGCGACAGCGCAGACCAGGGCCACCGTCGATAACGGCACAATCCTTTACGTGGGTTCGGCACCCGAAGTGACCGAGGAAGGCGATTTGATGACCGTCAAATTCTGAGGTTTCTCGCGGCCTGCACCAAAGGTCGCGATGCGTTCGTGTCATAGGCGCGAGAATCGATGCCACGGCCGCACAACCCATTGCGCGAGACCCGTCGCGTCGATTAATGCATTGAAACCTCAGCCGTTTCGAAGTGCTCGAGCCCCTCGTCCAGGTAATCGGCCAGCAGTGACGTGCCGATCAGGTAGTCTGCCGTGTGATCAGTCCACGTTTCCTCGGCGTATTTGAGCGCTTCATCCCACTCGTCGAATGAATAGTCGCCACGTCCAAGCCACATCAAGGACACCAGTGACATCTGCTGGTCGGGCTCCAGGTCATCGACAATGCCGCAAAATTCCTGGTAATACGGATCCGTCGAGTACCCGGGCGCCACCTGCTGAGCCCACTCGATATCGATACTTTCGGGCTCGTCCGGAAACGTCACATCCTCACGCGAGTGAAACTCGTGCGCCTTGTCGATAATCAACCGGACGATATCCCGGTTAAGCTCAAGTTCGGCCATACCTAATACTCCGTCTGACAGAGGTTGAATAACCGCCGCAATCTACCGCGGCGGGCACCGATCGCCTTGCCTTAAGATTTGCGCCTGACGGCTTGGCGGGCAATGCGTAGTTTTACCTAAGAGCTCCGGGGCAGCGAGTGTACGTATAAGTGCGAATTGAGCTCGGGCCGCGAGGCAAGAGATTGTATCCACAGACATAGCAGAGCCTTAACGTGACCGAATTTGCGCAGCTACGCGAAACCATGGTGGAGCACCAGGTTGCGGCGCGCGGCGTGACGACTGGACTGGTTCTCGAAGCTATGCGCAAAGTTCCGCGCGAGCGATTCCTGCCGGCGCGCCAGGCGCCTTTTGCCTACGACGATTCGCCGCTGCCGATCGCAGCCGGCCAAACCATTTCGCAACCGTATATCGTCGCCTACATGATCGAAGGGCTGGCGCTCAAAGGTGGGGAGAAGGTCCTCGAAATCGGCACGGGTTCCGGTTACGCCGCGGCCGTGCTGGCCGAAACCGGTTGCGAGGTCTATACGATCGAACGCATCGCAGAGCTTGCCGAGAATGCCAAGACAGTGCTGGACGGACTCGGATACCACCGTGTCCACGTCCAGCACGCTAACGGAACGCTTGGCTGGCCCGAAGAGGCGCCATTCGACGGCATCGTCGTCGCTGCTGGCGGGCCGGAAATCCCCGATGCGCTCAAACAGCAGCTCAAAATCGGCGGCCGGCTCGTCATTCCAGTCGGCAAAAGCCACGGCTACCAGGAGCTGATGCGGGTAACGCGCATTTCCGAGCACGAATTCGAGACCGAAGATCTCGCTGCGGTTCGCTTCGTTCCGCTGGTCGGCGAGCAAGGCTGGGCGCCAGACGATGATTCGCTGCCCGTGAGCCTGCGCAAACCGCCGCGGCGTGACCCGGAAGAGCGTCTCCGAAGCCAGCTGGCCGACGCGTGTGAACCATTTCAGTCGCTAGACACGGCCGACCTCGATCCCCTCCTCGAGCGCATCGGCGACGCACGCGTCGTCCTGATCGGCGAGGCCAGTCACGGTACATCGGAGTTCTATCGACTCCGCAGTCGCATCACACGCGAGCTTTTGGCCCGCAATCGCTTCAGTTTCATTGCCATCGAAGGTGACTGGCCCGATGCCGCACGCATCGATCACTTCGTTCGGCACTTCGAGTATCCACCATCGGAGTGGACCGCCTTCGCGCGCTTTCCGACGTGGATGTGGCGCAACCAGGAGTTTCGCGAGTTTGTGGACTGGCTGCGCCTGCACAACACGGGCCTGGCTGCCGATCGGCGCATTGCCTTTCACGGACTCGACCTCTACAGCCTTTACAGCTCGATACGGTCGGTGGTTCGGTACCTGGATGACGTCGACCCCGAAACGGCGACGATTGCCCGCGAGCGATACGCATGCCTGATGCCATGGCAACCCGATCCGGCCACATACGCGCGCGCGGCGATCAGTGGCCGGTTCGCAGACTGCGAGAATGAGGTCATACAGATACTGATCGAGCTGAGCCGGAAGCATCAGGAATATGCGGAGCACGACGGCGAGCGCTTCCTGGATGCAATGCAAAACGCTCGCCTCATTGCTAACGCCGAGCGCTATTACCGCACGATGTACTACGGCTCTCGCAAGTCCTGGAATCTCCGCGATACCTATATGTTCGAAACGCTGCAAAACCTGCTTGAGTATCATGCTCCAGAGGCGCGGGCGATAATCTGGGCGCATAACTCGCATGTCGGCGATGCCTCGGCGACATCGATGGCGGAACGTGGCGAAATCAACCTCGGGCAACTTTGCCGCGAAGCCTGGGGAAACGACGCCTACCTGATCGGCTTCGGCACCGACAGCGGTACGGTTGCCGCCGCGTCGGATTGGGATGGGGAGCTGGAAATCAAGACCGTGCTGCCGTCGCGACCCGGCAGCTACGAGAAGCTATTTCATGATGTCGGCTTGCCCGGTTTCCTGCTGCCCCTGAGAGACCACCAGGCGCGCTCGTTACGCAAGGGCCTGAAAAAATCCCGCCTGCAACGCGCTATCGGCGTCATCTATCGCCCGGAAACGGAGCTCGCCAGCCATTACCTCGAAGCCACTTTGCCTCGCCAATTCGACGAGTACATCTGGATCGACAAAACCACGGCCGTGCAGCCCTTTAAGACAGCTGAGCTCGAGGGATTTCCGGACACCTACCCGTTCGGCCTGTAAACAACACCGGACAAGACTCGCCGATAGCACACGGCTGCCCGCGCGCTGTCATCAGAAGACGTGCGGAAAGTTTCAATCCGTCAGGATGAAGGTCACTTTCATATGTACCCGGTACTCGCTGACCCGATCGCCGTCGACGACGACCTCCTGGTCCTGGATCCAGGCGCCCTTGACGTTCTTGAGGGTTTGAACGGCTCTAGCGATACCCGTTTTGATCGCTTCGTCGAAACTGTCGGGCGATGCGGCCGTGATTTCTGTAACTCGTGCAACTGACATTGCCTCGCTCCTCCGAATTTTTCGGAGCATTAACGCTAACAGAGGGGCGCGTCTGCAGCGATACGGGGAAGCGCCTAGGCGATTGCTCGTATAGACAAACAAGCGCGCCAGGTTCAAATTAAAAAGAGCTATGGAACATGGGCGTTGGGAACACTTCGAGCACGATGCCGACATTGGTCTGCGTGCCGTCGCTGCAACGCGTGAAGGCATGTTCGAAGCCATGGGTGAAGCCCTGACCGCGATCATTACCGAGCCCGGTGCCGTGCAGCGCGCGGAAACCATTACCGTGCGGTGCAATGCACCCGATAACGCGCTGCTGCTCGTAGACTGGCTCAATGCGCTGATCTACGAGATGGCGACGCGCGGCATGATCTTCGGCAGCTGGCGCGTCGAGCTCGAAGGACAGACGCTCACGGGCTTTGTCACGGGTGAAGCCGTCGACCGGCTCAGGCACCAGCCGGCCGTCGAGGTCAAAGGCGCAACCTATACGGCGCTCTCGGTGCAGCAGGATAGTCAGGGACTCTGGCACGGGCAATGCGTCGTGGATGTGTAACGTATGGACCTGAATCAACTCGAACAGCTCAGTGAATATCGCTGGCGCATTCCCGCGGATAACGCGATGCACGTGCCCGGCATCCTGTTCGGCGACCGTGAACAAATCCTGCAGATGGACGACAAGGTCTACACCCAACTGCGCAATGTCACCCTGTTGCCGGGACTGGCGGGGCCTGTCTACGCCATGCCCGACGCTCACTGGGGCTACGGCTTTCCGATCGGCGGCGTGGCCGCTTTCGATGCGAATGCCGGCGGCGTCGTGTCGGCCGGCGGCGTCGGTTTCGACATTTCCTGTGGCGTGCGCACGCTGCACACAGGCCTGACTCCGGCCGACATCGCAGCGGTACAAAACGACCTCGCCGATCTGCTGTTCGCGGGAGTCCCGGCCGGGGTCGGCAGCCAGGGTTCAATCCGGCTCAATGACCGAGAGATGGACGCAATGCTCGCCGGGGGCGCGCGCTGGGCCGTACAGCAGGGTTACGGAAAACTCGCGGACCTCGAACGAACCGAAGAACGCGGCTGCATCGCGGGCGCCGAACCGGCGAACGTGTCGAACCAGGCCAAGCGTCGTCAACGCAAGGAAATGGGAACACTCGGTTCGGGTAATCACTACCTGGAGGTGCAGCGCGTCGCCGAGATCTATGCGCCGAAGATCGCTGCCCGATTTGCGCTCTCTGAAAACGATATTGTCATCAGCATTCATTGTGGGTCGCGAGGCCTGGGACATCAGATCGGCACTGACTACCTTCGCGAGATGGTTATCTCGGCTCCTGATTTCGGGCTCGATCTCCCCGACCGCGAGCTTGCTTGCGCACCGATCGACTCCGAACTGGGTCGGCGCTACCTCGGCGCAATGCGCGCGGGCATGAACTGCGCGTTGGCAAACCGACAGATACTCACTCACCTGACCCGCGAACTTGTCGCTGAGCTGCTGCCACACGCAAAGCTGGAGCTGCTCTACGACGTTTCCCACAATATCTGCAAGGTTGAGACGCACGTTGTGGACGGCTTGCAACGCGAGCTGCACGTGCATCGAAAAGGCGCGACGCGAGCCTTCGGCCCCGGTAATCCGGACCTCGACGACACGCTGCGCAGCGCGGGCCAGCCTGTTTTGATAGGCGGCTCGATGGGCACTGCTTCCTACGTACTCGCCGGCACCACCGCCGGCGAATCCGCGTCGTTGAGTTCAGCCTGTCACGGAGCGGGCCGGGCCATGAGCCGGCGCCAGGCACGCCGCCAGTACGGAGGCCGCCAGGTCATCGACGAGCTGGCCTCCCGCGGCATCGTCATCCGCAGCCCATCGAACCGCGGAGTCGCCGAGGAGGCGCCTCTCGCGTACAAGGATGTGGACAAGGTCGTTGAAATTGCCGATCGCGCAGGTCTCGCGAACAAGGTCGCGCGCCTGGAGCCGCTGATCTGCATTAAAGGCTAAACACTTCTCGCTAGTCGAAGAGCGTTGGCATCACGCGTTCGAAATAACAACGTGTGCCGTCATCCAGCAAGATAGAGTCGTATTGATCCAGCCCGGAACCGGAAGCCGTGACAAACGACAACGCGGTCACATCTGACAGGCCCGTGCATCGCTCGGCGAACGTCACTCGGAACCCGCTCGTCTCGTCCGCTGCAAACAACAGCAAAGTTCGGTCGTCAACCGGGCGCCACGAACTAAAGCTCCCTTCTTCGACACGCCGCATCGCTGCGACTGCGGCATCCTCGAGCGTTGCCTCGCCCGTACTGGCCCGTTTCATCCGGCCGGCGGCAGATTCGTCGATCGGCCTGATCAACAGTTCCCAGACCAGGTTTTCCGAAACGACCTCGATTTGCAGGCTACCCGTATCCTCGAACAGTTTGAGGCCCCGGCCGACGCCTTCGAGCTGCGCGACCGTGCCAACAAAGTCGTTGCCGGAGTCGGTATAGAGACGCATTTCGAAATTGGTCGGCAACGCTGTCTTGTTGCGGGTACTCCAGTCGAGCAGCCACGGCCCTTCCATTTCAAACACAGGCGTGCGCCCGGAGTCCGATCCCGCAAAGCGAGTGAGCGCGTTATCGGCAGACAAGGCCACCTGCGACGGGATAAGGAGAGCGAAGGCCAACAAAAGTAGTGTTCGCGTTTTCATGATGACGACATCCTGACGCGATCTCGCGTTTTTCCACTCCGATCCATATTCGTCAATCGGACCTCGTCTGCGCAATACGTGGAACCCGCAGCAGAGTTTCCCTGCGGCCTGCGCGAAAATGGCACCCGTTCCCTTTCTTGCGAATAGATGAAGCCGGCGCCTTTTCTCCGGCTATCTTGTAGAAAATCGACCTGTCTTCTTTTTTCGGTAAACTGCCTCCGGATCTCAATCAACACGACGGCGGACGATGCATGGGCGCATACCGGGAGTTACACGACAGGTCACTAGAGCAGGCGCAGGCATTCTGGGCCGAAGCCGCCGAGGCGCTGCATTGGGACAGGCGCTGGGATACGGTACTCGACGACAGCGAACCGCCGTTTTATCGCTGGTTTGCCGGCGGCCAGCTGAACAGCTGCTACAACGCGCTCGATCGGCACGTCGAGGCGGGCCGTGGCGCACAGGCCGCCGTTATCCACGACAGCCCGCTGACGGGCAGTCAATGTACCCTCAGCTACCGCGAACTCCTCGAACATACGGCCTTGTTTGCCGGCGCCCTTGCGGCCAAAGGCGTGACGCGAGGGGACCGCGTGATCGTCTATATGCCGATGGTGCCCGAGGCGATCGTGGCGGTATTGGCCTGTGCGCGAATCGGCGCCGTGCACTCGGTTGTCTTCGGTGGCTTCGCGGCCAATGAGCTGGCGACACGGATTGATGACGCAAAACCGAAAGCAATCGTCTCGGCGTCCTGCGGCATCGAGCCCAACCGCCTCGTGCCTTACAAGCCGCTGCTCGATCACGCCATCGAGCTGGCAAGCCACAAGCCCGACACCTGCATCATCCTGCAGCGGCCGCAGGCGGAGGCCAAGCTTCTGGCAGGCCGTGACACCGACTGGCGCGACGCGGTCGGCGCAGCCCAACCACACGACTGCGTCATCGTCAACGCCACCGATCCGCTTTACATCCTGTATACCTCCGGCACGACGGGTCAGCCGAAAGGCATCGTCCGCGACAACGGCGGTCACGCGGTCGCCCTGCACTGGTCAATGCGAAACATTTACGGTGTCGACCCTGGCGAAGTCTACTGGGCCGCCTCCGACATCGGCTGGGTTGTCGGCCACTCCTACATCATTTACGCGCCACTGCTGCACGGCAATACGACGATTCTTTACGAAGGCAAACCTGTCGGCACGCCGGATGCGGGCGCATTCTGGCGCGTTGCCGCCGAACACAAGGTAGCCTGCCTGTTTACGGCACCAACCGCGTTCCGTGCAATCCGCCAGCAGGACCCGGACGGCGCGCTGCTTGGCAGCTACGACCTGTCCCCGCTGCGCACGCTGTTTCTGGCCGGCGAACGCTGCGATCCGGACACGCTGCACTGGGCCGAGGACAAGCTCGGTATTCCCGTTATCGATCATTGGTGGCAGACCGAGACGGGCTGGCCGATTGCAGCCAGCTGCATTGGCATAGAAGCGTTACCCGTCAAAGCGGGCTCCGTATCCTGCGCTGCGCCAGGCTGGGATGTGTTGGCGCTGGATGACGATGGCCGACCGTTAGAGCCTGGCCAGGTGGGCGCGATCGCCTGCAAATTGCCTTTGCCGCCCGGCGCGCTTCCGGAATTGTGGAACGCGAGGCAGCGCTTTTATGACGCCTATCTCAATCGCTTTCCGGGCTACTACGAGACCGGCGATGCCGGTTATATTGACGCCGATGGCTACATCTACATCATGTCCCGCACCGATGACATCATCAACGTGGCGGGCCACCGTCTCTCCACGGGCGCAATCGAAGAGGTACTCGCGTCTCATCCGGACGTAGCCGAATGTGCCGTGTTTGGTGTTGCTGACGAATTGAAGGGCCAACTGCCGGTCGGACTGCTCGTTCTCAAGGCCGGCGCCGGGCAAAATCACGACGATACTGTCGCAGAGGTCGTCCGCCTCGTTCGCGAACGTATCGGTCCGGTCGCAGCCTTCAAACAGGCCTCGGTCGTTGCCCGCCTGCCGAAAACGCGCTCGGGGAAAATACTGCGCGGCACGATGCGCAAAATAGCCGACGGCGAACCGTACAGCGTACCCGCCACGATAGAGGATGCGGATGTTCTTGCCGAAATTCGGCAGTCGCTGGTAGCTCTCGGCTACGCCACGACTTGATAACGACAAGCAATTACGCGGCGGTTCAACTAATCGGCCGGAGCTTTTCCACTACGGAAAACGCGCCAAAGTAACAGGCCAATACCCAGGGCGATCAGCACAATCGGCGCCAATGGTATTGCAACATTCCAGGCTTCCCAGAAGCCGCCGACCACGAATGCGAGGCCGACAATGATCCAGAAGCCCTCGACCCTGACGCGATACAGGTACCGGGCACCCTGCATGCCCAGTGTCAACAGGCCGACGCCGAGCAGGCCGTAACCCAATCCAATTCCCATCAGCCAGGCGAAACCGACCCAGATAAAAAACAGCGCCCAGCCAATGACGTCGAACACGCTTGAGCGGTCCTGCTGCTCGACGAACGCCGCCATCTTGTCGAAGTCCGGCTTGCCGTCTGGCCCGCAACAGCTATGCATCATTTGTTTCATCATATCGAATCTCCCAACACTCTTTGTTTGGGTGGAGATTCAGCTTCAGAGATTCAATGAGCAGATGTACTTATTGGCCGCAATGGCCGCTACTTTCTCAGTCCTGCTTGTCCCGTTTCGCCGCGGCCACCGCCTTCCGTGCGTGCTGGCGACGCAGGTCCATGAGCTTTCGCATGCGCAGCGTACCCGGCTCGTTCAGGTACTCCGCCATCTCCTCGCCGATTGCCGGCGCGTTCTGGACCGTCAGCCGGTAACGGCCGAGCGAGATGACGTCGTTGTCCTGGAGAATCGATTTATGGGTCTTGACCGCATTGACCGTCGTACCGTTTGCGCTGTTCAGGTCGATCAGCAGCAGCGCTTCGTCAAACAGCATCAGTGCCGCATGCAGCTTGCTGACGAACTCGTCCTCAATAACGATGTCGGCGAAGTCGGAGCGGCCGATCAGGACCTTGTTGCCCTGGAGCGTATACTCCGACACCGTTTCGCCGTCGCGGCTGATGACAACGCGCGGCGCCGGGCTATCGCCAGCCGCGCGCAGCGCCAGGATCTCCGCGCCGGCCCGTTTCTCGAAGTCCTGGGGCGAGTAGGTGTCGACGACGTTGAGCGGAAAGTCGGCTGCGCGCTCCATGGCCTCGAGCGCAAAATGGTTCAACTGACCCGGCCAGCCGTTTGACTGTGCGCGCAGGCGCTCGCACACATCGGGCGGAAAAACCGTATCGGCATGATCGCTGCCGGCCGCCCGCAGCCGCGCATGCAGATAGGTCAGTGTTTCGTTCGCGGACAATGGTCCGATCAGGTGCGTGCCAGGATTGCGCCGGGCGATATCCGCGAGGCCATCGGAACCGGCCAGCGAATTCAGGCCCTCGTGACCGGTCAGAACAATGCGCAGCGCGAACTGCCCCTGCTCGTCGAGTGCCGCGAGTGCGTTCAGCACACGCAGTGTTTTCGGAAACATCTGCTCGACGTTGTCGACGACCAGCACCGGTGGTTTGTAGCTACAGACCTGCTGGCATGCGAAGTCCTCGATCATCCGCAACAGTTCATCATCGGGTTCCGCGTGGGATTCAAGTCCATACTGCAGCAGCATGCTCGTCAGCAATCTGCGCGGCTTGAGTTGCGCCCCATCGACCAGGGCGACAGCAGCATCACGGGACACCTGGCCAACCAGCTCCCGCGCGATCGTAGTCTTGCCCGAGCCGCTGGGCCCGTAGAGTAAGCCGACGCCGTTCGGCTGCCGTAACGCCGAGGACAAGAACCGCAGCGCGTCCTCGTGTGCCGGGTAGTTGACCGTGACCAGTCTTTCGGCACCCTCGCCGAAGGCCCGTTCGGCCAGCGACGCATGCTTCGGCACGGCAGAAATGTGATCACCGGCGTTCATGCCTTAAATTATTCCTCCATTACGCCCGGCAACGGGGCAAAGCTTCCATAATGCCGATAATTGTTGCCGAACTTTATCTATATTTTTTCTAATTTAACACTCTAAATATATGATTTATATATTTAATTAGTTTGAATAAATTCGCTTCAACAGTGGCGCCATCCGGCGTACGCCGACGATCGCCATCGTCGTCAGCATTCCGGCCATCATAGCCCCGGTGACACCGCAGGTCAGCACATCCTGCCCGGTCAGCCAGAGGCCGGGGATGCGGGTGCGCGGGCCGAGCCAGTCCTGCCGCAATCGCTGGGCCGTATGGTCCAGCCCATAGAGCTCTCCGTGCCGGTAGCCCGAGAACCAGTTCGTCGATTGCGGGGTCGATACCTCGTAATAATCGACTTTGCCCTTCAGCTGCGGCAGCTTGTCGTACAGGTACTGCATCAGCCGTTCACCGAGTTCCGCCTTGAATGCTTCGTAATCGTCGCCGCGTTTCCCCCAGGTCGTGTCGGTCCATTGCTCGAACCAGGCGTACGGCGCCGGCGCGACAATCTCGACCGTGGCAGTGCCCGGATGCCGCTTTTCGTAGTCCGGATCCTTCGCGGATGGAAACGAGATATAGACCACCGGAAACGGCGCGTCAGCGTCCGCGAGAAATTCATCGACGGCTGCGTCGTAGTCGTTGTGCGGATAAATCCAGAAATTGGTTTTCGGCAGATCCAGCTCTTCGGCCGTATGCTTGAGCCCTACGTAGACGCCGAGATGCGCCATGCTTGGGTGGACGGTCCCCAACTGGCGCTCATAGCCCGTCGCCGTGACGGCCTCTTTCGGCAACAGGCGCTCGAACGTGTTTTCAACGCCTGCCGAGGAGATAACGCACGCACACTCGATGCGATGACCGTCTGCCATCTCGACACCCGTTACCTTGCCCTCCTCCACGAGGATTTTCTGCACGCCCGCATACGTAAAAACCTCCCCACCGGCTTTTTGAATTCTCGGAATTATGCTCTCGGCAATACGCCAGCTGCCGCCGACCGGGTAAAAGCCGCCATAAAGATAATGCCGCGCAATCATCGCGTGCACCATGAACGCGGATTGCTTTGGCGGCAGGCCCATATCCCCCCACTGGCCGCAGATTGTCGCGATCAGGTCCTGGTTGTCGGTTAGCTCGCTAAGCACCGTATAGGTGTTGCGAAACAGGTTTTTCGGTTTACGCCAGCTCATAAAGGGTGCGGCTAGCGTTCGCTGCCAGGGCTTGAGCACCTTGTCCATGGCGTAGGCGGACATCGCGGCACCCATTTCCGAGAGCAACTCGAGGTACCGGTCGATCGCCTGCTCCTCGCCTGGGAACTGCCGCACAAGGTTATCCCGAAATGCCTGCTTGCCCGCGACCGCATTGAAGACCTTGTCGCCAACGTAAAACCGATCGTACTCGGCGTCCATCGGCGCCCACTTCAGCCTGCCTTCCGACAGGAAATCGAACATTTTCCGGGTCCGGGTCCGGGTACCGACATCACCAATGTAGTGCACGCCGACGTCCCATTCATAACCGCCACGCTCATAGGAATGCGTGTACCCGCCAGCCGTATAATGCTGCTCGAGCACGCAGACCCTGAAACCGAATTCTGAGAGAAGCGCGGCGGTCGTCAAGCCGCCCATTCCGGAGCCGATGACGATCGCGTCGTACTCCGGCGCGAGCCGCCTGGCGCGATAGCGGTAGCCGATACGTAGCGTGCGGGGTTTCATCGGGTCCAGTATAGAGCCGACCCGGGGTCCACTGGAAACTCAGCAGGCCGAAAACCGGCAAGAAAGACGAGGTCGAGCGACCAGGTTTATCTTCGTGCCCATGATGAGCTCAGAAATGGGCCCGACAGTAATATTGTAGATCAGTGAACTAGCGGGTATCGCGCATCACGGGGCTGGACAACGAGCTCTCGATGCCTTTGCTGTTCAGCGCGGTCGCAGCAAAATACCATTCATCGGCCGTCAGGTTCTCAACGACGTAGCTCGTCAGACCCGGATTCGACAATTCGACGGTATTGCTGAAATTATTCGGATCGGTGCCGAAGTAGATGCGATAGCCCGCAAGATCCAGCAGCGGTGTACCGTCCGCATTTTCTGTCGGCGGCTGCCAGCTCAGGGTCACAGCCGCAATCGCTGTGGCCGTGACATCGATCGTGAAGGCGCTCAGCGTAACGGTCGCCTGACCGTCGGTTACACCTATCTCAATGTTTGGGTAACGACCGACGTCTGCTGCGGTCGGCGTGCCGTAAAGAGCACCTGTGGTCGGATCGAAGTCCGCCCAGTCCGGCCTGTTGTTGATTGAAAAGGACAGCGTATCGCCGTCGGGGTCCGACGCTTTGGGGACAAAATCGTAGAACGTCTTTTCGAGCACCGATGTCGCAGGGAACCCGGACAGCGTCGGCGGCGAGTTCTGTTGTGTCCCGCTGCTCGTGGTCTCGGTTGTCCCTGTGCTTGTGTCGGTCGTGTCCTCGGATAACTGCTTGAACCGCCCCCAGGCCTTGCCGTTTGTCGAGCCCCGGTCTGCTTGTGGCTTCGCGAATGCCTCGGTGGTGACAAACAGGTTGGCGGCGGTCAGCAGGACAGCGAAGAGGCAGTAGTAGCTAAGTCTGGATCGGACCGTCACATGTCGTTTCATCGAAATTCCTGATTACGCACTTGTCCAAAATCGGGCAATGCAACCAGAACTCTCGACCGGCTATGACACCGGATCCGCCGAAACGCGATTATCGTTCGGCATTGGTTTTGGCAGCCCCGCTGTCGTAGGCTCTCGCCCGTAGACCGGTGGCTTTGCGTCCCCGGCTTTCACCGGGTTTGCCCTTGTCAGTAACCGTCAAACTAGCAAACACTGCGCCGGCCGCTGCGGGGTTTTTGACTTAATGCGGCATTCGCTGCCGTAACTGTGAACTCGATCGCGGTTTAACGGCGAAACGGATCGGCACGCGTAGTCCTCTCGCGCCTGGAGCCGCCGCGATTAACGGTTTAGCTCTGGATTTGAGGCCTTGCCGTGCCCCGGATTGAGCAGCCCTCGCCTGGTGCGGCACGGGGTTCGGACCTGCCATGAACGGCGCGAGGTAGTTATAGGCAGGTTCGCGGAGTTTCCGGTTACGAGTCTCCTGCACGGCAGGAACAACCGCGCACACGCGTCACCACCCTCTCTCACCTCGTGCGACCCGCGGAATGCCGGTGCAGAATCGATATGCAGTTGAGTTACTTGTCAATTACAACCACACTTGGCCTCCCGATCTCTAATTGGCCCGCTGCAGGGTTAATTACCGCCGACACTGAAACAGCACAGGCATACCCAATGGGTCATCGCGTCGTCTCCATTCTTCTCGTGGCACTACAGCTGCTGGCCTGCGACGGCCAATCGAGCAGCCAGCTGGTCCCGCCCGTAGCCGCGAAAATTCCGATCGAATTGACAATTCATGGAGACACCCGAATTGACAATTACTATTGGCTCAACCAGCGCAACAATCCGGACGTCATTGCCTACCTGGAGGAAGAAAACAGGTATGCCGAGAACGTAATGGCGCAGACCGTGCCTCTGCAGGAAATACTCTTTGTGGAGTTCAAGGCCCGGTTGCCGGAAAAAGAAGAGACAGCGCCATTCAAGTTCGGCGACTACTTTTATTATCTGAGGCAGTTGCGCGATAAGGATTACCCCGTTTATTACCGGCGTAAGGGGTCTCCTGAGGGGTCCGAGCAATTACTTCTCGACGTCAACGAGCTAGCCAAAGATCATGCCTATTTCTCGGTTTCCGGATTTACCATCAGCCCGGACAACCGCTACGCAGTTTACGGCGTCGACACGGTGGGTCGTCGCTTGTATACGATGCAGGTTATCGATCTGGAAACCGGGGAGCGGCTTGCTGACACAGTCGAGAACATCGTGCCCGTATTCGCCTGGGTTAACGACAGCAAGACTTTTTACTTTGTTCGCCAGAACTTGCAAACGCTCAATTACGAGCGCGTTTATCGTCATACGCTGGGAGGCACCGAGGATGAACTGATATACAGCGAACCAGACGAAACCTTCAGCGTATCGGTCGAAAAATCCTTATCCAGAAAGTATGTGTATTTGAACGTCACCAGCACCGTATCTACAGAAGTGCACGTTCTGGACGCCTCGGATCCGACCGCCACGCCGCGGCTCATCGAACCACGCTCTCCGAACCATGAATACCAAGTTACTGATGGCGGCGATCGCTTTTACATTCGCAGCAACGATCGCGCGGAAAATTTCAAAGTCATGGAAGCGCCACTGAATAGCCCGTCCCGGGAAAACTGGACGCCACTTGTCGAGCATCGCAGCGATGTTTTGTTGGAACGAGTCACCGCGTTCAGAGACTACCTGGCGATAGATGAGCGCGCCAATGGACTCACGCGCCTAACCGTACTGGATCGGAGCACCGGCGAGCAGTTTGTCGTCGGCCAGGCAGAGCCGGCATATACCGTCCAAAGTTCATCAAATTACGAATTCGACAGCGCCGCTTTGCGCTACAGGTACGAGTCTTTTACACGTCCATCGTCTGTATACGACTTTGACTTCGAATCGCGGCAAAGCACGCTGATCAAGCAGACCGAGATCGCTGGCGGCTTTGATCCGGACAACTACGCCGCCGAGCGATTCTTCGTGACGGCGCGAGATGGCGCGGCAATCCCGGTCGAAATTGTCTATCGCAAAGGCATGGAGAGAAACAGCGAGACGCCAGTCTGGCAATACGGCTACGGCGCTTACGGCGCTGTTTACGATCCGTGGTTCAGTGCAACCCGCCTGAGCATGTTGGATCGAGGCTTTATTTTCGTACTGACTCACGTTCGCGGCGGCTCCGAGCTAGGACGACAGTGGTACCTGGACGGCCGCCAGCTGAAAAAGAAAAATTCGTTTAACGACTTCATCGATGTCAGCCGTTACCTTATCGACCAGGGTTACACGTCAAGAGAACACCTGTATGCCGAAGGTGGCAGCGCCGGCGGCCTGCTGATCGGCGCAGTTGCCAATATGGCCCCTGACTTGTACAGGGGAATCAATGCGGGCCTTGCTTTTGTTGACGTTGTTACAACCATGCTCGACGACACTATTCCTCTGACTGCCCTGGAATGGGACGAATGGGGTAACCCGTCAGATGATAAGTATTACGCCTACATGCTCTCGTACTCACCTTACGACCAGGTCAGGGCAATGAATTATCCGAATATGCTGCTGACGGCCGGACTGCATGATTCACAGGTACAATACTGGGAGCCCGCAAAGTGGGCGGCGAAACTACGCGAGCTCAAGACCGATGAAAATCTTCTCATTCTCAAGACCGATATGAACGCTGGCCACAGCGGGCGAATTGGCCGCTTACAGGCGTTACGTGACACCGCATTCGAATACGCGTTTTTCCTGAACCTCGAAGGCATCTTGGAGTAATGCCGCAACCTCAGGTAATCGTCCAAACCCATCAAGACAAGCACCTCTATGTATACCGGGCAATTAGCTGACGCCGCCTGCAGGGCTTCGGGCACCAACACAGGGAATTTATCGATCACATTTTCGGCCTGGGTCAGGCTAGCCGCTGCGTTTCGAAGTGGCGTCGGGCGACTGAATGTACGTTTGCCCTGGTCTCCCTGGTGCGCCCTGGCGCTGAGCCTGACCTGTGTCGGCAACGCAGCCGCGAGCATTGATATCTGCAGTCAACCGGAAGCCGAACGGCACGTGGCTGTTGCCTACTACGACCAGGCAGAATCGGACTTCGAGGGAGGCACTGGTCGTACGAGCCGGGTCAATTACAAAACCGATTTGCTGCTCGAGCCCAACGACAGCTGGGCCTTCGGATTCGGACATCGCAGTACGATATTGAAGGTCGATGGGATTTCGCTGCAGACGAACGGCTATTTGCACTCTTTCTTCTTCCCCGTGCACAAGACGCAACGCTCCGAAAACAGGGGCTTTCGGATCAGCTTCGCCCCTGCCCTATCCGGCTCATCCAACGTCACGAAAGACGCCGGTCAATACTCTCGAGACTCGTTTCAATTGCTGGCCGCGGTGGTCTGGCAACGACAGCTGTCCCGACGGCTCGGCCTGCGTTACGGTCTTTGCGGTGATCATCGCCTGGGCGGATACCAGGTCTATCCGTTGATCGCATTCGAATGGCAACCACATCCGCGCTGGGCTATTAACCTGGGCTTCCCCGCAGCGCAGTTGAGTTACAAAGTCTCGACGAGGGTGAGTTCTTACCTGCGCATATCGCCGGACGGCAATGAATGGCACGTTAAGGACAAGAGCCTCGAGAGGCAGTCGCAGCTCATCTATGAAGCCTATCTGCTCGAGTGGGCATTTCGCTGGCGTGTTCTAAAAGACATGTCACTGACAGTCAGCGTTGGCCGGGAATTCGATGCCCGATACGAGATGACGCTTGCCGATAACAGCCGGATACGGGTTTCGAATGATCCGGCTACGCGTCTCGGGCTGGCGCTGGCATGGTTCTTTTGAGCCCCCCCACAGCATCAATGGCGTGTTAGTCGAGAAGTTTGACAAACCGTGCCAGTTCATCCGTGTCAACGGTCGCGGTTTCAGCCTCACTCGGAAAATCACTTGCCGCGACATCGGCTCGAAAGGCCCTTAGCGCTTTCACTCGCTCCTCGACTATCTGGGCCCTCAGCCCGGCAATATTCCCATAAGCACGAGCATGGCGCGGCAATCGCGCACTTTCTCCGCAGATATCCGAGGAAAAAAGGAACATGACGTCTGCGTCGGGCCCCGAGCCCAGCGAAACAGTGACAAGACCCGTGCGCATGTTGATCTCGCGCATGACGGGAGCCGGAATCAACTCGCATTCCACTCCGAATGCGCCGGCGTCCTCGAGACGGCGAAACTGGTCCCAAAGTGCAATAGCCTCATCCGCCGTCTTACCGATCGCACGAATACCGCCATACAAAGTGGAGTCCCGCGGGATGAATCCAAGATGCCCCATGACCGGAATGTGTTCTTCCGTCAGTCGACGGACAGTCTGCGGCCGGCGCCCCGTGATTATCGCATCCGCGCCTGCATTCATCGCCGCATAGGCGGTCCGCAACATCTCGTCGTCCGAAACCGCACCGGAAAAATCGATTGCCGCAGTGACGAAAACGCGTGTCGTTCCTTCGCGAACCTGCGCCACCTTCGGCTCACGGCAGACAATCATTTCGATGCCGGCGGCCTCGGCAGCCGCGCCTTCTTCGGCTGTCTCAGCCGTGATCTGGGCGGAGTGCGCATTTGAGCCCCTGCGGGCTACCAGCGCGCCTACCGTGGTGGTTCGTTCGACCTCGCGACCACCGTAATCAAAAATGCGTGGCATATCGGTTCTCCGAATTTGTTCGCGCCTAGTCTAGCCTGAACCGGAAGTGACGTCCGCATTGCATGGAGAACGATCGTCAGACGCAGCGCGGCATCAGGCACAGTTCGATGAGACGAGCGAAGTCTTCAAGCATGCGGCGTTTCATCGGGCTCCATGAATTCCAGCCGATTTCCGAACGGATCATGTACGTAGATCCGCCTGAAGCCCGCCAGGGCATCATCGTCAACGACTTCGTAACCTGCGTCGCGGCACTTCGAGGCCAGGCCCACAACGTCCGTTACGAGAAATGCCGGATGTGCCTTCCGCGCGGGCCGGAAATCCGCATCGACTCCGAGATGAAGCTTTATCCCGGGTTTCTCGAACCATGCACCACCCCGTTTTGCCAGCTCGGGAGGCTTGGGGACCTCCTCGAGTTCGAGGACCCCTGCGTAAAATTCGCGCGCCTCGCGCTCTCGGCCGGCCGGCATTGCTAGCTGAACATGATCGATTTTGCTGATAGTCACCCGGGGTATTTTTACATACTGTGGCGGCCAAAGACGGTAATCCGCTTCGATGCTCCTACCCGGCTCGACCGCATTGGGGCGAAGCCAGACAGGGCGGTAAATGGCAGAATTTGATCTTACAGAAACTTCTTAAAGTAGATTCGAAGGCGCGCCCCCGAATCACGAAACGTGTCGGCTTCAAATTTCAACTGCACGGACACGAGCGCGAGATGAAGCTGCAACTGCTGTGAATATTTTGCGTTTTTGACCTCGTTCTCTTAAGGAGTATGATCTTGCAGACGGCGAGAAATCCGTTGCCGCCGGCCATCCTGACCCAATGTCGCCACGAAGAACGGCACCCTCGGACGGAAAGATGATCATTGCGCCCTATCGAGACAAGTTAAGTCAGATCGTCATTCTGAACCCCAAAGGCGGTTGCGGTAAAACGACCCTGGCAACCAACCTGGCGAGCTACTTCGCGCTTCGCGGACCGCCGCCGATGCTGATCGACAATGATCCCAACGGCTATACGTCTCGCTGGCTGGAGAGGCGTTCCAAGGATAGCCGCAGAATCCATTGCATCTCCGACTGCAAGCTAACGATACTTGGTAAACGGACCTGGCCGTCGCGTATCCCAAGCGAGACCGAGACGGTGATCGTTGACACGCCCGCCGCCCTCGGACCGCGAGAGATTACGGCACTGACACGGAACGCTGACTGCATCCTGGTCCCCGTGCTGCCCTCGGCATTTGACATTCACACCGCAACCAATTTCATCGCCGAACTCTTGCTGCTGACGCAATTTGAGCGACCGGTCGCCGTCGTTGCAAACCGCACGCGGCTGAATACCAACAGCCTCGAGATGCTCACGCGCATCCTCGCGGACTTCGAAACCCCGACCATCGGCGTGCTAAGAAACAGCCAGAACTACGTGCACGCCGCCGATCTCGGCCTGGGGATCCACGAAATGCCGCACCACCGGGCAAGAAAAGACATCGCTCAGATGGATTTGATTGCCAACTGGGTCGATCGATTGCTTAGGAGAACGTGGGAACCGGAAATTACGCCGGCATTCAACGTTCAGCCGATGTCGCGCGCGGTTGGAGCCGGCCTCGCATACGCGGAATGAGCAACACCCGCCAGCCGGTTCGCCGCTCGAGCATTCAGTTGATGTTGCTACGCGGGGCACGAACCGTGAGTCATGCCTTTTGCGAAACAGCCAGACGACAATGCACATGCTGCCGATAGAACTGTAGCTTGAGTGATACCTATCTCCATCCCGCGCCCGAACAACTGGCTGCTATCCAGCAACTAAACGTCGACGGCCCGATCGTGATGCTCAATTTGCTCCGTTTTGCACCGAGTGGAGGCGCAGAGCAATACGCGCGTTATGCGGCGGCCGCGAATCCGTACCTCGAACGCAGCGGCGCGAGGCTGACGTATCTGGGTAACGTCACTGCGACCGTCATCGGTGGCGAGCATTGGGACCGGGTGATTCTCGTCGAGTATCCTTCCACGCAGGCGTTCCTCGACATGGTCGGAGATCCGGGTTACCCATCGGAAATCCGTGCCGGCGCCCTCTTCGACTCGCGTCTCTATTGCACCCAGCCTGCAACAAGCTGAGACCTGGGAAGGCCGTACTGATATACAAGGCCCCGGCTCAGACTGACATCCCGATCTTACCGGTAATGGCGATACGACGGCTTCGCTAGAGATCTTCCTCAAAACTTGTTTCAAGCGTAAACAGCTCGGCGAGTATTCTGGCCCATTCCGAGTACTGCTGGTCTACCCAGCCCTCGATCTCGGCGACCCTCGACTCCATTCTCATGACTTTCGGACCCACCTCGTTGTTGAAACCACGTGCCCATTTCTCCTGTTCCTGCACGGCCAGTCTGTCCCACTTGTAGTTATCGTAGCGCTCTTTCATCGCCTCATAGCTACCTCGGGGCGCATCCGACCGCGTGGACTGCAGCCTTTCCAATTCCTTGACCTGGTAGAGAGCAAACTCGCGCCGATATTCACGCCAGAGCTCATAGATGGAGTCGATCTCGGCATGCAGTTCCTGAAACTTGCCGTCAACCGCATCCGTGATGACATACTCGACGTTACGGATGCGCTCGATTCGCTCGAGCATCGGATCATTTTCAGCGGGCAAACGATTGACCGCGAACGTTCCGTCGGCGTTTTGCGTCAAATACCCGCTGAATGCGGACGGCGCAAGCTGATTGGCATAGCGCAGCATGGAAAGATTGACAATATCTCTCAGCGCCTTGATATCCAGCTGGGCGCGGATCGAGAGCAGATCACCGGCAATCTCGCCATAGAGCTGGGGGTGCCCGGAAGTCCCGCCCGTTGTATCGCCCTGGCTCGCGGCGTCCGTATAGGTTTTGTCGAGCCAGACTCGTCCACTGGCGTCGACCGCTCGTAACGCGACTTCCAGGGTATCGCCGTCTGACTTTATGATCTCGCCGGAGACGAGCAATTCGGCGGCGGGATCCGGCTCAGGAACGACGCGAACGGCGCCCCACTCATTCGTCGTGGCCAGCGCTTCGCGCAGCACGAACGGCAAAAACAACGTCTCGATCCTGCGAACCCTGGGAAACACGTCAAGGTCTCGGTAAAGCGCCGGGTTCGCCGGCACACCCGGGTCGAAAACCGCAATCGAGACGTTCAGCGCTGACATGCTGCGCTGGTCACCTGCGGTGGGCGAACCGGCCTGGTGCGACTCCGCTACTACCGGACGCGGCAATACGAGAACTGAAAAAGCGGCGATCAACACGATCGCTGGCGCGCAGCGCGGGCCGGTGGACCTCATCACGGCTCCAATTCACCCGTGCTGCAAACGCGCTTCATGCTGAGCGTCTCGATGCAGTTGAAGTCCGAGGCAGGGGCTTCGAATTTCATGTAAAAACGGCTCAAGGTGAACGGTACTCGCGACGTGCTCGACGACACGGTCGTCACCACGCGCAGATGCTGACCATCGTCCGATATCGTGAAACGATGGCTGACAAGCAAGCCGTCCGGCAGTATCAGGTTGGAAACGAGCTGGTCACCGTCCCAGCCGCAGATTTCGGTGCCATAGTCGCTGACCGTGCGCTTCGCCGCGCCATCGTAGAACTGGCACAACATGGCGAAATCGTCTCTTCGCTCGACG
This sequence comes from Gammaproteobacteria bacterium, assembly GCA_009937615.1. Lineage (GTDB taxonomy): Bacteria > Pseudomonadota > Gammaproteobacteria > Steroidobacterales > Woeseiaceae > UBA1847. The sequence goes on along the minus strand of JAACFB010000004.1, from coordinate 69,659 downwards.
CTGACCTCGTAATCGCTTTGGGAGATCGTCAAGACGTCCGGGCGCGTAATCAAATCCGCAAGACGCGCAAGTGCGAGGATAGAGGGCACATCGCGAGACGATATGCTCACTCCGGGAACACCCGTCCGCGGATTACCGGGATAGAGTTGCCCGGTTCCGGCCGGACCCAGGTCATAAAACAGCTTGCGGAGCTCCGTGTCCACATCATTGCCACGCGAGTAATCCCTTTCCCAATGTCCGCTCAGGTCTACGGGCATTACGCCACCATAACTGCCGATCGCGTTGTCGGTCACAGGCTGCTGCGAACAGGCCGCAACCAGCAATACCGGGACGAAAATGCTTTTAATGCGTAACATGGATGGGCCGTAATTCGTTGTCAGCGGGTTATTCTTGTCATCTGGCGCGTGCGTTGCAAGGTGATTTCGAGGGCGGCACGGCCCGATATTTAAGGAAACCGGCGCTTGAAACAGGCACGCGACAGGCCAGTTCGCCGGGAGCGGGGAGCCAGCGCCGCAGGTAATCAGCCAAATGCCGTTTTCAACGCGCGAATGTGCTGCACGCCCAACCCACAGCATCCGCCCAGAATTTGCACGCCATCGTCAACCCAGGCCTGGGCTCTTCTGACCAGTTCGGCGGGTTCGATAATATCGACGAACTGCCAGTTCGGCATCACGAAGTAACCGGACTCCGGATACGCGCCGACCGGCCCATTCCAAATTTCCTGAAGCAGCGACAGTCCCATGGTCGTGTCGTCGACCGAGCTATGCATGATCGTGATGACGCTGGCACCGCAGTCGGCCAGTTCGAGTATCAGCTGCCGAAAATCCGCGTGTGGCTCTTCGAAGCCGACGATTCCTCCCGTCTCTTTATCCTGCCTGCAGCTCAGTCCTAGCCAGACAGGCAACCCGGTGGCGACGGCTGCGTCGGCGATGAGTCGTGAATAGTCCGGATGCGAACACATTTCCAGCGCTATCAGGTCGACTCCGGCGCTAGCCAGTAATTCGGCCTGCTTACGAAACTCATCGGCAAGCTGTTGCCGCGAAGGACTGCTGCCGGCGACCACCCACGGACTCATGGAACCCGCGATCGCGATATCAGGGTTCCCGGATTCGTCACGTGCGCGCCTTGCGATCTCGACGGCTCGCGTGTTCAAACGCTCCATTTGATCGCCTAACCCTGCGCTATCAAGTAACTGTTGACCCGTCGCAAAGGTATTCGTGGTAATCACCTCGGCACCCGCGTCGATGTTATCCGCGTGGGCTGCTCTCACCGCATCCGGATGTGACAAAAGCGCCGTTGCGCTCCAGGCTCTCGCGTTCATCGGCACGTCGCGGGCCTCGAGCTCTGTGCCCATGGGCCCGTCGATAATCACGAGTTCGCCGGCGGAAATTTTATCGCTGAGCCAATCCGGCCCAAAACGTTTGCCTGTTGAAGTCACTTCTTCTTGCTCCGGAAGCATCGACTGCTCGCTGCCGTAATCCGTTGCTGGCTAATTGCGCGCTCTTATGTCGCAGGGAAGCGCGGCCATCAAGGCGACGCTCGTCGAACCGCCATGTCTACGCCTGCCATATCGTCCACACCCCGACAAGAATAAATGCGCCGCCGGCGATATACGAAAGATATCTCGGATCCACGTAGTTCGAAACGACAGCGCCGGCCAGCACTCCGATGGCGGTGGATGCAATCAAGGCCGATGAGGCCGCAATAAAGATCGTCAACAAACTCGATCCTTCGCGCGCCGCGAACAACAGCGTGGCAAGCTGCGTCTTGTCCCCCAGCTCGGCAAGAAAAATCGTTGCGAAAACGGTGGCGATGAGCTTCATGTCCATAGTATCTACCCGGGTCAGCGGCCAGCTGCCTGTTGATCGATGATCTTACGAAAGTGCTGCTTATCGTACTACGATCTGCAGGCCATACGGCGCGACGGATGCCCGGCTCCAACGGCTCTGGCGGGTGTTGTTCGGGCAAATTTGACATTCACATAGCCATATCGGTCCTGTAGCGTTTACTATTCCCCTCATGAGGGCAGCACAGACAGGGCTTGGCAGGTGACCGGGTTTGTCATATCGACATGTGGGCTAGCGGAGACACTTAGATGCCACTGAGGCGTGCACTGGTAGTCGACGACTCCAAGTCGGCTCGAATTGCTCTGAAAAAGCAGCTTGAAAAGTACAACCTTTCCGTCGATCTCGCGGATTCCGGCGAGGAAGCGCTCGAATTCCTCAAGGACCACAACGTGGACGTTGTTTTCATGGACCACGTGATGCCCGGCATGGATGGACTCCAGACCGTGACGGCCCTCAAGAGCAATCCGAGGACCGCGACAACGCCCGTCATGATGTATACGTCCAAGGAAGGCGAGGTCTATGTCAGCCAGGCTCGTGCGTTGGGTGCCGTTGACGTGCTGCCGAAGCAGGTTGAGCCGGGCGTCCTGTTCGGGATGCTGCTGAAGCTGGGCCTGGTTCGCGATCGCCGTGCGCCAGACTACAGGGAGTTCGATGAGCACCTTGGTGCCGGCGTTGACGCTGACGATAGTGAAGATGCCGAAGAACCAGTCGGCATGCCCGTGCCTGCGCTTTTGAACCGCATCCTGGAAGATCAGCACAGCGCTCTCCGGTCCGAGATGCTCAAGAGTCACCGAAGCTTCGCTAAGCAGGTGGCGTATGAAATCCATAAGCAGCAGAAGGCTGATGCCCTGGCCGAAGCTGAAAACGCGCCCGAGCAACGAGCCGAAGGGGCAGGCCTGCCGATGCTCACAGGGGTTCTGGCCGCAACCGTGCTATTGCTGGGCATGCTGTTTTTCCAGGCCCGCTCGGAGCGTGATGCCCTGCGCGACGATCTCGGCCGCTTGAGTACGGCTATCGAACAAGAGCGGTTGTCGTCGTTCGCATTAAACAGGCAGCTGACCGACAACTTCGACGACGCCGGCACGCGCTCCGAAATGGCGATGCTGGAGTTGCTGAACACGCTCACCTGGGCAATGAATGAGTCGGCTACCGTGCCCTTTGGCGAGGTTCCGTTTAACGCGGTGCGCGCTGAACAAATCAGCCGGCTGTTGACTCAACTCGTGAACGCAGGCTTCCAGGGTACGGTACGGATCGAATCGCATCTTGGGGAGTTTTGCCTGGCCAGCGACGCAACCGGTACCTATCAGCTCGTGGACCCGGAGCTACCGTTCACTGCCTGCGCATTGATCGGCCATCCGCTGGAAGGCTCCAACCTGCTGAGCAGTCGTCAGACGCAGAGTTTCGAGTCCTTCGTAGCCGAATCGCCGCTGGTCAATGGCTCCGGCATCGAGCTCGAAGTCATCGCCCGTGACCGGCTGGACTCTGTTGCTCGCGTGCAGTACCCGGCCGACCCGGTCTCGGCTGGCGAATGGAACCGGGCGGCGGCGCAAAACAATCGGCTGGAATATTCATTACTCGCGATTCGAACGCCTTAATCCATCTTCCTCGCACACCCCGCCAGCCGTCGCGGAGCTTTTATCCCACATCCACCCCGTCGGCCAGACTTCGGCTTTACGGCAACACTGAGCCACGCGCCAGCCGCCGCAATTTAGTGATACCCAAGCCGCGATAAGCACAGGCATACTGCACTGATGCGTTCTGAAACCCCACATCCGGGCTGGCGCCGCCCCGAAGTGCTGCTGATCCTGATGGCGTCGGCCGTGCCCCTGAGCTTCGCCACCTGGAACAACCTGATCAACAACTTCGCGATCGAGCGCGCCGCATTCACTGGCGCCGAGATCGGCATCCTGCAAAGCCTCCGTGAAATTCCCGGTTTCCTGGCGTTCGCCGTGGTAGCGGTGCTCCTGCTGATGCGAGAGCAGTCGCTGGCGCTGTGGTCATTGCTGCTCCTGGGAATCGGCACCGCGGCGACAGGCTATTTCCCATCCGTGCTCGGCCTTTACCTGACCACGGTCGTCATGTCGCTTGGCTTTCATTATTACGAGACCGTGCAGTCTTCGCTGGCGCTGCAGTGGATTGACAAGCAGCACGCTCCGGAAACCCTGGGCAAAATCATCGCCGTTGGATCGTTTACGGCAATCTTGAGTTACCTGTTCATTCTTTTCGTGTTTGCAGAGTTCGGCATAGATTTCAAGCAGACCTACATCATCGGCGGCGGCCTCACCTGCCTGATCGCCCTGATCAGCTGGCTGGCATTCCCGCACTTCCCACAGCACGTGGTCCAACATAAAACCATCATACTCAGAAGCCGCTACTGGCTTTACTACGCATTGACCTTCATTTCCGGCGCCCGACGACAGATCTTTGTCGTGTTTGCTGGTTTCCTGCTTGTAGAGAAATTCCACTACAGTGTCCCCGAAATCTCGCTGCTGTTTTTTATCAACGGTGGCCTGAATATGGTTTTGGCACCAAAGATCGGCAGGCTCATCGCTCACTGGGGTGAACGCCGGGCGCTGATACTTGAATATATCGGCCTGATTATGATCTTCGTGTCGTACGCATTTGTGAACGACGCATTCATTGCAGGTAGCCTGTACGTCATCGATCACCTGTTTTTCGCGCTAGCCATCGCGATAAAAACATATTTTCAGAAGATTGCGGACCCGGCCGATATTGCGGCGACCGCCGCGGTAGGCTTCACGATCAACCATATCGCCGCCGTTGTGGTCCCGGCAATTTTCGGCATCATCTGGCTGACCTCCCCTGCCATCGTGTTCCTGGCCGGCGCCGCCATGGCCGCCGTATCGCTGGCATTATCGATGCTCGTTCCGAGACATCCACTCCGCGATTTCGAGACGGTTCTGTCAACGCGCTGACGCAACGCTCGCAGGCAAACCTGTACCAGTTCAATGATTCGCCGTGGCAACGTTCGGCAGGCATTGGAGACAACGGGCTGTATCATGTTAGCTTGACTAACCGTTTGTGCTGCGAGTGCCGAAATGTCCGAACAAGCTTCTCGATTCGTGGGTTCGATACCCGAAAGTTACGATAAAGATCTCGGTCCGCGTATTTTCTTCGACTACGCCGACGACCTGGCCCGCCGGACCGCAGCGCTGCGGCCAAAATCCGTGCTGGAACTGGCTGCCGGCACCGGCATCGTGTCTCGCAGATTGCGAGACTCGCTCGGCAGCGACAGCCACCTGGTCGCCACCGACCTGAATTTGCCGATGCTCGATGTTGCGAAGACCAAGTTCCGAGCAGGTGAAGCGGTGAGATTCGAGCAGGCTGATGCGACAGATCTCGGTTTCGATGCCGCAAGTTTCGACGCGGTCGTGTGTCAATTTGGCGTAATGTTCTTCCCGGACAAATTTCGCTCCTATACCGAGGCTCACCGGGTACTGACGGCGGACGGCAGCTACCTATTCAACGTCTGGCATTCATGGGATGCCAATCCATTTGCAAGAATCGCCCACGAAGCCGTGGCCGGCTTTTTCCCTGAAAACCCGCCCGGTTTCTACAATGTTCCTTTCAGCTATCATGACGCGGATCTGATCCGGGATTCGTTATTGAAAGCAGGTTTCGCGCGCGTTGAGTTTGAATCTCTGTCGCTGGTATCCGAGATCCCCTCCGCCAGTGACTTCGCGCACGGCCTTGTCTTCGGTAATCCGCTGCTTGAGGAAATTGTCATGCGTGGTGGTGATCCGCAGGACATATGTGCAGCAGTAACGAACGCCATCGATCGTGAACTCGGACCCGAAATGCCGATTAGCGCGCTCGTCTGCCACGCTTTAAAAGGCTGATCAATTTCAACCTGGGAACGGACATTCCTCGTACGGATCCATGCTCCGAACAGCCGAGTACCGTGGGATCCGATTTCGTTAACGCCTGTTGCGATCCCTCAACATTCGACGCGTGTGCTTGTCCGGGCGCCCTTGGGTTTTCGGCATCAGCAAACGGTCCTGGCGCAGCGCCGCAGTCCTTTGGCTCCTCTCGAGTACCGTTGCTTCGTCTTCCACGAAGCAGGCTTCCGCCTCTGACGCCGGGCCCCGGCGGCCCGGGATCGCGGCAACGGTCAGCGAATACGGCAACCGCTCGCGAACCAGGTCGATCCGGTCTCCGCACTTCACGCGGCTGCCCGGGTTCGCACGTTCACCATTGAGCTTTACGTGTCCGCCGGATACGGCCGCTGTCGCCCGGCTTCGAGTTTTGAAAAAACGTGAGTAAAAGAGCCATCGATCGATGCGCAAAGAGTCGACAGGTTCGGACATGCGGTAGGCGCTCCTCAGTGAAGCAGGGTCGATAATACCCTGAGGCAACCCAACGTGATGACATTTGCGGCGCGGCGCGGATATGGCTCGCGGCTCATAACCTGAGTGCCATGCGCTGCTCGCCTACATGCTCCCTGGGCGGCGGCAAGGCGCCCGTCTCCCCGGTGGCGCGAAAGCCCTTGCGAGAGTAAAGCGCTATCGCCGCCATGTTATCGACACCGACATCGAGCACCAGTTCGGCCAGATCCTGCGTACGCGCCCAGGCAATGGCGGCATCCATGAGTGCATCGCCAACACCGACCCCTCGACAGTCAGCTGCGACCCACATCGATAAAATGAATGCTGCGCCTTGTCTGTCGGTTGCCGGTGCCGTTCTTACCATCCCGGCGTCCATGCCATCGAGTACAGCGACGAATGTGGGCAATTCCCGTATCTGCTTGGACCATGAAGCCGCGGCTCGCTGCATGGCCTGCTCGTGGGTACCGGCAAACGCGTCCGGAGCGTCGATCAGTGAGGCCAGTCGTATTTGCCGCAACCGATTGCCTTCCTCGGGATGGAGACGTTGAATTTTCAGCATGGCAGGCGAAGCGTACTCCAAAGAAGACGTCGGTTAAAAGACAACCTCGCAAACTGTCCAACAGCAAGTGATGCAGGTGTCAGCACAGCGCGTGCGCGCTTCAGCAACCAGCCGAAGTCCAGAGACGCTCCGCACGAGAATTCAGAAAATCGCCTTCACCGGGAAGTGGCGACGCAAAGGAAAAAGGAAAGGACGATTGACAACACAAAAGCATCGGGACTTTGAGGCACTTCGGGCTCGCTGAACCAGTTCGAATGATCGTGCTTCATCGCTGTTACAAGTTGAAACATACGGTTACAGAAAGCGGGGTTATTTGGATGCTTATCGAGGTTATGATCCGCCGCGTCAATCAACTCAACGAAATAATCGGAGTTTTAAAATGAAAAGAGTTTCTCACGTGGTGTGGCTTTCGATGGCCACCCTGTTTCTCGCAGCATGCGAAGGAGACGACGGCGCAGATGGTCAGCCCGGGCCCGCCGGATCTACCGGACCTGCAGGACCTTCCGGTCTTAATTCGCTGACTGCCTTCCGTGACATCCCGAAGGGCGATGCTGTTTGTCTCGGCGGCGGCCTGGCGATCGACAGCGGGCTCGACACCAATCAGAACGGTATCCTGGACCCTGAAGAAGTGACGGCGTCGTCGATACTTGAATGCGAAGCAACACCGCAGGTACGTGCACTGCACGCCTCGCCGGATGCTCCGGCCGTAAACATATGGGTGAATGGTGCGGCTGCACTTGAAAATGTCGATTATGCTCAGGGCTCTGGATTCCTACCAGGTCTCGAAGAGGTTAACGTTCAGGTCGAGGCGATTGTTCCGGGTGGTAACCTGATTGTTATCGACGAAGACTTCGAACTCGACTACAGCACGGACTATACGATCATCGCCATAGACAACGTGGCTGGACCTGTTCGCGCCCTGGTTGTTGCTAACCCAAGCGACGAGCTCCTCGCGCCGGATAGCTTCTTCGTACAAGTTGTTCATGCAGCGCCCTCGGCTCCGTCGGTTGATGTCTACGTGACGGCTTTCGGTGCCGATCTCGGCACAAGCGCGCCGGTGACGGGCGCGGGCACCCCGCTCGATTTCGAGGGTGTCACGCCGCGTCTGGAAGTTCCCGCCGGAGCGTACCAGATACGCATCACCCCGGCTGGCGACGCGGGCACTGTCGTTTACGATTCGGGCGAGGTTGATCTGCCCGCCGGTGCGGACCTGCTGATCGCAGCCATCGATAACGTCGGCCTTGGCGAGTCTGCGGTACAGCTCGTCGTGATGGACGGCACGGGTGCATCCACGCTGTATGATACGAATACGGCGGCGGCCGCCCTTGCGCTGCACCTGTCGCCTGACGCGCCAGCTGTAGATATTCTCGCTGACATTGACGCAACGGCGGAGGACGAGGCCCTCAAGCTTGCCGAGAATGTTTCGTTCGGCGAATACTGCGTGATAGACCCTGTTCCCGCACCGGTCGACTTCACGCTGAGCGTCGTCGCGAATGCCGATAATGACGTCGTCGCCCTGCAATTTCCGTATTCGTCGGAAGTCGACGGCGCGGTGGCAGCGCTTGTAACCGGCTTCCTCTCTTCGGGAGAACCGGCAATTACGGCTATAGCGCTGGGTGTCAGTCCCCGCAGCATCGTTACCGAGGCACAGCTCCGGTTAACTCATGCTTCGCCAAGCACGCCGAACGTTGATATCTATCTGCTTGCCGCTGGCACCGACATTAATGCCGCGGACCCGGCCTTCTCCGACGTTCCGTTCGGGGCCGACACGGGAGTCCTGTCCATTGCGGCCGGTGTTTGGGACGTCTACGTCACCGCAACCGGCATCAAGGACCCGGCAATCGCCGTTCCCGGCGTTGCGCTGAGCGGTGGTGAGGTCTGGGACGTGATCGCGCGCGATCCTGCCGGTGCCGAGGTCGGACCGCAGCCGCTCGTCATCGATTACGGATCGGATCTGCCCGCGTGCACAGTCGCAGCAGCGCCATAGTCCGACAATAGTCCGGCCGCATGGCGGTCAGACAAAAGACAGAGGCACCCGGAGCTCGCGCTCAGGGTGCCTTTTTGGTTTTCTAGCAACTGTTCTTCGTCTCGCTGAGCTTGGCATTGGCCGCAGCCAGCCGTGCAACCGGGATGCGCGGACCAGAGCACGAAACATAGTCCAGCCCGACCTCGTGGCAAAATTGAATCGACCGAGGGTGACCGCCCTGCTCGCCGCAGATTCCGATTTTCAAATCGCTGCGCTGCGCTTTGCCCAGGGAAACAGCCATCTTGATCAACTCTCCAACGCCCTTGATGTCCAGAACTTCGAAGGGGTTGTCCTGCAGGATGCCTGAGTCGTTGTACATGGGCAGGAACTTGTTTTCGGCATCCTCCCGGGAGAACGAAAAGACAGCTTGTGTCAGATCGTTGGTGCCAAATGAGAAGAACTCAACGATCTCGGCAAGATGCGCGGCACGGGTGCAGGCTCGGACCGTTTCGATCATCGTGCCGAACTTGAATTCCAGGTGCTCACCGGACTCGTTCTCCAGTTTTTCGGTGAGTTCATCGACTGTCCGCTTTACGTGACCCAGTTCCTGCGACGTTATGACCTGCGGCACCATGATTTCGGGCCGAACGTCGATTCCATTCTTGGCGCACTCCGTGGCAGCCTCCAGTATCGCCTGGATCTGCATCGAATAGATTTCCGGATACGTGATCCCCAGGCGGACACCGCGGTGGCCTAGCATCGGGTTCGTCTCCTGCAGCTCACGAACCTTATGCAGCATGCGTTCTTTCTTGATGAGCGCCTCGTTGATGTGATCCTCACTGAGCTCAGTGAAAACCTCGGGCAGACGCGGCTTGCCCGGAATGGACGCGAGCGCAGTCTGGCGGCCGCGGACGACGTCTCGATACAGTCGCAACCGCTTGACCTGGTCAAGCAAATCCTGCTCGGTCGGCAAAAACTCGTGCATCGGCGGATCGAGCAGGCGCACTGTCACCGGGTCGGGCGACATCACTGAGAAAAGCTTGATGAAGTCGGCACGCTGAATCGGCAACAACAAGTCCAGGGCAGCTTTTCTGTCCTCTGCGTCGTTTGCAAGAATCATGTCGATCACGATCGGCAGCCGGTCGCTGGCATTGAACATTCGCTCGGTGCGGCACAGGCCGATGCCCATTGCGCCGTATTCACGCGCGCTTCTGGCGGCGTCGGGAGTATCGGCGTTGGCCATAACTTTGAGATCCGCGGTCTCGTCGGCCCAACTCAGCAGCTGCTTGAGATTGTCTGAGAAATGCGGTGGCAATGTCGGAATCGCGCCCAGATAGACCTCACCGGTAGCGCCATCGAGGGTGATGACATCACCCTCGTGAATAATATGATCGCCAACGATCGCTCGGCGCAGGGCGATGTCGACGACGATACCCTCGGCCCCGGCGACACACGGCTTACCCATGCCACGTGCTACGACAGCCGCGTGAGACGTCTTGCCGCCACGGCTGGTGAGGATTCCCTCGGCTGCAAAGAAACCGTGGATATCCTCGGGTCGCGTTTCCTCCCGTACCAGTATGATCTTTTCCCCATCGGCGCCGAGCTTTTCAGCCAGGTCCGCGTCGAACACGCACTGACCGGACGCTGCCCCAGGAGATGCAGGCAAACCGGTCACAACCGGTTTCACCGTGGTATCGGGGTCCAGACGCGGATGCAGCAGCTGCTCCAAGAGCTCCGGATCGATTCTAAGCAGGGCCTCGTCCCGGGTGATCAAACCTTCTCGATACATATCGACGGATGACTTGACCATCGCGGCAGCGTTCATTTTGCCATTACGGGTCTGCAGGCAATAAAGCGTTCCGTTCTCGATCGTGAACTCATAATCCTGCACTTCCCGGTAATGTGATTCGAGCCGGTCCCGCAGCTCGATAAGCTGCCCATAGAGATCGGGCATTTCCTGCTCCATTTCCTGAAGAGACTTCGGCGTGCGGATACCGGCCACAACGTCTTCACCTTGTGCATTCGTGAGGTACTCGCCGAACATCTCTTTATCGCCAGTCCCCGGATTACGGGTAAAACCGACACCGGTCGCGCAATCGTCGCCCTTATTGCCGAAAACCATGGTGCAGATATTGACAGCAGTACCATTCGCCATTGCAGGCGTAATATGGAACTCCCTCCGGTAATCCACTGCGCGTTTGCCCATCCACGAGCGAAAGACCGACTCGACCGCAAGCTGTAACTGCAAATAAACATCCTGCGGAAAATCCTCACCGGACTCCCGGCGCACGACGTCCAGGAATTCTCTCGAGACCTCTTTCATGTGACCGCCATCGAGATTTACATCAGCCTTGACGCCAGCCCGCTTCTTTATCGCCGCAAATTTTTCATCGAATTTTTCGTCGTTGATTCCAAGCGCCACTTTGCCGAACAGCTGGATAAAGCGCCGATAGGCATCATGAGCAAAACGCTCATCGCCGGTCAGCTTGATCAGGCCATCAAGCGTTTCATCGTTAAGCCCGAGGTTGAGTATCGTGTCCATCATTCCGGGCATCGACAGCGCAGAGCCGGAGCGCACCGAGATCAGCAGTGGATTCGGTCCGCTTCCGAAGGTCTTGCCTGTCTCCTCTTCGAGCTTGCCGATTTCGGCGGTCACTTCATCCCACAGGCCTTCCGGCAACCTGTCGCAATCGAGGTACGCAAGACAGGCATCAGTTGCAATAACGAAGCCGGGCGGGACGTTGAGACCAATCTGCGTCATTTCGCATAGGTTCGCACCCTTGCCCCCCAGGAGCTTCTTGTTCTGTCCATCGCCTTCGGAAAAGGAATAAACGTACTTCTTCATGGATCCAGCGTCCTTTTGTGATAGCCGTCATCAGTGGCGACATGGTTACCGGAATATCAGCTCATGGCCATTGCGGCAATCCACGAGTTTTTGCGGAATCTGCGAACCCGGCAAATGTCGGCGATTCGTTTGCCTGGTGGCCGGGCGAACGCCGCGCTTGGGATGCGCCTGCGATTCTATATACTGGTCAGCGGTTTATACAGGGAGTGATCGCAAAGTGGCTGGAGTTGAAGGGCGCGTGGCCCTGATTACAGGCGGAAGCCGGGGGATAGGACGTGCGGCTGCAGAAACCATGGCGTCGAGGGGCGCCAGCGTCATGTGCGTCGCACGCAACGAGCACGAGCTGGAAGAAACCGGCCTCGACTATTCGGTCGCGGATCTCGGTACGCCAGAGGGCTGTGCGCAAGCCGTTGCGGACACCGAGCAGCGCCTGGGCCCGATTGACATTCTCATATGCAACCACGGCATCGGCTCGGCTCACGAGCGAGTGGTCTGGGAGCAAGAACCCGACATTTGGGATGAGACGATGCGGGTCAATCTCGACGGGCCGTTCTACCTGTCGAGGCTTGTTTTGAAGGGTATGACCGAGCGCCGGTACGGGCGCATGGTATACACGAGTTCTACAGCCGGCCTTGTTGCAGAACACGCAGGAAGCGCATACACCAGCTCTAAGCACGGTTTGATCGGATTGATGCGCTCCGTATCACGGGACGCAGGTCCGTTTGGTATCACATCAAACGCTGTACTACCGGGATGGGTAAGAACAGAAATGGCTGAACGCTCAGCCCGGCAAGAGGCGAAGGATCGTGGTATTTCAGCTGACTTGGTCTGGGAGGAACGGGCCGCGCTGTATCCGCCGGGCCGAGTGGTCACGCCTCAGGAGGTGGCGGACCTGATTGCATTCCTCGCGTCTGAGGAATCGAGCGGGGTCAGCGGCGAAGCCATCAGGGTCGCCCTGGGCAGCGTGTGGTGATTCGATAGAAATCTCGTAACCCGACTCACGAAATTCGCCATCAGCCGACTAATAACATGGCGAATTTCAATGCGCGCAGCGGGTGACGCGACCGAGCGGCACTTCACTACGTTGTTGGATTACGCGGAATTTTCACCGCGTCGTCGGAAATCTCTACCCACGGCTGTGCCGTGTCACACCATATGTGCATTGTGGGATTCAGCCACGAGCGGTCCTCGAGAGTGCCAGCCTTGATAAACCCGAGACCCGGCGCCGACTCGACAAGAGACAGGATCGGCGAACCGCAGTTTCTGCAAAATCGCCGCCTCACAGCCCCGCCGGTCTCGCCTTGATCAAGAAACTCACCGAGATTGTCGTCACCCTCGAATTCCAGTGAGTCGGCCGCTATTCCGACGATGATCGAAAATGCAGTACCGGTCTGACGCTGGCAGTTCTCGCAGTGACAGACGGCCGTCATGGCAGGCTCTGCCGCGCTCGAGTACCTGACGCTGCCGCACAGGCAGGATCCGGCGATTTTCGGCATATTCAGCTCCCAAACGATACACCTGGACCAATGGTCGGCCAGGAAGAGTAACTTCCCGGCCGACGCGGAGGTCGGTGTCGCGCGTATTGGCCGCGCAAGCGCTGCTAGCGCTTTGCGGGCGCTTGCGCTTGCTCTAGTCCCTGAACGAAAGCACCTGTAGCAACGACTCGCTCATCACTTCGCGATACTCTGCCCGATTTCCGCTCTCGCTCACCATTTGTTCCAGTGTCTTCTTGCGCCACGCCATGTATTCCTGCATACGTTCCTGGCCATCGGCGGCCGAAACAATGCTTTCCGTTACCGTGACCAGGTAAAGATCCGGCTCGTCGCTCCGGGCATGGACATTGCTAAGGATCATGAAATCCTTGATCCAGCCCTGTGACTTTGAAAACTCCAGGTTTTCACGCCACTCGCTCGCAAGCCACTCGGCATATTTGAGTCCCCCGCCATCCTTGATATCAATACCAGTCACTTCCCAGTAATCGCCGGGAGCGAGCGGCCATTCCTGGGCGAGCGCACCCGAGGCCATCATCATTGACGAGGCGCCAAGCGCCAGAATGAACATTGTTTTTCTGATCGTCTTTATCATTCCGAATCTCCGTATGGCGGATAGGAATTACCCACCTTGCGGGGTTAAAGTAGCATGATTCGCGCAGAATGAAACCGGGGTCACGGCACAGCCGGCCCGAGCCGGCCTCGAGCGATCGTTGTGTGAAAGCGCAAAAAAACTGGTCAGTTCATTGACATGCCACCGTTCACGCGAAGGGTTTGACCCGTGATATAGGCGGCATCGTCCGAGGCCAGAAATGCCATTGCCGCGGCGATTTCATCAGGTTTACCGTAACGGCGCATCGGTACCAGGCGCAGCGCCTCTTCCACGCCCGCCGCATCAATCTCTTCGAGCATCTCGGTCGCGATGTATCCGGGAGACACGGAGTTGACCGTGATGCCGTGCCTTGCCATCTCGGCCGCAATCGGGCGCAGCATGCCATGAATTCCCCCTTTCGACGCCGCACAGACCGAGTATTTATTGCCGCCAAAATCGGCGACTTCGTTAATGATGGAGCCGGTCGCAATAATGCGGCCGTATTTTCGGTCGATCATGTGCGGTAGAACGGACTGGGTGACATTGAAGAAGCCGCGAAGATTGGTGTCCATTGCCGACTGCCAATCGTCGTCGGTGCTCTCGATATAAGGTCTGTCGATGATAATGCCGGCATTACTGACCAATATGTCGATCACCCCGAAAGCTTCCAGCGTCGATGCGCAGAGCCTGTCGGTATCCGGACGCCGGGAAACATCGGCCTGCACGGAAATCGCCTCTCCACCTGCAGCGCGAATGTCATCCACGAGCTCGCCGGCGGCATCCGCATCGTCCCGGTAATTGACGACAAGTCTTGCGCCGTCGCCGGCAAAACGCTTGCTTATAGCCTTGCCGATGCCTCGCGAACCGCCCGTGACGATGGCGACCTTGTTCTCAAGTTTCATTAGCACCCTCCGGTAATTGACTTCGTGACATCATCGTCTTTGCACAATGGCTTGAACTTCAGTCGCGGGGCACCGAGACTACCACTCTGGCGGGCGCGCCCGATCGGCCTTCGATCATGACAGGCAACGCGACCGCGGTGAACCCGGATGACGCAAGCTCGTCGGAACCGTTCGGGTCTTCGAATGCACTCACTTCTATAGCAGCAAAGCAATCCAACCCGCTGGCTTACGGGTAGCCGTGCTCGAGCTGACGCTTATACTCGTCACTATCGAAATGCCCGGAGGACCTCTCAATGAGTCCGGCGACGCCGATCGTCCATTGCTCATAGCCACTGAACCGCACCGGTTTTCCCGTGCCGTCCGGACCTGTGTTCGTGCCGACAAACGTCCAACGGTATGTGCCGCCCTGCTGGCCCGGCTCGAAGCTATCCATCGTCAGCTCCATATCCGGGAACGCAGTCATGAAACCCTGCACCATTTCTGCAATCGCTGCCCTGCCGACCGACGGGGCTCCGTTGACCGTTATGGTGCCATCTTCAGCAAAGAAGGCTGCGACACGGTATGGGTCGCGACTGCACCAGGCTATCGTGTATTTCTGTGCAAAATCCGCCAATTGATCGTTATCCACAGGTGGCGCTCCCATCGAACCACGAGAAGGTCGGATCCATGTTAGCGAAAACGGGAGTCATGCTGCCAATATCGGACGGCTTTTGCCCATGCCCATTATCGAACCAACCTATTTATTTTCTAGAAACTTCCGCTAATGGTCAGATTGAGGCGAAAGCTGCGCGTACGATTGCGGAGCTCAACGTAGTCCACGGGAGAGAGGTCCCGTTCGCCGATGAAAACCGTGCGGCTGCGATCTTCAGCCAAATCCAAAATGTTCTCGGCAGCAAGCCCGATCTTGGCGTTTAGCCATCGCGTTGTTTCAATAAACAGATTGAATTCCGTGCCATCATCCGAAACATCGTACTCATTGACCTTGAATGCGGGCCGCTCTGCCCGCGTCCTCACGTCCCAGCCCCACGCAACACGCGCAGCCTGAAAGTCCTGCCGGAAATCGACGGTCACCGCGTACTCATTTTCAATACGATAGCCAAGCGGGAGAAGCTTGCCGCCACCGCTTCTATCCGACAATGCTCTGTCCTCCCCGGTAACCGGGTCGACAACTGTCGAGTCCTGCCATCGGGCATTCAGATCCAGCTTTGCCCCGGTAATGCCTATGCTATCCAGGGGGAGCGTCGATTCGACCTCGACGCCCCAGCGCCGCCCGTCGCCGATATTACCCGGCGCCTCGAAGTCGGAGGTCAGCGGCAACAAGTCTTCGACATCGGATATCCAGTCGTGAAATACGATCAGTTTAACGGCACCGTCGCTACCGAAGCGGCGCTCGTGACTCAGCTCGAGTCTCCAGGTCGATTCGGGCGCCAGATTCGGGTTGCCGAGCGCAAGATCATCGTCTTCGAATACCGATGCGCTGACGAAATCATTGAAGTCCAGCTGTGCGACCTCACGTCTCAGCCCAACCTGGCTGCGTTCGCCCGGGTTATTCGAGTACGCCAGCACTAACTGTGGTTTCAAAAATGAAAAATCGCGCTCGAGCTCCGCATCACCGGTCTGGGTAATTGTCGATGTCTCGGCGCCTAAACCATATTCGAGTTCAAACGAGCCCAATGTCCAGGTGTCCTTGAGCAAAAAGTCCCAGCGAACTTCCTCGACCCGCGAATTGGCGCCAGGAACCTCGATAAAAACCGGACCGTCGCCGGTATCCTCCGTCTGCACGAACATGTTATCCAGGCTATTAAAGGCTCGCTCCAGGTTGGCCTGCACGGAGTGATCAGCCCAGCCCGTCCAGTTCATTTCTATCCTCGCGATCGCCTCCGCCGTATCCGTATCAGTTTCAGATGTTCGCTCCCGTGTCTGCACTCCCTCATTGTCCAGGGACACCTGTGAGGCTACGAGATTGCCCTCATCGTGTATATAAAGGAGTATCGCCTTGCCCAGCAGTCCGGGACGCAGGTTGCGCTCGGCGTCGAGCCCCAGTTCGACAGTAATCCCTTCGTAGTCTTCCGGAAACTGCTCAAACCTGGTTGTGCTGCCGGGTGCCTGCGGCGTGCGATCCGAGACGCGTATCCCTTCCCGTAGCTCCCCGTTGATCTTGGTATTGAGGCGAAACCTCGTCTCGCCTACATCGGTCGCCGCATTCAGGTTGATGGCACCACGGTGACCGTCGATGTCACCCACATCGAAGCGTTCCTCCGTCAGGTTACCTTCGCCGTCAAGGACATCCTGGTTCGTGTAATCGCCACGCGTAAACCGGCGGTAGCTGAGACCGGTGTTGTAGTCGATCGCACCCCATCGGTCTGAGATGGAAACGCCGCCTTCCAATGTTGTACCAAAATCGACGTTATAGCGGACCGAAGTTCGCCACTGTACAGCGGCTCCGTCGACATCGCGCAAAATCACATTCGCTACAACAGATTGCCCTTGCATATCGATATCCCGGACCTGGCCGCGGATGAGTTCGATCCGCTCAACCTGGCTCGCTGGAATACGGGCAAGAATTTCAGACGGCAAATCCTGCTTGGCGCTCAGCCGGCGATCGTTGACGAGAATATTGCCCGCTGACGCGGCAAATCCCCGATCGCTATCGCCATCGTCGATCTGAAAGCCCGGGACCTGGGCGACCATGTCAAGGGCTGTGTTTGGCTGATAGCGTGCGAAGAATCCTGACGGGTATTCCACTGCATCGGCCGTAATTTCTATGCCCGCAGTCGCCTGTCCGGCCACGACCCCCGGCGATGCGATCAGGATCGTGCCGACTATTTTTGCCTTCAGCCAGAGATTTGCTGCGCGTATGCCGACCATTCAATTCAGCCCGGAGGAACCTGAGAGACTTTGCCAGAAAAGAAGCAAGGCCTATGTAAACCAAACAGACCTGAAATCTTTTTGCCACTGCAGGGTTTGCATGCTACCACGCGCGGGCTGAGTGCTATATTTCACAAGTTACTAATTTCGGGAAACAATATGCAGATCGTCGTCGCTTCCAGAAACCCGGTCAAACTCGCCGCTACACGGCACGCTTTCGCAACGCAGTTTCCCGATGCAACACTCGAGATCATCGCCGTCGACGTGGATTCCGGTGCCGGAGACCAGCCGTTCTCGGATGAGGCGACGCGTCATGGCGCGAGAACCCGGGCGCGGCGTGCGCAGGCACAGGCGCCCGATGCGGACTTCTGGGTAGGTCTCGAGGGCGGTATCGAGACTGTGGATGACCGGCTCATGGCGTTCGCGTGGATGGCAGTACAAGGACCCGCCAGCGGCGCCAGCGAAGCTCGCAGCACGACGTTGCCGCTGCCGCCAGCCGTCAAAGCGCTTGTCGACGACGGCATGGAGCTTGGCGAAGCGAATGACCGTGTTTTCGCGACAATGAACAGCAAACAGGCCGGCGGAGCCTATGGCTTGCTGACCGGCGGGCTTTACACCCGCGAGAGCATTTACAGCCAAACGTTGATAATTGCGTTGATTCCGTTTGTCAACGAACTGTATCCACAGGCACAAGGGCTGAGAGCGCTTCTACCCGAAAACGGCTGAGCCTGCGGGTTTCTATTTGCACAGACCTCGTTACGCCCAGGCCTGCGCATGGATGTGGCTGATCTTCTCCGGAAGTTGCAAACGATAAAACTGGCGGAGCTCGGACATTGCATGCCGCGCATCGTCGATCAACCTTTGCCGAAGTCGATGGCAAAATCTTGCTGCGTAGTCATTGGCTGAGCGGTAACGACTCAGCTGCTCATCATCGAGCTCCTCGTGAAATCTGACGTTGTTGAACAACCAGCCGTGCATGCCATTCAGCAGATCCGTGTCGGCCTGGCCCAGCGCGAGCAGCATCGTACTGACAAACTTGTCGATCTCGCCCTGCAACTCAAGCTCTAATAGCGACACGCTTCGGTCCTGGCTCGCCTTCCACACGACGCAGTTGAAATGACTGATTCCCTCGAGGACTTTCCAAAAATCGTCGAGCAGCTCGGCACGAAGGCGACCAAGCGGATTCGAGGACTCGAGCCGGTCGAGCATATCGGCATCGAAAAACAGCGACAGCGCAAGGCCCTCGTCATCCTGAGACACGAGCAACGTCTCGTCAGTATTCGTCAACATCGCGCCCCCGCCGAGAAGCTTTGCCAGCATCGGGTCGGTGATAACGTAGTCGCGGACATCGTAGGCACGGCCCACCTGGTAAATGTCGCTCAGTTGCCGCTGCAGCTCGGCCAGCATGTCAGTGACGTGACCGCTTTGCGTCGGTGATTGGTACCACGCCTTGCTGCCGCAAGAGCTTTTCAGCCCGCTGGCTGCCGGTCTTGGTCCAGATTTCGTAGGTGCGCAGCAGATCCACATCGGAACCTGCGCGCGCACTATCGCGAACCTCGTTCAGCACGTCGATCAGAACATGAAACTTTGCGGCGAGCTCCCTGTATATGCCGGCGAATGCGTTGCCCCTGAAGGTGCCACGAACCTCTTCAGACAACGAACTATAGGCGCTCTCGCCCATGTAAATGTAGTAGTCAATGTCGACGGCCTTTTTTGCGAGGCTTTCGGTAAAAAAACCGGAAATGAACAGCGCGACGTCGCCGATTCGCTGCAAGGTATTGTTGCGTTGCTCGGCACTCGGCGCGTCGGCCGCTTCCGCAAGCATAAGTGCCAGGGGCTTCAGCCCGGAGGATTCACCGGCATCCGTGTACAAAGCATCGGAGCGGGCGAACACGGTAATCACGTTCACGACGTAGTGAGTGGCATGCGGATCCACATCCACGCCCTGCTGTGCGATAACGTCGTCAATTGACGTACGAAAGTAGTCGCGAAGATTCCGGACCGGCATTACCCGATCATGACTCGATAGTTCACCCATATCGTTGCCTCCTCGAATAATTATGTTATATCCAAAATGAACTTTTTTGCGCGTGACGGAGTTCACGATCTGGACTTCCCGGAAAAAAACCACCCAGTCGTCCCTTTCATTTCATTTGACGGCTTGCGGTTTGCCGCGTGCAGTTTCTTGATACATCACGTGCGACGGCTGTTTCGCAGCCGATTTTCAACATGACGCCACGGCACGTTTGAAACTCTCTTTGCCTGCGGCCGGTTGCTGCAAAATATTATGTAAATGTCGCAACGCCGCGACAGTTGCGGCCGGATTCGAGGCTGGTAAATTGAGGGCGTCAGAATTCGTCTGGCACAACAAAAAAAGTCCGGCTGCTCGGAGCGCAAGGCACGATCACGTCGGACACCAGGAGCTACAATGAGCATCCCCGAAAAACTTCTCCGCGCCAGGTTCTCAGGCCTGGCACTGGCGGCTTCCCTGTTTATCAGTGCCTGTGGTGGCGGCAGTTCAACACCCGAGTCTCCGGCCGTAAATCCGCCCGTACCCGAAACCGGCACTGTCGGTTTGCTGTTCACCGACAAACCGACCGATGAATTCAGCGCCATTAAACTCAACGTCGTCGAGGCGATTCTTATCGGCGACGATAATGGCCAGCAGGTCCTGTTCCAGGGCTCCGAGCCTATCGACCTGCTCGACCTGACCAACTTTAACGAACCGATCGTATTTGGTGAGGTAACGGCTGGTGTCTACACGAAGCTGCGCCTCGTGATTAACGACCTCGAACTTGTGCCGCTCGATGGGTCCGCATCGATATTTCCGAAGCTCCCGGCAAACGGCAAGATCGATCTGCTCGATCCCAGCGGTATCCCGGTACTCCCCGGACGCACTCTGCTGGTCGAGATCGACATGGAAGCGAACAAAGCGATCAAGGTTACCGGTGCCGGCAACAGCAAGAATTACAATTTCCGGCCCGTCGTCAAAGCCAACTTCATGGATGGCGGCGACCTGCCGGACAAGCTTGCTCGGCTGGAGGGTAACGTTGACGAGATCTTCGCCGATCCCCCCGGAAGCTTCCGGTTATGCGACATTGAAACTCCGGAAAGCTGCATTACCGTCAATTCCGGTACGGAAACGAGCGTTTTCGATGACGAGGGTGCATCAACCGACATCAATGCCCTGATGGTCAATGATACGGTCGTCGTGATCGGCCGGTACGGCTATGACAGTGGGACCGATCAGGGTGCTGTCGAACTCAGTGCGCTGATCGTTGAAATAGGCGGTAACAGCGAACAGATCAAGGGCAACGTCGTAAGCGCGCCCGCAGCCGGCCGGTTCCTGATGCTGGCCGACGACGACAGCGATCTCGTCATAGAGCTGCAGGCCGGTACCAAATTTTTCGACGCCGCGGGCCCGATTACGTCCGATGCGGTGGTACTTGGCGCCGATATCGAGGTGGAGGGCGTGCGGCCGCCCAAGGACGCCGAGGAAGATCCGGATCTGCTTCGCGCGGCGCTCGTCTTCGTCGAGGCCGAAGAGGCGGACCAGCTTAGCGGCACGATCATTCTCCCCGAACCTGACCCGGGAACGCGGAGTTTCATGCTCACGCCGCTCGCCGGCAATGACACCTGCGTGAACGTCGCCGCAGAGGCGGTCATTCTGTTCGTCGACACTGCAGAATCAGAAGTGACGATTGGTGCATTCGAGCAACTTGCTGTCGGTCAGGACGTTGATCTTTTCGGTGAATCAGAAACGACTTCGGCTACGGGCTGCTTCGAGGCCGATGAGGTTATTGTCGAAGGCCCGCCACCGGCTGAAGCAGCCTGACTTCCCTCAGTTGAAAATATCGAAGAGGTAGTTGTACTTGACGGCGATCTCGCGCTGCGACGGACCCAAGCCGGGCGTCCGCTCGTCGAACTCGTTGTATACGATATAAAGGCCGGAGCTGGCCGTTCGCAAGAGCGAAAAGCGCACGTTCGTCGAAAACGTATCGGTCTCGTCCTCGTACTGCAGTACGGCCTGGATGCTGACCTTGGGCGTGAAAGAGTAAGAGAGCCGTAACCGCGACAGCAGAACCTCGAAATCACCGCCAGAGTATGGCAGGTCGAATGCGCTGTACTCGACGAGTAACTCGGCATTGAACGAATCCCCGGCGCGGTAACGCAGTATCGGGGCGCTAACGAGCCGGTCCCCCCCAAAGCGTTGGCCGATATTAGCTCTCATCTCGAAACTGAGCGGCGCCGACAGGTCTGTTTTGAAACCGATAACGGCTTCCCCGCCGGAGTAGCTACCGGCCGGCACGAAGACGCCTTCAATGATTTCGAAAGGCTCCTTGAGCCCGTCAATCAGGTAATTGTAGCCGGTTTCGATCTGGTAGCCGCTCTTAAACTCGAAGTGCATGTCGTAGTGCCGATAGCCGGTTTCGAGGAACCCGTCGAGGTCGTGGAAATCTCGAAGCGTCATATGCGGCCGCATCTCCAGCAGACGCGAGTCGGCGCCCGGCCGGATTCGACGCATCAGGAAAAACTCCGATCGCTTGTAGGCATCCCGGGCCAGGAATCCGACCTCGGGATTGAACGCCTCGTGCACCTCGGTGTAGTTGAGTCGGGAGGACCATTTTGTGGAGTTGTAGTTCGCTTTAGCAGCAAAGGCCTGGTCATCGCCGGTTAGCTGAGGTGTCGACGTCTGCGCGAACCAGCCCTCCAGCAGCAGGTTTTCGCCGATACCCCAGCGACCGTCAATCGCATAGGTCTGGTTTTGATCATCGGCGGCCCGCAGCCCGCTGCTGCCATCGCCGTCACGACTTACGACCAGCGCTCCCAGCGACGAGCGGTTGCCGAATTCCTGGCTCACGCGGCCTACGAGGTAGTCATTCGCGGACGCTGCACCCTGCAGACCCTCGTCACTCATAAACAAGACACCGACGTTCGTGCTGGAACCGACCTTCCCGGATAGCCTGAGACCCGCCTCGATCGGCACTTGCTCGCCGTCGACGATGCCGATGCGTCGGCTGAAAAACAGTTCGACCTCTCGATTTGTCCCGACCGAGAACTGGCCCGCGTTCTCAAGGAAGAAAGGCCGTTTCTCAGGCAGGAAAATACTAAAGCGATCGAGGTTGACCACGACATCGTCGACTTCGACCTGGGCGAAGTCGGTGTTGTAAGTCGCATCGAGGGTCAGGCTTGGTGTAATCGAATACTTGATGTCCAGGCCGGCTTCCTGGTCGTTGCTGCTGCCATCCGCGTCGCGGCGCACCACCGCGAGCACGTACGGTGTGATCTGCAGGTTGCGCTGTATCGGTACCTCGATGCCGCTGACCGTACCGGCCCTGGACACACGGGTAATTCCAAGCTGGCGCCCAATTGGCGCCCAGTAGACAATTTCATTGTTGCGACGGATATTGCGCTGAAAGTTGACGCCCCAGGATTGCTCGGCGGCGCTGCCGTAGCGCAAGGTCTTGAACGGGATTTCAAACTCAGCGCTCCAGCCGAACTCACCGACCAACGTCTTTACTTCCCAGCTGCCATCCCAGTTCTCGTCGTAGATGCCTGTTCTTCCCCCGAACTGCGAGGAGCCGCCCTCCTTGATCACCTGGGCGTCGTACTGCATTCCGGTCGGGTTGGTGCCGAACACGTAGCCGTTTTGCCGATCGAGCAGACCGTCAATGACGAGCTGAAAGCTGTCAGTTTCATCGAGAGAAGAGTCTCTGCGGCCTTCCGAGACGATGATCGTCTCCGGGCTCTCGTCGTACGCGACGACACCGACCCATAGTGCCGTGCCGGTGAAGCCGATAAAGACATCCGTTCGCTTGCTCGCTGGAGAACCCTCGTCGGGCTGAACCTGCGTAAATTCCGAAATTGGCTGCATCCCTTGCCACGCCGGATCGTTCAACACATCGCCGTCCGCAACGGGCGCCGCTGCAAGCCTGACGGCGGTTGCATTTGGACGCGGCAAACTCTCGAGCGGCTGAACCTGCTGTGAAACCGCGGATGTGGCATACAGCAGAACTGCCGGCAGCAGCCACGCACGAAAATTCCCCGCAAGTATTGTCTGTGTATGCTGCATGGGGGCGAACTTTGCCACGCTCAAAAGGCCCCGGCGAATATGCCTACAGCTGAAACAAATCGCTTGAACCGCCGGGGATCGCCAATACGTAGAAACCACAGGCCGCTTGCACCAAATACCGTCTTGAAAGGCGTCTCGACACGATCATCTTAGAGTTAACGGGGTTCATCCGAACCCGGCGCTGCGGGGCCGCGGCGCTTAACCAGTCCGACAATGGACTAAGGACGCTGAAATGAAAACCATCAAATATTTGCTGCTGGCAGCCGGGCTTTTTGCCCTCGCTGCTGCCCCAGCACTGGCGAACGAGCCAGGAACGTGGATTCTCCGCGGTGGCGTCGGCACAGTGCAGCCTGATAGCCAGAATCTCTTCTTCGAACTCGGGGAAGAATCCATCGAAATCGATGTCGACAGTGCGACGAGCATGACGCTGTCTGGGACCTACATGTTCACAGAGAACTGGGCATTCGATGTGCTTGCGTCGTGGCCATTCCAGCACGATATCAAGGCCACGGTCGAGTACCTGGAACCGGATATCGGCCTCGTAAGCGAAACCATGCGCATCGGTGACACGAAGCATCTGCCGCCGACCTTTTCCGTCCAGTACCACTTCATGCCCGAAGCCAATTTTCAGCCGTACGTAGGACTTGGCGTGAACTGGACGACGTTCTTCGATACCAAGCTGGTCAGCGAACTGGCTGACGAGGGAATCGAGAAACTGAAACTCGACGACTCGTTTGGTATTGCCGCGCAAATCGGCGGCGACTGGTTGATTTCCGACAGCTGGCTCTTCAACCTGGACGTTCGCTGGTTGAATATCGAGTCCGATGCCACGCTGGTCGGCCCGGCGCTCGATGGCGAAGCCAAGGTTGGTACCGTCACAATCGATCCGTGGGTGTACGCCGTTAATCTCGGCTACCGTTTCTAAAAAGCCAGTAACGATGAACCGGGGGCCTCGGCACCCCGGTTCATTTACCATGGCGCGAGGTAATCTCGGCGAAGACGCTGGCATGCATGGGTTTCGCCGGTTTTTCTAGCGGTCGGTCGCCGCGCCGAACACCGTCGACAGTGTTTCCAGCAGATCCGTATCCGCATGCACCAGGGGGTCTCTGGTAGCGTCGGCAACCCCGAGCATTGTCAGCAAGCCGAGCGCGGACAGCCAGGCCGTAAAAGCCAGTTGCCTTGCCCGCGCGCGTTTAACTTTGCTGACTGAAGCTCCGGCGATACGATCTTCGAGCACGTCGAAGAGATGGCGGGTGCGCGGATTGATCTGGTCCCGCAGAGTACCGGTATCCAATGGAAGCCCGGGGGCCGAATACAATTGAGACTGGCAGTAGATCGTGCGGAATGCATCGAGCCGATCGATGTAATGCGCATAAAAGGCCCGAATCAGCGTACCAAGGATATTGTCGCCGGCTGCGGCCCGCTCGACTGCGGCAACCAGCACCTCGACTTCCTCGTCAAGCAAGGTAGTAACGAGGCTGTTGACCAACGCTTCCTTCGATGGGAAATAGTGGTAAAGCGCCTGCTTGGTCATTCCAAGCCGCCCCGCGACCGCCGCAAGCGTCAGGTCGTCAACGCCCTGTTCGCCCAGGATCTCCTGAGCCGCCTGCAAAATGTCCAGCCGCACCTGCTCGCGTTTCTGGCGTACTCGAAGCGAGCCCGGTCGATGGCCAGATGTCTTCGTCGTCATCTTGATTCCTTTTTTAACGTTGTTCAATTATTTTAACTGTGTTAAATTTATTTGCAAATCCTTAACGTCCGTCTCCCACTCCCGAGAGAGGTACCTGCCATGCCAGTTGAAGCCACGACCCTGAGCCTCGCAAACCCGGTCTTTGAAACCTACGTGCTTGCCGCATCGATCATGATCCTCAAACTGATGGTCCAGCCCTGGATCACGGTGCAACGCATGATGAAAGTCGGTGGCGGATTTCGCAGTCCCGAGGACGCAAAGAAGAGTCCCCTGAACCCAAAGCCGGTAGAGGGTCAACTCGAAGTCAACGAATACGTGGACCGGTCACGGCGCATGAACCTTAACGATCTCGAGAGCATTCCGGGATTTCTTGCCGCCGGTTTCTTGTTTGTCCTGAGCGGGCCGCCGCTGCTCCTCGCGCAAATTCTGATCTGGACCTATGTGGCTGCACGCGCAGCCCACTTCGTCGCCTATGCAACTGCGCAACTGCATGATGTGCGCGCCTTTTGCTGGACCTGGAGCTCGGTGGCCGTCATCGCGATGGCCGTCTACGTGCTTATGCGCGCTTTATGACCGGGGCATAGGGTACGTCCGACGGGTCTTTGACCGTGTACAGCCGGGCCGGCCGATGCGGTCCGCTGCGCCGCTCGTCTCCGGTCGCCTCGATCAGGCCCTCGGCCAGGATCTTTTTTCTGAAATTTCGCTTGTCGAGCGGTTTGCCCAGAATCAGCTCATGGACTCGCTGCAGCTCCGACAGCGTGAACGACTTGCCCACAAGCTGCAGTGCAATAATCGGGTCGCTGAGCTTTTCCTTCAAACGCTGGCACGCCCTGCGCAAGATTCTCGGGTGATCAAACGCCAGCTCCGGCA
Organism: Gammaproteobacteria bacterium; assembly: GCA_009937615.1. GTDB lineage: Bacteria > Pseudomonadota > Gammaproteobacteria > Steroidobacterales > Woeseiaceae > UBA1847. Next base: position 43,611 of record JAACFB010000004.1, on the reverse strand, counting down.
GCGTCTCGAGATTGAACAGCCGCGCATCCCGCGCGTCGCTAGCTGCCTGGACGTCAAAGCGCTCGTAAGGAATCAGCGCGACGTACGCGACCGTAATGACGCGTTCGCGCGGGTCCCGGTCGGGATGCCCAAAAGCCTGCAGTTGTTCCAGATACGCCGCATTAAGGCCGGTCTCTTCGCGCAGCTCGCGCCACGCGGCCCGCCGGAGGCTCTCGTTCATCTCGACGAAGCCGCCCGGCAAAGCCCAACTGCCCTCAAAGGGCGCGGCGTCCCGCCGTATCAACAGTACTTTGAGTTCGCCCTCTGCGATCGTGAACACAACGATGTCAACGCTCACGGCCGGATGCGGGTGCTCGTAGGTATAAGCCATACGCTATACTTGGTGTAATTTAAATACTAAGTATCGTGTATTATATACACGACTAAGAAGCTGCTGGCCACCTCAGTCCACTGCCCAGCTACGCCACCACAGGCCAAGCTGCGTGCTGTAGCCGATGTCCCGCCGCACAACCCGTTGTTCGCTGTCGAGAACGTAGTAGGTCGGAAACGCGTAAACGTGCCAGTCTCGCGCCACATCAGCATTCCCAAGAAGCACCGGCACATTCAGCTCGTGTCGTGCAGCATAGGCCTGCAGCTCTCCGACGCTCTGCCAGTCCAGGGCAACCGTCAATATTTCGAGTCGGTCCGCCTCGCGCAGTCCGCGCAGGCGTGTAAGGTTGTCGGCGCTCGCCGCGCAGACGCGGCACCACGGCGCAAAGAAATAGATCAGCACGGGGCGCGCCGGCAGGTCGGCCAGCGCATAGGGTGTGCCCTCCAGCGTCACGAGCTGCAACTCCGGCGCTGGCTGGCGGTCCGCAGCCAGCATGTTACGGGCCTGGAACGCGCTCACGGCAGCGAAAACGCCGGCGATGACGGCGACGTTAAGGAGCAGCGAGCCGAGCTTACGCAGCCGCGGCCCCGCGAGTTTGCCGGGAGGTTTCATTGATTGCGATTCTTGCCCTGACGAGCAACGTACCACAGTCCCCACGTAGCCCAGACCGCGATGAGTGGCAGAACGGACCAGTACGCCGTTTCGTCGCCAAGATTCCAGCCCGCTGCACCGCGTGCCGCAACGACGACAGCCAGTGACACAACCGGCCAGTAGATCGTGATGCCCAGCGCTGCCGCGAGCACGGCACGGCCCCACGCCCTGCCGCAACCGGACCCGATGAGGCCCGCCAGTAAAAGCGGTATGTAAATGACAAGATCGCCGAGCGCGAATCCGTACCAGAAGGCCGCGCCCACGTCGGTGATTTTTGCTGCCGGCTCCTGTGTACCCATCGCGACACCCAGCTCGTAGTCGAACGCCGGCAAAGCCTGGGCGTAAACCAGATAGGCGAGCAATAGCCAGCCGGGAACCTGTAACAGCCAGAAGCCGGTGTCACGATTTGGCATCTTGTGTGCTATGCGACGAGTAACCTGCGGTCCCTCCTCTTAACATTGCGCCGGGCATTCTCAAATACGGGAAATCCGCAAGCGGCCCAGGGCTCCGATCAGCTCCATGCCGGCTGTTGTGTGCCAGCGCTGAGGGCTTTGGTAGCATGGCGCAACGCCAGCCGCGCCCAGAGACCAAAATCGCCATGACACTCTTTATCAACAATGACGTCGTTTCGCAGGTCCTGACGATCGAAGACACCATCTCGGCGCTCGAGCAATCCTACCGGGGCATTGCGACCGGCGAGGCCGTTTGCCGGCCACGAATAGATATTCGAATCCCAACCAGCGACGCATCTCGCCGCTACCAGTTCGGCAGCATGGAAGGCGGATCGACGGCCGGGTATTTCGCGGTTCGAATGAAGTCGGATATCGTCTACCAGACGGAATACGAGGGCGTCACCACGCAGGAGAAGTACTGCACACGGCCGGGCCTGTACTGCGGCCTGGTCTTTCTCACCTCTATCGAAAATGGAGAACCGCTGGCTTTCATCAATGACGGCGTCCTGCAGCACATGCGTGTCGGCGGCGACGGCGGCATCGGCGTAAAGTACATGGCCAACGAGGATGCGGAAGTGGTCGGCATGCTGGGCTCCGGCGGCATGGCTCGAACGCATGTGCAGGCATTTACCGCCGTACGCAACATCCGCAAGCTGCAGGTATTCAGCCCGACGCGCGAGCATCGCGAACAGTTTGCTGCCGAGATGCGGGAACTGCACGGTATCGAAGTGCAGGTCTGCGAAAGTCCCGAGGGCGTTTACAAGGGCGCTCATATCGTTGCCGCCGTGACCGACTCGGCCGTGCCGGTAATGGACGGCGCGTGCCTTGAAAAGGGTCAGCACATCGTCAACATCGGCGGCGGTGGATCACCGGACAAGGCCAGCCTGGATCGCGTCGATGTTTACTTTCGGTTCGGCAACGCGCCCGCACCCGTCGGTCGGCCGGACCTTGCACTGGACGACGAGTACCTCGGCTGGGAGGCACGGGGCGGTTCCGGCGCACAGGGGCCTCGCAAACGCGGACATGGCGTAAAGCTCCCCGATCGCCTGGTGACCTTCGCGGACCTGGTTACGGGAACCAAACCCGGCCGCACCTCGCCAGACCAGATCACCTACTCGGAACGCGGTAACTTGCAGGGCGCGCAATTTTTCGCGATCGCAGGCCGGATTTACGAACTGGCACGCGAGCGAGACCTCGGCAACGAGGTCCCGACCGAGTGGTTCCTGCAGGACATTCGCGACTAGGCAGTCGATGGACCTGTAAGCTGATGCGATTCCGACTCAATCCCCGGCGCCGGTCATGCCCGCAAGCGAGGGTTACTCAAAACAACAATTGGGCACGCCTCGCACACCGCCTGGCAATCATGATTTGCCTCCTTGCCACCAGCCAGGCGAGCGCCGACGTGGATAAAACCAGACTCAGCATCGAACGCCAGTACGCGAACCTGCTGCGGTTCTTCCGCCAGCACCTTGTGTAAGAGCCGATCGCCGGTACCTCATCGTCGCAGACGATTTTTGCATGCCTCTTGCACCTGCCTTCTGCGACGGATCCGGGCGGACTCGTTGATTTCTCATTAATTCGCTGGCAACCCATGCGAACTGTGGTGTTCTGCTCTTTTCAAAACGTCTTGCGGAGCAAAGCAGTCGCATAGGTCACGCCTGAAACACTTACAAACGTCAGCAATAGAATCTTTTAACGTAAACGGTCCACGGGTGTGATGTTGGGTGATAAATTGCTGGCTGTGTCGTACGGGGAACGGATGTAATGCAGATAGTCGGAAACCCGGCGCTTGCCGGTGCGGTAACCGGCGTTGGCCGCCTGACAATCTTGCCGGCCAGGCTGCTTCTTATGTTGCTTTCCGGATTTCTCTGTATGCCGGAGTCAGTCGCCCAGGATCTGGCTGGTCCGGGTCCGGTCGAGTCCATGCAGGGCGAGGATCAACTGGTCGAATATCCGGCGGCCTTTTTTGCGCGCTACCAGCCCGTCACCGCGCTCGACATGGTCCGGCAGGTGCCTGGATTCCAGCTGGACAACGGCAGTTCTGACCGCGGCTTTATCGCCGCAGTGGGCAACATCCTGATCAACGATGTTTACCCCAGCGCGAAGCAGGACTCACCCTCTTCCATCCTCGCCCGCATCCCGGCAAACCTCGTGACGAAGATCGAACTGATCCGGGGCTCGGTGCGAGAAATTGACCTCCAGGGTCAACCCGTTGCCGTCAACGTCATCCTCGATGGCGACTTCCCGGCCGTTGTGAGATGGGACCTTTACGTCAGACATCATTCGGAAGGGCCTGCAAAACCGGGCGTCGACATGTCCGTCTCCGATCGCTGGGGCCGAATCGACTATAACGCCGGCGTAAGGATCGAGAGAGAGGCCAACGGTGAAACCGGCAACGACAAGGATCTTGACGCTGATCGTGTGCTCGTCGAAGAGAGTCAGATCGAACAGGAGTCGACTGGCATCGACCTGACCGGCACGTTGAATGCATCGGCCTTGATGGGCAAAACGCTGGCGCGCATCAATTCACGCATCCATTATGAAACCCGAAACCCGCTGCAGGTAAAGCAGGTCAGTCCGCTCGTCCCCGGTGAAGAACCGAGCAAGGAACTGGTCGGCAACGCACTGACGATCAAGCAGTTTGAAATCGGCGCCGACGCATCCAGAAACCTGAACACCGAGCTGGCGGGCAAAGGCATTTTCCTGTTTTCTCTTGAAAAATTGCCAAAGACTGCGAGTCGCGAGGTTTTCGATGCCGATGACAACCGGGTGTCGTCAACGGTTGCTGTCACCACGACCGATTCCACCGCCGTCGTCGCTCGACTGGAGCTGGATTGGAAGGGCTGGCCGGGCCATAACATCCAGTTCAATATGGAAGGCGCTTTCAACGCGCTCGACGGCACGCTGTTCCAGACCGTCGACACGGGCTCCGGGCCCGTCGAGGTCGAGGTGCCCGGCGCCAACACGAGGGTCGAGGAAGTTCGCGGCGACTTCCTGCTGAAGGACACCTGGTCGCACGGACTGCTCAAACTGGATTACGGCCTCGGCGCTGAAGTATCCACGATTACCCAAAGCGGTGACGCGGAGCAGGAACGCAATTTCTTCTTCCTGAAGCCCGAGTTCGTATTGACCTATGCGTTTCGCGAGCGCGAGCAGACGCGTTTCCGGCTGGCCCGTGAAGTAGCACAACTGGATTTCGACGATTTCGTGACGGCAAACGTCTTCGAGGACGACGACCTGAGCCTCGGCAATCCGGACCTGAAGCCGGATACGACCTGGGTGGCAGAACTGAGCCATGAGTGGCGACTCAAGAACGAAAGCGTCCTGAGACTGACTGCCTTCCATAACTGGATTTCCGACGTGCTGGATCTGCTGCCCCTGACGCCCAATTTCGAGGCTCCGGGAAATATCGGTGACGGCCGTCGCTGGGGAATTGAGCTCGAGAGTACGGTGCTGCTCGACGGGCTGGGACTAACCGGTGCGAAGCTGGACATCACGGCACTCCTGCAGGATTCGACCGTGGTCGACCCGGTGACCGGAAATGATCGGGTCCTGTCCGGAGAGGGCGGCAACAACGCCTACCGCACGCTCGAAAATTCAAACAAGAACATCAGGTATCTCTTCAGACTGGATTACCGGCAGGACTTTTCGGCCGCGCGCGTCGCCTGGGGATGGACCATCGCGGAACGCGACGAACGGCTGCTTTTCCGGGTCAACGAGCTAGACGTTCGTGACGAAGGCTATGCAATCAACGTGTTCATCGAAACGACGCGCTGGAAGAATCTGAAGGTAAGCCTGGTGGGCGATAACCTGCTGAACTTCGCGCAGGTTCGCGACCGGACGTTCTATGCAGGAGAACGCGAACTGACGCCGGTTGACTCCTATAAAACGGAGGAGCGCTTTAACGGCCGCAGACTGACGTTGACGATAAGCGGCACTTTTTAGTTCCCAGCAGTAACTTTCGCTGCGCCAGGACGGAAATTCGGCGCGCAGGATCACTTCTCGAGGCAGCGGCACCGCAGGATAAGCATGAGTCCGACTTGCTGCGGGACGACAACGAGCGCTATTTTGATGCCAGACTCACCGCGGAGGACCGTCGGAATGAATGCCAAAGCCTACCTGCTTGTCTCTGCAATGTTTTTCGGATTGATCACGTTTGGCCATGTATTGCGGCTCGTTTTCCGGATTCCTGTTCAGCTGGGCATCTGGTCGGTTCCGTCCTGGCCGTCTGTGCTTGTCGTCGTAGTCGGGTTAGCCCTGTGTCTCTGGGCATTCCGGTTGTTGCGCGCGCATTAGCTGTCAGGCACCGCGGGCCGTATCGCCAGATGCCGTTCAGGCCGTATTGCCGCCGTCGATGGATAATGCGGCGCCCGTGATCTGCGATGCCGCCTCGGAGGCAAGAAACACGACAAGCGCTGCGACGTCCGCTGCAGAAGTCACCTTGCCCGTGGGGCTGGCCCTGGCAGCCTCGCGGAGCGCCTGGTCTGGCTCCAGTCCGCGCGCCGCTCCCTCTGCATAAAGCATGGGCGTCTCGACGTCCCCCGGGCAAATCGCGTTAATACGAATGCCCTCGTGCGCGTGATCAAGCGCCATCGACTTGGTCATCAGGACCATGCCGCCCTTGCTGGCACAATAGGCGGTCGCCTTCTTGCCGCCGACGAGACCCCAGTCGGAGGCTATGTTCAGGATGACGCCCTTGGTTTGCCGCAAATGCGGCATGGCATCGCGGCTTAAATAAAATGGCGCATTGAGATTAACTGCCAGAGTCCGAGACCAAAGCTCGTTCGTAGTCCGCTCCGCATCGGCGGCCTGGTAGATGCCTGCGTTGTTGACGAGCACATCAAGTCGGCCAAACTGCTCGATGCATGCCATGACGAGATCGGCACAAGACTCCGGCGTGGTAATGTCGCCCACCCAGGTTCGCACTTCAGGATACTCAGTACCGACATGCTCTGTGCGCAACCGATCGCGACCGGCCGCCAGGATCGAATAGCCGGCATCTGCAAGGCCCGCGACGACCGCCGTGCCGATTCCCGAACTGGCGCCTGTCACCAGCGCTACTTTGCCGCCCATAGTCTCCCTCACAATCCTTAACGCGTTAAACACCGGCCATCCGACGACGCGGCCTGCCCAGCGCAGCTCGCCGCCGTTCCACAAACTGCGCCAGCGGCCTGGTGCGACGTAACCCGCGAACTCGACACCGCCGTCTTGATACAAATGGATGCTATAATTTTTTTTAAAATATATACTTAAGGCATTTTATTAAAGTTAATTATTATTCCTGCGGCGGCCTGTGACGATTACCGTGACCCGCAAGCTGCCGGGCAACGAAACACCCCCCTACGGCTGTCGTTTTATAGATCGGGGTTGACCGTAATCTCCTCGATCACCGTTTCCATCTGGAAGCCGCCGCCCGCCGCCATATTGCGCATCATCTCAAGCTGCGGGCCCATCATGCTCTCCATCATCTTGCGCTGACTCGCCGGCATACTCGCCAGCTGTTGCTCGAATTCGAGCATCTGTTCCTGCGCTTTTTGCATTTCCTTTTGCTGCGCCGCGTCCAGCATGCCGCTGATTCGCACGAGCTGACGGTATGATTCGTACATACTGCTACCCGCAACGTCGCGGTAGTCCGAGCTAATCTGTTCGATACTGACCGGCCGCGACTCGCCACCGGATGTCATCACACCCACCATCTTCGTTTGCAGCGGTACATAGTGCTCGGTATCTATCCACAGGCTGACGCGTTGCAGCTCGAATTCCTGTCCTTCAAGCTGCTGCACCTGATTCAGTTCGCTTGCCTCCAGGTGAAACGCGTCGCGACCATCGATCGTCTCCGTTCCCACAAGTTTTGCGGCTGCCGCGAAAGACGCTATCTGGTCTGCCGCCTGCCCCGCATCCGTGGCGTGATCGTCACCACTGCCACTTTCGGCTGCCGCTGCACGAGCAAACGTCGCCAGACCGCCGCCCATCATCGCCCCCGGATCGGCAGATACCCAGGGATCGCCACCGGTGGCCGCCAACAGCCCGCCCGGCAGCCCGGCTTCCTCGAGACCACCCTCGATCTCGCTGGACAGCGCATCGCCGCCAACTTCCAGGCCTTGAGCGTAAGCCTCGAGTGCTTCGGGCGTCAGCCTCGGCGTTTCGCTTGCCGAGGCAGAAAGTTTGCCAGCCGAGACCGGGAGAAACATCGTGTGCACCTGGCCGGCATCATCCTCATCCTCGACTTCGACGCGCTGGTAGTAGGTTGTGAAACGGTTGCCGGCGACCGACTGCGTGAGCGCATAGCTCGATACGCCGTCCCAGCGTTCGATCTGTCTCTCGCTGGCAATTTCCAGGATCGACTGCACGTCCGCCGCACGTGAGACATACGGTAAAGACAACGGGACGGCAATCAGTGCGATTGTTATTGTTTTGCGCATCGTCTGCTTCTCCGGAAGAAAAGGCCCTGGCCTGAGATGAAAGGATTCAGCTGTATTTTAGCAAAATAACCCGGACGTCTTTTCAGAGAGGAAGGTAACGCCGAATGCAAGACTGTCCTGGGCCTGTCAGGCACGAATACATTGATTGCTCGGTATTCCTCAGTTTCCATCTCCGGGTGTAATCGTGGCAAGGCGACGCGAAAACCCGATAAACGATAACAATGCATTTGGCGGCCGGCACGGCAACTCTGTCCGTGTGCTTGATGCACACCTGCCTCACGGGCCGGCCTCCGCGAGGACGAGATCGACACTCTTACGGATTTCGGCCGCGCAGTACGGCGCACGACAGGCCGCCTTGCGGCTATCATCAGTTTTGCGTTTCAGCTTGTTTAGCGATTATCCATGCCGCGACCGCTTCGCCCAGCATTGGCAAAGTCACGCTGCCGTTTTCGAGCACACGGTCGTGAAATTCACGAATAGAAAAGTTATCCCCCAGCTGCTCTTCGGCTAACTCGCGTAACAGACGAAATTCCAGCATGCCGAGCATGTAGCTCACGGCCTGACCTGGCCAGGCGATATAGCGATTTATTTCGCTCTCGATATCGACTGCCGACCACGCCGTATTCGCCAGCATATAGTCAACTGCCTGTTGCCGGGTCCAGCCCTGTGTATGCAGGCCCGTATCGATAACCAGGCGCGAGGCGCGCGCAGCCTGATCCGATAACATCCCCAAGCGGTCGAGTGGCTCGCTGTACAACCCCATTTCATCGGCCAGCCGCTCGCTGTAAAGCGCCCAGCCCTCCCCGTAGCCCGCATTCCACAGATAACGTGCCAGCGTATGCACGCGATCGCCAAGCTCCAGCGCAATTGCGCCCTGAAGATGATGCCCCGGATAGGTTTCATGATGCAGGAATGTTTGCTGTCCTGCGCGCGACCGATGCTGCGGATCCGTAACCGGTATATAAAAAATACCTGGGCGTGTGCCATCCTCCGACGACGACTGGTACTCGCCGGTCGCCGTGCCCCTGAACTCCGGGTATGGCTTGATCAGCACATCGGCTTTTGGCAGCAAATTAAACGCTTCGGACATCCGGTCGCGCACCGCATCAAGGGTGTCCAGAGAGTGCTGCAGCACCGCGTCTTCATCGCGATAGGTGAATTGAGGATCGTTATTGATCCTTCGCAGAAATGCGCTGACATCTTCGCCGCCGAAGTGCTCGCCAATAATTTCCCGCATCTCGGCACGTATCGCTTCGATCTGCTCGAGACCGACCGCATGAATCTTGTCGGCAGGCGGCGCGATTGTCGTGAACGACCGCACAAGTGCGGGATAACACTCAGCCCCGTCCGGATTGGCAGACAGCGCGATCTCTGCACGCGCGCCCGCAAGGTACTCAACCTCGATGAACGCGGCGAACCGCTCGATAGCCGGCGCGATCTGCTCGTCGAAAACCTCGCGGACGCGGACTTCGAATTCAGCATCACCGGCGCGCCGGATCATGTTAACGAAGGGGTTGTCGCCATCAAGCAGCGCCCTGATTTCTCCCGGCACGTCCTCTACCGTGACCCGCGGCGCGCTGTATCCAAGCTCGAGACCCCGCCGAAGATTCTCGATTTCCGTGTCGATATACGCGGGGACCTTACCGAGGCGAACAATCGCCTGCTCCCGAAGCTCGGGGGTCTCGAGCGGCTGGAGATCAAATACGAATGGCAGGTCCGTATGCCAGGCCGTCGCAGAACTCGCGTACCATAGCTCGCTGCGACATACCCGTGTCGCGATTGAGCTTGCGATTTCCTCGTAGAGGATTCCGAACGTCGTCCAGTCTCGACTGCCGATTTCAGTTGGTGCAGTGATGGCATCGAGTTCTGCGATCCACGCATCCTGTTTGAGGCCCCATGCATCGCCCGCAACCAGCGAATTATCGAACAGGTCGTCATGCCTTGCGCCCGGAATCGCATAGTAGGTGCCCATTGTCGGGTAGCGCTGGAGCATTGCCTCGAGATATTCGTCGGCAATCGTTTCGATGTTTCGCTGCGCCGGCGCCGCAACGTCCGGTTCCTGGCCACAGGCGGACAGAGCAAGCCCGAGCATAAGCAGGACGGCCGGTCTGAAGCTGAACAGTGCGGAAGGCATAACAAAGTCCCTTGTCTTTTTGACTCTAGCGATACATTGAAGCTCTGTTTCTCTGACCTGCGGCGTTACAGGCTCGTCAGCGAAATCCTGATCACTCACCGGCGCGCCACCCGCGTTTCGCCATCGTGCAGTCGTCAACCGGGGGACCCGCACCGGCGCTGACCGGTTGCTATGAAACCCCGATTGATTTTGCCTAAGCCGCCAGCCGTGCAAGAACAGCCGCTTCCTGTTCCGCTGTCGGCCAGCCACGTGGATTTGAGCGGCGTTCCTCGGGCTGTGCCATCCACCACTCGTGTGCGTCGCGCACGGTATCTGCAAGCGAACGGTACGTCAGCCCCGATGCGACTGCCGAACGGGCGTCGACATGAATCGAACCACCAGAATTGCCGAACATCGGCGTAGCAAACTCGAGTTCCCCCACGAGATCGGACGTCGGCCAATGCAGACGAGTCGGCGCACTCGAGAAAGCGCGCAGTCCGTACATCAGCTGTTCGATCGTAACCGCCGATGCGGGCCCGACGCCGTTGAAGATGCCCGCCGTATCATTCTCCGCAAGGTTCACAAGCCAGTGACACAGGTCCCGCACATCGATCCACTGGGCCTCGATCCCGGGGCCGGGCGGGCAGACGATGTCGCCGCCGCGATGGAACCGCTCGATCCAGTAAGTGAATCGATCCGTGCTGTCGCCCGGCCCGACGATGTAGGTGGGCCGCACGATCGTCGCCCGATCGCCGAAAATCGACTGCACGATCCGGTCGCATTCGGCTTTCAGCGGGCCGTATGTCTCCCAGGTTACGTCCTCGGTTGACGGTACCGGCGCCGCGAGCAGAGGCCCCTCGTTATCAACGCTCGGTGACTTTTCGAAGTCATAGACGGCAACCGTCGAGGTATACACGTAGCGGCCGCAGCGATCCTTGAGCAATTCGGCGGAGTCGCGCACATGACGAGGCACGTAGCCCGAGTTGTCGACCACGACGTCCCAGCGCCGCTGGCCCTCGAGTACCCTGAGGCCGTCATCGATATTGGCATCCCGGTTGCCGATCAGTTCTTCGACCCGATCCCCGTAAAGACCGCTGTTACGGCCGCGATTGAACATGCTGACCGTATGTCCGCGAGCGAGCGCATAGCGGATCTGGTGCGGCCCGATGAAACCTGTGCCGCCCAGGAACAGGATATCGAGCTTGTGACTGGCCGGCCCCGGCTTCGCGGCTGCGCTCACCGACCCTGCCGCCAGCAGTGCCGCGCTGGCTCCAATGAACTCCCTGCGTGTCGTCATGAGTCTGAAATCCTCCCAAGTCAGCGTCAATTAAATAGATTTTTGTTTAAGATTAGTCTTTAAATAATTGATTTACAGTAAAAATAATTCCAGAGATTTAGATCAACGTCCAACCCGGGACGATGAACTCGGCCCCTCTTCAGTTTCGGAGATTACCGGGGTTTCCGACCGTGGCACAATGGGGTTGTTCCATCAGAACAAGAAAAGCAGGAGGAACGGGTCATGCAACTACCCATAACGGCACTGTACGCCGGCATTCTGGCGATTTTCGCCTTGGTTCTCAGCGCCCAGGCCGGCATTTTTCGTGGCAAGACCGGTATCTCGGTGCTATTCGGAGAGCCCGCCAACACGGAGCTCGCTCAGCGCGTGCGCGTCCACCAGAATTTTCTCGAGTACGTGCCGATGATCCTCATCCTGATGGGCATCATCGAAATCAATGGCGGTTCGGCGACATTCCTGCACTTCGCGGGCCTGCTGCTGATCGTTTCCAGAATCGCCCACGCGATCGGCCTCCGGTACGACAACATAGCCCATCCGGGCCGCGCCATCGGGGCCGGCGGCACCATGTTGGTGACACTGGCCGCTGCCGGTTATTCAATATGGATGGCCGTGCGGCCGATGCTGTTTTAATTTGGACCCGCGAACTCAATCGAAGCAAGCGGCATGAACGCCTACGCAATAGCCATCGCGGTCGCCGTGCTCGTCTACGTTGTGATCGGCAATTATGCCGGCCGCAAGGTCAAGCATCTTGATGACTATTTCGTCGCCGGCCGGCGCGCACCGACATTCCTGATCGTCGGTACGCTCGTCGCGAGCGTCGTCGGTACCAACACCTTTCTCGGTGAGGTCGGTTTTACGTACAGCGGCTACGCGGCGGCACACATTCTCTCTACAGCCGTCGCACTGCTCGGCTACATCGTGGGCGCTCTGTTCTTCGGCCGCTACATTCGCCGCGCGCGGGCCGCGACCGTCGCGGAATTCTTTGGAAACCGCTTCCAAAGCCGGCGCGTGCGCGTCTTCGCTGCCTTTACGGTCATACTGGGCATCGGCGGATACCTGATGACCGTTACCCAGGGCGCAGCATTGATCGTGACCTGGGTCACCGACATTTCCTATACCACGGCGCTGATCGCAGTCTGGGCGGGCTACACCGCGTTCACGATCTATTCCGGGTCACGGGGCGTCGTCATCACCGATACGCTGATGTTCCTGCTGTTCGCTACCGTCGGCATAACGGCCGTTTACTTCATCAGCGATTCGGCCGGGGGGTGGGTCCACAGTATCAGTCAGCTCGCCAACTTCGAACCGCGTCCGGGCATCATCGGCGCCGACGGTTACACGGGACCCGGGGGCAGCTGGTCGTCAACGGCCGACATGTGGACCTGGGCCGCAATCATGGCCGTTGCCTGGGCCATCGTGTTCGGCATCAGCCCGTGGCAGTCGAGCCGCTACCTGATGGCACGTGACGAACACGTCGTTGTCCGTTCGGCCTGCATTACGATCTGTGTCATGACCGTGCTCTGGCCGACGGTCTATATCTCCGGCCCATTGATCGCGTTGCTGAATCCGAGTATCGAACCTAACAACACGGCAATGATATGGGCCGCCAATAACGCGATGCCGACGGTCGTGGGCGCCATCCTGCTGGCTGGTATCGTGTCGGCCGGTTTGTCGTCAGCATCGACGTTTATGACGCTGATTGGATTCGCAATCAGCAACGATGTCATCGACGACCCTGCGGCCAGTGATTCCAGCCGCCTGAAGGTCAGCCGGATAACGATGCTCGCGGTCGGCCTGGTCACGCTGGCGTTCGCGATGGTGGTGCCGCCGGATGTTTTCTGGATCACATTCATGGTTGCGACCATGTTTGCCGCGTCCTGGGGCCCGGTAGCCTTCATGAGCGTCTGGAGTAAAAAGATCACCGAAGCGGGAGCGTTCTGGGGTCTCGTCACCGGATTCATCGGCTACGTGATTCCGAAATCCCTGGTCTTGCTGAATATCATCTCCCTGCCCGCCTGGCTCGACCCGCTGCTGCTCGGTTTCGTGATCAGTCTCGTCACGGTAATAGCCGTATCGTCAGCAACGACAGTCACGGCCGAAGAGAACGATTACCGCGAGTCTTTGCATGTCCCGCCGCCCGAACTCACCGACGCAAAAGCGGCACAGCTCACAATGATCTGGCCCAGGTTCATGATGCTCCTTGGCACCGTGCTGTCAGTACTTCTCGTCATCTTCTATGCCCGCCCTTACCAGCTTGCGACGGGCGCTGTTACGGGATCCTGGCCTTTTGTCGTCTGGACCTGGGAACTGTTTTTGGCGATCGCTTTCGGTGGAGTCATCGTCTGCGGCGGGCTGTTCGCACAGTGGGCCATGCGGCGCTTCTACGCCTGACACCAGGTCCGTGGCACAATAACCTTTCGAACCCAGCGGAAAAGAGACGAAAATAATGGTTGCCAGCACCGAGATTGCCCAGTCATCCGACGGCCCGCTTATCGACCGGCTGCATCGGGTTTTCGACGCGCAGCAAAAGCTGGTTCGCGACAATGGCGAACCCGACCTGAAGACCCGCGTCGACCGCATATCTCGCGTCATTGCAATGGTCATCAAGAACGCGGATACGTTTGCGGAAGCAACGCACGCGGACTACGGTTCGCGGGACCCGCTGCTCGGCAAGGCCATCGATATGACGGGCCTTGTGGACGGCCTCAAGCTGGACCGCAAAAGGGTTGCACGCTTCATGCGCGGCGAACCGCGCGCATCGACTTTTCCTCTCGGGCTGCTTGGCGGCAAGTCGAGAGTTCACTATGAGCCATTGGGCGTGATCGGCAACATTTCACCGTGGAATTTTCCGGTGCAGCTGTCGCTGTCGATGCTCGGCGCCGCATTCGGCGCCGGTAACCGCGTGATCGTCAAGCCATCCGACCAGACCCCGCTGACGTCGCAGGCGCTTGCCGATGCGATCAGCGAGTACTTTGATGAAACCGAACTCGCCGCTTTCGCAGGCGGCTTCGATCTTGCCGTGGCTTTCCCGAAATTACCGTTCGATCACCTGATGTTCACGGGCTCGCCGGCACTCGCAAGAATTATTTCCATGGAAGCCGCAAAAAACCTGACGCCCGTCACGCTCGAACTCGGCGGCAAGTCACCCGTCATTATCAGCCGCAGCGCGGATATCGCAGAAGCAGCGCGTCGCATCATGTGGGGCAAGGTCCTCAACGGTGGACAGGTCTGTCTCGCGCCGGACTTCGCCTTCGTCCCCGCGGGCTCCGAGTCGGAATTCATCGAGGCTGCAGAAACTATTGTGGCCAAGATGTTTCCGACGATGGTGGATAACGATCATTACGTCAGCTTCGTCAACCGGCGGCATTACGAACGCGTCCGCGGCTATCTCGACGATGCCCGCGCGAAAGGGGCGCAGATTGTCGAGGTGAATCCCGGCAATGAAACGTTTCCGGACGCGGCGCACAAACTGCCCGTTACGTTCGTGCTCGGCGTAACGGACGATATGGTCATTGCACAGGAAGAGATATTCGGACCGGTTATGCTAATTCGGACCTACTCGGAACTTGCCGAAGCCATCGACCTTATCAACTCGCGGCCCAAACCCCTGGCGCTATACTACTTTGGCGAAGACAAGGCTGAATGGCGCACCGTTCTCGACACGACCTCGTCCGGTGGCGCCGTAAGCAACGACGTCATCATGCACTTCATGCAGCATGAGTTACCGTTCGGTGGCGTCGGCAACTCGGGCACCGGCCGCTATCATGGCATCGAAGGATTTCGCCGTTTCTCCAATCCTCGCGCCGTTTACGAACAAAGCAATCTTGGCGCGAAACTGGTACGGCTTGCCCTCAACTTCCCGATGACGAGCCTGCACGCGAAAACGATCAAATCGCGGTTACGCTGATCGCCTGCCCTGGCCGCGGCGCGCATTCGGCTTGCCACCGCGAGGCTTGTTTCGCGACGAGTTTTTCTGCCCGCCTGCACGCCGCGGCCGGCCGATCTGGATCGGCTCGGCCTTGATGCGGCTGTCCGGCTCGTAACCGGGCAGGATCTGCTTCTCGATCTTCGTGTTCAGCAGCTTTTCGATATCGCGCAGCAGCCTTTGCTCATCGACACAAACGAGTGAAACCGCATGGCCATCCAGCCCTGCTCTCGCCGTACGACCTATGCGATGCACATAGTCTTCAGGCACATGCGGAAGCTCGAAATTCACGACATGCGGCAGCTTGTCGATGTCGAGCCCGCGCGCGGCGATGTCGGTTGCGACAAGCACGCGGACACGGCCCGCTTTGAAATCGGCGAGCGCCTTGGTGCGCGCTCCCT
The DNA here is from genome assembly GCA_009937615.1 of Gammaproteobacteria bacterium. Taxonomy (GTDB): domain Bacteria; phylum Pseudomonadota; class Gammaproteobacteria; order Steroidobacterales; family Woeseiaceae; genus UBA1847. The sequence continues at coordinate 27,980 of JAACFB010000004.1, read as the reverse complement.
GCGATTTATTGCCGTGAATCGCAGCCGCATTGAGACCATCTCCGGTCAGCTGCCCTGCGAGGCGGTTCGCGCCATGTTTCGTGCGCGTAAAAACGAGCACCTGGCTCCAGTTTTCCTTGCCGATCCGATGCGACAACAGTTCGCGCTTTCTGCTCTTGTCGACCGGGTGCACAAGCTGTTTGATGCGCTCTACCGTCGTGTTTCGTGGAGAAACCTGGATCTCAGTCGGCTGATTCAAGAGGTCAGCGGCAAGTCGCCGGATGTCCTCCGAAAACGTCGCCGAGAACAACAGGTTCTGGCGCTGCACCGGCAACGCTTTAAGCACTTTGCGAATGTCGCGAATAAAGCCCATATCGAGCATGCGATCGGCTTCGTCCAGCACCAGAACCTCGACCTGTGACAGGTCGATGGTTTTCTGCTGCATGTGATCCAGCAGGCGGCCGGGCGTAGCGACAACGATGTCGACGCCCTGGCGCAGTTTTTCGATTTGCGGCCGTATGCTGACCCCGCCATAGATCTGTGTGGCGCGTATTGGCAGGTGGCGTCCGTAGGTACGGACACTTTCGCTGACCTGCGCAGCAAGCTCGCGCGTCGGGGTCAAAATCAGTGCGCGAATGCGCCGGGGCCCGGAGGGCCTCGTTTGCAGTCGATGCAACAGCGGCAGCGTAAAGCCCGCAGTTTTGCCCGTGCCCGTCTGGGCGCCGGCCAGCACGTCGCGGCCTTTGAGGATAAGAGGAATAGCTTCACGCTGGATTGGGGTAGCTTCTTTGTAACCCTGTTCATCGACAGCACGAAGCAATTCGGCCGACAGGCCGAGTTGGTTAAATAACATTGATTGTTACTCCGAAAACGTCTGACCCACTGCAGGGTATGCCATGCATGGTTCGGCCCAGACTGGAATTCTAAATAGTGACTCCGAGGTCGCGGAATTGCGGTGTCGGAGTGAGTGGCGCAGACCGATGTGCGCCAGGACGGAGCGAACTGTAACAGATAAGAACCCAGAAAGAAGGTTTATTTGTCAGGTGCTTGCCGATATCAGCGCTGCCGCGGTGTCGAGCTTGAGTGTCGTCGTCACATCGTCTCGCAGGTTGCACAAGCTTCCCGAACCCGATCTCGCGACCGGCCGGCATTCGAGTCATCCACTGCTCTGCAAAGCATCTACCCAGCGACCGAACGCGCGAACGGTCACTACGAGGCGCGTGGTTTGTTATCGAAATTCAGTATGAACAAATCTAGATCAGAACATTCGGCGCGAGAAACAGCGCGATCAGCGTCACTATCACTATGCCGATCAGATTCAGCGCGATTCCCGCACGGACCATCTGTGGAATCGACACGCGACCCGTCGCGAACACGATCGCGTTCGGTGGCGTCGCGACCGGCAGCATGAATGCGCAGCTCGCGGCAATCGTGATCGGTACAGTCAGGTAAAGTGGCGGCAGCCCGGCCTGCACTGCGATCGCGCCCATCACGGGCAGCAGCGTGGCCACCGTCGCCAGGTTGCTAGTGAGTTCAGTAAGAAAGATGACGAGGGTTACTGCTGCAATCACCAGCGCCGCGAGCCCGAACGCGTTGAGCGGCGCCAGGCTCTCGCCAAGCCAAAGCGCGAGCCCCGTGTTTGACACGGCAGCCGCGAGGCTAAGCCCACCGCCAAACAGGACCAGCACACCCCAGGGAATGCGCACCGCGTCTTCCCAGGTCATCAACGGGCCACGCGAAGCACTGCCGCTCGGCAGCACAAACAGCAGCAGAGCCGCAGTCATGACGATACCGGCGTCCGAAACGCCCGTAATTCCGAGCAGGCCGGTCACCGGTTTCCTGAACATCCAGGACAGGATCAGCGCAATGAAGATTACGGCGACCCGCTTCTCGGGAATTGTCATCGGCCCGAGTTCTCTGCGCAGCTCACTTAAGTGTGCCTGAACAGCCGCGCTGGCAGGTATGTGCACCGGATACAGGAAACGCGTGAGCAACAGCCAGGCGACCGGCAGCATGACGAATGTGACCGGTATGCCGACAGCCATCCAGCGCGCGAAACTGATCTCGAGCCCGTAGTTTTCCGCGAGGTAGCCTATCAACAGGGCATTCGGCGGTGTACCAACGAGCGTCGCGAGGCCACCTATACTTGCCGAGTAGGCGAGACCGAGCAGCATCGCAATCTGGAAGTCACTGTGCTGCTTTTCGTTCAGGTCGGTCAGGTTGTCGCGAATCACGCCGGTGACCGACAGTACGATCGGCAGCAGCATCATCGTTGTTGACGTATTGGTCATCCACATGCTCAGGCCCGCGCAGACGAGCATGAAACCACCAATCAGGCGGCGGCCATTGGTGCCGGTTCGTTCGAGAATCGCGAGCGCAATACGCCGGTGCAGATTCCAGCGTTCAAGCGCAAGCGCCATCAAGAAGCCGCCGAAGAAAAGGTAAATCGTCGGGTTCGCATAGTGCGATGCCGCTTCCTTCAGGGGCGTGATCCCAAGCGGCTCGAACAACACCAGTGGCAGGAATGCCGTGACCGGAACCGGTATCGCCTCGGTGGCCCACCAAACGGCCATCCACAGTCCGACGGCCGCCGCCCTCCAGGCCAGCGGGTTCATCACGTCCTGCCACTGATCCGTCGCGAGCATCAGGACGAACACGACGGGGCCGAGGATGCGCCCGGCCAATTGATAGCGGCTGGCCGAATAATCAGGCGATTCTGAAGATGTCGTCATCGCTTAACCGCGGCAATGGCGGAATGATTGACAACAATGATACGACAAGAACATGTTGAATCCTGTCTACCCCGGTACAAGGTCTTAACGATTTGTCCTGCGCCCTGAATCACCTGTCAACATCGCTGATCAGGAACCTGCAACACCACCATAAGGGACTCCGGTCAGCTGCGCCATGTCCGATTTGAATGTCGTCAGGTCGTCCTGGTCGAACTTGCCCAGATGATCATGCCCTGCGGCCCTGGCGAGCACAGCCATGAGGTCGACCGAAGCTCCCAGGAATCGCGCGAGGCGTTCGGCCGCGATGTCGACGGGCAATCGGGCCCGCAGATGTTCTTTCTGGGTAGCAATCCCGACCGGACAGTTGTTCGTGTTACAGGCGCGCATCCCGACACATCCGATGGCCTGGATCGCGGCATTCGAGACCGCGACCGCGTCGGCGCCCAGCGCCATCGCTTTCGCAAAGTCTGCGGGATGACGCAGGCCGCCTGTTATCACGAGCGTAATACCGTCAGCCACGCAGCGGTCGAGATGCCGCCTGGCTCGCGCCAGCGCAGGAATTGTCGGTACCGAGATGTTGTCGCGAAAAATCAGCGGTGCGGCGCCGGTGCCGCCGCCACGGCCATCGAGAATGATGTAATCGACGCCAATCTCGAGCGCCGCGTCGATGTCTTTCTCGATGTGCTGCGCCGATAATTTGAAACCCACCGGGATGCCGCCGGTTTTCTCGCGAACTTCAGCCGCAAAATCGCGGTACTGACTGAGTTCCGTCCAGTCCGGGAAGCGTGCGGGTGAAATCGCGGGCGTACCTTCAGCCAAATTTCGCACCTCGGCAATCTTTCCCTTGACCTTGTTGCCGGGCAGGTGCCCGCCGGTGCCGGTCTTGGCACCCTGCCCGCCCTTGAAATGAAAGGCCTGTGTTTTTTTCACCTTATCCCAGGAGAAACCGAAGCGAGCCGAGGCCAGTTCGTAAAAATAGCGGCTGTTGGCCGCCTGCTCCTCGGGAAGCATGCCGCCTTCGCCCGAGCAGATTCCCGTGCCCGCGAGTTCCGCGCCTTTCGCAAGCGCGATCTTGGCTTCTTCGGATAACGCGCCGAAGCTCATGTCGGATACGAACAGCGGAATATCGAGTCGCAGCGGCTTCTGCGCGTTAGCTCCAATGACGACATCCGTGCCTACAGGCTCATCGTCGAGCAGCGGTAACTTGTGCAACTGGCCAACGACGAACTGGATATCGTCCCATTTGGGCAGCTGATTGCGCGACACACCCATGGCGGCAGCCGGGCCATGGTGACCGGTCTTACTCAGTCCCTCATTCGCAAGCTTGCGGATGAACTTGACGTAGGGCTCGTCGCCGGTACCCGTGTGATCCTGATACGCGCCCTGGTAGGCATCACGCTGGTATGGCTGAGGGTGGCGCAACGACCACGCATGGATCTCATGCTCATCGACAAGAACCTTGCCGTCTTCGACCCACGCGCTGAATTTGTGCAGCGTCTCGGAGTTGTTGTACTCGCTGACGCCGGAGTCTAGCCGATAGTCCCACTGGTGCACGCCGCAAATCAGGTTGTCACCGTCGACGTATCCGTCTGCCATCAGCGCACCTCGATGAGCGCAACGCCCATAGAGCACCGAGACGGCATCGTCGAAACGCACAATCACCAGGTCAACATCACCAACAAGCGCGTGATACGGCTGCCGGTCCTCGAGTTTTTTCCACTGGGCGATCGTGATTTTCTTCATTGGTTTATCGCTCTCCGTGGTTGCGAATGGTTTGCAGGTTCCATCATTTGACGTATCCCGGGGCACAGGATTCTGACACAGTTCCGAAGCGATTAATGGCTACCATGCTGTTGCCCCGCAGGATCCGTGCCTATGCGGAGACCCCAGCCGTGCCATTTAGTCACTACAGCGAATTACGCAAACTCCTCGGTATCGATCTCCGCCTGAGTCGGAGCCGGATACCTCGGGCCACTCACGGTATCTTGATTAATCAGCGCCTCGACGCGGCGAACAACATCTGAACTCAAGTTGATGTCTAAAGCCCTGTAATCCTCCTCGAGGTGCTCGACGGATGTCGTGCCGGGAATTACATGCACATTCTCTCCTCGCTGCAGGACCCAGGCGAGTGCCAGTTGTGCGGGCGTGCAGCTGGCATCGTCAGCGATAGCACGAAAATCGGGAAGCCATTTCTTATTTTCGGTGAAATGCGGCTCCTGGAAGCGCGGCATGCCGCGGCGGATATCCTTCTCGGCGAAAGACGATGGATCGAGGTCAGCAGAGGTCAGGAAGCCCCGCGCCAGCGGCGAGAAGGCGACAAAAGCAATGCCCAGCTCGGTGCACGCATCGAGTACCGCGATCTCGACGTTGCGACTCCACAGTGAATACTCGGACTGCACAGCTCCGACCGGATGAATCTTATGCGCCTTGCGTATAGTGCTTGCAGAAATCTCGGAAAGACCAATTTCCCTGACCTTGCCCTGCTCTACCAACCGGCTCAATGCGCCGACGCTCTCCTCGATCGGCACGGGCGTGCCCTTGTCAAAACGATGCAGGTAGTACAGATCGATCACGTCGGTCTGCAGCCGCTTGAGCGAGCTCTCGACATCCTCCCGGAGTTTCCCCGGTCGGCCGTCGATCGTCCGCACACCGTTTTCGCCGCGCATGCCGCACTTACTGACAAGTACGATCTCGTCGCGATACGGTTTGAGGTAAGGGCCCACCAACTGCTCGTTGCGCCCGAACCCATACAAGGCGGCACTGTCGAAATGCGTGATGCCCAGATCCAGGGCTTTCTTCAGGACCGCTTCGCCCTGCTTTTTTTCCGGCGGCACGCCGTAGGCATGCGACAGGTTCATGCAGCCGAGACCGACGGCCGGGACCGACCAGCGTCCGAGCTTCCTTTTTACCGTCAAGACCCTGAACTCAGAATTATTGCTCGACTCATGGAAATAATGGTGCCGGATAGGTGACTCGAACACCTGACCCCATCATTACGAATGATGTGCTCTACCAACTGAGCTAATCCGGCGGCGGCGCGCAGTATATCGTCAGCTACACGCGGCGAAAAGTGCCAGTGGCACCTCAACTAGCCCGATCGCGAACCTTGATCAGCACCTCGACGCTTTCGCGCTCAGTGCCCTCGGGCAGCTCGGGCAGGTCCTGGAATCGAACCTGCTCGTCAGGAATATCTGAAAGCTGTCCGGAGTCCACGTTGTAAAAATGGTGATGCGCGTGAGTGGTCGAGTCATAAAACTTGCGCACCGGATCGACCATGACCTCCTTGATCAGACCCCTCTGGCTGAACAGGTTCAAGGTGTTGTAGACAGTTGCTTTCGAGACCGCACTGCCGTTCACGCGGAGCTTTTCGATGATCTGGTCCGCGGACAGATGCTGCGGCCGCTCGAGCAAAACGCTCGCGATTTCGACTCGCTGTGGCGTCATCAGGATATTGTGCCGGTCAAACATGGCTTCAAGGCCCGAGCGCGTCATTCGTAGGTCCTCACTTCTCGATATTCGCGAAGTATAGCCCACTTTCGCGGCGAGCCGCGACTGGTGCGCCGGGTTAGGCTATACGTGGACAAGGAGGTCCGCCGTGCTTCGAAAACAGCAGGGATTCACCCTGTATGAACTGGTCCTGACCCTGACGCTGAGCGTCGTGCTCGCAGGGCTGGCCATCTCCTCATTTGCTGGCAGTGTCGCCGGAGCTCGACTCAGCGCCGAGGTCAACGCTCTTTTTCACGCGATCCACCTGGCACGCAAGGAGTCGATCATGCGCCGCCGCGTCGTATCGATATGCCCGAGCATCGACCGCCAACAGTGCAGCGGCAGCCTGGACTGGTCTGCGGGGTGGATCATGTTCGCTAACGAGGACGCCGATGATCCGCCGCACATCGACTCCGGGGAAGCCGTGCTTCAGGTCCACGTGGCCAACGACAGCGTCAGGATTTCGGCCAACCGCAGGGGCTTCACGCTCAGGGCGACCCAGAAACGAGCGACGAACGGCACGATAGTCGTGTGCGACACGGGCAACCGCGTGCGGCCGAAAGCGCTTGTCGTCAGCTACACGGGCAGACCCCGTGTCACGCTCCAAAACCGCCGCGGGGAGCCATACGACTGTGCGGATTAAGTTAAGTTTCGCCCTCGAAAACCGACCGCTCGTCGGTCAATTTCGGCCGTTTGTCGGCTGTTCGGCATCCCTCGGAGCCCGCACAGTATATTGCCTGCATGAAAAAACGCACTCAGTCGGGCTTCACGCTATACGAACTGCTGATCACCGTGGTGATCGTGGGCGTCGTCCTGTCGTTCGGGCTACCGAATCTCAGAGAGTTCACGCAGAACAGCCGCATGACCGGAGCGGCTAATGACCTGCATGCCGCATTTCAGGTGGCGCGCAGCGAGGCGGCTCGCGCCAAGACCAACATCACGATCTGCGCCAGCGCTAATTCCCTGGCGGCAGACGCCAGCTGCGGCGGCACCTGGGACCAGGGTTTCATCGTTTTCGTGGACGAAAACGCGGACCTGGCGCGGGCCGGCGACACCGAGTCAGTCCTGCGCGCACATTCCGAGGTGGCCGAAGGCGTGACGCTGGTGTTCGCGAATGACGCACGGTACTTCATGTACGCATCGACGGGTCTCGGACGTATCGTCCCAGGCAACCCCGCAGTTTCCCAGGTCGTGATGTGCGACGAGCGCGGCAACGTAACGGCCGCTGGTGGTAACTCGGCTGCACGGCTCTTTGTAGCAACACCCCTCGGGCGCGCCACGATCCTGCGCGATAAGGATCTGATCGACGCGGCCCTGGCGAATATCGGCGGCACCTGTCCGTGAGGGCGCTGCGAGCGCGGTAAGGAATGGATTCGATGCGAAATTTGAACGACAACGGCACGCTCGGCAGGCAACGGGGCTTTTCACTCGTAGAAGTGCTGATCGCGCTGATTATCCTGTCGGTCGGCATGCTCGGCATCGCCGGACTGTACGTCCAGAGCATGCAAGCAGGCCGGACCTCGATGTTCCGGCACCATGCGGTGACCTTGGCCGGTGACGTGGCCGATAGGATTCGCGCGAATCCGCGAGCCGGGGCTGCGTATACGGGCGTGGGCGGCAACAACAACTGCGTCGGTGGCGGCGTGGACTGTAACGAAGCCGAGATGGCGGCAAACGATATCTTCGTGTGGGATCAGCAGGCAACCGACACGCTGCCAAACGGGGACATCACGGTGCTGTTCGACGACTCGGTCGTGCCGCCGCTGTATACCATCACGGTTGGCTGGGATGAACCCGGCGAACAATTGAGCTACACGGTTACGATACCGGTACTTGGCATATGATAACGACGTTCGGTAAATCCTCACAGCGGCTCATGGGCGAGCAGAGCGGTCTGACGCTCGTCGAGTTGCTCGTTGCGTTGGCGATCGGTTCGTTTCTGATCATCGGCGCCGTCCAGATCTACAACCAAAGCCGGCAGGCATTCGTGATCAACGAGTCGATCGCGCGCGTCCAGGAAACAGCGCAGTTTGCGATGGACACGATAGAAGCTGACCTGCGCATGGCCAGTAACTGGGGCCGCAACAGCCGCCCGCTGGCTGTCGAGGGCCGCTCGGTCGCGGGTGAACCGAACCCGAACGATCTTCCCGAGCCCGCGGAGTGCGGCGACGGATGGGCGCTCGATCTCGCCATGACCGTCGATGGCGAAAACAACGCCTACACGCTCCCCTGCGGCGCACAAGGCGGCGCCCAGGCCAATTCGGATTTCATCACGGTCAGGCGAGCGACGGTTCTGCCCGTGCCGCTGGAACCCGGCCGCCTGCAGATCCAGACGACGCGCATCCAGGGAGAACTGTTCGCGGATGGCGTCATACCGGCAGCGTTCATGCCGGATGATTCCACGACGCACAACCTGCTCGTCAATACCTACTATGTTTCGGCCGATTCGGACTTGATCCCGGGTGTGCCGACGCTGCGACGCAAGACGCTCGCCATGGCCGGCGGTGCACCCCAGATCGCGGATCAGGAAGTAGCGCCCGGCGTCGAGAATCTGCAGGTGCAGTTTGGCGTCGATGTCGACGAGGACAACACGGTCGACCGCTACGTTAATCCGGGCGACCCGATCTACGACCCGCAGGCGGCAGGCTACGTACCCGGCGCTCGCGTCATGACGGCGCGCGTCTGGCTGGTCGTGCGCGGCATTTCCGCCGAGGTCGGCATACAGGACAACCGCGACTATGAACCGGGCGATATCGACCTCGGGGTACCCAACGACCAGTTCCGCCGCATGCAGGTATCGAAGACGATCCTGCTGCGCAATACCCGGACCTGATTACAGAGAACGACCATGAAGATGTTGCACTCCCACAAGAAACAGCAAGGCGCCGCACTCGTCATCGGCCTGATCCTGCTTGTCGTGATTACGGTGCTCGCCATTTCGGGCATGAACACCGCGACGACCGAACTGGCGATGGCCCGTAACGACCAGAACTACGAGAACGCCTTCCAGGCTGCCGAGACCGGCCTGGAACAGGCGCTCGGCCAGGGCAGTTTCAACACGCTCGCCGGCGCGTCGATTACGCAGACGATCAACGCGAACGACTCGGTGACGGCCCGGATCGAGTTCGAGGATTCGACCATCGTGCCCGACAAGGCTTTCAGCCTGGGCGTCGGCAGCGGTGTTGCCGCCTACCATTTCCTGGCGACGGCACAGGCCGAGTCGCGGCGGGCCGGCCCCGGCACGACGACCGATCGCGATTCGACTGCTGTTCATACACAAGCTTTTTACATCGTCGGTCCGGAAGCACCGACGCTTTGATTACCGGTTGAGTGACGATCCAGGGAAGAAGGTGAACCTCATGAACATCAAGACTGTATTCGTAATCGGGCTGCTAAGCCTCGGCGTCGCGGCCGCCAGCGACGCACAAGTCGTATCCAGGGCTTACGAGCTGAGCCTGAACAACTTCCGGGCACCCGCAACCGAAAATGGCAGCGCGGCATTCAAGGAATGCGACGAGTGTGCGCAAATGCTCGTGCGCGTCACGGCGGCTACGCGCTACACCGTCAACGGTACAACGGTTCGGCTGGACGAATTCAAGAAAATCCTTATGCAGGCGGACGACCGCGAGAATGTGTTCGTCGGTGTCCTGCACCACCTCGAGTCCGACACGATCAAATCGATCGTCGTCCGGATCTGAACGATACACCCAAGATTGAGGCACAGATCATGAAGATCTCAACGCGCAAAATTGCATGGATGAATATCAGCTGCGCTGTCGCGCTGCTGACGGGAATGCCTGCCGTGGCGGACGATACCGAGTTGCTGCTCTTTAGCCCGGATCCCTCGCAATTACCGCCGCCGAACGTCATGTTCATCATCGATAACTCGGGCTCGATGGAGGATCAGCTGACAACAACTATTTCTTACGACAGCAACCTGGAATATGACGGCGCATGCGATAAGGATAAGTTCTACTGGACTGATATTGACCTCGAGCCCGACTGTGCCACATCGAAAAATGTCATTAATAGCGACCGGTTCGTCTGCGTATCGGCGCAAAAGCAGCTTGACGGTATCGGCAGTTATACGAACACCATGATCCAGTACCGGGATGGCAGCAATGACGGCAGCAGCGCAAGGCTCTGGCAGACCCTTGCTCCCGGTTATAGCAGTGCGTTCGTCGAGTGCCTAACGGACTCGGGTATCCACGGCGACGGCACCGACGGAACTCGTCTCTGGGCCTCGACCGGCAGCAACCTGGACAACCTTTTCACGAATAACGCGAAAGAGGAAGTTGCCTGGGGCAGCTCACCGCGTCATATCAGCTACACGGTCTACACGGGGAATTATCTGAACTGGAAGAACAATCCCCAAACGGACGTATTTTCGAAGATCGACATCGTTAAAGATGTGGCGACGAAAGTTTTGAGCTCCGTCGAAAATATCAATGTCGGAATCATGAAATTCAACTTTGATGACGGTGGCCCGGTTATATTGGGCATGACGGATCTCGATCAGAACCGTCAGCAGGTGCTCGACACGATCAGGCTTCTGGCGATTGAAAGATGGACGCCGTTGTCCGAAACGATGTACGAGGCCGCACTTTACTGGCGAGGCATGCCCGCCTATTACGGCAGCGGCGAAATTGACGGCACATCGAAGTCGGACTCGAGCGCCCTCGCCTCGTCGGATCCCGCGGTCTATCAGCAACCCGACTGGGGCGTCTGTTCAAAGAACTACAACGTTCTCCTGACCGACGGCGAACCACGACGGGATGAGGAGACAACCGGGCTTGTCGGAAACTTGCCCAATTTCGGTAGTGCTTTGGGCTACGCCGGCTGCGATGGTGAGGTGCTCCCAGAGGGCGGGCAGTGCCTCGACGACATTGCAGAGTACCTGTCGGTGCAAGACGTCGATACGATCGCCGATGGCGATCAGCTCGTCACGACGCACACGATCGGATTCGATATCGACCTGCCGATTCTCCAGGAAACCGCGGACGATTCCGGCGGCCGCTATTTCCAGGCCAATGACGTTGCCTCGTTGACCAGGACCCTGTTATCGATTATTGGCGAGATAAGCGATCGCTCGTTGTCCTTCTCGGCGCCGGCAGTTTCAGTTAATACATTCAACCGGACGCAAAATCTCAACGACCTGTACATCACGACGTTCGGCGCCAAGGCGAAGGCGCACTGGCCGGGCAATTTGAAGAAATATCGCATTACGGACGGGCAGATCGTAGACGCCAACGGCGCCAATGCAGTCGACCCTGCCACGGGCTTCTTCCTGGACTCGGCGACGAGCGAGTGGACCACGGGCGGTCCGGACGGCAATAACGTGTTGCTCGGCGGCGCCGCACAACAGCTACCTGCGCCGGCCGCAAGGAATTTGTACACCAACAACAGCGGCAATGATCTGACCAGCGCAGCAAATAGTGTCACGCCGTTGACGACGTCATTGATCCCGGCCGACTTCGGCCTGACCGGCGCCGATGGTGAGCCCGAGATGGCCGAGCTCATTGACTGGGCCCGCGGTGCAGACCTGCGCGACGAGGACGGCGATCCGGCGACGACGGTTCGTAAGGCCATGGGCGATCCCCTGCACTCGCAACCCGCCACGGTCGTCTACGGCGGTGACGCGCAGAATCCCGATGTCGTCGTGTTTACGGCAACGAACGATGGCTACCTGCACGCTTTCGATGGCGACTCCGGGGAAGAACTTTGGGCATTTATTCCGAAACGGCTGCTTTCGAACCTGACCCGCCTGTATTTCGATCCGAATTCGAAGTACAAACAATATGGCATCGACGGCAACATTGTGCCCATCGTCAAGGACGTTGATCGCGACGGCATTATCGAGTCGGCGGATGGTGACTTCGTCCAGTTGATCTTCGGCATGCGCCGCGGCGGCAGCAACTACTACTCCCTCGACGTCACCGACAGAAACTCTCCACGTCTGCTATGGAACGCGAATTTGCCCGAGTTCGGCGAAAGCTGGTCATCACCGGTTATTGCCCGCATCGATGTCGGATCGGTTACCCAGAATACCGACAAGGCAGTTGTTGTCATCGGTGGCGGTTACAACACGGTGCACGATACGAGCAGTCATCCCGTCAGCCCTGACGTTACGGGCGCAGGCGTGCACATGCTGGACCTGAAGACGGGTGCCGAGCTGTGGCGTGCCGGCGCCGATCTCAACGCGGACCTGGTGGTCACGAACATGACCCGGGCCATGCCGAACGAAATCCGCGTCATTGACTTCAGCGGCGACGGCTTTGCAGATCGCATGTATGCCAGCGATCTCGGCGGACAGGTCTGGCGCTTCGATGTATTCAATGGCCAGGCGCCCGCGACCCTTGTGACGGGCGGAGTGATTGCCAGGCTGGGCGCGGAGGGTCTCGCCACGCCGGCAGCGGCAGACACTCGCCGATTCTACAATGCGCCCGACATTTCGCTTATCACGGATAACAACCAGCAGCGCCGATTTATATCTGTCAGCATCGGCTCCGGCTACCGGGCACATCCCTTCGATTTAGATGCATCGGATCGTTTCTTCTCGATCAGGGACGGCGATGTGTTCAACCAGTTGCCGCAGTCGGCTTACGACAACTACCCGATTATTACGGATGACGATCTCGTCGAAGTCAGCGGTCAAACGCAGACCGTTATAACGGCCAACGACCGGGGCTGGAAATTCACGCTACCGTACAATCAGAAAGTCCTGGCAGATTCGCTGACATTCGATAATCAGATCTTCTTCGTCGCTTTTTCGCCGGACTCGGAAGCCGCAGTGAGCTGCACGGCCGGCCGCGGCACAAACTTCCTGTATCGGATGAGCGCGCTGAACGGTGACCCCGTCACTGCAAACCTTGAGGCACTGAGCCCGGAAGAGGCGGACGACGCGCGGAGCACGACGCTGCAGCAGGGCGGCATCGCGCCGACGCCGACGATCCTGTTCCCGAGCGCGGACGATCCCGACTGCGAGGGCGCAGCTTGCACACCGCCACCGCTCGGTTGTGTCGGCGTGGAATGTTTCGATCCCGGGTTCGCCAATAATCCGGTACGTACACTTTGGACACAGGACGGTATTCAATGATGCACGCGATCATTAAGAAAGCTCCCAGGATGGTTCAGAAAATGCGTGGCGTCACCCTCGTGGAGCTGCTGATCGTCGTCGTGATCATCGGGATTCTTGCTGCGGTTGGCTATCCGAGTTATCGCGCATTTGTCGAGCGCTCGAAGCGCACGGAAGCGAAAGCGATCTTGCTCGAGATTGCGCAGAACCAGGAGCGGTTTTATCTGCAGAATAACCGTTACGGCACGATGGGCGAGCTCGGCTACGACAGTCCGCAGCTCACCGACTCCGGGGCGTACTCGGCTACCGTCACGGGCGCCACCGCTAATGACTTCACGGCAACCGCTACCTACCAGGACGGTGGTGCCGAGGCCGGCAAGTGCCTGACATTCAATATCGACGGCCGCGGCCGCAAGACCTCGGCGCCCGATACCGATTGCTGGACACGCACGCGCTAGCTGCCCGATCTCGAATCGGGCAACTCATCCAGCGAAATCGTGTCCGACCTGGCTCCGGTCATTCCTTCTTGCCGCTGATAAAGATTGCGTCGATGATCAGCAGCGCCGCGCCGACCGTGATGGCCGCGTCCGCAACGTTGAATGACGGAAAGGCCCAGCCCCCGAACCAGACCTGGAAGAAGTCCGTAACGTAGCCGACGCGCGCACGATCAATCAAGTTGCCGATGGCCCCGCCAAGTACCAGTGCCAGCCCGCCCATCAGCACGACCGGCCCTTCCCTACGGATCCGCCACAGCCAAACGAGGATAACGCCTGAAACCAGCGTCGCCAGCACGACGAAGAACCAGCGCTGCCACCCCGAGGCGCCCGCAAGAAAACTGAATGCCGCGCCCGTGTTTTGCTGGTGAGTCAGGTTGATGAATGAATTGATCGGCACTCTTCCGTACAGATCGACCCACTCCACGATTGCCCACTTGGTCACCTGGTCGGCGGCAATAATGACGATGGCCACACTCAGCCAAGCGATGTAACGGCCCGTACCGGTGCTGGTTTTTTCTGTCACGTATTCATCCTTTCAGGCCGCAGCGGCAGCCAGAGCCGCCTTCGCATTGTCAGCGTCTCGGTGCATTTGCGCAACCAGGTCCTCAATCCGCGCGTATTTTTCCTGCCCTCGCAGGCGCGCAATGAAATCGACATGAATATATTCGCCGTAGATGTCCTCGTCGAAGTCAAAAATATGAACTTCAAGGATAGGCTTGGTGCCGTCGAAGGTCGGCCGGGTTCCGACGCTTGCGACCGCGTCTCTTGTTCCGCCCGCAAGCCCGCGCACGCGCGCTGCGAAAATGCCCATGACCGGACTTTGGCGGCGCCGAAGATCAACGTTGGCAGTCGGATAGCCCAGCGACCGGCCGACGTTCTCACCGCGCACAATTTTGCCGGACATGCTGTACGCCCTTCCCAACAGCGCGGATGCCTGCTGCATCTCGCCGCTCCAAAGCGCCTCGCGAACCGCGGTGCTGCTTACGCGCACACCGTCGACAACGATACTGGCGACACGTTCGACGTCATATTTCAACGCGACACTGGCTCGCTGCAGGTGCTCAATCGTGCCCTCTCGTCTGCGCGCGAACTGAAAGTCGTCACCCACGACGACATGCCGCGCGCACAATCCGTGAATCATGATACGACGCAGGAAATCATCCGCCGAAATGTCGCGCATCTGGCCATCGAAGCGCGGGCAGTAAAAGAGGTCAATGCCACGAGAGGCGAGCGCGTCGTACTTCTCACGGAACCGCATCAGCCGAGCCGGCGGACTGTCTTTTCCAAAAAACTCCTTCGGCGTAGGCTCGAAACTCATGACGATGGCCGGCAGCCCACGCGCTTTCGATGCGGCGATGACTCGATCGAGCAGCTGCTGATGACCGAGATGCAGGCCATCGTAAGCGCCGATCGTGACAACGCTGCCTCGCCGAAGGCTGTCGAACGGCATATCGTCTAAATGGCGTACCAGGTGCACGTCAGTGGGGCCTCATCATGAAGTTCGACGGCCGCATTCCCAGCGACAACAGGACCAGAAAATACACCGCGGCTCCGCCGGTCACGCACAGGGCAAGCCAGCCAATCCGCGTCAGCGCATCCACATCGAGCCACCACGCGAGAGGATGATTGAGCCAGTCGAGAATTCCCCACATGACGGCGTTCGCGACGCCGACCTGCAGCAGCAGCTTTTTCCAGCCCGGGGAGTGCCGGACAATGCCGTCGCGTTTCAAGCCTCGGTATAGCAGCAGCGCATTGAGCAACGCGGCCACGGAAATCGCGAGCGCGAGACCAGCATGGCTGCCGGCGAACTCGATTGCCGTCAGATACCATGCCAGGCTGATGCTGAGAACGAAATTCACCCCGAGTGCGATCAGCCCGATACGAACCGGCGTACGCGTATCCTCGCGGGCGAAATACGCCGGGGCAAGTATCTTGACGTAAGAGAAACCGATCAGGCCGACCGCGAACGCCCGCAGCGCAAGCGCCGTCATGCGCACGTCGTCGTTAGTGAACGCGCCGCCATAGAATATCGTTGCGACCAGCGGTTCGGCCAAAACGATGAGCCCAATCGCTGCCGGTAACGCGATCAAAAGCACGAGTTTCATCGACCAGTCGATCGTCGCTGAAAACGCTTCAAGCGATTCGTTCGCGTATTGGCGCGACAGATACGGCAGCGTCACCGTCGCCAACGCGATGCCGAACAGTCCCAGTGGAAACTCCATGAGCCGATCCGAGTAATACAGCAAACTGATCTTGCCGACCCCCAGCATCGAAGCAATGATGCCGCCGATCAATACGTTTACCTGCGCGACCGACGACCCGAAAATCGCCGGCAGCATCAGGGTCATAACGCGGCGGACCCCCTTGTGCGCCAATGCCCATTTGGGCCGCGGCAGCGCGTGGATGCGCAGCAGGAACGGGATCTGGAACAGCAGCTGCAAGAGTCCCGCTATGAAAACGGCATAGGCGAGCGCCATGGCGGGCTCATCGAGTAACGGCGATAACCAGACGGCGCAGCCAATCAGAACGACATTCAGAATAACGGGCGTGAAGGCCGGCACTCCGAAGCGCTCGTAGGTGTTCAGAATCGCGCCGGCGAATGCGGTCAGCGACACGAAGAAAAGATAAGGAAACGTGAACCGAAGCATCAGCGTGGCGATCTCGAAACGGCCGTCGTCCCCGATGAAGCCGGGCGCGACGATGGCGACGAGTACCGGCGCCGCGATGACGCCGACCAAAGTCACGAGAAAAAGGATGATCCCGAAGGTGCCGGCCACGGCGTCGACGAACTCGCGCGCTTCGTCGTGGTCGTGCCGTTCCCGGTAGCGCGCCATTACTGGAACGAAACCCTGTGAAAATGCGCCCTCAGCAAAAAACCGCCGCAACATGTTCGGGATGCGGTTGGCTACCAGGAAGGCATCCATGACCAGCGAGGTGCTGAAATAGCGGGCGAAGACGGCGTCCCTGACCAGGCCGAGAATACGGGATAACAGCGTCATGCCGCTGACTATCGACGTCGTTTTGATCAGGCGGCGGCCGGATGTTTGTTCAGTGTTCATAGGGCTACCGAGTTTAGCCCAAAAGGACGCCCCGGAAGAGTTGCAGGTTATTCATTGACAATGCCTGCCCGGGCACGAATAATACGCGGCTCTTTGAAAGCAGGACACGGTAACCACCAGTGGCAAATATCAAATCAGCCAGGAAGCGCGCCCGGCAGGCAGAAAAGACCCGAAAACACAACATGGGGTTGCGGTCCATGATGCGCACAAAGATAAAGAATGTCGTCAAAGCCTGCGATGCCGGCGATAAGGACGCAGCCGTAGGGGCCTACAAGGAAGCTGTACCGGTCATCGACAGCATGATCAACAAAGGCCTCGTCACGAAGAACAAGGCCGCGCGCCACAAGAGCCGCCTCAACAAGCGCGTCAAGGCGCTCGCTGCCTGACCGTATTCAACCCGGGCGCACTGAATCAGAAAAAAAGCCGCCTTATGGCGGCTTTTTTGCAAAGGCTCGCCCGGTCACCAGCAGTCACCACCCCCGGCGCTACTGCCTTTGACGCCCGCCTGGGTAATCGTCAGGCTGCCGCACGCCGTATCCCTCGATAGCTGGCCATGTAAAGGTGCCGCCGTAACCGTGTAGGTCGTCGCGGTCACATTGGATAGCGAAATCGAGTAGACGCTGTCGCCATCGCCTGCCGCTGCAGGCATCCCGTCATCCGACAGCACCAATGGGTTTGCCGCCAGGCCGAGGTCCGTCAGGTCGTTTGCATATTGTTTGTTGTCCATAAAGAACTGCTGCTGACGGTCGGCAACCTGCAGCAGGGCCGAAGCCGCTACGGTCCGCTTTGCGCTCACGATATGCTCCATGTAAGAGGGATAGGCAAATGCCGAGATGATCGCAACAATCGTGACCACGATCAGCAACTCCAGTAACGTGACGCCGCGTTGTGAGTTTCGGTGTATCGCTTTCAAATCCATCGTCGTAATCCTTTTAATGCGCTCGGGGCGGCAGCGAGGGCTACAGGTCCGAGTCTTCCTGCAGGTACCAGTATGTGCGCCAGCGGGTCGTTGCGTTGACGTTGTCGATCTGCAGGTCAGGCCGCAGGATCTTGTTAGGCGGCACCGAGACAACTTCGGCCGGAATACCCAGTGACTGCAGTTCGACGCTGCGATCAGCTTTCGTCGTGGCCTCATCGGGATTGTCAGAATCGTCATCGCTGCTGTCGTAATTAATCACTGATTTGGCGTCCTGCAGGGACACCGCGTACAGCCGGCCGGTGCCTTCAGATGGCGAGCAAGGGGAAGTAGTCTCTGAGTGCGGCAGGTACGTCGTGAAAAAGATCTTGCCGGTCAGCGTCAGCGGTGTAGCCAGAACTTTCTCGCCCGGGTCTTCGAGGCGCAGCCGCCAGCCGTTAGTCAGATTAACAACGCAGCCGCCCTCGCTCTGCAGGCAATTACTGGTTACATCACCGAAATCGACATGTTGCAGCCCGGTGTCAACCCCGCTGCCGGCGGCCGTACGACGATCCTTAATCATGTAGGTGAAATTGGTTGTCATCCCACCGGCGTCCAGCGGATCGGCGCGATTACCGGAGCCGATGACGACGGCATCGAACAGCCCGTTGCCATCCTTGCTTGGCACCAGGTCCGGGCGATGGAAGAAACGCCGGTCGGTCGCGATACCATCGGCCCCCGACGAGTGCCTCCCCAGGGAAGCCAGCAGGCTCAACGACCAGTTCGACGTATCCTTGCCCTGGATATCGGCACGCCATACATTGCCGCCCGTGTCGCCGACGACGATGCGGTCGGCGAGGCCATCGCCGTCAGTATCACCGACAGACAGCGTCGACGGAATGCTATCGACAAGGCCTGAGTGCTCGAACACCGTGGTGCTCCCGCCGCCCGAGCCGCCGCGAGCTTTCCAGACCAGCTCGCCTGTTTCTGCATCGACGACATAGATCGCGTTGCCTTCGGCATCGTTTGTGCCGACGACGCCCCGGGCGTCCTTGTTCAGGTCGTATCCACCCGCAAACATGATCACGGGCCGCGGACCGCCCGCCGACGCGACGAGAGCTACGCGCGGGTTGGAGAACGTGTAGCCAAGCTCGGCAAAATCACCGCCTTTATTGATCGTCCACATCAACGCCGGACGCTCAGGGTCCGTCACATCCAGCGCATAATACGCTTTCCCACCCCTGCGCATGCCGACGTACATGTATACCCGGTCACCGTCACCCGAATCGATTGAGCCGTCATTCTTCCTGTCCAGAAACAGTGCAGCGGGAGCTCCGTCAACCGTATACGGATGCGGCATGCCGCTGCCGTTGGCGCGCAGCACTTTCTGCGCCCCCATCGCCGCGCGCGGCATGAATGCCCAGACTTCCTCGCCACTCTCGCCGCCGCTTGCCTGGGTATTGCGGATCATTCGCAGCATGCCGTCATTGGATGCAACGGCCACGTAAATGGCCGAATTAGACGGGTCGGTGTAGCCACCCATCGAACCGTAATTAAGCGGCAGCGGCCTGGAATGCAGCGCATCGCCGAATAGCCACTCTCGAGCCTCGTTGCGCTCAGAATCCTTGTCCAGATCATCGATATCCAGGCCGCGCGCATACGCGATGAGAGCCGCTGCCTCGGTTGTCGTGGCTACGTCGAAGTCCGGCTGCAGATCAGTCGCCGTTGCCGAATCCACATTGAGCGGGGCGAGGCTCGACGATGTCTTGTCGTAGTATATCGTGCGGCCGCCAAGACCATTTGCCTCGTGGGGGCTGCCACTCAGAAAACCGGGAATTCTTTGTCCTGCGCCGCCGCGTGCCACGACGCGTCCGTCGCGGCCGTCAACTTCACCGAGAACAACATTGGCGGGCGGCAGTGTGTCAGGCACGGTCCAGTACGACAGCGCATCAAAACGGATACGGCCATCCGCCGCAACCGCCGGTTCCCCAGTCGCGTCGAGCAGTGTCGCCGTCGCGGACGAGTCATTCGCGCCCTGCAACCTGAACTTCTTGACGTTGCCGACCCAGTAAGGCTTCGACTCGCCATCGATTTGGAACAGGGCGATATATACGTTGTCCGTGACCTCGGCCCGATTGAATACATTGACGGGCACCGATGCGGCGACATACGTCGTGCTGACGCTGAGAATCTGGCGAAAAACCTCCTGCAGCGTCGTGACGAGGTCGTCGGGGTTTTCGCTAAGCGGGAGCGGTACGCCAGTGCCGCCTGCACGTGCATATCCTGTGGTCGTCGTATTAATGAAACGCGGATCAACAAGAAAGTATGAGATGACATTTTGTTTGTCTTCGAACGCTGGGATTACACCGTAGCTGCCATTCCCAAGATCCGCATCGTTCAGATACTGGATGACGTCGGCAAATTGCCGCTGCGGCGAACCGAATCCGCCAAACTCGACCGGAGATGCGATCGCTGCGTCAGAATCGTCATCCTGGTTGGACACCTGGAACAGCATGTTGACAGTAAAAACCTTCGAGCACTCGCTCGCCTCCTCGAAAGGGGACTCATACTTCGGTATGGACTCCGATTCCCCTTCGATCCCGGTATCCCAGGCGATCGCCGGAAAGTCTTTATCCAGGTTGTAGGTGTTCTTCGTGCCGAAGTCGGTGTAGCCGTTGTGCGCGTTGTAGACGCCCTGACCGGTCAGGTAGCGAAAAAACTCGAAAAACATTTCCTTGCCCTGGTACGAGTGGCTGAGATTTCCACCCGGTGTCGGGATCGATTCAAGCGTCTTATGAAAACGAGCCTTGGCTCCGTTAACGTCGTTTTCCTCGAACATCTCGAAACCCAGCGCGATGTACCCGCCGTTGCTGCAGCCCGTTCGACCGTAGCCGACGCAATCCGTAGAGTTATCGTGATTGATCATTAACCCGACCCGGACGTCCTCGAGCGGATCGAATACCTTGCGCAAAGCGCCGCGCAGCACGTCGAAAAACGTGTACGGACCGGTCGGCGCCATGTATCCCTCGGCGATCAGCGTGTCGCAGGCTCCTTTGCTGCAGGCCCTCGCCGCCAGGTTCGGCCGGTAGTCGAGCGAGAACATGACCATGGGCTCGCTGTTCTCGGGCAGGCTCGACCCCGGGTTCGTGTAGACATCCGTGTCATCGGCCTCTGCCAGCCCGATCGTGACGATCAGCACTGCGACAAGGGTCGACATCGAAATCTTGCGAAACTTGGTATACATACCCGTTCTCTCTTCGTGAATTTTCAAACTACTGTTTTGGTACCAGCACGAGCACGCCTTCGGTGATCTGCTGGCGCCCTAAACCTTCGGCAACGCGGTCGTAAGTCGTTGTTACTCGGAACGACGCGCTGCTGAACTTGTCGATACTGGACTCAACAATGCGTGGCGGGGGACGGAAAATAGTGCCCGTTCGCTCCACACGTGCCGCAAGGTGATTTGAGGCAACGGCGGCTGCGAGAATTTCATCGTTCACCGCCAGATTGTTTCGCGTGCAGCCCGCCTGTCCCGCCGTGCAGACTGTAAAACCTGTGGTTCCAACAACCGGTGTCGACGCCGGGTTCGCGACGATCGCATCGGCCAGCGCCTGCGCCGCCTGCACCGCGGCAACGCGGGACTCTTCATTCTGCGCCATTTTCAGACCGATGTTGCTTGAGCGCATTGATGAAATCGTAAACAGCGTGATCGTCAAGAGAAACATGAGCGCTATCACGAGGATGGCGCCCTGCTGATGACGTCGAAACGTGAAGTCCTGTTTGCCCATATCAAAAGCCCATCATGTTCATGCTGCGGATGTTCTGGATCGACACGCTCGTTGAAAACACGCGGCGATGGAAGGAATCATCGGGCGAAAAATCTGGCGAATTGCTGATCGAGTAGGTTTTGTCGTTCGTGTAGCGAGTATCAATTTCGGTCGTGCGAGCCAGCAGGAATATGCGGGCGGCAACGGCGTTCTGAATCTCTGCCAGCGTGGGGCTGCTCAAGTACACGTTCGGGTTGCCGTCTTCGCTGGTATCGATGCCGTACTCGATCTGCAGGTTCTCGATACCGTCCGCGAGACACTCGGTGGTCATCGTCGGTCCGGAGCTCAAGACCTTCCGGCACAGTGTCGGAATGTTGTCCCCGGCCGTGTTTGCATAGCGGCGGATGTAATAGATACTTGGCCGATACTCCCAGTCGGCACGCGGCGCGGCAACCGTTGCGCTTGGCGCGACCGGGAACGGTGCCTGGAACAGCAGGCCCACCGTGCCGTTGGTCCGCAGGTATACGCGGCCAGCGGCCAGCGCCCCGGCTTCAGCGCCCGCAACGCGCCGAATTAATACGACATCGGTACCCTCGAGGAGCTCGCCCGACTCGAAGCAGGAAAACTCGGTGCCGACGGCGGCAGCGCTCGCATTGTCCAGGGCGGCAATCGACAGCGACTCACCCGTAACCGCGTCGACCGTGCGGTACATCCAGTTGATTTCGCCCCCCGGGCCGCAGTCGGCCCCAATCGAAAGTGCATCATCAGGCGTCACAGCGTCGGGCATATGCAGCTCTGCGTAGTTGCCTGCCATGCTTATTTCAAACGCGAGCTCCCGCAGCGCGTGGCCGGCATCATCCTGCATGCGGGCGATGTTATCGTCCTGATCGAAACTGTGGCTGTTGTTTACGAAGACGGTAATGATCGCCACGGCCAGGCCCGTCGACAACAACATCGCGATCATGAGTTCGACAACGGAGAATCCGTTTTGTGACTTAAGTGAATGACTGGGCATGGCGTTCATCGCTCAGATATTCGGATCGATGAATGTCGGGATCTGGATAATGCGCCGGAACTCGTTGTTGTCGCCGTAATTGCCGCTCGCGGCGCCACAGGCATTGTCCACGGCGTTGGTTATCGGCGCGGTACCCCGCCACGCTATTGTTACCCTGTATACGCCGGGACCGCCGAATACCGGCCCATCGATGCACAGTGTCGGCAGCACGAGGCCTCCGGCGCCCAAACCGCTCCGGGTTTCGAGGCTGCCATCGAGAAGCTGCTCCCAAAACCAGAGATCATGGGCCGCTTTTTGTGCCGCGTTGCACACGGATGCACCGCTGCAGTTCGGGGCCGGCTCGTTGCCAAGGCTGCCGTTGCCCAGTGCCGCCACTGCGCGGTAAGTGTCGATGGAATCGCCGTTGGTGCGCATGTCCTCGAGCAGCCCGTAAGCAATCTGCGACGCAGTTGAGCGCTGCATTGCTTCGAAATTCGCTTGTTTGGACATCGACTGCAGGCCGGCTATGCCCAGCATTCCGACGCTGAAAACAACAAGCGCGATGAGCAGCTCGAGTAAGGAGAATCCGCGCTGTAGATTTTGTCGATGGCACATGGCGAAATTCCGATTCAAGTGTCGTTAAACACGACTACCCGCAACCGGGCACACGGCCATCTGCGAGCCGATCGGAAAGCCGTGGACGTCCGGACAGGTCCACGATCAGGACCTTGGCATGATCCGAACCGCGTCGATCGCAGACTGTGAACTGACCGGAATTGCTGTTTACGCTGGCGTTCATGACCCGACCGTTAGGTCGATACATCAGGTACTGAGCGAACTCGCCCGAAACTATCGATAAGCCGTCGATCCCGGCCGAGGCAGCAATGATCGACTCGTCAGCGTCTACGTTCTGGTCGCTGTCAAGATCACCGAATACGATCCAACCGTCATCCCACGAAACAGCCTCACAATCGCCACCGCTCGCACTCGGGCAGATCGTGACCCGTGCATTTGTCGTTATCGCCGTGCTGCGCGCGATGTGCATCGAGGAGACAAAGTCGTTGACTGCGCCGGTTTGTCTCGCGTTCGATACAAACATGTTCATCGCCGGCACCGCCATCGAGAGCAGCAGGGCCATCAGGCCGATCGCAATCATCAATTCAATGAGGGTAAAACCGTCTTCCCGACGCATGACATAATCCTTGAAGCCCGACATTCGAGACACAACTGCCGGTCGCGGCACTTAATCTCTTTATCAAGGAGAAATGCTACTTGTTATGCGGATTTCAGGATGCGACGCACGTCGTATTTGCCGCGCAATCAGGTGCCTGGCGGGACAAAACTGTGAACGGCGTCCGGGCTTATGTTAAATCTTCGAGTTCACGCATGACCGCTTGACCGAGCGCCTCGATTCCCGCGCCTGTCGCGGCGCTGACCTCGAAAACCGGGCCGTCCCAGGCCAGTTCGGACAGCAGATTGTCGCGCGCGGCTTTCAGCTCATCATTCGCAAGCAGGTCGATCTTGTTGATGACGAGCCAGCGGGGTTTGGCGGCCAGTTCAGCCGAGAAGTTGTGCAGCTCTCTAAGAATAGCCTTCACGTCGTTCGCGGGATTGGCGTCCGGATCGATGGGCGCAATGTCAACGAGGTGCAGGAGCAGGCCCGTACGCTGCAGGTGCTTGAGAAACTGTATGCCGAGCCCCGCACCTTCAGAAGCGCCCTCGATCAGTCCCGGGATGTCAGCCATAACGAAACTTTGCAGTGCGCCGACGCGGACGACGCCGAGATTCGGGTGCAGTGTCGTGAACGGATAGTCGGCGATACGGGGCTTAGCCTCCGACATTGCAGAAATCAGTGTCGACTTACCGGCATTGGGCATACCGAGCAGGCCGACATCAGCCAGTACTTTCAACTCGAGCTTCAGGTGTCGAGCCTCGCCCGGTGTTCCGTTGGTCGTCTTCCGCGGCGCGCGATTGACGCTGCTCTTGAAGCGCGTGTTGCCGAGGCCGCCGCGGCCACCCTCGGCGACTTTCTGTCTCTGGCCGGGTTCGGTCAAATCGCAGATCAGCTCGCCCGTATCGACATCGTGCACAACCGTGCCGCAGGGAATCCTGACCTCGAGGTCGTCACCGGAGCGACCCGTCTTGTTACGGCCGGCACCCGGCTGCCCGCTGCCCGCCTTGAATTTCCGGGCAACCCTGAAATCCGCCAGTGTATTCATCGACGGCTCTGCAACCAGGTAAACACTGCCACCATGGCCGCCGTCGCCGCCATCGGGACCGCCCCTTTCCACGTATTTCTCACGGCGGAAGCTCAGCGCGCCATGACCGCCGTTGCCTGCAAGTACCCGGATAGTCGCTTCATCGACGAATTTCATTGCCCTAGCCTACAAAAAAACCCCGCGAAAGCGGGGTCTTTAAATGCATTGGAGCCCGTCCAGACGAACCCCGCGCCTAATGGCGCGCTACAGGTTATCAGACCACGCTGACAAACTGGCGGTTCTTCGGGCCCTTCTTGTCAAAACGAACCTTGCCGTCGGCCTTGGCGAACAGCGTATGGTCCCGGCCTATGCCGACGTTAACGCCCGCGTGAAAGCGCGTTCCGCGCTGCCGCACAATGATATTGCCGGCCGTAACTTCCTGACCGCCAAAAATCTTGACGCCAAGGCGCTTGGATTCTGAATCGCGACCGTTTTTACTGCTGCCGCCTGCTTTTTTATGTGCCATTGTGCTGTACCTGTCTTACGTGACTTGCTGCTGGCCCGGCGAATCCGCCAGGCCCATGATTAATCGTCTTTCTTGGCCACTTTCTTGGCAGCCTTTTTCTTTGTCGCCTTCTTTGTTGCCGTTTTCTTGGCAGCGGCCTTCTTTGGCGCAGCCTTCTTGGCTGCCGTTTTCTTGGCTGCCGTTTTCTTGGTAGCAGCCTTCTTCGCGGCCGGCTTCCCGGCCGCTTTCTCTGCCACCGGCTTCTCGGCCGATTCCTTGCTCACTTTGGCTTCTTTGGCGCCGGAGCCCGAGATACCGGTAATCTCAACCTCGGTGAAAAACTGCCGGTGCGAGCCCTGGCGCAGATAGTTCTGGCGGCGTTTGAATTTGACCACGGGAACCTTGCGGCTCTTACCCTGGCGGACAACCTTGCCGCTGACCGTGCTGCCCGACAGCAACGGGCTGCCTACCTTGACGTCTGAGCCTTCGCCGACGAGCAGGACTTCGTCAAACTTGATCGTCGCGCCTTCATCGGCATTGATCTTTTCAAGGCGCAAAACGTCGCCTTTAACTGCACGGTATTGTTTGCCACCGCTGCGAAATACCGCATACATCGTTATCTGCTCCGTATAGCAAGTCGCTAAAAAGTGCGCAACTCACTGAGAATTAAGTGGTTTTCTATGACTACCGGGCGCTTACGCGAGCGCACATCCGGCGGCTGCCACAAGGGAGCGGGAATTCTATAGATTCGCCTGCCCCGGGTCAACGCCGAACTGCCTCGAATTTATACTGCAATTCAAAGGCTTGCGATTCCCCGATTCAAGCTTCCCGGTACAGCTAAAGTCGCCAAAACCGGGCGTTTAAGGCATCATCCGAGTCACATGCATGTAGCCGAAAAAAAACCGGGCGCGATGACGTTCGACGATGTCGCCGAGATGACCCGTGACGATATGCGGGCCGTCGACACACTGATTTCGGCGAGCCTGCAAAGCGACGTTGCCCTGGTGTCGCAGGTGTCCGAGTACATCGTGAAGAGTGGCGGCAAGCGCCTGAGGCCAGTCATTGTATTGCTTGCTGCCCGTGCGTTCGGCTACGCGGGCGAACAGCACATTCGCGCCGCCGCAATTATCGAGTTCATTCACACGGCAACGCTGTTGCACGACGACGTCGTCGACTCTTCGGCACGTCGCCGCGGCCAGGATTCGGCCAATACCGTGTTCGGCAACCAGGCCAGTGTCCTGGTCGGCGACTTCCTGTATTCCCGGGCATTTCAGATGATGGTCGATATCGACAGCATGCGGGTCATGCAGATTCTCGCCGACGCCACGAATACGATCGCCGCCGGTGAGGTCATGCAGCTCATGAACGTGCACGACCCGGATACCAGCGAAGAAGCGTATCGGCAGGTTATTTATCGTAAGACCGCGCGACTTTTTGAGGCCGGCGCGCAGATCGCTGCCGTTTTAGCGCAGCGAAGCAAGCCGGAAGAGCAGGCGATGGTCCGTTTTGGACAGGAGCTAGGCACCGCTTTTCAGCTGGTTGACGACGCACTCGACTTCAACGCCTCGGCCGAGGAACTGGGCAAGAACCTCGGCGACGACCTGGCCGAGGGAAAGGCCACGCTGCCATTGATCTTTGCGATGGAAAACGGATCGGCCGAAGATAAAGAGCTGATTCGTAAAGCGATTACGGAAGGTGGCCTGGATCAGCTCGACAAAATCCAGGCGATCATTGAATCCACCGGAGCCCTCCAGTACACTGCGGCGCGCGCTCAGGAAGCCGCCGATTCAGCCATAGCCGTCTTGTCCGACATTCCCGATTCGGACTACAAACAGGCACTTATCGCGATCGCCGAATTTGCCGTCCAGCGGCGTTCCTGACAAACGCAAACGGGGTGTAGCTCAGCCTGGTAGAGCACTGCCTTCGGGAGGCAGGGGCCGGAGGTTCAAATCCTCTCACCCCGACCAGTTTCGGAATTAAAAAAATCGGCTCCCTCACCCGTCAGGGGGAGCCGATTTTTTGTTTCCGGAACTTGGGCGGGATCTGGAACCGATCAAGAAGTTCAGCGATTCGCGCAGCGAATCACGACGCACGAAGTGCGGCCCGAAGGGCCGAGCGTCGTAGCCGCGAGTCAAATCCTCTCACCCCGACCAGTTTAACTGTTTGATGTAAAACATAATTAGCCGTCACTGTAAGGTGACTGCCTCCGTTTGCGAACAGTGTTTTGCCCTGTTTTGCCCCGCCCAGTCAGCATGACGTGCCAAAAGCAGTGGCGAACTGTCCACTATTTTCTCAGCCTCAATCACCAGGCGCCCAATCTCAGCAGGACTATAGTGGATCGTGATAATGTCTTTGCAGTCGAAAAGCACGGCTTTACCCTGCCGGATTTCCGGCAGTCCCGGTCGAATCCAGCGATTAAAGTAATCCCGGCACAGCCCCATGTGCCGGTAGGCGTCGTTTATACGCATCAGCCTCGGTTCCATAACATCTTCCTTTATTGCCCGAACACAAGATGTTGTGTTCGAAGGATACCGGGATTATGCGCCTGCCCCCAGATGTCAAGGGACTCCAAGCGTCGTGACTTAGTCTATTTAAATAATTTTTTCAGCGGCTTATGCCGTTTTTTTGAAGTTTTTTGGAATAGCGTGAACGAATTTATGAGACTGACCTGACCCCCTGTAACGACTCCGGCTGGTGAGAGACTTTCACTGGAACCAAGGAGTACGACCATGGGAAGGCGGCACTTCAAGCCCGAGCAAACGATCCACATGCTGCGGGAAGCCGAGATCAAGTTGG
>JAACFB010000016.1 GCA_009937615.1 Gammaproteobacteria bacterium | reverse complement strand
GAGGGCGCATCGACCTTATGAATATGATGCGTTTCTTCAATCAGGACATCGAAGTCCAGCCCCAGCGAGGCCGCCGCCTGCCGGACCAGGCTATCGAGAATCGTGATACCAAGACTCATGTTGCGGTCAAAAACGATTGCTGTATCGCGCGCTGCGAGCTCAAGCAGGGCCATCTGCGACTCATCGAGACCGCTGACACCGCATACCAGTGGTTTATTGTGCCGTGTGACGGACCCGATTACGGTCGCAAAAGCTTCCGGCAAGCTGAAATCGATCAGCACCCGGCTGGCCACGACGACGGCATCAATATCGGTGGTGATCACGGCGCCGGATGCGGCCGCCAGTTCTTTCGCACGTTCCTCGCTGCGTACCCAGACACCCGCTAGCTGCAAGTCATCAGCCGTCTCGATCGTTTGCATCAGGGTGCTACCCATGCGACCGGCGCCTGCGATACCGATGGATAGTGGCTCGATGACAGGAATCCTTAACTTAGTTGCCGTCGCTCAAAGACTACGGCACCGGCGGCACCGGCGCCAGTTGCCGTTACTGGCTGATGCGGTCGAAGAATCGTTTTACGGTATCCAGCCAGCCGCCGGCGCGCGGGCTATGCTTCTCGCCGCCCGCACGAATCGACTCCTCGAACTGGCTGAGCAAATCTCTTTGCTCGGCGGTCAGATTGACCGGCGTTTCGACGGCGACCTTCGCGAACAGGTCGCCAATTCTCGGATCGCGCACAGTCGCCACGCCCTTCCCGCGCAGGCGAAACACTTTGCCGGACTGCGTGCCTGCCGGAACCTTCAAGGCGACATTGCCATCGAGCGTCGGCAGCTCGACCTCGCCACCAAGCGCGGCCGTCGCGACGCTGATCGGTACCTCGCACGCAAGATTCGCCCCGTCGCGAGTGAATATCTTGTGCGGCTTTACGCGAATCTCCACGTAAAGGTCCCCTGGCGGGCCGCCATTTCGGCCGGCCTCACCCTCTCCGGACAGGCGAATTCGGTCGCCATTGTCTACGCCCGCTGGAACCTTGACGGACAGGGTTTTCGTCTTGTGAACGCGCCCCCGCCCGTGGCAAGCGCTACAGGGGTCCGAAATCGTCGTACCAGCGCCCTTACAGTTAGGGCAAGTCTGCTGGATCGAAAAGAAACCCTGCTGCATCCGGACCTGTCCTGCGCCGCCACAGGTCGAACATTTGACGGGATCGCTCCCTTTCTTTGCGCCGCTGCCGCTGCACGAATCACAGGTAACCTGGGTAGGAACGTCGATAGTAGCCGAGTCGCCACTAACCGCTTTCTCGAGATCGAGCCGCAATTCATAGCCGAGGTCGGCACCGCGAAAGACCTGGCTGCCACGCTGGCGACCGCCGCCGAAAATGTCACCGAAGACATCACCGAAAATGTCACCGAACCCTTCGGCACTGTAGCCACCCATGCCGCCTGGCCCACCGCTGACCCCCTCGTGTCCAAATCGGTCATAGGTCGCCCGCTTGTCCGCGTCACTCAGGACTTCATAGGCCTGCTTCGCTTCCTTGAATTTCGCCTCGGCGGTTTCATCATCCTTGTTACGATCAGGATGATGCTTCATGGCTAATCGGCGATACGCCTTCTTGATCTCATCGGCTGACGCCGTTCGGGAGACTCCAAGTACTTCGTAATAATCGCGTTTAGCCATGGCTTCTCAGCAATGGGCGCCGCGAACGGCGCCCACTTCAGTCTCCGGGTGAGCGGCAATCAGCCGGATTTCGACTCATTGTCTTCGTCAACTTCCTCGAACTCAGCGTCGACCACGTCGTCACCACCTGCATCCGAAGATGAATCATCCGATTTCTGTTCGGCCTGCTCCGCGTACAATTTTTGTGCAAGACCACCTGACGCCTCCGCCAGTGCCGCGGTCTTGGCCTCGATTGTTTCCTTGTCGTCGCTTTCAAGCGCTTTCTTGACATCGGCAACCGCGTTCTCGACCTGCAGGCGCTCCTCGCCGGTGGCCTTGTCCCCGAGCTCGCTCAGAGTCTTTTCGGCCGCATGAATCAGGCTGTCGGCCTGGTTGCGCACATCGACCAACTCGCGGAACTTACGGTCCTCCTCAGCATGGCTTTCCGCGTCCGCCACCATCTTTTCGATCTCGTCATCGGAGAGCCCACTGGACGCCTTGATAATGATGTTCTGGCTCTTGCCGGTCGCCTTGTCCTTTGCAGACACATTGAGAATCCCGTTGGCATCGATATCAAACGTGACCTCGATCTGCGGCAGGCCGCGTGGCGCCGGCGGAATATCTGCAAGATCGAATCGGCCGAGCGACTTGTTGTCCAAAGCACGCTCGCGCTCACCCTGGAGAACATGAATCGTCACGGCGGTCTGATTGTCGTCTGCCGTGGAGAATACCTGTTCCGCATTCGCCGGAATCGTCGTGTTCTTGTCAATCAGCTTGGTCATCACGCCGCCGAGCGTTTCGATACCCAGGGATAGTGGCGTGACATCGAGCAACAATACGTCCTTGACGTCGCCCGCGAGAACACCGCCCTGGATTGCCGCACCCAGCGCTACCGCCTCGTCAGGATTTACGTCCTTGCGCGGCTCGCGCCCGAAGAAATTCTGCACTTCTTCCTGGACTTTTGGCATGCGCGTCTGGCCACCGACCAATATCACGTCGTCGACTTCATTGACTTTCAGTCCCGCGTCAGTAAGCGCAACCTTGCACGGACCGATCGTACGTTCGATCAACTTCTCAACCAGCGACTCGAGCTTGGCACGGGTCAGCTTGATACTAAGGTGCTTTGGTCCACTCGCATCAGCCGTGATGTAAGGCAGGTTTACTTCGGTCTGCTGCTGCGTGGACAGCTCGATCTTGGCCTTTTCTGCAGCCTCTTTAAGGCGCTGCATGGCGAGCGGGTCGTGCGTAATATCCACTCCACTTTCACGCTGGAATTCCGCCGCCAGATATTCGATCACGCGCATATCGAAGTCTTCACCGCCAAGGAACGTGTCGCCATTGGTCGCGAGGACTTCAAACTGGTGCTCGCCGTCCACCTCTGCGATCTCGATAATTGACACGTCGAAAGTGCCACCACCGAGATCAAAAACGGCAATTTTCTTGTCACCACGCTTCTTATCCATGCCGTAAGCGAGGGCCGCGGCAGTGGGCTCGTTGATGATGCGCTTGACATTCAGGCCCGCTATTTTTCCTGCGTCCTTGGTCGCCTGACGTTGCGAATCATTAAAATAAGCCGGTACGGTGACGACCGCATCCGTGACCGTCTCTCCGAGGTAGTCCTCGGCCGTCTTTTTCATCTTCATCAGAACGCGCGCAGAAATTTCCGGCGGTGCCATCTTCTTTCCCTGAGCTTCGACCCAGGCATCGCCATTGTCGGCCTTGACGATCGAGTACGGAACCATCTTTATGTCCCGCTGCACGACATCATCCTCGAATCGACGCCCGATCAGACGCTTCACCGCGAACAGCGTGTTGCTGGGATTGGTTACTGCCTGGCGTTTGGCTGACTGACCGACGAGAACCTGATCATCCTTGGTGAATGCGACGATCGACGGCGTGGTCCGGTCGCCTTCGCTATTTTCGATGACCTTGGGTGTGCTGCCCTCCATTACGGCTACGCAGGAGTTCGTCGTACCCAGGTCAATACCGATTACTTTTCCCATTTCATCACTCCGAAATATTCAGGAATTCTTCTAAAACTGATCCATAGGTGGGGCCGCGCGCAGTCGTTTCAAGCGCCCGAACCCATTTAGTGCTCAGTCGCCTGCTTGCTCTACGGGAGGCTCCGAGGCGACTATCACGCAGGCCGGCCGCAATAAACGGCCATTTAGCGAATAGCCCTTTTGGACAACGGTCAGGACTGATCCCGGCTCGGATTCCGTGGAAGGCTGCATACTGATCGCCTCATGGAATTCCGGATCAAACGGTTCGCCCGCGGGGTCTACCTCGGCAATTCCGAAACGCTCGAGAGCGCCGGTCAATAATTTCAGAGTCGCCTGACTGCCCTCGAGCAGGCTCTCCTTGTCCGCGGATTCAGAGGCTTCCAACCCCATCTCCAGGCTATCCTTGACAGCCAGCAACTCGCGACCAAGACCCTCCAGTGCAAACTTCCGCGCATGTTCTACGTCCCGTGCAGCGCGTTTCCGAACATTTTCGACCTCGGCGGCGGCCCTCAGGTAACGATCCCAGTTTTCGTCGGCTTTTGCCTGCAGCACGGCCACTTCAGACTCGGCGTCAGCGTCGGAATCGTGCTGCTCGGCCTCTGCATCAGGCCCGGACTCCGCCGACTGAATCTCAGCGTCCGCCGCGTCGTTATCAGGGTAATCTGGCTGCCCGCTCATTCCCGTTTGTCCCCTGTCAGGTTTAATTTCGCTCAAAGTGGTACGCAGTTTGGGGCCGCAGCCACAAATATCAAGGGCTCTGCGGGATTTTTCTCGCTTTTCGGCTTATGAACTTAGGGCTGAGCGCAACAGTCGGGCAGTGATATCGACGATTGGCACAACGCGGTCATAAGCCATACGCGTTGGTCCGATCACCCCGAGTACCCCGATCGTGTTGTCGTCGAGCCGGTACGGCGCCGTCACTACGCTGCAGTCGTCGAAAATCCGGTAACCGGACTCCTCGCCAATGAACACCTGTACGCCGTCCGCATGAATGCTCCGATCGAGCAGATCAAGCATCAGTCGCTTACGAGAAAACGCGTCAAATAACCGCCGAAGCGTCTCAATGTCCGACAGTTCAGCAAATTCCATTAGATTCGTTTCTCCGGCAAGAACAAATTCGCCGGCCAGTTCTGCCGCACCTTCCATAGCCGATTGAGCGACCGAAATAATATCGTGCATCGCGCGGTTCATTGAGTCCCGCGTCTTATCCAGGTCCGCGAGGATTCGCTCGCGAACCTCTAGCATCTCAGCACCCGCGTAGTGTTCGTTGATAAAATTCGCTGCCTGTTGCAGCTCAGAAGCCGAGTAAGCTCGGTCTGTATGCAGTATACGATTCTGGACATCCCGATCGTTGACAACGAGTATTGCCAGAATCCGATTTTCAGAAAGTGGCAGAAACTCGATTTGTCGCAACGAAGCCTGCCGCCCGCGCGGAACAGTTACCACGCCGGCCAGGCTGGTAAATTTCGAAAGCATGTTCGATACGGACACGACCAGCGCACCGGCATCGTCGACTTCTCGCTCGATTTGGGACCGCAGTCTGTCGATGTCTTCGTTACCCGGAGGCTGGTAGCGCACCAGCGTATCCACGAACAGACGATAGCCCTTGGCCGTCGGCACACGCCCTGCCGAGGTATGCGGCGCAGAAACCAGCCCCATGTCCTCAAGATCCGACATCACATTGCGAATCGTCGCGGGGCTGAGATCCAGACCAGAGTCTTTGGACAGCGTTCGCGAGCCGACAGGTTGCCCTTCACTGATATACCGCTGAATCAGGACGCGCAGCAGATGCCGCGCCCGCTCGGTAGGTTGTGAACTGATTGCTTTGGCAGACATTCGCAAGAATTACGAAAAAGTTCGCAAGCGGCTCGCTGTGTTAGGGTATCTTCTGACACGCTAGCAACGGCTTGGCGGCCGGTCAAGGGTTTGCAACAATCGGCATCGAGAGAACGGTGGGCGTTCGAACGGCAGGGCGAGCAGACGACAGATGCACAGTGAATTTCGAAGAGTAGCGATACTTGGCCGCTACGACGATCCGCACGTGGCGGAACCCATGACCGCGCTTGTCATGCATTTGGCCGAAGCCGGTATCGAAGTGTTCGCTGCTGACGAAATGTCACTGGATCTAGCGGTAACCCGAGTCGCTGAAAACAAGCTCGCGGCTAATGCCGACCTGATGATTGCGATCGGCGGCGACGGGACGATGTTGTATGCGGGAAACCTGGCGGGCGAACGTGAAATCCCCTTGCTCGGGATTAACCGCGGCCGGCTCGGCTTTCTCGCTGACGTTTCACCCGATGAAATGATCGCAAGCGTCGACTATATCCTGGCCGGCGACTACAGCTGCGAATCGCGTTTGATGTTAAGCGCCACGTTGCAGACTACGGATGGTCAGACCGTAACGGCGACCGCACTCAACGACGTCGTATTGCAGCGTCGCGAGACCGGACGCATGGTGGACGTGGTCACCAGTATTGCGGGCCGTTACGTCAATACGCATTCGGGAGACGGCCTGATCGTGGCGACCCCAACCGGCTCGACGGCCTATGCCCTCAGCTGCGGCGGGCCCATCATCGAACCACTGCTCGACGCGGTCGTGGTCGTGCCAATCTGCCCGCACACACTTACCGATCGGCCTGTCGTAGTACCCGCGAGCTGTACCGTCGAGATCAGAGTCCTCGAGCGCGAGGATACGAGAGCCGAAGTAACTGTAGACGGTCATGCGCTCGGTGATATACGTCCCGGCGACAGTTTGACGATCAGTTCGGCGGAGAACCGCGTGCGCCTCATTCACCCACCGGGATACGACTTCTACAGCATCCTCCGTTCCAAGCTGTTCTGGGGGCGTAACAGCCGCATTCGCGATGACCGAACGGACTAGACCATGTTGAGGAGCCTGCAGGTCAGTGACTTTGCGATAGTCGACAAGATCAACGTCGAATTTGGCGACGGCCTGACAGTCTTGACGGGCGAGACCGGCGCCGGCAAGTCCATCCTCGTCGACGCGCTCGGACTCGTGCTGGGCGAGCGCGGAGGTAGCCAGCTTGTCAGGAACGGGGCCAAGCGCGCAGAGTTTAGTGCCGAGTTTGAGATTGCGGCACTACCCGCGGTCATGTCGTGGCTCGAAGAACATGCGCTCGATGCCGAAGAAAGCTGCCTTCTGCGACGAGTGATCGGCGCCGATGGCCGCTCCCGCGCATTTATCAACGGCGTCGCCGTTACGATGCAACAGCTCAAGTCGCTTGGCGAATGCCTGCTCGATATCCACGGGCAGCATTTTCACCAGTCCCTCGGACGCCGCGATGTTCAGCGCGACCTGCTAGATCACTGCGGCGGCCTCGTGGACCAGCGGCGAGACACCGAGCAGGCCTATGAGCACTGGCGACAACTCGATGAGCAGCTGCAGCGTTTACAAGCGGCGGATTCGGATCGAGATTCGAGGCTGGAATTGCTCGCCTTTCAGATCCAGGAACTCGATGCACTTGACGTTGCTGCCGGTGAATTCGACGAACTGCAGGCGGAGAGACAAAAACTACGGCATGGTGCAAGACTCGCGGAGGGAATCAATGCGGCGCTCGCCACCCTGTCGATGAACGACGCTGGCAACGCGAACGACCTGGTTGCCGATACGACGCGATCGATCGAGGCGCTGCTGGAATTTGACGGCGCGTTGAGCGAAGTCCGAGAAACGCTCGAGAATGTCGCTATCCAGGTCGCCGAAGCCAGCGACTTCCTCCGGCGCTATGGTGAGGGCATCGACATGGACCCGAATCGCCGGGAATGGATCGAGGACCGGATAGACGCGATCCAGTCTGTCGCACGCAAACACCGTATCGAACCCGGGGAAATTGCGGCTCTAGACGCGGAACTTCGATCCGAGCACGATGAGCTGAGCCATGCCGAAGAGCTTGGCGTAGAACTCCAGCAACAAGCCGCGGCCGCCAAGGCAGCATACCTGAAGCTGGCACGAACACTCTCAACCGGGCGCCGCAAAGCTGCGAAATCGTTCTCTGCCGCCGTTACCGAGGCCATGCATGGTCTCGGGATGCCGGGCGGCGTGTTCGAGGTCGCGCTCGAGCATTTGCCGGACGACGATGCGAAACCGTGGGGCATCGACGCTATCGAATTCCTGATCAGTGCCAACCCGGGCCAGCCGCCGATGGCCATGTCCCGCGTCGCGTCAGGTGGCGAACTCTCGCGCATGAGCCTGGCTATCCAGGTGATTGCCAGTGATGGCAGCTCGATCCCGACGATGGTTTTTGACGAAGTCGACAGCGGAGTCGGTGGCCGTGTCGCAGAGATGGTAGGCCGGCGTTTGCGGGAACTCGGCGCCCATCGACAGGTTCTCTGCGTGACGCACCTTGCCCAGGTGGCAAGCCTTGCCGATCGACACTTTCGCGTCAGCAAGGTATCCGACGGCCAGGCAACTCGTACCGGCGTTCAGGCGCTTGGCGATGAAGAACGCACAGAGGAAGTCGCGCGCATGCTAGGGGGAGTAGAGATAACTCAGAAAACCCTTGAACATGCGGCAGAAATGCTGGCCGGCGCGGCGCGCAAGCTGGCTTGAGTCAGTCGTCGCCCGGCTCGTCCCGCAACGGTCTTACATAGAGGACAAGATTGTGGTCGAGGAGCTCATAACCGTGCTCTTGCGCCATCTTGTGCTGCAGGCGCTCGATCTCTTCATCGAAGAACTCGACGACCTCGCCTGACTCCACACAAACCATGTGGTCATGGTGCTCCCCGTCATCGAGCTCGAAAACGGAGTGGCCACCCTCAAAATTGTGCCGAGTAACGAGGCCCGCAGCCTCGAACTGAGTCAGCACACGGTAAACCGTAGCCAGCCCGATATCCTCACCTGAATCAAGCAATTCCCGGTATATGTCTTCGGCACTAAGATGCCGCAGGTTCGAGCCCTCGAAAATCTCCAGGATCTTCAGGCGCGGCAGCGTCACCTTTAGGCCAGCTTTGCGT
This sequence comes from Gammaproteobacteria bacterium, assembly GCA_009937615.1. Lineage (GTDB taxonomy): Bacteria > Pseudomonadota > Gammaproteobacteria > Steroidobacterales > Woeseiaceae > UBA1847. The sequence goes on along the minus strand of JAACFB010000016.1, from coordinate 52,079 downwards.
AATTCCTGGCGTTGTTCCATGCAGCGAGTCTCTATCGAAAGCGATACGATTCTAATTCAGCTGTTGCGTCGTCAGGCAAGAAGGTATGATGCGCGCCTATTATGCACAAGATTCTACTCATTGCCGTGATTTTTTCAGCCCTGGCAGCGACCAGCGGCTGCGTCTATCGTGCCAACATCGCACAGGGCAACCTGATTGAGCAGGAAGATCTCGACCAGGTCGAGATTGGCATGACCCGCAATCAGGTTCGATTTTTGCTCGGCACACCGATGATCGACGACCCGTTTCACCAGGGCCGGTGGGACTATGTTTATTACCTCAAGGTCGGACGCAAGGACGCCACCTTCAAACGCTGGATTTCGATATTTTTCGAAGAGGATGTCGTCAGTGACATCCGCAAGGATCAGGAACTCGATCCAGGACTCTGAGCATCGCCATCGTCGGCGTGCCTCATGGTGCGACCCGACTGAGCAAGCTGACGCCTAGCCTCCCGCGGATCGATCTGCAGTGGACGATAAAGCTCAACCCGGTCGCCGTCAGCAAGCCGATGCCCACGGCTTACGACATTACCCCAGACACCGGGGATGAGCTTCGAAACATCGAGTTGCGGAAAACGACCCGCAATCCCGGACTTTTCGATCGCCTCCGCCACGACTGCGCCTTCCGGAATTGACACTTCAAGCATCGCCTGTGAATCGGGCATCGCGAGAACGACCTCAACGGTAATTCGCTCAGTCTGCATGGCCGGCCTTAGCCCCATAAACCGTATCCGCCCGACTTATAAAGGCGTCAACAAGTGAATTGCAAATTTCCTCGAAGTACGAGCCAAACAGCTTGTCAACGACGCGACTCTTGAATTCGAATTCGAGATCGAGCGTTATTTTGCACCCCAGGTCCCCGAGCCGATTGAACGTCCAGCTGCCATCGAGATGACGGAACGATCCGCTGACGAGCGCAATATCCATGCGTTCGCCTGGCCGAGAAGTATTCCGGGTCCGAAACTCCTTTCGGATCGACCCGCGAGTGAGCTCAAGCGTCGCCTCTACGACACCTTCATCGCGATGGTGCACACGGGTGTCGGTACACCAGGGCAGAAACTCGGGATAGGATTCAACATCGTCTACAAGTGCAAACATTTGCGCCGTCGAGTATGTAACAAGAGCGCTACGGCTAACCTTGCGCATCAGCGAAACACCACCGGCGAAGCATCACTGATTGGACAGGTAGTCCAGTAATCCGACGGCTTTGAGAAACACGAAAATAATGCCGATCGGCGCGACGAACCGGGCCAGAATTCGCCATAGCTTGTACATGTTGCCTGTATTGCCGAGTTCGTCAGACGTCGAATTTCGGCACATTACCCAGCCGGCGAAGACTGTTATGAATACACCGCCCAGCGGCAACATGATATTGATCGTCAGGTGGTCCAGATTGTCGAATATCGTTCCGCGCAGAAATTTGAACTCGGACAGCACATTGAACGATAAGACAGTGCCGAGACCCAGCGCCCAGATCGACAGGCCGATCATTAGCGCTGCCTCCGAGCGCGTCCTGTTGAAGCGCTCGACCAGCCAGGCGACAGCCGGCTCCATCAGGCTGATAGCCGATGTCCAGGCCGCAAAGGACAGTAGCAGGAAAAACAGTGTCGAGAAAAATACGCCGCCAGGCATCTGGCCGAATGCAAGCGGCAAGGTGATGAATACGAGCCCTGGCCCGTCGGCCGGATCAAGATTGTTCGCAAACACAAGCGGAAAAATCACGAGGCCGGCCAGCGTCGCGATCGACGTATCGGCAATCGCAACAGCCGCCGAAGATCCCCCGATTGATGTCTCCTCCGGCAAATACGCGCCGTAGGCCATCACCGCTCCCATACCGATACTGAGCGTGAAAAACGCCTGACCCATGGCCGCCAGCACGGAATCCCAAGTGAGTTTGCTGAAATCCGGCGTGAACATGAATGCCAAACCCTCACCGAAGTGACCCGAGTTAATGGAATAGCCCAGCAACGTGATCAGCAGAATCAGCAGTGCCGGAACCATGAAACGCACGGCCTGTTCGAGCCCGCGTTCCACGCCGCGTGCAACGACAAAAATCGTCAGGGTCATGAAAATCGTGTGAAACAACGCGACCGTCTTCCAGTTGCCGAGAAAAGCATCGCGTATCGCAGTGATACCAGCGGCCCCCGACTCTGAAAACGCTCCGGAACCGCTCTTGAAAACATAGGCAAGCGTCCAGCCTCCAATCACGCTGTAGTACGACAGAATCAGGACCCCGGCGAGCACCCCCATGGCACCGACCCATTGCCAATGGCGGGCGTTGCCCTCCTCAGCGCCAAGTAAAGCCATTGTCGAGATCGGGTTACGGCGGCCACGTCGGCCGATCAGGATCTCCGACATCATCACCGGCATTCCGATCAGGGCGACACAGGCCAGGTAAACGAGTACAAATGCACCGCCTCCATTCTGTCCGGCCACATACGGAAATTTCCAGATATTTCCAAGCCCGACGGCAGATCCGGTCACGGCAAGAATGAATGCCATGCGCGAGGACCACTGACCGTGCAGTGAATTGCGTTTTCCCGTCTCGGTCGCCTGGTTGCTCTGCATTTTTGTTCTCTCGGGTGAGTTCTATTCGGGAATTCTCATACAAATGCCGGACGCAAACAACAAAGCGGCCGTTTGCCTGCGGCCGGAAACCGGCATGCACAGACGAATAAGTCCGTATAATCGGCGACCGCCGCCAAGTATCGCAGGCCAGACCATGACCCGACCGTCACCAAAACAGTCCGCCGAAAAGGTGATCGCCGTCAACCGCAGGGCGCGGCATGACTATTTCATCGAGGAGCGCGTGGAGGCCGGACTTGTGCTGCAGGGTTGGGAAGCCAAAAGCTTGCGGGCCGGCCGGGCGCAGCTGACGGAGAGCTACGTGCAAATTCGCAACGGCGAGGCCTGGCTTATCGGGGCCCATCTTGCACCGCTCAATACCGCGTCCACTCACATCAAGGCCGATCCGACGCGTTCGCGCAAATTATTGCTGAATCGAAACGAACTGGACCGTCTGGTTGGTGCCGTGGAACGGAAGGGTTTTGCGCTGGTACCGCTTGACCTGCACTGGCACAAAGGCCGCGCAAAACTGAACATCGGGCTGGCAAAAGGCAAGAAACAGCACGACAAGCGAGCTGCGAGCAAAGACCGTGACTGGCAGCGGCAAAAAGAAAGAATACTAAAACATTAGTATATTTTTCAGTAATTTATTACATCTTTTTAAATATTTTTTTAATACCGGTTTCTACGCCCTCGGCTGCACATGCTGGAGCTTCTGTGGCCCATGTCCGTTGTTTTTCACGGGAAAGCCCATACACTTAACGGTACGGGGGTGACATGGCTTCGACGTGGGTCGCGAAACTCCGAGTGCATGCCGAGGGACAGATTACCTCGTTAAACCAGCTGTAAAACCTATAGTTGCCAACGACGACAACTACGCACTAGCTGCTTAAAAACCAGTTTAGCGCCCTCTGACCGGATGTGCCCGTGCGCTCGGGGTTCAGGGGTCACCGACACGGGACCGCGGCAAGAGCATGTTCAGGGCTCGAACCGTTAAAACCTTTCTGAACTGGCCATGAGTTTTCCCTGCCCGTCGGGTAGCTGGTGGCAAGATTAAAGACGGAATAAGCATGTAGATCTTGGGGCGGAGGATTTGCGGACGTGGGTTCGATTCCCACCACCTCCACCAAACGATGTATAAGGGGTCAGGTCAATTTGCCCTGCAGATCGACCTGGCCCCTTTGTTTTTTCAGTCGTCTTTGAGCCGCTCTTTAACGACGGGCTCGAGTCTCCCAAGCCCTGCCGAACGGCCATATTCGAGGGCCGCATCATCATCGGCACCTTCGAGGCTCTTGCGCAAAGCGAGTAGCGCGCCGACACGGTTGCCGCTGCCACAATGCACCAGCACCGGACCGTCGCGCTCCGCCAGCAGGGCATCGAGCGCCCGGGCATTATCGAAATTAATTGCGTCACTACCGACAATCGGCAGCGTTACGTATTCGAGGCCAAGGTCCTCGATGACGGCTTGTTCATCCATGCCCCGATCTTCGTCGGGTCCGCGAATGTCGATCACAGCGACATACCCGGCGTCTGCGAAAACGCGCAGCGCCGCCGCGTCCGGCTGGCCCGCCGACGTAATTCCATCAACCGGCTGCACGCCCCCCTCCGCCACCACGCGCGAAACGTCGACATGAATCCCGGCTGCATGCCCTGAATCATCGGCAAGTGATGGCAGAGCGATTAGAGTCAGCAGCAGACGCGCGATCGCGGTACTTTTCATGGCAGACCTACCTTTTTTTCTAGTCTTTGATTGTAATCTTACTATCGATCTCTACGCCGCGCCCCGTCAACCGGATCCGGGCCGACATGCGGTCATAGAAGTCACTGAAAGCCAGCATGATGTCGTTCAACGCGCCCTGAAACTCAGGAGGCATCGGGTTCTCGTCATCTTCTTTTGCGACGAGCATCGCTTCGGCAATGAAAGCGTAATAGCGACTGGCGTCCATACTGAAACTCAACAGTATGCCGTTGTCCTCGGCCTCCGCCGCCAGCATGTCCGGAAGTTGCTGATCCATATCATCGCCAACAGACATCGCAACCGCATTATCCGACATGGCCAAATAAACGGCATCGAAAGCCGACTGTAGCTGCGGTGACTCGAACCTCGCCGGTTTGCCATCCGGTTCGAGGTTCAGCGCAGCAAGTTCGGGGCTGAACATCGCTCCCAGCGACATCAGCGCTGTTGCATTATCCATCGCTAGCAGGAACCGCCCGGCAACGGACTTCGGGGGCATATTACTCGCCAGGTCCAGCCCCTCGATTTTATCGATGACGGCAAGAAAGCCCTTGAAGTCGTAAACCATCGGCGGGACCGGCTGGTTCAACGCCTGCCGGCCGGCCACCACGCCCGCCTGGATTTCCTGGAACAGTTCACATTCGAAGGGCTCGGCATCCAGCGCATCTAGCCTCGCCTCATAAAAACTTCGTGCCGCCTTGATATCAAGACTCATTCCGAATGACATCAGACCGGCATACTCCTCGCCCAGACCGGGAACGGCTGCCGTTAGCGGGACCAGGCCCGCCGCAATATCATCGCGCAGCTCGATCACTGCACCCGACAGCAGCTGCTGATCCGTAATCTCCGTATACCCCATCACCAGGCGCGGCGCGATTCCGGCCAAAGAAAGAATTTCGGCTTTGCAGACATCTGACAGCTCGGGCGACTCGTCACCTGCAAGGGCAACCAGGTCCGCATTCAGGCCGCTCGCCTCACCACCGAGAACCGTGTTGACAATTCCCTGGAAGTCGACAAAACCGACGTAATGATCGGTATAGCCGTATTCGTTGGCGATTTTCTGCAGCGCGCCGGTCTCCGCGATGCTGGAATCCGGCAGCGTCAAGCCGAGCAGCTGGCTCAGCTGCTCGTCATCAAAGCTCGCGGGAGCGGCCGCTAAAACGACTTCTGTATCGAAATTGGCAACAATGACCTTTAGTGTGCCTGCCTGCAGGTATCGGAAGGCCGACTCACCAATACTCGCAACAGGCATTTTTTGCCCGGCTTTTTCTTCGATGCGCGATAAAGCGGCGTCGAACAATCCGCCGTCCGTCACGCTGACCCGAATCACCGGCAGCAGCCCGTTGCCATACATCACGGCTGTGGAATCCCTGCTGAACCCGGCGCTGCGCAAACCGTCCAGCGACATCAGTGCGGACAGCTCATCGGCAATGGCTGTGAGTTGACTGACTTCAGGACTGTCGGCTGCGTCTTCGCCCGCTTCGGCAGCCGCCATGACCGCGACGTGCTGGAGCAATACCCGGTATGAACTTAGTACCTGGTCAAGCTTTGGCTCCAGCTTGTCGAGAAGTGCATCAGGCAGGGGTTCGACATTCGCGATTACGTACAGAGAGTCTGCTGGAACGTAACGCAGCATCGACTCAGTCGATGCCAGTGCCGAGACACTTGCCTCTTCCTCTTTTGACCTGTCGCAGGCGGCCAAAGTCAATAACCCGGCAAGTGTGGCGATGATCAGGCTGACCGTTCTGAATTTGAGCATATGACTGGGATCCTTCAATTTGTTTACATTAGCGAACTGCGCCCACCGAGAGTACGGGTTTCCAGGACTTAGGCGACTAACGTTGCAAAGTCGACGAGTTGATTGTGTTTGCCGAACTGTGTCGATTGCCGTCGTGGCTCAAGTATACGCAATGTCCCGATCGCTTTGCGAGCAAGGAGGCAGGAGCTCAAGAGCCGCGATGACGTCAGGATGGCAGCGCGAGTCGGCCTGTCAATTGGCATACGGTCTTGATCACGCCTAAACTGGTGCATGATGTTTGAGATCACCGGCATCCAGTCCTCCGAACTTTCCACGATCCTCGAATTGAATGAGTCGGAAGTGCCGCATGTGGGCCGTATTGATCTGGCTAAAATGCATTGGTTTGCGCATAACGCAGATTACTTTAAGGTGATCCGGGCGAGCGGTCACGCCGTCGCTTTTCTAATCGGAATGCGCCCGGGTAGCAGATATCAAAGCCCAAACTACCGCTGGTTTTGCAAACACTATAAAGACTTTGCTTACGTCGACCGGGTTGCAGTAGCGCCGGCATTCCGGCGCAAAGGGCTGGCTTCCCGGCTTTACGATGATTTTGCGAGTTCACAGCGCGGCGAATGTTCACTCATGACCTGCGAAGTGAATCTCAAACCGCCGAACGAAGATTCGATGCAGTTCCATGCCAGGCTGGGCTTTGAGCAAGCAGGGACCCTGTTATCGGAGGGCGGCGACAAAGAAGTGGCCCTGTTGGTCAAGCCTCTGTAGCCCGGCCCGCCGTCCGGCAACCCGGTCATCCAGGTCAAATCCCCGGGGTATGGTGAACCGCAGGGTCGAACTTCTCGCCAGCTTCAATCCGCGTCGCGAGACGGTTCTGAGGTGACGCAACCGGGCAGGTCGCAAAATCGTTGAACGCGCACGGTGGGTTATAGGCTCGATTGAAGTCGAGAATGGTGTCGGTGCCGTCTGCCGGACGGTCTGCATACAGGAAACGACCCGCAGGATAAGTTTCCCGGCCGCTTGTCTGGTCACCAAAAACAAAGAAAAGCTCATTCCCGGAGGCGTACGCCTCCAATTTGAAGTCCTGCCCATCGATTTCAAACACCACCACGCCGGGCGACTCCGGTTGCCAGCCAAGTCCTTCGATGACGGTATCCACATTCAGAAGCTTGGGTTCCGGATACTGCTCGAATCTGGCTGAGACTCGCAGCTTCCGATTGACCGGGTAGTATTCTAATGCTGGAAAAGTTTCGATAGCGGGATGCTCGAAGTCGCGCAACCGCAGTGCGAACCGATCTGCGCGCTTGATCACCGACCAACCAAGCGCGCCGTGCGTTATTTTCACCGGGTACTCTGTCGTATCATCTGACATTAGAATTGACCGCACAGGAATTCCATCGAATCTGACGTCGACGCCCGGCTCAGCCACCATGACTACGCCAGCTTCGGACACCTGCAATTCGCCGACGCGCGGTGCGGCTTTATGTGGCAATACGATAGTGTTGTCGGCAGCTGAACCGAGTGTACTGGCGCCACTCTGCAGCCAGAATAGGCCGGCCAGATTCAAGTAGCCGTCCGGCCCCTTCAATAGCTCCAGCCGCTCCGCCCGCCACTGCTCGATTTCCGTTTCGTATGCCCCCGGCTCATCGGAACCGACACCGCCCGACCCGCAGCCTGCGGCGGCGAAGCCGCAAAGAGCCCAGAAAACCCATCGTCGATCTGACCACCCGACCCTGTAACGCATACGATTAACCTTCGATTGCAGGACGGCATGTTGCCTCTACGACGACTTGCCCGCAAGATGCGGTCTGCCGGTCTACCCTCCGCGCCAATTCGAGTCCCAGATTCATGACTGATGCCGATGATAATGCAACCCTCGCCTATGCGAACTTGCAGCCCGATCAGATCTTCTCGGCTCTCGAGCATCTTTCATATCGATGCGATGGTCGGTTCCTTGCACTGAACAGCTATGAAAACCGTGTATACCAAGTCGGTATCGAAGACCAGTCACCTGTTGTGGTCAAATTTTATCGCCCGGATCGTTGGAGCGATGCGGCGATTCTCGAGGAGCATGACTTCTCCCTGGAACTCGCTGCCGCAGAACTGCCGGTCGTCGCCCCACTCACCCATGGCCAGCAGACCCTCCACACTGCCGGCCAGTTCCGATTTGCGGTTTACCCGTGCCGCGGCGGCCGCGCGCCGGATCTCGATAATTTTAGCCTACTGGCCCAGCTGGGCCGCCTTATTGCCCGCATTCATCTGATCGGCGCGATTCGCAGCTTCTGCGAGCGGCCGACCGTCGATATCGACAGTTACGGCACCGCGTCACGTGATTTTCTGCTCGAGAATGATTACATACCTTTCGAGCTGCAGCCCGCGTATGAGAGCGTGACCGAGCTGGTACTTGACGAGGCCGAGAATTGTTTCCATCGAGCCGGCAGGTTCGGCCAATTGAGAATTCATGCCGATTTTCATCCCGGCAACGTACTGGTTGCGTCGGACCAGATCCATATCGTTGATCTTGACGACACGCGTACCGGGCCGGCCGTCCAGGACCTCTGGATGTTTCTTTCCGGCGACTCGGCTGAGCAGGCTCCTCAGCTGACAGCGTTGCTGGAAGGTTATGAAGAGTTCCGCCGTTTTGACGCCAGGGAACTGCACTTGATCGAGGCGCTGCGCAGCTTGCGCATCATGCACTATGCAGCCTGGCTGGCGCGACGCTGGGAAGACCCGGCATTCCAGGTCGCTTTCCCGTGGTTCTCTTCGCGGCGTTATTGGGACGACCACGTGCTCGCCCTGCGCGAGCAGATCGCGTTGATGCAGGAACCGCCGCTATCGTGATGGCAGCTTCAGCCGTCGTGGACTGACGTCGAAACGAGCGATCCAACGCGAGAACGTTTGTCGACTCAGCGACTGGAGAGCATCTATGCGTTCGGCCGTCTCGGCAATGATGACGGCAGGATCAACTCGCCCCCGCTCCTCCGCCAGGACAATGCGATTTTCCGGAACCGCCAACCAGCGCTCGATGAGCGACCGATCTACCTCGAGGTGGAACTGAAACCCGTATGCATGCTCGCCATGTCGAAAAGCCTGGACGTCGCTTACCGGCGAGCTCGCCAACAGTTCGGCGCCCGGCGGGAGGCCAATCCCGTCTTCGTGCCATTGAAAGACCTGCTGCCGCGGCGCAAAAGCCGACAAGACGGGATCATCGGCACCGGCACTTGTCAGGTCGACGTCGTACCAGCCAATCTCCCTTATCGTGTTCCGGGACACCGTGCCTCCCAGCGCTTTTGCCAACAGTTGCGCACCCAAGCAGATGCCAAGTACGGACATGCCTCTTGCAACTGCCTCACGAATGATGTCGGTTTCAGTGATCAGGTTCGGATGAGACGATATTTGCTCGCAATTCATCGGGCCACCGAGCACGATCAATGCCGCGTATCGATCCAGCGACGGACGCAGTCGCGGGTTACGCCCGAAGTTCACGTAGCGAATACGAAAGCCGGATTCCTTGAGCAAGGAATCGAGAGTACCTAAAGGTTCATAGGGAACATGCTGAAATACAAGAATTTTTGGTCTCGGCATAAGTCTATGTCACAAGCAGCGAACGCTCCCCCTGGTGTCGATTCTACACCGGCTCTAGACTGCTGCCGTCCAACACGGGCATATTGAACTGAGCGCGTTGGCGCACTACAGTGACAGAAGACCACATTCGCTTTAACAGGGCGGAACTCTGGCGTTGTTGGAGGCTCTGATATAGGGACCGCAATACCAGAGATGATGCCGGATACGACAACTTGATTTTGAAGGCTCGCATAGCGCTGACAGGCTTACTCCTCGCGGCAACGCTGGTTGGATGTTCGTCGAACGTAACGCTGCAAACCCCGACGATCCCAAGGCCACTGACCGAAAAGATGCCCGTGTCGATCGGTTTGCGCATGCCGCCCAACTTTCAAAGTTTTGTGCATGAAGAAGAGGTTTACGGGCGTTCTGAATGGACGATTGACCTGGGTAACGCCAACGCTGCCTTGTTTACACAGTTGTTCGGCTTCATGTTCGAGAAAGTTACGGTCCTGAACCCTGATGACGACCCCCAATTGCTCGACATTGATGCGCTTATCGAACCGAGCATTGACGCGTTCGAGTTTGCGGTCCCGAATCAAAGTAATTCTGAGTCGTTTGCCGTTTGGGTCCGCTACCGGCTGAGAGTCTATGACGCAGAGGGAACGTTGGTGTCTAACTGGCCGGTGAGCGCTTATGGAAAGAGCGAGACAGAGTCGCTGAGCAACTCCGAGGCACTGAAGAGGGCGGCTATCCTTGCAATGCGTGACGCGGCCGCCCTGATCATCATGAAACTCGATGCCACGACCGGAATAAGTGCGATGGCTGACCGGGAGACACCTGCAGCGGCACCCGCCATAGAAGTACCGCCGGCTGCAGCGGCTGAGGACGACGTGCAGGCAACAATCGTCGAGGAATAGATCGATGCAACAGGCTAGAGACGTGATTCGAATACAACTGATTATCTTGCTCGGACTGGCGTTAGGCGGATGTATCACGTCCCGGGTAGAGGATGCGCGCGAAGGGATGACCGGCATCAACGAGGGTGAATCTGTCGTAATAATGGCGAAAAGCTATCACCTCGGAAACGAAACCGAAGAGGACTACATCAACTGCATCGAGAACGCGCTCTCAAGAGGATCGAAAGGGCTACGCGTTATTCCTCACCGTCAGTTCGTGGACTCTCTGTTTCCCTGGTTTGAGCCACGTACCGCCCCCGCCGAAACCAAGAACCTGCCCAAGCTGATGCAGCGGCCCGGCGTTGCCGAGCAGATCGCCCAGCAGGGTGTCCGCTACATCATTTGGCTGGATGGTGATACGGAGCGCGTCGCCGGTGGCGGCAGCCTGTCGTGTGCCGCCGGACCGGGCGGCGGCGGCTGTTTTGGCTTTGCCTGGTGGCAAAATGACGCGGACTACAATGCCTCGGTCTGGGACCTCGAAGGCCTCGAGTCCGCCGGCACCGTATCCACCGACGTCAGCGGAACGTCTTTTCTGCCCGCGCTAGTCATACCGGTCCCACTCATCGCCCGAACTCAGAGCCGAGCCTGCAAGAACCTGGCGGGACAATTACAGTCTTTCATCGTCAACGAAGCCGCCTGAGAAACCGGACAGCCGATCCGAAACTCTCTTATGGACGGCCTGCACGAATAAGCGCGGCGCTGTAAAAAGGCGATCCGAGGCTTTCAATCGATACAACCCGCCCGGTCGCAGGTGCGTGCACGAAGCGGTTTTCACCGATATAAAGTCCGACATGGGACATTCTGCCGTCGATCTTGAAAAACAGAAGGTCGCCAGTCCGTAACCGGTTTCGGTCAACGTTCTGAACATGCTCCCACAATGCCTTTGTAGTTCGTGGTACCGGCTTTCCGGCTGACCGATAGGCGAACTGCACCAAGCCACTGCAATCGAAGCCGCTTGGCGCGCTCCCGCCATATCGATAAGGGACGCCCAGCTGCTCCAGAGCAACCGCGGCAGCGCGCTCACCAACTACTGATGATTCACGATTTGCATCAGGCGCCTGCACAGCGCAGGCCGGTAACACGACTGCAAGCAATACCGGCAGGATAAGCTTTCGGAACATGGCGGCTCGCTGCGATATCATTGGTTTCGCCCCTATCAATGCAATACGCTCACATTACGCGACGTAACGAAATAATCGTATGAACTGTATCTCAGCTTTGTGTATCCGGCATTTCTCGAATTTGCGCGGCATCGGCCGCCCGCTTTTAGCGGGCTTGCTGCTGATTCTAGCCGTGTGTACCGCCTCCGCAACGAGCGAGGAAGGGACTTCAGCCTCTGATGATGCACAGAGCTACGGTATCGTGTACACGCTGCGACCGGATCCGAGTCAGGATATCGTCGAAGTCGAGCTCAGACTGCGCCAATCCCAATCACTGCTTCGGGAAGTGCGCATGTCGCTGGACTCGCGCATATCTGACGTACGGGCGCAGGGCTCCCTCGAAGCAAGCGAAACCGGGGTCCGATGGCGCCCGCCCGCCGCGGGCGGCACGATGAGCTGGCGCGTCAAAATCAAGCACATGCGTAACAACGACGGTTTCGACGCATGGATCGCCCCGAAGTGGGCGCTGTTCCGTGCTGAGGATGCGATTCCGCGCGCAGCGACGCGTGCGGTTCAAGGCGCATACAGCAACACCAAACTGGCGTTTGACCTGCCGTCCGGCTGGTCGGTCGTTACGCAATATCCCGGTAGAGACCGGCTTTTGCCCGTGAATAATCCTGAACGCCGCTTCGACCAGCCCTCCGGGTGGATCGTTATGGGCGAGATAGGTGTTCGCCGCGAATTGATCGCGGGTTCGCAGGTCGTTGTCGCGGGGCCCGTCAATCACTCGATCAGGCGCATGGAAATACTGGCACTGCTGAACTGGACCCTTCCGGAACTTGCCAGGTTGTTAACCGACCTGCCCACTCGCATTACGATCATCAGTGCCGGTGAACCCATGTGGCGGGGCGGCCTCTCTGCGCCACAGTCGCTGTACCTGCATGCGGATCGTCCGTTGATAAGCGAAAACGCGACGAGTCCACTGCTGCACGAGCTGATGCATATCGGCCTGGGCATCAAGTCACGAAAGGGTTTCGACTGGGTGGTCGAGGGCCTGGCCGAGTACTATTCTATCGAATTGATGAGGCGCAGCGGCACGATTACGCAGGCGCGCTATCGGGCTGCTATGGAGAGCCAGGCCAAATGGGCCAGATCTGCTTCCGCGCTCTGCAAACCAACCTCGTACGGGGCGACAACGGCGCTGGCGGTATCGATCTTCGCTGACCTCGATGCTGAAATGCGCGCAAGTCCGGACAGCAACGTATCGCTCGACGACCTCACGCTGGCCCTTAGGGCATTCAGCGAACCGCTAGGCCTGGACCAACTGCAGAGCGCCTCGAAACAGCTGATGGGACGCGAGCCCGCCGCACTGCATATCGATAAACTGCCCGGCTGTCGTACTATCGGCGGCGACAATTGAGGAGCACATCTCAGTCGATGGACTGCCGTCACGACCTGGAAGTTATTTTGCGATCGCGTATCCCGATAATTGTCATCGAGACGCGAGACGAGACCCGCGCACTTGAAATGTTGCGCGCACTCGTCATGTCAGGTGCCGGTCAACACTACCTGCCATTATTTCGCTGGACCGTGACCGACGGGCTGCAAAGGCTCGATATCGAGCTTGAACCGCAGGCCGTCAATTCCGCACCGACCGATGTTCTGAAACATATTCGCGCAGTGACGAAGCCGGGTATATATGTGCTGCTGGACTTCCACCCATTCCTTGAAGACCCGGTGCATGTGCGCCTCATCAAGGATATCGCCATGCGCTACCGGGAAACGCCACGACAGCTGGTTTTCATCAGCCACACCGTGAAGTTACCTGCAGAACTCGAACCGTTCGCCGCTCATTTCGACATGTCAATGCCGTCTGAGGCCGAGCGGCGAAAGATCATTCAGCAGGTTGCTGACGACTGGCTCAAGGAGAACCCGGGCTCCCGGGTAAAAGCCGACAAGAAAGCCTATGACCTGCTCGTGCATAACCTGGCTGGTCTCACCTACAGCGACACGGCGCAACTTGCCCGCAACGCGATCTTTGTCGATGGCGCAATTACAAAAAGCGATCTGCCCGGAGTCATGGACTCAAAGTACGCGCTGTTGAACCGTGGCGGGACATTGCACTTCGAGTACGACACCGCGCGCTTCAGCGACATCGGCGGCATGGAACGTCTGAAGAGGTGGCTTACGCAACGCAAATCCGTATTTCGCGGCGACGAGGAGGCAGCTCATCTCGACGTCCCAAAAGGCATCCTCCTGCTCGGTGTTCAGGGTTGCGGCAAAAGCCTTGCGGCAAAAGCAACGGCTGCAATATTCGGAGTGCCGCTCTTGCGACTCGACTTCGGCAACATTTATGACAAGTATCACGGCGAGACCGAGCGTAAGCTGCGCGAATCCTTACGGACGGCGGATGTGATGTCGCCGTGCGTTCTTTGGATCGATGAATTAGAAAAAGGCATCGCCGGGCGTGGTGGCGAGACCGGCACCACGCAGCGGGTTCTTGGATCATTCCTGGCCTGGCTCTCAGAAAAGCAAAGCCGGGTTTTCGTTGTCGCAACGGCAAATGACATCAGCGCATTGCCTGCGGAACTGGTCCGCAAGGGCCGGTTCGATGAAATATTTTTCGTGGATCTCCCCGACCGCAGCGCACGCACAACAATCCTCGAAATACATTTGGCAAAACGCCAGCAGCGGGTTGAGAGCTTTGACGTGGAAAAAATCACGGCGGCGACAGACGGTTTTTCGGGTGCCGAAATCGAACAGGCTGTCGTCGCAGCACTTTATGCGGCGCATTCTCAGGCTCGGCCCCTGACGAGCGAGCATATACTCGCGGAAATAGACCAGACGCGGCCGTTGTCGGTCGTGATGTACGAGCAGATAAAGACACTGCGCCAATGGGCCGATGGCCGCACCGTTTCCTGTAGCTGAATTAGCCCTTTTCCAGGTCGACTCAAGCTCCTGCCGCATTGGTTCCCAGGAGGCATTGAATGCCTTCAGGCGCGTGTTAGTATTGAGCGCATGGCTAATGAAAATAAGAACATCAACGAATTAGTCTTCGAGGATGAAGATCCTACGGCGGAACTCGAGGCGCTCGATCTGCATCACTTGGAATTGCCGGATAACGTAGACCTCGAGTCGGCCGCAGACACGGCTCGGTTTGACGGAAACGATGAAGGTCACGAAATCTCCGCTTCCGAACTCGGATCCGAACTGCGATCTCGCTCGGAAACGATCAACAATCTCCAGTACGACATCGAGCAGCTGCGTTCGCGTTGGATGGGCCTCGAGACCGAAATGCGCGCCCGAGAAGAACTGACCGACGAGCTTAACCGCCAGGTCGATAACCTCACCCAAAAATTAGACCGAAAAAACAAACTGCTGCGCAAACGTAACGACTCTATAAAAGCATTGAAGGTAGAGATTCGACAAGGTAATGACGCGCAGCATGACTCGCAGGCACTGATCACGGAGCTTCGTAACGGGGTTAATCGCCTGCAGGGTGAAATCGATGAGATAGATGCCGAGACGCTTCGTGCGACCATTGCGGAACAGGGCCAGAGAATCACTGACCTGGAGATTGATAAAGACGCACTGCAACAGCTTCTGAATCAAGACAAAACGGATCAGTACCTGAAGCTGCTCGCAGAACAGTCCGGCCAGCTGGTGAGCAACGCAAGCCTCATCAGGGAGTTGCGCGACAAGTATGAGCGTATGGAACGCTACGCGGATAGGATTCGACAGCAGCTCCAGAAAAGCGAATCCGTTGCCGATGCGGCTCAGAAAACTTGCGCGCATCTGCAGCAGTCTCAGGCACAAGCGCTCGACGAAATTCAGAATCTGCATGCCCTGTTCGATGCTGAAAGCGCCGCCAGTTCCCGGTTGCGACAGCAGATTGAAAATCTGAAAGCCGCACAAGCCGACGAGATACGCACGATACGCTTTGAACTCGGTGAGGCGCAGGAAACAATTGCGCAAAATGAGTCGGAAAATGCGGAATTGGCGTCCAACCTCATGACCACACAGGGATTCCGGATAGAGCTTGAGCGCATGCTGAAACAGGCCGACAAAGACAGCGGAGCTCGCATCGAACAGCTTGAAAAAGAGAATCGCAGGCTTCGGAATGAAGCAGAGGAACTCAAGGAACGTCTCGATAACAAGAGCGAGGCGATTAACTGCTTGCTATCCGAACTTGCGAAAAAAACCGAGAAAATAGGATCCATCGAACAGATCGAAAACGTCATTCAGGACATGGATGAACGGATGTCGAACCGGATATCCGAGCGGAAAACACCTGAAAAAGATCGCATAACGAGAGTGTTGATCGGGTCTATCGAGGGCCAGGAATTGCGCTTTCCTCTTTTCAAGGACCGCCTGACAATCGGCCGTGCCGAGCAAAACGATATTCAGCTGAAGGCCCAATACATCAGTCGCCGCCACGCGGTTCTCGTTACGGAAGGCGAAGTCACCCGAGTCGTCAACTGGGGCAGCAAGAACGGCGTTTTCGTCAACGGCCAGCCGATTACCGAGCATTTCCTCAAAAATGGGGATATCGTCGGAATCGGTACGGCCAAGTTTCGGTATGAAGAGCGCCCGAAGCGCGAGGCCTGAGCGAATAACCGTCTCTTAGTCGATTTGTCCAGACTGTGAGCGCAGTCACGGACTTTTACGGCCGCAAAAAATAGACTTCCCGATACCCTGCAAAGGAATGCAATGGGATCATGATGATCAGTAGTTCGGCGAAGCAACCGGCCAGGCTGTGCGAGACACAACTGATCGCCCCCGTTTCCGGCTCACTGCTGTCACGGAAGATCTGGCTACCCAAGCTGATATACAGCGCTCTGCCTTTTTTCTATATCGCGGCTGGCGCCCTTGCCTTGTTCGCAACAATCTACATCAGTACGTGGCTCTGGATACTGCCGCACTACCTGTTGTTTTCCGCCGCCTGCCTCCACATGGGTGTGCTCATCTATCGCAAACGCCGACTTGCCCGGAAAAACAGCGAGAAATCGGCCGATTGAGCTATACCAGGCCGCGTTCCAGCCCGAACTTGATCTTTGTGATCCCGTGGGCAACGATACGAACTCAAGTTCGCCGAGGCTGCGGCCCTTAAGACAGTGGATCATTCTCGAAAAGAAGTCTTGCGCAAAGAGGCAGCCCTGATGCTCGTCTTGCTGTTTTTCGGTCTCGCTCTACTGCCGGTCGCTATATTTCTGGTGGGCCAAAACGTGTTTGGTCACTACGGTGGCTACGGTTACGGGCACTTTTTCGGCGAGTTGATCGACAACTTTCTCGCAGGGCGACCCGCCGCGTGTTTCCTGGTCCTCTCTCCCTACCTGACCTGGCAGCTGGTACGGCTGACCGTTTTCGGCTGGCGCTATTTCAGCAACCCGTCCGAATAATCGCCGCCAGGGTTAGCCGCCGGAACAGGAAAATGTGATTCCTGTCACACTTTCCTATTTCTAAACAACCATCTAGCATTGCTTTTTCAGGTGTTATGTCACTATTATTGGGTTCAAGTTGTGGCCGCACCGTATAGTTGCCAAAGCTGAACGCCTTCCAACGAGACTGACAGGAAACGAACATGAAACGGCTTTTTAACTGGGCCAGGAAAAAAATAGCCGCTGAACAGCCGCCGTCTCATAGAGACCTTGGCCAAACAGGGGCCTACATGCTGAAGTCCGGCGCACACAATCTGCAACCATCGGTCCGTCCGGCACAGGCCGCGCCGAAAAGTAAGCCCGATTTGGTCAAACTGGATCCGCACGTCGAGGGAACACTGGACGATCTTGGGCCCGGCAAGAACGTGTTTGTCCGCAAGAAGTACGTCCGCGAGGACTCCGGAACTCATGACACCTTGAAGATCATCGACGAGTCCGCCATCGATACCGACGATGATATCGGCATCGACCCCTACAATACGGGTCAGTTTGATCGTTCCAGGAACTGGGACAAGCGTTTCCGCAACTAATACCTGTCGCGATAACCTGCAGCCGCTGGAGAAGCCGCACGGCTGGATCGCAGTGCAGATCGTGCTAATCTGCGTAGCTGTTAGACGAATCGGGACCTAATCGGCCAGCGACAATGAATATGCGGGTATCGTTTGAATTGACCGACGCGGATCTCCTGCACTTTCGACTCATCATGCAGGAAGCACGGAACGCTGCGACCCGGATGACACCGGAGGAAATCGTCGCAATCGCGGAACAGCTGCTGGTCGACATCGGCGACGACAGCGCGCCTGGATTTATCGTTGAGCGCCTTCAGAACCTGCGCCTGATGATCGCCATGATCACCGACCTGGAATGGCGCTTGCCACACAAGGACGCAGGACGGGTACTTAATGCCCTGGCCTATTTTGCGGAACCCGACGACCTCATTCCGGACCACATCCCTGGCCTTGGTTTTCTCGACGACGCGATCATGGTCGAACTCGTTGTCCGCGAGTTGAAACATGAAATCGACGCTTATCGAGATTTCTGCGATTTTCGCGACAGCGTTCGCGGCGACGCCGGCGCTAAAGCCACGGTCAGCCGCGAGGACTGGCTGGATAATCGCCGCAAGGAACTGCAGTCCCGAATGCGGCGACGCCGAAAACGCAGCCTGCAGCGTGCAGGAGGAGCAGCCGGACCGCGACTCATCGACTAGGTCAAAACTGACCGGGACCGTAACGCACCCGTCCTCGCTAATGCTTCGTCGGTGCATACTTGTGAATAGTCCCCGCTCGGCGGCCTGAACAGAAAACACCTGGCTGCGCCCACCGCATTTGGCCCCTTTGCAGCTTGGAACCACGCCATATCTCGAGATTTTTTAGCGCCGGCGAGAAACTCGTTACTAAGATCGCGGTCATACCGAAGGAGAGCCGCACACCAGGCGCTGGCCGCCGGAGTGCAAATCGCAGGGATGTGCAATCGCCCGCATGAACGAGGGACACGATTAGCACCACTGGATGGTTGGCGGTAGATCGGCGCAGGAGTATGGCGCTCTGCCTTTATGAAGAATCAGTGGCCGTATGTAAATTTATCCATTTAGGAAAAGTTATGGACCTGAACATATGCTGTAATGCCGACCAGACCCTTGAACAATGCGCATCGGGCATCTAGCCTTGTGTGCTTGGCTTTATAACCACACGATCGCAAGCTTCTGTTGGAGAAGGATTTGAGCACACTTGGACCCCGCCGTTTCCGCTGGCTCTTTGGATCAGTACTCGCTCTGCAGGCAATATCAGGACTCGCAAGCACTGAGACGGTAATTGCGGAAGAATCGCTGCAGCCTGACCCCCGACACGAAAATATAGGCGAATTAATCACCCAGTTTATTCAGAAGTCACACTATCTGCATGTCGCGGTCGACGATGACCTGTCATCGCAGGTCATGGACCGTTATATTGATGAACTCGACCGGAACCGGATGTATTTCCTGGCGAGCGACATCGAGTTTTTCGAGCAATACCGTTTCGACCTTGACGATATCGTGCGAAGCAAACCGCTCGACCCGGTCTTCGAAATGTTCGATGTCTATCGAACTCGCGTCCGCGAAAGGTTCGAATTCGCGCTCAAGCAGCTGGATACCGAACCCGATTTTTCGATCGACGAAGACTACCAGTTCGACCGCACCGAATCTCCCTGGGCAGTCACTTCAGCCGAGCTTGACGAAATCTGGCGAAAACGGGTAAAGAACGATGCGCTGAATCTGGCACTGGCCGAAAAGCCCTGGGAGGAATCCAGTGACGTTCTCAGGAAGCGCTACAGTCGTTATTTAAAGCGAATGCAACAGATAAAAAATGATGACGTATTCGAAACGTTCATGAACGCATTCGCTCATACGCTGGATCCGCACTCCAGTTACCTGTCCCCACGGAACTCGGAGGAATATCGCATCCAGATGAGCCTGTCGTATTTTGGGATTGGCGCGTCCCTGCAAACCGAGGACGACTACGTTCAGATCATCAACATCATTCCCGGCGGGCCGGCTTCTATCGATGGTTCACTGAAGCCAAAGGACAGGATAACCGGTGTGGCGCAGGGCGTTGACGGCGAAATGGTCGACGTAATCGGCTGGCGCTTAGACGATGTGGTCGATCTGATTCGCGGCCCGGCCGATACCGTTGTGCGTCTGCAGATTATTCCGGCGGGCGCCCTTCCCGGCAACAGTGACAAGGAGATCAGCCTGACGCGTGGGCAGGTCAAGCTCGAGGAGCAAGCCGCTAAGAGCAACATTATTACAATTCCGCGCGACGGCCGTGACTGGCGAATCGGTGTAATTGACGTACCGAGTTTTTATCGTGACTACCGGGCGCTGAGCACAGGCGACAAGGATTACACGAGCACGACCAAGGATGTGAAGCGCCTGATCAGCGAGCTTGAAGAGGAAGGCATTGACGGCCTTATCATCGACCTGCGCGATAATGGTGGTGGTCACCTGACGGAAGCCACGGCGCTGTCGGGCCTGTTCATCGACAATGGACCGGTCGTACAACTGCGCAATGCCAACGGGCGTATAAGCCGCCTTGATGACCCTGATCCGGTCGCGCGAGTTGCTTACAATGGACCGTTGGCAGTACTGATCAATCGCTTCAGCGCATCCGCTTCTGAAATTTTCGCGGCCGCAATTCAGGACTATGCTCGCGGCGTCATAATCGGCCAAACGACTTTCGGGAAAGGCACCGTCCAGAACCTGTATTCGCTCGACCAGTACCGACAGCCGGAGGGTGACGATAGCTTTGGCCAACTGACGCTGACGATTGGCAAGTACTATCGAGTAACCGGCGAAAGCACACAGCATCGCGGCGTCGCTCCCGACATACCGTTGCCCTCGCCCATCGATGCCGATCAAATCGGCGAAAGCGTGCGTGAAACCGCGTTGCCCTGGGATACGATTCAGACAACTCGTTTTCGTGCTGGCGCGCCATTGGACAATACGATTCAGTCACTGACCGTAAATCACTCTGCGCGCGCGAAAGAGGACCCGAATTATCAATATCTGACGCAGTTTATCGAGGAAGACCGTGAGTCCCGATCCCAGATAACGGTATCACTGAACATCGAGTCTCGTCGCGAACAGCGTGAGGCAAACCTGGAGCGCGCGCTGAAACTCGAAAATCAGCGGCGCAGTGCGCTGAATCTTGAGCCCATTGAGAGCCTCGAGGACCTCGAGGACGAGGACCGTCCGGATGTCCAGCTTGACCAGGCGGCCGGCATTGTTACAGACTTGGCCGTACTGCGCGAAATACAGACAGTGCCCCCGCAAACGGCTCGTATAGCGCCCGATTCGTGATGCTTGCGTAAAGGCATATTGGTGTTATACTTCACCATAACACTAGGTCGAAATTAACGTATCGGAGAGCCAGTGTCAGCACGTCTATCAGGAGCAAAGGGCCTGCGCGATATCGTCGGCGCGGCTGTCCCCACCGTCTTTTTGCTAGCCTGCAGTGCCGGCGCCTCGGCTTCGAACGGGATTGGTTCGGATCGTATTCAGATAGACGAGACTCGCTCGTTACCTGAAGTTACTTCCGAACCCTTCCGGGTCATCGATCCAGAGCATCGAGGGACCGAGTCCGGCGCTATCAAGAGCGCCGTCACCGAGGGCGACGTCGAAACTGCCAGTGGGCCTGCTTCGCCGGCTGCGCCAGCGACGGGCAGATTGCTGGATGAAATCTTTGGCGAGGAAGAAACACCTGACCAAGCTCTACCGGGTGACGAACCCGAGCAGAAGCCCATCGCGCTCCCGCCGACGGCTACCCGGTTGCCCGGCGTTGCGACTGAAGAATTGCCGCGTTTCCGGCGGCAAATGTACCGACTCGACATCTGAACCGGCATTTATCTCACGTCGAAGCAGCCGTATTCCAGGGCTGCCCTGCTGTCGAACGCTGAATTTGTGCCTGGTCAGCAGGTTAGCAATCGGCGGAAATCAGACTCGATCCTAAGCCGGCGATCGATCCAAAACCAGGTGTCCCTGGTCGATCAGGTATTCCAGCCACTTGTTCAGCACGACGTTCCGTTTCCAGCGCGCTCCAAGCGCGCGACCATCCGTCTTTGCCAGTCGACGCAACTCCTCGTGGACGGGCTGCCCACTGAAACTCATCGACTCCGCCAACCGACCATCGAGATAGACCCTCACTGTCATATCCGGATCCGCTACCTTGCCGTCCGGTAAATCGAACAGGTAGGTCAACGACAACGTTACTGTGTACCGGCTGCGCTCCAGGATGGAGACGTGCAGATCGCAATCACCTGCGATCCTCGACCGAAAACAACCGTCAAGCTGCTCCAGTTCGGGGATCAGCTGCAAGAGACGCAGGAAGTTGCTCTCGTACAAAGCCATCAGCCCGACAAAACTTCTCGGCTTGATCGTTGTCTGCGGTACGAGCTGGTATTCGAGAAACATGCCGACAATATAGCACAGCGACCGGACCGCATAAGCCTTGCAAATGCCGTTCCAATCCGGGGTTGTGTGAAGCCTAAATCAGGGTCGTACGCGCCGGTCGACGCCTGTACTGTCAAGAATCCTGCTCGCGATTTCCTCTATCGAGAATTCGGTGGTGTCAACGCTGGGAATCCCGTATTTCTTGAAAATCTTTTCAGACTCCCGCAATTCGTAACGCACCTGCTGTGCCGACGAATATCGACCAAGCGGCCGGCGTTCCTTGCGTATATGTTTCAGCCGTTCCGGCGCAATCGTCAAGCCGAATAACTTGTGCTTTTGTTGGATTAAGAAGTCGGGCAACAACCCCGCCTCGAATTCTTCCTCGGTGAGCGGATAATTTGCTGCATAGACGCCATACTGAAGCGCAAGGTACAGGCAAGTCGGCGTCTTGCCCGACCGTGAAACGCCCACAAGAATGACATCGGCCATTTCGTAATTTCGGCTGATGCCGCCATCATCATTGGCCAAAGCGAAATTTGTCGCTTCTATGCGTTTCATGTAGGCGTTGATGTCGCTCATGCCGTGAGCCCGCCCGGATTCGTGTGTCGACAGTTGCTGCAACTCCGCCTCCAGCGGTTCCAGAAACACATCAAAAATGTCCAGATACAGGCCGTTTGCCTGCCGGATGATATCTCGAAACTCGGGCTGCACCAGGGTCGAAAAGACAATCGGGCGAAGGGCTTCGTCGGCGCCTGCTTTGTTGATCTTGCTCACGGCCGCGCGCGCCTTGTCTTCGGAATCTATAAATGGCAAAGTCACCTGCCGAATTTCCTGAGCATCAAACTGCGTGAGCAGACTGTGTCCGAGAGTTTCTGCGGTGACACCGGTCTGGTCGGACAGAAAGAATGCAGTGCGCTTACTCATAGGTAGAATATCCGGTTTACGGTGATTGTGGAAAACGCTTGAGCACCAAGGGTCGATTGTCCACTTCCTGCACGCGAACACAAGGGAGCTAGTTTTGGAGCCATATGTCATCAAGCTCGACGAGCTTGGTATTAAGGATATTGAAACCGTAGGGGGGAAGAACGCATCGCTGGGGGAAATGATCGCAAACCTTGGCAGCCTTGGCGTGGCAGTCCCGGGCGGGTTCGCGACAACGGCGGCTGCCTACCGCGCATTTCTGAGGACAGGCGGTCTCGACCAGCGGATATCGAGCGTTCTCGATGAGCTCGATGTCGACGACATCCCTGCCCTTACCAAGGCCGGCGCATCGATCCGCGAGTGGATTCTCGAAACACCGCTGCCAGACCAGCTGCGGGATGAAATCGAGACAGCATGGGAAACAATGTCAAAGGGAGCCGATATTTCGGTTGCCGTCAGGTCCTCGGCGACAGCGGAGGACCTGCCCGATGCTTCGTTTGCAGGCCAGCAAGAGACTTTTCTGAACGTACGCGGGCTTGGCCATCTCATCGACGCTCTCCACCAGGTATTTGCGTCACTCTTTAACGACCGGGCCATCGCCTATCGAGTACACCAGGGGTTCGATCACGGCCAGGTGGCGCTGTCCTGCGGCGTGCAGGCGATGGTCAGGAGCGACATTGGCTCATCGGGCGTCGTATTCACGCTAGACACGGAGACCGGGTTTCGCGATGCAGTTTTCATAACGGCGTCATACGGGCTCGGCGAGACAATCGTACAGGGTGCTGTCAATCCGGATGAGTTCTATGTTTACAAACCGGCCCTTAAAAACGGGAATTTCCCGATATTGAGAAAGAATCTTGGTAGCAAAGCGATCAAGATGATTTACAGCAACGACGCGACGCCCGGCAAAACTGTCGCCACCGTGGATGTGGATGAAGCGGACAGCCATCGATTCTCGCTGAGCAACGACGAAATCATTGAGCTTGCCCGCATGGCAGTCACCATCGAGGATCACTACGGGCGCCCCATGGACATCGAATGGGGCAAGGATGGCAATGACGGCCGGCTATACATCCTTCAAGCTCGCCCTGAGACCGTCCAAAGCCGCAGCGGCCGCATAATTCAGCGATTCACGCTCAAGGGACATTCAGAAATCATCAGTACCGGCCGTAGCATCGGACACAAAATCGGCGCAGGCACGGCAAAGGTCATTCGCAGCGTCGCGGAAATGGACCGTATCCAGCCAGGGGATGTGCTGGTATCCGACATGACCGATCCAGACTGGGAACCGGTCATGAAAAGGGCTGCTGCAATTGTTACCAATCGTGGCGGTCGAACCTGCCATGCCGCCATCATAGCGCGGGAACTCGGAATTCCAGCCGTGGTTGGCTGTGGCGATGCAACCGAAAAAGTACCAGACGGCGCTGAAGTCACAGTTAGTTGCGCAGAAGGGGACGAAGGTTTCGTTTATGACGGGCGTCTCGATTTCGAAGAAACGCTGATCGAACTGGACAGCCTGCCCGAAATCCCGGTTAAGATCATGATGAATGTCGGCAACCCGGACCGCGCCTTCGACTTTGCCAATATACCTAACCACGGGGTAGGCCTTGCGCGCCTCGAGTTCATCATCAATCGAATGATTGGCGTGCATCCGCAGGCACTGCTGGAATACGACAAGCTGGATCAGCAGACACGCGAAGCTATCGATGAGCAGATGGCGGGCTACACGGACCCCGTGCAGTTCTTCGTCGATAAGCTTGCCGAGGGGGTTAGTTCGATTGCAGCAGCCTTTGCGCCCCAGCCCGTCATCGTGCGCCTGTCAGACTTCAAATCAAACGAGTATGCGAACCTTATTGGCGGCGACAAATACGAGCCAGACGAAGAAAATCCGATGCTCGGTTTTCGCGGTGCGGGACGATATGTGGCCGAGAGTTTTCGACCCTGTTTTGACCTTGAGTGCGCCGCCATACTCAAGGTCCGTAACGACATGGGCTTGAGAAATGTTCAGGTCATGATTCCGTTTGTTCGCTCTGTGCAACAGGGCAAGGCTGTCATTGACCTGATGGCCAAAAACGGGCTGGTACGTGGCCAAGACGATCTAAAGGTCATCATGATGTCAGAGCTGCCGACCAACGCGCTGTTGGCGGATCAGTACCTCGAACATTTCGACGGCATGTCCATTGGTTCCAACGACATGACGCAACTCACGCTGGGATTGGATCGGGACTCAGCGCTGGTGGCTGATATGTTCGATGAACGCGACGAAGCGGTCAAGGCACTCCTGGCAATGACCATTGCAGCCTGTAAAGCGCAGGGAAAGTATGTCGGTATTTGCGGTCAGGGCCCGTCCGATCATCCGGACCTCGCCCGCTGGCTGCTCGACCAGGGCATTGAAAGCCTGTCGTTAAACCCGGACACCGTGGTCGAAACCTGGTTATTTCTGGCCGGTCAGACAGTTTAAATATCGCCCCCCGCCGATCAGCCGGCAGCAGGACTGCAAAGGCATCAGAATCGGTCGTAGCGCGACCGGCGCTGCCATCGAATGCGCGGTAACCAGATACCGAGAATAATACCGACAATAAGCACCAGCGCGCCGCTCATGAACCAGTAACGCGTCGTTTGGCCGGCCAGTTCGCGGTTGTGTTGCTCCAGCGTGTCGGCGCGAATTTCCGAGTTGGTCAGCTGATCGCGCAGCTCTTTGTTCTGGTTGTCGATTGACAGCACATTCGCCGCCGTTCGCTTGATCGACGCAAGCTCCTGCTCAAGTTCTCCTTTCTCGCGCTCGAGTTGCTCGATCCGCCGGGTTGCCGTTTCAGCCTCTGCCCGGATCGCGGCCAATTGCGATGAAAGCGTGCTGCCGCGTGCCGTGGCGTTGGTCAGCTGCCCGGTCAAGGTTGCCAGTTGCTCACGGGCACTGGGCTCGTTCATCAGGTACCGGCTCAATACCCATCCCTCGGTGCCTGCCGCCGTTCGAACCTGCGAATAGCCTGCCTCTGCGTCCTGATCCAGCACCTCGAGTTGGGTACCGCTGGGCAGCATCCGCTCGATCGCATTGGCCGTGCTTGGCCCTGAGCGCAGCATCACCTCGAACTGATCGCTCACCCATGCTGGTTCTGCTGCTGCCTGGAGTCCGATCAACAGTAACGGCAGCCCCGTCAATGCTTTTACCCTAATCAGCTTCATTCCACTTCGTGCCAATTCCCGTATTCCGCCACTATATGTCAAGGCGACCGGTCTTTCCAGCTAAACATCTGATAAATCAGTCGCTTAAAGACGACAGCTTAAAAGCATTCTGCTCCCAGTTTTGGCCGTCGAATGGCGTTATCGTGACCGAACGAATCGTACTCGGGTCAAGACAGTTGACGTTAACGCTGATTCCGGAGGGATGTGACCGAGGGACGTAGAACGACTTGATGCCGCAGTGCCGGCAAAAATAGTGTTGCGCGACGTTGGTGTTATACGTATAGGTCTCGATAGCATCCTCCCCGGAGAGCAGCTGAAAAGCGCTGCGGCTCACGATCAGGTGTAAATAGCCAGCCATTCGACAGACGCTGCAGTTGCATTGATCCGCAGCGATATCGGCCGGAGCCTGCACCTCGAAGCTCACCTGGCCACAGTGACACCCTCCCCTATGTGTCGTCACGCCTTTCTCCCGACCGATACTTCCGCCATACCACGAGCATATTATTTGCCGGCATTGCATAGCGCCGAACGCGCTTCATCGCTCCCGTCGAAGCGAAGTCGTCCAGCTGTTCGATATCGCGTATCCCCATCGCCGGATCGCGTCGTCGCAACGATTCGTCAAACTCGGCATTACTGACCGCATTGAAGTCACCACCCTCACGAAGCGGCCCGTAGAGGCAAAAGACACCATCTGAACGCAATGCGGATGACACCAGGCCGAACATCTTCTCGACCTCGTGCAAATTCATGATATGCGCCGTATTTGCAGAAAACACGGCATCGTAATGCAGCGGTAGCATGCCGGACGTCCCCACGTCGAGCAATAACGGCGGCCGCACATTTGCAAGCCCCGCATGCGCCAGCCATAAGCGAATACCGGCATGGTTCTCATCAAGATCGCTCGTCTGCCATTCCAGGTGGACCAGTTCAGCTGCAAAAGCCACGGCATGCTGTCCCGTACCCGAGCCAACTTCGAGTACCGAAGAAACCGTTCGGAATTCGTGCCGCAAAACCTCGAGAATCGGTTGGCTGTTGTGCTCTGCGGCCGGTGCACAAGGCATGTCACGCATTGGCGTCAATACTCATCGAGCCTTGCCGAATCCAACAGGTTTTCTCGATACCAGGCAAGCTCAGCGATCGAGTCCCGGATGTCCGACAGTGCCCGGTGTGACGATTCTTTGTTGAATCCGGCTGCCACCTCCGGGGCCCACAGCTGAGCCAGGATCTTCAGCGTGGACACATCCAGATTCCGGTAATGGAAGAAACGCTCGAGTTCGGGCATCTCGCGGGCAAGAAACCGGCGGTCCTGGCAAATGCTGTTGCCGCACATGGGTGAACTCCCGGGCTCTGCCCATGCCGTTAGGAACTCGAGTGTCGCCTGCTCAGCCTGAGCCGTCGACGTATCGCTCGCCAGTACGCGGCCCGTCAAACCTGACTCGCCGTGCTGCCGCGAATTCCATTCGTCCATGGCGTCCATAACCGGTTTGGGCCGACCAATAGCAAGTACCGGCCCCTGTGCCAACTCATTGAGATTCTTATCGGTCACGATCGTCGCAATTTCGATGATAGTGTCCGACACCGTATCCAGTCCGGTCATCTCTAGATCGATCCAGACCAGATTGCTGTTTTTATCATTGCCTTCAGTAATAGTGGCCATTCTATTTTCGCCGCGCTCGCCCTCCGATTGCCGGTAGTTTACCTCTACTCGAAGTGCAAGGCTGCACGCATCGCGGCATACTCAGCGCCTCCATCCTGACAATTTTTCGCATGCCTGCAGATAGCCCCATAGTAATCGCCACGTTCAGTCGCCGGATGCGATTGAAATTACCCGATGGCCAGCTGGTCAACGCACGGATCAAGGGCAAGCGGCTGCGGCCTGTCTGTGGAGATCGCGTTGTCGCAGAGCCGATCGAGTCGGAAGAGGACTGGCTGATCACGGCAATAAATGATCGCGACAATGAGCTCAGCCGACCCAATCAGCGCGGTCAGACTGAAGTACTCGCCGCGAACGTAGACTTAGTGGTTGTCGTGGCTGCCGCTACGCCCAAACCGGACTGGTTCATCGTGGATCGCTATCTCAGCGCAACTGAAAACATGGGTGTCACTGGCGCGGTGGTCTATAACAAGATCGACCTCGAGCCGGATCCAAGCGACGCAACCGAGGTGCTGAAGGAGTACGAAGTCATTGGCTATCCGACGTTGCGTTGCAGTGCAAAATCCGGCGCCAGTCTCGACAGCCTGCAGACACTGCTTGCCGGCAAAACAGCAATAATCGTTGGCCAATCCGGCGTCGGAAAGTCGAGTTTAATCAACTATTTGGTTGATTCTGCGGATTTGGCGACCGCCGCTATTTCGGAAAAGCGCGGCGAGGGTCGGCATACGACCGTCAACTCGATGATGCTGGAGCTGCCTGGAGGTGGCTCGGTGATCGACTCGCCCGGAGTGCGCGATTACGCGCCGGCATTGCTATCCGCCGAACAGGTCGGCCGGGGATTTCGCGAAATCGAAGCAACCAGGATGCGCTGCCGCTTCGCTAATTGCCGCCACACCAGGGAACCGGGATGTGCCGTCAAAAAGGACGTCGAACAAGGTCGCATCAGCGCGAGGCGCTACGAATCCTACAAGCGTTTGCTTAATCTTACCGATCGCCTGGCGCGCAACACCTAGCCTGGCCGCAGAACAATCTATCCTGGCGGCCAATCCAGACGGCGGCCGCCGAGCAAATGCAGGTGCAGATGAAAAACAGACTGTCCGGCACCCTCGTTGCAATTCATCACGACCCGGTAGCCATCCTCGGCCAGGCCCTCCTCCGCCGCAATCTGTTTCGCTGCAAGATACAGGCTCCCGATAACGGGTTCGTCCCCTGGCTCCAGATCGTTAATCGTCGCGATATGTCGCCGGGGAATGATCAATACATGCGTGGGAGCCTGAGGATTAATGTCGCGAAACGCGATCGCAGTGTCAGACTCGTGGATGATTTCGGCGGGAATGTCGCCCGACAGGATTCTGCAAAAAAGGCAGTCTTCAGCAATCATAACGGCTCCGAATCGACCGTGCGCCGGCCGTAAAACGCATGCGACAGCGTACCACCATCCACATATTCCAATTCACCGCCGAGCGGCACCCCATGGGCAATACGTGATGCCTGCACGCCATGCCTCGCTGCCACATCAGCCAGGTAATGTGCCGTGGCGTCGCCTTCGACCGTCGGATTCGTTGCGATAATCACTTCCGTAACCGCCCGCTCCCGCAGCCGTTCATCCAGAACTTCCAGCCCGAGTTCTTCGGGACCAATACCGTCGAGCGGTGACAAGTGGCCCATTAATACGAAATACCGCCCCCTGAACCCGGTCGCATCCTCGATGGCCATGACATCGGCCGGCGATTCCACAATGCACAGCTGTGTATCGTCGC
The DNA here is from genome assembly GCA_009937615.1 of Gammaproteobacteria bacterium. Classification (GTDB taxonomy): domain Bacteria; phylum Pseudomonadota; class Gammaproteobacteria; order Steroidobacterales; family Woeseiaceae; genus UBA1847. The sequence goes on along the minus strand of JAACFB010000016.1, from coordinate 22,491 downwards.
GGCCTGTGGCCGCGCAAATCGTACAGAGGTCATGCTCGCTGAACATGCGGCATCGGCTGCAGTGACCGATGCCTTTTACGGCCTCGGCGAGCGCTACTGACATGTTAGTGGCGCCCTCTCGATCGCGCTCGAGCAGATGGAACGCAATGCGCTGCGCCGATTTTTGACCAACACCAGGCATACAACGCAGTGCATCGATCAAATGGACCAGGAGCGGCGAGTAGGACACGATGGCTTAACCTAAAACGGCAACTTCATCCCGGCGGGCAGCCCCATGCCAGCCGTCATACCGGCGAACTTTTCCTGCACCGTATTTTCCACCTTCCGTATGGCGTCATTGAACGCGGCCACGATCAAATCCTCAAGCATCTCCTTATCGTCGCCGAAAAGCGCGTCATCGAATTCGAGGCGCTGAACCTGATGCCGGCACGTCATCGTCAGGCGAACCATGCCGCCGCCAGACTCACCGGTGACCGTTAACGCCGCCATCTCTTCCTGCGCTTTTTGCATATTGGCCTGCATTTCCTGGGCCTGCTTCATCAATTGGCCAATGCCACCTTTCATCATTTCTGCTCCACCGTTAATCCGTTCCAGGGGGGTTGATCAATTCTATTGAGTCGGTTTTCAATTCTGCACCAAACATGTCCTTCATCGCCTGCACATTCGGATCGGACTCCAGAGAAGCTCTCGCCGCCTCGAGAAGCTCATCAGCTACCCGTGTTTCCTCCTGCACCGGTGTCTCGACGACTGACTCACCAACGCTTACATCGACGGAAAGCGGCTCTGAATAATGCTTGGACAGAGCTTCACTCAGCGCGTCTTTTCGCTGCCGCGTAAGAAGCGACTCGGATCGCGGGTCGACGCAGAGAAACAGGGTGTTTGCGCGCCGGTGAAGGTATGCGCAGTTGCTTGCGAGCAATTTCGCGGCTCCGGACAACGCAAGTTGGTCTATCAACTCGCTCCACTCCGGTTCCTCCCATTTACCGGCAGCGGCACCAGACTCGGCTCTCGGTGCTCGTACATTGGCCGGCGCCTTCGGCTTCGCCTCGCCAGCGGCTGAGGGCCCGGCATTTCCGGCACCTCCGGACGCACCTGATTGCACCGGACGAAATGCCAGCATGCGCAGCAAGGTCATTTCGGCGCCGCTCTTGGGATCGGGCGCAAGATGCAGGTCTCGCCGGCCAATCAGCGCGGTTTGATAAAAAAGCTGCACATCAGCTGCAGTAAGGCTGTCCGCGAGTTCGGACAATTCCTGTTCACTGATCTCATCATCCGCGTCGGTGCGGCCAACGATTTGAAATACAGCAATTTGTTGCAGTACGCGCGCCAAATCCTCGAGCAACCGCGAATAATCCGGGAAATGCTCATCAATCGCGGAAACGGCCTGAATTATCCCTGCCGCGTCACCGGCAGCCAACAGTGAAACCAGGCGCGACACATGGTTGCGGTCGATCGTGCCCAGCATCACTGCCACGGGCGTCTCAGTCACTTCACCACCGCAATAAGCGATCGCCTGGTCCAGCAAGCTCAGGGCGTCGCGCAAACTGCCGTCAGCCGCCCGCGCCAGCAAGGCGAGCGCCGGCGCTTCAGCTTCGATTTCCTCCGCGGTACATATCCTGGCCAGCCGTTCCTGAATCAGCCTCGGCGTAAGCCGCGTAAGATTGAACTGCAGGCATCGGGAGAGCACGGTCACGGGCAGCTTTTGCGGATCGGTGGTAGCCAGCAGGAATTTGACATGGGGTGGTGGTTCCTCGAGCGTTTTCAGTAGCGCATTGAAGGAACTCTTGGAAAGCATATGTACTTCATCGATCAGATATACCTTGAATCGGCCGCGAGCAGGCGCGTATTGCACGTTGTCGAGCAGGTCCCGCGTATCGTCGACTTTCGTTTTGGATGCTGCGTCAACCTCGATCAAGTCGACAAATCGACCCTCATCGATTTCCCTGCAGGCGCTGCAGGTGCCGCAAGGCTCGGCGGTGACGCCTGTTTCACAATTCAGCGCTTTGGCAAGGATCCGGGCAATCGTCGTTTTACCGACACCACGAGTTCCCGCAAACAGGTAGGCGTGATGCAAGCGCCCGGTATTGAGCGCATTGACAAGCGCCTGCAGGACGTGTTCCTGGCCGACGGTGTCGGAAAACGTCTTTGGCCGCCATTTGCGCGCCAGAACAAGGTAACTCATAGCTGAAAACCAGCAGATTCGGGAATCGATCAGTGTAGCGCACGTGCCGGGCGTCGCAAGCCCCGGAGGGAGTGGCCCGCGCCAGCCCCTCCCCGGCACCCGGCGCTACCGCTACCGCTGCTCCCTTCCGGGCCTGACGGGGTTCACGGCTGACCGTCGCGGGGAAGCCGACGCGGACCGGACGCAATTATCTCCGCTCGAGAGCGCCGATACAACGATCGTTACTCCGGTCAGCCCCAAAGATGACGATCCTTCTCGATGACAAGCTCCGGCGTACCGACAATCAGCGGATCGGGACCGTGCACGGCATGCGCATCCTTGTCCGGATAGTCCAGCTTGGAAAGGAAATGCTGCATGCAGTTCAGACGCGCCCGTTTCTTGTCATCGGACTTGACCACGGTCCACGGCGCATCAGCGGTATCGGTGTAAAAAAACATGGCTTCCTTCGCTTCAGTGTACTCAGGCCACTTGTCTCGGGACAGCTCGTCGACGGGGCTCAACTTCCATTGCTTCAGTGGATCGTTCTGGCGTGCCTGAAAACGGCGAAGCTGCTCCTCGCGTGTCACCGAAAACCAGTACTTGAAGAGGTGAATGCCTGAACGAACGAGCATGCGTTCGAGGTCCGGGACCTGCCGCATGAATTCGAGATATTCCGCGGAGTTGCAGAAACCCATAACCCGCTCGACACCAGCGCGGTTGTACCAGGAGCGATCGAAGAACACCATCTCGCCCTCAGTTGGCAGATGTTCAATATAGCGCTGAAAGTACCACTGCCCGCGCTCATGCTCCGTCGGCTTTTCGAGAGCGGCAACTCTGGCCGCACGAGGATTCAAATGCTCCATAAAACGCTTGATGGCGCCGCCCTTGCCGGCCGCATCACGCCCTTCGCACAAAACAACCACCTTCTGGCCGGTCAACTTTACCCAGTTCTGCACTTTAAGCAGTTCAACCTGCAGTTCCTCCTTGTGCCGATCGTAAACCGCTCGCCGAATCTTGTTTTTGTAGGGATACATTCCGCTGCGAAAGAGTTCACGGATCATTTCCGGGCTATGACGAATTTCACCAAACATTCGGGAGGGTGCGACGCGATCCGTCGGCGCTGGCGTTACGACCGGACGTTTTCCGGATGCTTCACCTGCAGTGTTCTTCTTGTCACTCATGCAAGTCCTTTGGGCTTGATTCGGCGGAGCGTTCGATTCTTTACTACATTCTGCGCAACCCGATATACGCAGTTACGCCTACACGATAGTCGCAAAGAATCTGTTACACGGGATCCATCAAAGGCACGTACAAGGCCAATTGTGCATCGAGTTCCGCATCCAATTTATTCTCCAGCTGGTAGAAACGGGCCGCTTTTCGTGCCGGCAGCGCTTTACGAAAATGCTCCAGGTGCTTTTTTCGAATATCCAGCTGCGTGGACTTGATATCCAGGTATTCGTCGATCAGTTGAACCGCATATTCTTCCGACACCGAACCCTCCCGATAGGCGCGCAGGTATCCCACGACCAGTTCCGCGTAACGATCGCGGAGCATGCTCAGGTCCGCCATGTAGCGCTCGTATGCAGGCCAGAATGCAGCGGCCTCGGTCTCGGTCAACCGCATCTCGTCACGAATGATCTCGTCGCGGCCGGCCTGCAGCAGTGCCCGGGCGTTTGCCAGGTCAGAATTTTGATCCGCACCACGGACAGGCTGCTGAGCGGCGGCCATAGCCGCCAACATGCACAGGCCCATCACGACCAGATAACGAAAAGAATGTTTCACCTTAAGAACTCTCCATGATCGGCAGCCAAATTCAGCCCTTCATCTATCCAGCTTGCCCCCGTCGGTTTTTCGGGAACTACAGTTGCGGTAGACTGCCAAAAGCTTCGTAAGTTCTGACAAGGTTCCGGGTACATAATTATGCGAATTATAAATTCGAACGGTTTCGTCGCAGCGATTCTAGCATCTTCTATCGGCTTGTCCGGATGCACGACGGTCGAGTCGCAGAGCTTTCGCGTCAGTCAGAATTCGGCCGTTCAATCCGCCAAGATCGCCACAAATGCCGATTTCAGCAAGTACGATCGGCTACTGGCCGAGGAAATGGGAATTTTTTTCCCTGAGGACTCGCCTTCAACAGACGAGGACGTTCAGCGAATTCGGCAGATATTCCGCAACGCATTCATCGCCGAGCTGCAGGATTACAGGATCGTGGAGGAGCCTGGTCCCAGCACGATGTCCGTTCAGGCTTCGTTGATCGATCTACGAAATTCTGCGCGCGCTGATCTACCCGGAATGCGCAGGGAAATTCGCGACGTCGCCAAACCCGGCTCGCTTGTCTTCCTCATGGAAATGAAAGATTCACAATCAAATGCCGCTCTGGCCCGCGCGGCCGATAGCGCTCAAGCACCGACCTTTGCGGGTACTCGAGGCCGAGAAACTGACTGGAACAGCGTCGAGGAAGCGGCCCGGCACTGGGCGAGTCTTTTCCGCCGGTTTTTAGACCAGAACTTGTCGCGGTAATTTGTAGGCTTCATTAGCTCGTCGGACGAAACTGCTCCTCCAGAGCACTTCTTGGCCGACGTGTCCGGGCTTGCGCCATCCGCGGAGATTCCGCCTGATTCGAAAGCCTATTTGATCAATTCAAATCCATACCAAGGTTTCAGCTGCCGTACGGTCTATTGCGCTAATGAATCAGCGAAAGTCCGCACCGGAACCTGAAAACATTAGATTTTCCTATTCTTTTTGACCGTGTATCGTATAGAGCCCGTCAAGAGCGTAACGGTTCGCATATTCAGGGAGACGAATGTGAGGTTAACAACTCTAATTAGTTTGCTGTCGCTGCTCACGCTGTCAATTTTCAGCAGTGGATGCGCGTCGTCAACTGTGCCAATGGGAGAAACGCCCGGAACCAGTCACGACAGTTCGTCATTTTCTGATTTCCTCGTGCTCGCAATCGCGGACAACTACACGTCCAGGGCACAGTTCGAGCGGACGGTCGTCTCAGAGCTTAAGAAACGCGGTGCTTCAGGAACGCCGTACTATGAAGCTGTCGGTGGAAACAAGCCGATCAGTCGCGAATCCGTTCGTGAAGTCTTGAGCGACAGCAATTTCGACGCCGTTTTGGTAACCCGGGTAATGGCGTCTGATGCCGACCTGGAGGTCAAGGCCGACTCGGCAGCGGCCAAGGTGACTCGGCGGGATAAAAAGCCTGTCGACTTTTTTCGTTACAACTACGAGGAGATGAGCGAGCCGGGCTCGATATCTATCCGCACCACAGCCACGCTGGCCACTGACCTTTATGCGGTGAAAAATGAGCAGAAAGTCTGGTCCCTGGAGGTCTCGAGCCCGCCAAAGGAGAGTGTCGGACACCTGATCGACGAGGTCTCCACGAAGATTGTCCGGCAACTACAGCGCGATAAACTCATCGCGAAATGAGCCCGCGAGGGCATAACCTGCAGGGATACCGATGTTACGCTTCCTCCCGATCATCATAGCAAGCAGCGCAGCCATGCTGGCCTCTTGCGAAAGTCACATCCCCGATCTCAGGCTGGTTGCTCCTTCTGAGTCGATTGACTCGGGAATTATTAGTGAGTTCAGCAATTTGCTGGATGAAGGTTACACGGTCGGCATTTCGCTCACTGAATATTCCTTGGCCGAAGAAGCCGCGCTCGACATGTTAGTCTCCGGTTCGGCCGACCTCGCCCTGGTCAGCAACAATCTTCCCTATCGGGAAGACGTAGCTACCGTAATGCCGCTGTACCCGACGGTGCTGCATATCGCCTACCGATACGGCCTGGATGCAACCTCAGCTGAATCCTTGTTGCGAGGCGCCGCTGTCTATGCCGGGCCCGAGGGATCGGCATCGCGACTGGTATTCGAACGCATCGTCGCCCGACAGGGGCTTGATGCAGATGACTACGCGTATGTCTCCGAGGCCGGCCCGGAACCCGATGTAATCATCGTATTCGCGCCAATCTCGCCTGAAAGAATTGCAGCATTTCCCGACTTCCGCCTGTTCTCGCTAGCCACTCCGGCCGAGATCGGCACCGGCAGCATTGTAGACGCCGCTCTGCTACTCAACCCGCAGTTCCGACCTTTCGTGATTCCGCAGGGCACCTACGGCGATGCGACGCCCGAAGCCATCGTCACAGTTGCGGTCGACAAGCTGCTCATCGCTCGCAGCGACTTGGACGGTTCCGTCGTTTACGATCTGATCAACGATATTTTGCGCCTGCGTCCTGCAATGGCTGCGCGACACCCTGGCCTTTTCTCGACACTTGCTGAAGACTTCGACGTCAGCCGGTCGAATTTCGAGATTCACACCGGCACGCAGGACTATCTGCAGCGTTCGGCCCCGACAATATACGAGCGCTACTCCGGCGTTGCCGAGGTCACCGTGACCTTATTCATTGGCTTGTTTAGCGCGTCCGTTGCCGGCGTGCGCATATTCAAAATGCGCCGCAAGAATCGCATCGACACTTTCTATTCCAAAACGCTGCAATTACGCAAGTCAGTCTCCAGATCGATGCCCGCTGAAGACCGAAAATTAGCTCTCCAAGCTGTTCGCAACCTTCAAAACGAGGCGTTTGACCTGCTCGTAGACGAAAAACTTGCCGCGGACGAGAGCTTTCGCATTTTCATTACCTTGTCAAACGACGTGATTCGACAACTCGACGGCAATACTGATTATCAGCGTTCTTCAGACGCCTGACTCGAAGGATTTTTGTCCAGCCTGGCGCAAATGTCTGCGGCGCCTGACACCCTGTCCCAGAGACCTTTGGCAAAAATCGAAAGCCCCCCGGTCGCCACCGCCGCTCCGGTCGTCGTGGCGGAACTCTTAGTATCGATCATGACCTGCGGAGATTTTAACGTACCACCGAGCTTGAAAAATGCGTTCGCGAGGCCTCCGATGCTGATACCCAAACCTTCTCGGGGCTTCGACCGAACTGTCAAATCGATGGCTTCTGTTGCGAATAGAACTCTTCCTGAGGCAACCATGGTCAACACGTCCGACTGCACTGCAATATCTTTGACGTGCGCCACACCGTCTCGGATATCTACCTCGTAGATACCGCAATCGATGCGTCGGTGCTGGCTCTTCCCCTGCAGCGGGTTGATTGTCCTGAGTATGGACAGTACGACATCGCCAAAGAGAAAAGTGCTCCTGGCCCTGACCTTCCCCGGCCCTTGCCTGACCGACAGTCGACCGTTCGATGTCGCCATGATTTCGTGCAACGATCTGCCTGTACCTCTCAGGTCGAATACACCGTTGAATGCGGGCAGCTGGGATCGGTCCGTTTCACCTTCGGGAAGCACGCCCGGCCGTAAGTCGCTAATCGTAAGCGAACCGATTAATTCCAGTCGGTCGTCCTGTAAGGCGTTTAATTGCAGCTGGGCCTCAAGTCCTCCACGCAGATCGCGAAACGAGACCGGATCGACGGCGAGTTCACCATCAACCAGCTTAACGTCAACCCTGAAGTCACGGACATCGCCCCAATTCAAGACCAGTCTTTCAATCGAAATTTCGAGATCGGCGTTGAAAGCATCGAGCCACTGCATTTTGAGCGGCTCATCGGAAAACACGTAATCGTCCCCTGGCTGTCCTGCTTTTGGCTTCTGCTCCGTCTCAGCAGCCTCGGGCTTCCGGACGATGTCGAGGTGATGTGACGAGAGTCGCGCTGTTACGCTCGGCTTACCGGATAGATGCGCGGTGAATACTCCTTCCAGATTGTTATCACCAATTTCGGCCATGAAATCCTTGGCAGCAAAGCCGGTCGGAGTACCGGTAAGCTGCGCCGCGATACTGAAAGGCTTGCTTGCAAAGCCTTCGAAACCGAACGTCGAGACGAGCTCGTTGATGTCCGGGCCTTTCGCGGAAAACGTGAGATCGCTGTCATTCGTCAACGGTGACAGACTCAGCGTGCCGTCCGCAGCGACCACGTTTTCGGCCAGACGCAGCTCGAGGTTCGAGAATTCTAATGTGTCGCCGCGAACAACGACTCCACCGGCCGCAGACAGAGGCCCTCGTGGAAGGCGCCCGATACTCAACAACCTCTCAGGTACCGACGTGTCCTTCGCGACTATGCGAAATGATAAATCTGATTCGCGCGCGTCCAACAGAATCTTGCCGTCCAGATCAAGTTCCAGGTCGGCAATCGTTGTTCTAAGCGACTCAAAAGACAGCTGCTCATCTCGTATATTTATCCCGCCAGTTACCGAGAATGGCTCGCCGGATAATCGCTGCAACCACGCGAGGCCGGCAAGATCCCCGAGACCCGCGAAATCAGCCACATCGTCACCGCTAGCAGTAATGGCAAGATTAAATTTCTCGGTGTTCTTGTCTAATCCGACACTGCCTTTCGCTGTCGCCCGCAGCGTCCCGACAGAGGCGCGGAATTCGTCAATGAGAACGCCGGTCTGCTCTAAACCGATATTGCCTCTGAACTCAAACGGACCCGGAGGCAGGTACGGCACCCCGGCAAGTAACGCAACATTTTTTAACTCCGATCCACTTCCTCGAATAGCGAGGCGCGTGCCAATAAACCCGGATTTCGTTGCGACGACGCCATCGATATCAACCAGGTTGTCGCCAACACGGGCGCGACCGTCCTGAATTCGAATTCCGGCAGCGTCAGGTTTGAGTTGCGCCGATACCTCGAACGGCTTCGCCGGCAGATCTTTCAGCGCTGTCATGTTCTGCAATATCGATATATCGGGACCGCGCATAAGAAAGACGATCTCAGTGTCGGCAGCTTCGCCAATCGCCCCGCTCACCTGCAGCTGATTTTCACCGATGACCGCCTCGACATCGCTGAAACGCCAGTCACTGCCAGACTTGCTGACGAAACCATCGATAGCAAATGCCTCAGCCGGCAGGCCTTCCAGGTCGAGAAACGGGCCGGCCACAGAAAAATCCGGCCCCCCGGCGTCGATCGTCAGCTCGCCATCGAGGGCCCCAGCATTCGTATCGAGCCATCCTTCGACCACCAAGGCATTTGCACCCATTTCCGCATGGGTATCCCGCAACACGTATCGCCCGTTATCGCGCTCGAATCTTCCGAAGACCTTGAATGCCTCCGCCGGAACGCCGACGATTCCGAATACCTCGGCAATATACTTCGCATCGGGCCCTGCCGTATCGAAGTCCAGCGCCATCTTGTTTGGCTGCAGAAACTTGTCGATGAAGCCCCGCGCAAGTATCCGAATCTCGCCCAAGTTCCCCTCGAGCTCCAGCTGGTTACCGCTGTCGGAGTGCTGCAGCAGGCCGTCGAGCCGAAACGCGCCGTCGGCAAACGGCGGCAACCCAAATCGCTCAGCCAACCGCCCGACCGATGGCCCGGCCAGCCGCAATTTCGCCTCTATACCCAGCAATTTCTGCAGATCTTCCACCGATCCGTCCAGGTTCAGCTGAACATCACCCAGCTCGAGTTCGATATTTGTGGTGATGTTCTGCCCGTCGAGCAGGTTCAGTCGCGGTCCCAGCTCACCTTCAACTCTGAGCGGCAGGCCATTTACACTGCCCTTCAAGTCGTGATCAAGCATGTCGGCCGCGCTCAAATCAACGACGAGGCTATCGATCAAAATTTCCAGGGGCCGCGGTCGTGCGGGATCAAGATAAACAAGCCTGACAGCTGAGACATCGACGTCGCGAACGACCGGAATTTTCAGAACAGTATCTTCAGTCACATCCAATGCCGGCGGTGCACTTGCCGAGACCCAGTTCGCGCCCAGTCCAATGTCACGCTCCAGGAACACCGCAACATCTCGCAGTACAAGCTCATCGATAATGAGAGGACCGAACAGCAGCGACCAGGTGTCGAATGTCACCGACAGATGGCCGATCGCGAGTATCTGAGATTGGGTGGGCCACTCCGGATTAACAAGAGTGATGCTCTCGGCAGTCAGTCTCGAATACCGACCTAACCCGAATTCGAAAAATCCGTCGACATCCAGGCGATGACCTATCCTTTCGGACAGGAAATCCGCAATCTGATCCTCGTAGATACTGAGATCGGCGCTACGAAGGTAGAGCAATAAGGCGAACAGCAAACCGGTCACTGTAGCCAGCGTCCATAGCGCGATACGAGCAGGTTTTCGCATAATTTTTAAACTAATTTCTAGATAAGTTGTTTATCTATCTAATTTTTAATGGTTTTCTTTTAGCCACAAGATGCGCATGGCTGCGACGCATGCGGCAAACCCCTGCCCAATGGCGGGTATCGCTGCAATGATTACGGCCAGTAAGGAAACCAACTCAAATGCTACACGTTAAGGCCCGCTGATGAAAAATTAAGGCAACTTTCGGTCACCCCAACTGCAGAGCCATTCCGCGATCGAGCCGAGTCCCGCTTTGAGCATAACCTTAGACGTCTTCAGCTCGGACATGACAACCCACTCGTTTCAACCGGCTTGCTATGGCGTAAAGGCATTATCCTCAGTTGCGTGAATCGGCGGAGACACCAACTTCGACGTATCACGCCATTGAGATAGCACCGGGCGATGTTCAGGATCCGAGGATCCATAATCCGCGCCCATCGACGACGCGTTGCCTCACGCCTCAACTGCTTGCGAGCCTGCCTGCTTTCGCATGGCGAGAGACGCCGATCGAGCGTATGACCGGCGCAGTCAGCAGCGGGACAACACTCGAAAGGATGATAACAACCCAGCCGCTCAGGCCAGGGTGCGTGAGAACCAGCACATCCCTGAGTATCGGTGTGTAGACTGCCGCGAGAACGAGGCCGAGACAAACAGCAAGCGCGACCCAGATCCAGATATTACGGGTGATTTCATTACTGAAGACATGTCGGATATTGCTGCGCATATTAAATACATGCCACATCTGCGAAAACGCCAGGGTGCAAAAAACCGTCGTCACAACACGCTGGCGATCGAAATTCATGTAGAAAACGACGATAAACATTGCTGCCAGCACAGTCAGCGCCATAACGGAGCCGTGCAGAATGATGTGAAGCCAGTGCCGACGAGTCAAAATCGGCTCGTTCGCAGGCCTTGGCCTGTCTCTCATCAATGAACGTGAACCGGAGCCAACGCCCAGGGCAAGCGCCGGAAACACATCTGTGACGAGATTAAGAAACAGAATCTGCAGTGGTAACAGGGGCAACGGAGCGCCCGCAATGGTTGCGAGGCTTACGACGAGCACCTCGCTGATATTGCACGACAACAGGTACACAACAAACTTGCGAATATTCTCGAAAATAAGCCGGCCATAAGCCACGGCCGACACGATAGTGCCGAAGTCGTCGTCCTGCAGGACCATTTCGGCTGCTTCTTTCGCCACGGCAGTACCGCGGATTCCCATCGCAACGCCGATGTCCGCTTGTTTCAGGGCGGGTGCGTCATTGACGCCGTCACCGGTCATAGCAACCACATGACCATGATGCTGGTATAGCTCGATAAGCCTGAGCTTTTGCTCCGGCGCAACCCGTGAAAAAACTTTCGCCGTCATAAGTTCGCGTGTCCGCTCAGCGACGAGCAGTTCGTCAAACTCCTGACCATCGATGAACTGACCGGGCTCGGCGGTTTCGTCAACGACTCCGATTGCGGTGGCAATTGTCTGCGCCGTGGCCGCATGATCACCGGTAACCATGACCACCGAAACTCCAGCATCGCTGCACCGCCGCAAGGCGTCTTTGACGCCTGCTCGTGCCGGATCCTCGAGACCGACCACGCCAATCAGTACCAACTCACTGTATGGATCGGTATCAACACTTGCAGTTTGCTTGCTGGCAATCGCCAGGGTCCGCAATCCCTTGGAACCGAGCCTGTCGACTCGCGACAGCCACTGTCGCCGAAGTCCTTCGTCGAATTGGCGGGTACCGTCCGCCGTGAGCAAGCCTGTGCAGTGCCCAATAATCACCTCTGGAGCGCCCTTAACAGCCACCAGAAACTCTCCATTGATTGCGTGCACGGTCGCCATGCGCTTCCGGGCCGGATCAAACGCGTCCTCCTGAATTTCCGGCATCTGTTCAATCAATTTTTCGCGCCGGAGACCGCGCCCGGAGGCTGCGACAAGCAGGGCAATTTCGGTCGGATCGCCGACACTCTCCCGCTCGCCATTGCCGGAGCCCTGCAGCGATGCGTTGTTGCAGAGCACTGCAACAGAGAGTAACTCATCCAGCACCGAGGCCAGCTCATGACCTGGCGGATGATCGTCCGGTTTGAAACCGGGCACAGCAAAGAATGTCGCCGAGTCTGCCGATACTTCAACGCTGTCAAGCAGAATTGTTGTCGCCGTCATCTTGTTCTCGGTCAGCGTGCCCGTCTTGTCGGTCAGGATTACGCTGGTGGCTCCCAGCGTCTCCACGGCCGAAAGCTTGGTAATCAGGGCATTGCGCCTGGCCATACGCCACATACCGCGAGCCAGCGCGATTGTCGCGACAATGGGCAATCCCTCCGGGATTGCGGCGACTGCCAGTGCGATCGCTACCTCGATCGCCAGAAATGTGCCGCGCCCGGCGACGATTCCCGCGGCCGCAACAAGCGCCGCGATCACGATCACCGCCCAGGCGAGGCGCTCGCCAAGTGCATCAAGCCTTTTCTCCAAAGGGGTTCGGTGCGTATGTGCTTCGCTGACCTGCTTGAAAATCTTGCCGAATTCCGTATTCAGGCCGGTGCCGGTCACAACCCCGCGTCCGGAGCCGCGGGTAATGGCTGTACCCTTATAGGCCATGTTCTGGCGATCCAGCATTGGGGTATCGGCTGCCAGTTCCGCCGTGCTTTTGTGTGCGGGCAATGACTCGCCGGTAAGCGTCGACTCATCGGCGGTTAACTTGGACACGTCGAGAAGACGCAGGTCCGCAGGCACCAGGTGACCCGCCTCAAGCAATACGATATCCCCGGGAACGAGCTCCTCGGCCGGCGCCTGCTTGACTGATCCGTCTCGAAGCATGACGCAGTCAATGCGTGTCAATTGACGCAAAGCCTCCATTGACCGAGTAGCTCGCCACTCTGTCAGGAATCCGATGCCGCCGTTAATAAAGAGTACCGCGAAAATCGCAACGGCTTCGGCAAAATCCGAAAACAAGAGCGCCAGAGACGCGGCAAGCATCAGCAGCAGAACAACCACGCTGCGGAACTGATCGACAAATATCGAGGCTAAGCTGCGCTGCTTTCTAACCTGAAGCTCATTGCGGCCCCATTCGCGGCGACGCTCGAACACCTCGTTCCGCGAGAGTCCTTGCGCCGGATCGACCGAAAGTAACTCCAGCACAGATTCCGGGCTGCGGCCCCAGACCTCGAATCCCAGATCCTCTCTCGTGGGCACAGTTTCTCAGGTCGCCGAATCGCAAAGCAACGGCGATCCGTGCTGTCGGTGAAACTCGGTGATACGGCTCCAGGCCTGGTCCGCCGTCTCTGCGAAAGAGAATAAGTCCAGGTCTTCGCGGTCGATCGTGCCTTGTTCGAGTAGAAATTCAGGACGAAAAAATCCCCGCCAAAACTTCTCGCTGACGAGGATCACCGGTAGCGGCTCAACTTTTCGGTTTTGAGTGAGATTAAGCGTCTCGAACAGCTCATCAACCGTGCCATAGCCACCCGGGAATGCGACCAGCGCTTTGGCGCGTAACATGAAATGGAGCTTGCGAATGGCGAAATAGCGAAACTCGAAAAGCAGTTCGGGTGAAACGTAACGATTCGGATGCTGCGCGGCCGGGAGCGTTATATTTAGCCCGATGCTCTTCGCGCCAACATCGGCTGCGCCTCGATTTGCCGCCTCCATGATTCCCGGGCCCGCGCCGGTCATAAGGGTCAGCCGGCAATCCGTCGGCCCCGTTCCGGAACGTCCGACGATGGCGCCAAACTCGCGTGCGATTCCATAATAGTCAGGCTTGCCGAGGCGCCTTGCTTCCCGGCTATCCGGTACCCGGGTTCCGCCAAACACGACTATGGTCTGCTCTATACCCAGTTCCCGCATCACGCGCTCAGGGCCCAGATAGTCCTCCCGGAGCCGTTTGCTGCGCCCGATATAGTCGTCGTCAAAATTCGAACTCACTGTCTGCCCGGTTGACATATGTTTAATCAAACCTCAATTGTTTGCCCGCGTTCGGCAATGATGACCGGAGCGTTTTGCCGTGCTCTCATTTCCCTGGCAAGTGCCTTTTGCGCCGTAGCTTCACCGTGAACAAGGTAAACAGGGGGCGTATTCTCGAAGCCGCCATACCATGCCATCAGGTCCATCTGATCTCCGTGGGCCGAGAGGCCGCCGATTGTATGCACCTGTATTCGAACCCGGTACTCGTTGCCCCAGAGCCGGATGCTTTCGGCACCGTCTACGATCCTTCTGCCGAGCGTGCCGTTCGCCTGGTAACCGACGATGACGAGGTGGCATTCGGGCCGCCAGACGTTGTTTTTCAGGTGATGGTGGATACGGCCGCCGCTGCACATGCCGCTGCCCGCGATGATTATTGCACCTGCCTGGATCTCATTAATCACCATGGACTCCTCGCTGGTGCGGGTCTGATGAAAATTCGGCAGGTCAGGCAGATTGGAGTCAGGGCCGAACAGGTTAACGCCGTATAGGTGACGGTATCGTGAGTAAACCTCGGTCGCTTCGATGCCCATCGGGCTGTCAAGGAATATGTGCCAGTCATCAAGGTGCCAGCGCTCATAGTTTTCGGCCATCAGGTACAGCAAATCCTGTGTCCGGCCCACGGTAAACGCCGGAATAAGCACATTGCCCTGCGCCGCCCGTGCCGTCTCGAAAACCTCGGTCAGTTCATCGATTGTCTCTGCGAATGATCGATGCAATCGATCACCGTAAGTGCTTTCCATGATAACGGCGTCAGCATGCCGGATCGAAACTGGCGGATTCATGACCGGTGCTTCCCGGTAGCCAAGGTCACCGCTGAATACCAGGGAGCGGGTTCCGGATTCCGACCGGTGTTCCACCTCGACAATGGAAGAGCCAAGGATATGGCCGGCGTCGTGAAAGCGGACCGTCAAGCCGGGTAGCACAGAAACGGCTTCGTCGTAGCCAGCCGTCTCAAACTGCCTGATACTGATTTCGGCGTGTTCCCGCGTGTACAGGGGCTGCACCAGGGGCCTGCCGGTTCCTCGTCGCTTACGATTCTCCCACTCGGCGTCTTTCTCGTTAAGGTAGCCCGAGTCCGGCAACATGATTTCGCACAACGCTTTGGTCGCGGTCTGCACGTAAATCGGACCTCGGTAGCCGTTTCTGACGAGTACTGGTACGCGACCGGAATGGTCTATATGAGCGTGACTGAGGATAACGGCGTCAATATCTTCCACGGCCACTGGGAACGGCTCACGGTTACGCTCCTCGTTCTTGACACCACCTTGAATCAGGCCACACTCCAGCAGCACCGTGCGCGGGCCCGCACGAATCACATACAGAGATCCCGTTACTTCCCCGGCCGCTCCCCAAAACTGGACTGTCAGGCTCATTTTCAGGCACTCAACGCCTTCAGTAATACGTAGCCCAGGTAAAGACTCAAAATAATGGCCGCCTCGCCCTTCCGTATCCCCTGTTCACGGCGGAACAGCAGCAGGACGACAAACGTAAGCAAAAAGAGAAACGGGAGTTCAATACGCAACATACTGGCGTTGAACTCGAGGTCTGCGATGACTGCCGCGACACCGACCGGGATCAGCGTGTCGAAAACGTTACTGCCAACGAGATTGCCGACGGACAGAGAGGCGCGGCGTTTCATGATGGCCGCCACTGAGATGGATAGTTCCGGCAGGCTGCTACCGAGGCCGATGATGATAATTGCGATGAGCGATTGCTCGACATTGAGCGCCAGTGCCAGCTTCGTAGCGGAAGATACCGTCAGTTCGGCGGAGAAAATCACGATCAACAGGCCGATCGTCAGGTAAAGGAACGAAACCGACAATCGACCACGGGCCTCCTCTCCATTGGCTTGCTGAGGATCAATTGCATCGGCAAGAAGAAGAAACACGTAGATCGCGTAGACAATGATCAGCGAAAGGCCTTCGGTGGTAGAGACTTGTCCGTCGAGGCCGAACAATCCCAGCAAAGCGAGGGAACCCAACAGCATTCCTCCATGCCCGTAAACGATGCGTCTTGGCAGAGTCAGGACACCGATCGTACCGGCCACACCCATCACAAAGCCGATTTGGCCTAACCCACTTCCCAGGGCACTGCCGACCACTAAGTCCGAGGCATTGCCGCCCTGGAGATTCTTGATCGCAGCGTCAACGGCGATTGCCAGCTCGGGCAAGTCACTGCCGACTGAGAGCACGACAACTCCGACGATGAATTCGGACACGCGCAACCTTTCAGCGACCGCCACGGCACCCCGAATGGTCGCTTCAGTTCCGAGCCAAAGTCCGGCCAGCCCTGCAATTAACGCAAGAAATTCCATATCCGGTAACGCCTAAACTAGCCCTCCGATTGTTCGCGCCCACCTGCAGTCGATAGCAATTGTTGCAGCAATTCAACAACGGATCGAGCCGAATTGTCTTTCCTGTAGACCTCGACCTGCCGTTCATACCCTAACTTGTGCTCGAGCATGTCGGCTGCGATCTGCAAACCCTGCACCTCGTCAACGGCAACCGCAATAGGCTTGCAGAAGTCGAGCAGATCACCGATCACTTTCCGCAGCGGTCGATGTGTTCCCTCCTCGTCGAGAATATACTCGGCGTCGAGGCCGCACAGGCCGGCTCGGAAGCAATTTTGCTTTTCTATCCAGTGGGGCAGTTTGGCCGGCAGTATCTCGCTGAACTCTCCTGCCGACACCTCGGCAAGACGCAAGATCAGACAGCGGGCGAAGGCCACCAGGCCGTGCAACTCTCTAAGACCCGAGGCAGCGTCCATGGCTCGAAGCTCCAGCGTGCCAAAGTCAGGGTGCGGCCTTATATCCCAATGGATGTCTTTGAAGTGCCTGATCATGTTGGCGCGTTTTGCCGCCGTGAGAAACCGATCGAAAGCCTGCCAATCTCTGAACCGCGACGGCAAACCGTAGTTGGGAGCTGCTGCCAATATGCGGTGCCTGTAGGCAGCATGGCCTGTCTCATGCCCGCGCCAGAACGGTGAGTTTGCCGAAAGTGCGATGAATGCCGACAACGCCGGAATCAATCGTGTCATAGCGCGTATCGCCTGGTCCCCTGACTGCATTCCGATATGCACATGCGTACTGAACGTGATCTGGTTTTGCGCCATATAGCCGGATTCCCGCTCCATCAGCAGGTATCGCGGTATTGGCGTTATCAGGGCGAGGCGGCGGCAGAACGGGTGAGTTCCCGCGCCGCAGACACTCATTTCGAGTTCTTCGCAGCGGCGTAACAACCCGTGAAGAGACTGCTCGAGGTGGGCCACCGCTTCCGCGCTGTTATCCGCGATGCAGCTGTTCAGCTCCACACATGATTGAATAAATTCCGGTTTAACGTAGTTGGCGTCGGGGAAGAATTCCATCAACGGCATGATGCCGTCGATCAGATCGAGCGAATCCGGATCAAGAAGTTGCAGCTCCCATTCGACGCCTACTGTGTGCTTTTCCGACGGGCTAAATTGCATTCGGCGTTTTGTCGCGATACTGGCAACTGAGCCGGGCGACACGGTCGTAGAAACGTGCGCCGATTCCGAGCACATGCTCATCGATGTCGAATGCCGGGCTGTGAAGCGGAACCGGCTCCCACCCCGGCGCTCGGGCTCCAAATCTTACAAAGCAACCCGGCACGTCGCGCAGGTAAAAGGAAAAATCCTCGGAGCCCATACTCGGGTGTTCGGCTGCCACGACAAATTCGTCACCGACAACTTCAGCTGCGGCCTCGCGTGCGATCCGGGCCGAACGAGAGTCGTTGATAACCGGAGGGTAACCATCGCGAATCGTGATGTCGATTCGACAGTTGTGAAGTTCTGCAGCAGCGCCGACCATGCGCCGGATACCGTTATGGATGTGCAGCCGCGCTTCAGGCTGTGACGTACGAATCGAGCCCTGCAATTCGGCGTATTCGGCGATAACGTTGGGTGCCGAGCCTGCATGCACGCTGCCAATCGTAACGACCGATGGATGCAACGGATTAGACTCGCGGGAAACGAGTGTCTGCAGCGCAGTGATCAGAAAGCCGCTGACGACGACTGCATCGATGGCTTCGTGCGGCCGTGCCCCATGGCCACCTTTGCCGCGAATGCAAATCGAAAAACTGTCCGACTGAGCCGTTACCGAACCATCTCTAACCATGATCTTGCCGGTCTCGTATTCGTGAGTTACGTGGCCCGCAAAAATCCTCGCTACATTATCTAGCGCCCCGTCCTCCATCGCTACCCGTGCTCCACCGCCCCGCTCCTCGGCTGGCTGAAATACAAGCCGCACAGGACCGGGTGGCGGGCTAATTTTGAGCAGTTGTGCGGCGCCGATCAGCATGGCCATGTGCGCACAATGGCCACAGGCATGCATGACTCCATCATTCACGGATGCGTAGTCCGCCCCGGTTGTTTCATCTCCGGGTAGCGCGTCCATTTCAGCGCGCAGCGCGGTAGCCAATGCCGTCGGGTCAGTGCCTTCGATATACGCAATTACCGCATGTCCTGCTCCCGCATAGTCATAGGGGATACCGAGCACATCAAGCTCTGTCATGATTCGTTTAGCGGTGTTTACTTCCTTGAAGGACAATTCGGGGTGCCGATGTAACCAGCGACGCAGGACGACGAGCCGCTCCTGTGCCTGATCATCCAGCCTGTCCATTATTCCGTCGACCTGCCGACCGGGTTGCGCGTTCATGACTATCGCTGTACCACATACCGCAGCGCACAAGTATCCGCGCATCTACTTAGACATATTCCGGACCGGTCAGCCCGGTCCTATTACCCCTGTTCGCTCCTAAATTGGCGGCCCGCGCCTGCCAAAATAGTCCTACCCGTTCAAAAAATAGTCCTAAACGGTTTTTGTATCGGTGGGTGATACTGTCGGGGCATCCACCCTAGCCCGAATAGCACGGCCCGGCAGACCAATGACCGCAAAAGAATACGAAAATGAGATCTTCGATGAGGATCAGGACCCCACCGCAGAGCTGGAAATGCTGCCGTCAGGCTTTCTCGAGCACGGCGCGGATTATGTCGAGCTGGAAACCGAGGCGAAAACGACTGGTTTAGAGGAACAGGTTGGCTCGCCAGGCGGCACCGGTGCTGACCACGAATCGACCCGACACCGTGATTCAGGTACTAAGAACATCGAAAGTATCCAATGTGAACTGGACGCACTCCGCGTTGAGGCCGCCACACTTGCGACGCGGGTCAGGTCCGGTGAGGCCCGGATCGAGCGGCTCGTGCAGCAACTCGAAACGGCCAATCAGAATGCGCACAAAATGACTCAAACACTCGAACAGCACGACCGGGCTATTGAGTTACTCAAATCCAAATCTCATGCGAACGAGAACCTCTCAGGGGCCCCAAACACTGGTGCCGCCCAAGAGACACACCGCAACTCGGGTTCGGCTGGGGAAGGCAGAGCGTCGAACCCTCTGCGCGTTCTGTCAAGGTCGGTTTCGAAGTACCTGCCCAGCCGCGGACGGGCGACGGAAGCCGACGATATCGGCGACGAGGCACCAACTGTTCACGCCTCAAACACGGGCACGAGCACTCCGGCAGCTGATACCCCGGAAAATCTCGAGGTCGGGGCCCTGATTCAAATGGGCTGTGCCACAGAGCGCCGCGAGCGGATACGGACAGGATCGCTGAGCGTGGGCAGCGGCGCAGACAACGATATCCGGATTAAGAGCAAATTTGTAAGTCGGCACCATGCACAGATCGTGAGCACGGAAACGCAGTCCGTTTTAACCGACCTGAACAGCATTAACGGCAGCTATGTTAATGGGACTCGCGTCGAGCGTCATATTCTGCAGGACGGCGACACGATCACGATGGGCAAACACATTTTTAAATTTATCAAACAGAGATCTGGCAACGGCGGTGACCCGTCAGCGACTGGGTCACCAGTTACAGCGCCCGATGAGCCGGAACCAATTACCGCGTCGGAATCTTCAGAACAAGAACGTCGATAAGACATCAAGGGGCCCGTCATGGAACAAAGTATCGCAGCCGCTCCGATCAGAGCTGGCGAAAATGAAACGACCGATAAGAGTTGGAAATCGGTGCTTGCAGGCTTTTGGCCGGCGCTGATCACGGCACGCGCAAAAGTCATCGCGGGCCGCCAGATGTTCAGCAAACCCCTGGATGCCGATATTTCCTCGACCCTGGCGATCGACAGGATTGCCGCGCGACTGGGTATCGAAAATCGTGCATGCGAAGACGGCGCCAACGAACGGCCAGCGTCGTCCGAAGAAGATCTGTCGGGTACAGAAAGAGAGATTTTTTTCTACTTCAGGCAGCTGCATCAGGCGGCACAGCGACAGGTCGCCAAGGCCTACGAGAAGCTGAATAAACTTGGCAATGCGATCGACCTGTCGAAAACCATCGGCTCTATTCGCGATATTTATCCCCGTTGCGAACACGAGATTCGCCGCCTGACGGTCGAATTCGAATCGCGGCTCGACTTCGCGCATCAGCGGGAACGTCAGCAGCAAAAGCAGTACGATGAATTTCGCAAACGGAACGGCCTGGACCGGATTGCCGAGTATCCAAAGTACACGCTCACCGTCTATCTCGTCATCGCCGCTATCGTATCGGCGGTAACGCTGGCGATCATGAGCATACCCGCGTCCGGAGCGGAATCCGGCACGGTACTTCCAATGTCGAAAACCTTTGCGATTGCTTTGCTCGCCACGCTCTTGCCGTTCGTGCTGGCGGCTGGCCCCATTCGATTCATTAATCACAAGCAAGCGCCCGCGAGAGCCGCCGCCTGGCTAACCAGCGCAGCGGCCGTTGCATTTATCGCGGCGCTGGCGCTGTACACGGCCCAATTAATTACTGGTTCGACCCTCACTGCCGAAATTACGATTCAGGGCGTTATTGATTCGGTCCTGTCGGGCCCGGCAGCCATCGGTGCCAATATCGCCGCATGGAAAGGCCTCGGCATCGTCGCTGCCGGCGGCATACTCGCTCTCCTGGCTGGCTACAAGTCGAACGATTCCTACCCGGGGTACGGCCGGGTCCAAAAAGCCTATTACCGGGCTCGCCTCGAGCGCGAGCTCCTGGCTGGCCAGCTTCGTCGCCGAATCAACGGGATAGTGGATTCCGCGCAGCGCGAATTGAAGATTCTGTCAAGTCGACTCAGAAAGCAGATACCAAAGTTTTCTTTGCAAGCCGACGCGTGCCAAGAAATGCCGCTTCGAATCCGTGACTTCGAGGCCGCTCTGGAGGACGCTTGCAATATTTTGCTGGACCGATACCGCGTTGCCAATGAAAATTCACGCAGCACCCCGGTACCGCTGAGCTTCTCTCAACTCGTATGCTTCGCGAACGAAAGCGAGGCGATAACCGCGAGACCGAAGGACCTGCAAGCTCAAGTCGAAGCAATGAAACGCGGTCTATCCGATAGCGAGCGTGAAGCCATCGAGATTCGCCAGAACCTGAGAGAACTCAACCAGCGGGCAATCGACGGCCTGGAAACCCGATTCGGAAACGCCTCCGAGTGATCCGGCCGGACTGACAGCTCAGCTTTCTGACCAGCCGCTTCGACAGCAAAAACTTCTGTCCGGGTCAATCCAGGTATTCGCGGCAAACCAGCCGTAGCGGGTGAAGCTGACAAGTCTCGTAATGTGTTAGCCTCATAAAAAAATGAGGGGGGCGCTCGTTGCACACATCAACGACGACGGTCGAAGCTTATCCTGAACTGACCTGGGTTGCCGTGATAATCGGCTGGATACTCGGCGTTATTATCGCGGTATCGATCGGTTATGCAGCTCTTATCCTAGGGTTTTCGATCGAAGGCTCCGAACTTGCCGCAATCCTCGGCTTCGGCATTCTGCGCGGCCTGCTGCGGCGCAGAAGCATCATCGAGAACAACATCGTCCAAACCATCGCAAGCGGTGTGAATGGCGCCTCTTCCGGCATGATGTTTTCAGTACCTGCAATTTTCCTGCTCGGCTATAGCGACCGCTTCGACCCCGTCATCCTGACATTCGGCTGTATCGCCGGCGCCTTCCTGGGCATTGCATTCATCATTCCGCTAAGAAAGCACATGATCGACTTCGAACGCCTGACCTACCCGGGTGGAGTTGCCGTCGCGACCATTCTGAAATCGCCCGGCGCCGGCGTCCGCAAGGCTGTCATTCTGGTTGCCGCTGCTCTGACCAGCGCGGCGGTTCATGTCGCCACCATAAGCACCGGCGTCTCCGACTGGAATCTTGGCGCGGCAATCGGCATGCCGGATTTCATGAACGGCATATGGTACCTGTCCTTGATGACCATCGGGGTCGGTTTTATTGCGGGA
>JAACFB010000015.1 GCA_009937615.1 Gammaproteobacteria bacterium | reverse complement strand
TCTGGGCCCCATCAACGCTTTTATGCACGCCGTCGAGTCGACTCGTGCGGTAGGCTATCGACGAGTTCGTCGGATCGAACGCAAAGTCCGAGTTTCGAATGCCCCCGAGATTTATCCAGGTCGTGCCGGCGTCGACGCTTTGCCAGACCCCGTCCCACGCGGCTGCATATACGATCGACGTGTTGTCCGGGTGAAATTCGAGGTCGCTGATCTGGGTGAACGTTCCCATCCGCTCCCAGCTATTACCGCCATCGAGCGTCCGAAATGCGCCATTGCCGTTCGTGCCAGCGTACAGCACATTATCGTTACCTGGGTCAACCAGCAGTGCATGCATCGCGGCGCCCGCAGGACTCCCGTTAATCAATGTCCAGGACACGCCGCGATCGTTCGTCGCGAAAATACCGCTGCGCGAACCGGCCAGGATCGTGCCATCTGCCTTTGCGGCGATCGACACGACATCGTCCACGATCTCGCTCGCGCCAACCTGCGAAAATGTCGCTCCGTGATCGGTGCTGCGATAGATGCCGCGCTCCCAGGTGCCATAGTAGATCGTCGATCGATCAGCCGGATCCACGAGCAGTGACATCCCGGACGCTCTCGCCGTGTCAGGTCGCATCCAGGTCTCACCATCATTACAACTCGTGAAGACGCCGCCCTCGCCCAACGCATAGGCACGGCCGGCCCCGTCATCAGTAATCGACCAGTTGACGCCGGCAACGAAATCGTCGCCCGTGCAACCAGCCGGCTCCTGAGCGACGGCGCTGCCGGCAATGGTCATCAGCAGCGCGTGCACCCACGCTGGCCCTTTCACTTTGCTTGGAATCATCCGTGTCAACATCGTCCTTTCCTCCATCCGGCTCTTACCGGGCAATGCCGCCTGGCATGGACTCAGGCTCGCCGAATGGCGCCGCCAGCGCCTGAAGTTGCGGTAATTTTTTCCTGATGAAGACCTGATGGACGTGGCAGCAGTGCGGGATGCGCTATGATCGAGCCGCATTATGGAAAATAGCTGGTGAATTCGGAGATAGCGGCATGACCGAGTTTATTGTCACCGCGCGCAATGTTCGCGGCGGAGCGTTCGGTGCAGAGCCGGGCCCAACGCGTTTTCTCCGCGTACCCGGCAATCGCAAGCCGAAGCCGGATCACGCGATCGGACGCAAGGTCTGGGTCGATGCCGTAATGGCTGCTGGCCACCGGGGCCAGGACGCCCACACCGGGGAGGACTGCGGCGACATCGCCGTCCTCGTGCACGGCTACAATACGTCGCCCGGCGCGGCGGCCCAACGGCACCGGAAATTCCGCAAGGCAATGCACGAGTCCGGCTTCGAAGGTGCCGTGGTCAGTTTCGACTGGCCGAGCGACGATCGCGCCATCAACTACCTCGAGGACCGCCGTGACGCCAAACTGACGGCGCTGCGGCTCGTCGACGACTGCATCAGCCTGCTCGCCGCCACGCAGTTCCGCGGCTGCCGGTACAACGTTCACGTCATTGCGCACTCAATGGGCGGCTACGTGGTTCGGGAGGCATTCGATGACGCGGATGACCGGCCGGCGATTGCCGCAAGCAACTGGACTGTTTCGCAGCTGTGCCTGGTCGGCGCGGACATCTCGAGCAGCTCGATGTCGGCGAACGACGCCCGCACCCGATCGCTTTACCGGCACTGCACTCGCCTGACCAATTATCAGAACCCTTATGACCGCGCACTGAAGCTGTCTGACGTAAAACGCGCCGGCGTCGCACCGAGGGTCGGGCGGCGCGGCCTGCCCGGCGATCACGCCGACAAGGCCGTCAACGTGAACTGCGGGAGGCATTTCCGGAAGCACTACCGCGACAGCGACGATAACGGCCACTCCTGGTATTTCGCCGACCGCGTATTCATTGCGGATCTCGCCGCCACACTGTCCGGTGACACTGACCGCCGCGTCGTTGCCAGGCGCCGCATTGACGAGCGCGGCGAGCTGCACCTGGCCTAGCTCGCCCGGTCCGAGTCCGGTATTATGTGAATTGGCGCAAGTAACACCGACGCTATTTGCGGGACGTCTGTTTCGCGTGGGCAATTGGCTGCAGGGATCGCGGCCACGCTAAGGGGGGTTCGGGCCTCATGTTGATTTCGCCAACGAAAGACAATCTCAACAAGATTGTCATCCTCAACCCGAAAGGCGGCTGCGGCAAATCCACGCTCGCGACGAACCTCGCTGTCTGTTACGCAAAACGCGGCCCCGCGCCCGCCATCATGGACTTCGACCCTCAGGGCTCGACGATGGCCTGGCTCGAGCGGCGCCCCGTGGGGCTGCCGACCATTCACGGCATCGCGGCCTTTAAAAAGACCATGCAGGCGACTCGCAGCTGGCAGCTGCGCATTCCCAGCGAAACCCGGAACGTCATCATCGACTCACCGGCCGGCCTCAATCACGACGACTTGCGCGAAATCACCCGTGACGCCACGACGATACTCGTGCCGGTCATGCCGTCGTCGATGGACATTCACGCTGCGTCGCGATGCGTAGCCGACCTGTTGCTGGTAGCCAGGGTCGACCGCAATGAACGCAAACTGGCCGTCGTCGCCAATCGGACCCGCAGGAACACCAAGAGCTTCGGCAAGCTAATGCGGTTTCTCGACTCGCTCGGAATCCCGATCATCGCCGTGCTTCGCGACAGTCAGAATTTCGTGCATGCCGCCGAACAGGGTATCGGTCTGCACGAAATGCAGCCGAGCCGCGTCGGTCCCGATCTGCAACAACTGGATCGAATTGCCAGTTGGCTGGACGGCTGGGCCGAACGCCGCAAGGCATCGATCAATGTCACGAGCATCCGGCGCCAGGCGTTCTCGAAAGTCTCGTTCCTGCGCAAGCCTCAGGCCGAATCTTCCTGAATCGACGCGAACAGGTCGAAATCCACATTGCCGCCGGACAGCACCACCGCCGTGGTCCTGCCCTGCGTCTCGACTTTGCCCGCCAGGACCGCTGCCAGTGCGACGGCGCCGCCGGGCTCGACAACGAGCTTGAGGTGTTGAAAAGCGAACCGCATCGCAGACTTGACCTCTTCCTCGCTGACAACGAGGCCGGCCGTAACGAGTTCCTGCATGATCTCGAACGTCATCTGTCCCGGGGAGTCCGTTAACAGTGCGTCGCAGATCGACCGCGACGGCGTCGTGACGCTCAGTCGCTCGCCCGCTTCGAGGGAGCGCGCCGTATCGTCATAGCCGGCAGGCTCGACAGTAAAAACATTGACCTTGGGCAGTCGCGCCTTCAACGCGACCGCGCTCCCTGACGTCAAACCGCCACCGCCGCAACAGATCAGCACCTGGTCCGCCGGCAGGCCGAGTCGCTGTGACTGCCCGGCAATTTCCAGTCCGACCGTTCCCTGGCCCGCAATGATATGCGGGTGCTCGTAGGACGGCACGATTTCAGCGCCGCGCTCCGCTGCGAGCGAGCGCGCGATCGCTTCCCGATCCCCGGTATAGCGATCATAGGTGATCACCTCGCCGCCGAGCCGGCGCGTATTGCCAAGCTTGGCAGCAGGCGCATCTTCGGGCATGACGATGGCGGTATGTATACCCAGCATGCTGCCCGCGGCGGCGACTCCCTGAGCGTGGTTGCCTGACGACCAGGCAACAGCTCCATGCCGGGCCTGTTCACCAGGGAGCTGGCTCAGCAGGTTGTAGGCTCCCCGAATCTTGAATGAGCCCGTACGCTGCAGGCACTCGGGCTTCAGCAAGACGGTGCCACCCGCGATGCGATCAAGTTCGGCGTTCTGCAGCAAAGGTGTTTCGATCGCGACACCGTCCAGGCGCCGTGCCGCGCCTTCGATGTCTTCGATGCTGATCATTCGTCGTCGTTGACCAGCCGGTCGACTTTCGCTGCGCAGATAAAATCGTTATCGGAAAGCCCGTTGATGGCATGAGTGGTCCAGCTGACGTCACAGGTTCCGTAGTTGACGACGAGTTCCGGATGATGGCCTTCGGTGATCGCAATCCAGGCTACCGCATTAGCAAAGCCCAGAGTGCGGCTGTAGGCAGGGAACTTGAAGCGGCGCGAGATCTCGAGACCATCCGCGCTAAGCGTCCAGTCTGCGTGCAGTGCCTGCAGCAGCGACTCAACCTGATCGGCGCGTAACGGCTCGGTGCCCCCTTCGCAGGGTTTGCAGTGGCGGTTTGAGAGTTCCTCGGTCATCGCCGCTAGTATAGTCGATTGTTTTCCCGCTCGCGGCTTCCATGACCCGGCAACGACCGGAAATTAACCGGGCCTGAAAAAAGCCGGCCCTGAGGGGCCGGCAATGAGGAGACTCGGAATGAGTCACGGGGAAGCTGTCTGGTTGGGCGCCGAAGCGAACGACTGCGAGTCATCGATGAATACCGTCATGTTGACGCGCCGCTCGAGCGCGTAACTGTCGGCCGTCGAATCCTGTGCCGGTGCTTCGCCGTGCGCGGCGACGCGAATGCGCGCCGCATCGATGCCGGCGGCGATCAACTGGTCGCGAACAAACTCGACGCGCTTCTGCGATAACAGCAGGTTGTAGTCCTTGTCACCCCGTTCATCGGCAAAGCCGTCAAGCTGGATGCGAATATCAGGCATCGTCGCCAGCATGCCCGCCAGCGCGGCCAGGCGGTCACCAGTCGTATCGGCAAGTGCGTGCTCGTCCGTTCGGAACAGCAGGTCCATCGCGATGCCGGCCTGCAGCAGTCCGACCAGCTCCGGCCTTGCGACGCGCCGCATGCGTTCCAGTTCGGCGCCTAAATTATCGACGTCGTCATTCAGGCCCGCAACGTGATCGCGGGAACTGTCGAGCGAGGCGGCCAGCGTATCGATCGTCTCGTTCTTCTGATACATCGTGTCGCCGATCTTGGCGCCGATCGTCGCACCAACGATAAATCCGATCGGGCCAGCGGCAATGGCGCCGACGACCGCCCCGGTTCCAACGCCGATCCTCTCTTCTTTGGGTGACACTCCTGCCAAAGCCGGCGCGGCTGCCAGCAGGGCGGTGACTGTAATAACTGAAATCGTCTTGTACATGATGTTTCCTCCGTGGCGATTGATTCGCTGTCGGAGATGATTACATCGCGCAAAACGGGTGTTCCCGGGCCAGCATCGTGTCGAGCCTGCGATCAATCATGACGAATTGTGGCCGGGCCGTCCGCGTGCTGCCATGGAAACGGCTGAGTGCGCCGATTCGGCGCTTTAAGACCCGGGCCGGCCGCACAACCGTGCACCCGGAAAACCAGCCGTCGCAGGACTTGAGGTTATGTGCGCGGGTCGCCGAGTGCGACAAATGTACCGCCGTTGCGGTCGCACAGAATGCGCATCAGCTGCGCAAAGCGGCGCGTCGTGTCCGAGATCTCGCGGCCCGGTTCAAAGAAAAATGGAAAACCGACCGCATGAATGCGCACCAGCCGATTACCGGACTCATCAACGCGGTTGACCGTATCGATCTGGCGCACGACCGACTCGACCGAGCCGCTGCTGAACTCGTCGCCGAAGACGTAAATACTGATCTTGCGGTCCGGTGCCCAGTAGGTGCTGATGGCGTAGATAATCCCGTCCACGGGATTGCTGTCGCTGAACGGCCGCCAGTTACGCATCGTGTTGATGATCGCCTGGCGGCGTCCGGGCGTGTCCGGAATCCACTTGCCCCTGTATTGCTGGAACATGTAGCTGCCGTTGTCATTCATGATCTGAATGCCCTTGACCTGCGGATAGACGTCAAGCGTCTCGGTGAGCTTGCGAATCGCCCGGTCCCAGTTGAACTGCTGCATGCTGCCCGATGTATCGATGATGAAAATTACGTATTCGCTGTCGACGGGGATCCCGGCCACCGCGTCGTCATCAGCGCGCCGGTAAAACGGCTGCAGTCGGCGCATCTCTTCGGTCAGGCGCTGCTTGGTAATGTTTAACGCGCCCTCGTCGATCGTTGACTCCGATTCTCTCTGCGTGGCGGCGTACTGCCCCCTGACCGTACTGAGTTCACCCTGCAGGCGCGCGAGTTTGAGTTTGGTCGTCGATGCCTGCGAGCGCACGGACTCCAGGTCCCGATTGATCACGGTGGTCTCGCCGCGAATCTCGAACAGCTCCTGCTGCAGCAGCGCAATGAGTTGCTCGAGGTCGTCCTGCGTTTTTTCAATGATGACGGGCTCATAGATTTTACTGAGCACGAGCAGCAGGATAATCGCGCCGAACCCGCAGCAGATGCAGTCGAGGAACGACAGGCTGAAGGCTTCAACGTTACGACGGCGTCTCATGACTGCTACTTCCTCTGCCTACGGCCAGTCACGACTGACGCTGATGAACGAGCCGCCCGATCGGAACGCCAGCAGCCAGTAAAGAATCGGCGCTTCGTAGTCGCCTTCCAGCGGATACAGAAAAACGTTCACCGGCACGCCGCTTGGCAATTCACGAATCGCACGAAAATGCATGTTGGTACGTTCGCGGCTGCTGACGGTGCGTCGGTTATCGGTCGTGTCCTCCATCGTGGGCAGGCCGTCGGCAATGAGTATGATGTTGTCGGGATAGGGGGTCAGCGACCCGGCAACCTCGTAGGCGGCGCGCATATTGGTGCCGTTTTCGGGCGTCGTCTTGCGCAGAACCCGGACCGCTTCATCGAGCTGCGTACTGTCGTCGGCGCTCAGCCAGACCCCGTCGCTGCCTTTTATGACCGGGACAGCCTCCGTGTTGTACATGTATATCTGGAACTTGCTGCCAGGCTGAAACTGCGCCGTCAGCCAGTCGACACTCGCGACAGCCTGCCGCCACTTTACCGCCTGCAGTTTATCCTCGTTCGACATGTTACGACGGCGGATGATGTTGACAATGGTGTCGTCGAGCATGCTCGCAGAGCGATCGACGAGAACCAGCGTTCTCTGGCCACCCAGTTTGAGTCCCGTCAAATACTGGCGGTCGCCCTCGCCCTTGAACTCGCGAAGTTTATTGCCCTCCTGTTCCTGGTCCTCGGCAAGCGCGAGCAATCGCTTTACTTCCTCCTCGAGCGTTTCGATATCGGTCTGCAGCTGTTCTATACGCTCGATCTTGGCCAGCGTTTCAGAATCGTACTGGGCAAGCTCGGCACGCATCTGCTCGATGAGCGCAATGATCTGCGCGATCTGCCCCTCGGCCGTTTCCTTCTCATCCGTGAGCTGCTCCATCGTGTTCTTCGCAAGCACGAGATTTTTTCTGCCATCGAGGATCTCGACTTCGATCTTCTTGGTCTCCGCCATCAGGTCGGTCGGGTCCTGCTCCGTCGTCTCACGCACCTGCGCGTTGATGATCATGAAAAACAGGATGACGGCACCGAAACCGCAGCTCATGCAGTCGAGAAACGACATGCTGAATACCTCGAACGGTCGACGCTTACGGGCCATCTCGCGCCTCCGTGGCAATCAGCCGCAGCTCGAAGCCGGGGGTGCCGAGCCGAATCAGGTCACCCAGCTGCAGTACGGCTGAGCCGTCAATGCGATGGCCGTTCAGAAACGTACCGTAACGGCTGAAGTCGCGGACCACGCACTGGCTCCCTTCCAGCTGCACGGAGCAATGCCGTCTCGACACGCCGGGCATATCGCCCTGCAGGTCGATCCAGCGCTCGCCATCGGTCGGCTGCGTTCCCAGTGACAGCGGCTGCGGCCCGATCGAATAGGCCGTATTACCGAACAGCAGGTGCGTCGGCTGACCGGCCGCCTGTGATGACGGCTTTGGTTCGATGTCGACCGGCGCCTGGTCCCACGGCAGCTGCCGAATCAGACTGATACCGGCACTCGTCTGCTGCAGGTCACGGCACCGCATCAATAGTCCGCGAGCCGCAGCGCCCGGCTCGAGAAGAAAAACTTCTCCACCGACCCGCGCCCGAAGCATATCGGCCAGACCCGGCATCAGCGCCGCACGATCCGACAGCTGGATAGCCGGCAATTCGTCGGCGCGATACAGCGCCCGCAAGTTGCTGATAATGGTTTGGTAGACCGGTGCAGCGGCCGCGATCAATTCGAGTGATTCGAGCTCGGCTTTGTGGGTAATGCCGCGATAATCCACCTCAAGCGTGACTGAATCGGCCGCCGTCGCCGCCGTGAGCCAGCCCGTCATGCGATCGGCAAGCACCTGTTCGGTCTCGGCCGTGTGCAGGGGATCGAAACGTGACTGCTGGACAAATGCTTCGGCGATTACGCGCACCCATGCATCGAACAGGGCCAACAGACCACAGTCCTCGACAACGACCGCGCGATCGACCTGGGCCTGTCCCGACTGCGCAATGCGGGTCACTATCGATGAGTGCAGGCTCATATCAAGATGCACGGGCACCGCGTTGCGGTACTCCCGGCGCGTCGCCGCCACGGCGGCATCGACCATGGCAACAATCGGCACCTCAAGCTCGGCGGCGATGCCGAGCAAAAGCGCCAGGTTTTCATTCTTCATGTAGGCGGGAACCGCGACGACGATTCGGTCGCCCCGTCCGGCGACGCTCTTCCAGATCTGCTCGAGCTGCCGGCTCACGAGGTCCGCCGCGCTCAAATGGCTGAATCGCCGATCCGCAAAAGGCTCGATTGCAAGGCGCGACCAGAAACGATTCTGAATCCGCCTTGGATTGATTCGAAACTGCGCGAACGCCGCATTCCCGGTCGTCAGGCGATCCTCATCGAGAAGCGCGAAACCGGGCTCGCGATAAAGCACCTTGCGGGCATCGAGAACCGTGATCCCGGCATCGTTCAGATCTGCGGCCAGCAACGTCACGACGGCCCCGCGGTCAGTCCGCCTTCATGTGCCGAATCAGCTTGTCGTTGGTGTAGCTCTCGCTGTCGAATACCAGCCGTTCCTGCACCAGCTGCAGCTGGTGGACGAGGAACATGAGAAAGATACTGATCAACAGCGCGATGAAGGTTGAGTTGAACGCTACACCGAGGCTCTGGGTGACGCCCGCGATATCGCCCTGCACGGCTTTGTCCGCCTGGGCGAGCGCCTCACCAATGCCCCGCACGGTACCGATAAAACCGATGGACGGGATCGCCCAGGAAATATAGCGAATCATCGACAGCTCTGACTCGAGACGGTCTGCCTCTGATTCGCAGATCGTGTGCGTGCTGGACGATACGTCCTGAATATTTCGCGTGGAGGCAAAGCGCTGCAGCGCGTTCAAAAGAGACCTGGGCAGTAACATCTGCTGACGGTCCTCGGGAAGCGCCTGTACCTGGCGCGCGAATTCGCGCGTGTCCTCCGGCAATATTCGCATCCCTTCCGCAACCGGCACGAGGTCGATGTCAAGCAGGCGGCGCTCGCCGAGAAGCTTAACGGCCTTGTACCCCATGATCGCGAGCGCCCAGATGCCGAGGATGAAGCAGGCCTCCTGTTCGAGATCCTTGATCAACACCCATACGCGGCGTTCCCTCACGTAATCAGGATTTGCCGCAGCGGCCGCATTTTGCTCCTCAATGATCTGCGCCGCATTCGGCCGCACTACCGACACGTAGAATGCGTGCACAATGATGATCGCGATAATCAATGCAAACAACTGGTAAACAAACTCGACAGGGATGTTCTTTTTCTTCATAACGACTAGTTCCGATTAGATATCGGTTGGAAACGGAATCGACTGGTCGGCCGGAATGTCTTCACTCGGCCGAAAATCATCGTCTTCGGCATCGACGTAGCTCCCTTCGTCAGGCTCTGCGTCTTCTTCCTCTGAGGCCTCGGTCTGCGCAGGCTCAGGCTCGTCTGCATCGGCGCCTGTGTCGCTATCCTGCGGCCAGGCGTTTGCGGCAAGCAGCAGTATAAGCAACGGGACTGGGGAAAATCGTTGCAAGCCGGATCCTCCTGATAAACACGGTCATCGACCGTTAGACCGCGAAGAGCGCCAATTGTCGCACGAAAACTCAGTCGGCGGTCCTGGCGATTCGGAAGCCAACGTCAGGACGCGCCTGGTTGCCGTAATCGCGGTAGCTCAGGCGGAGTTCCGTCTCACCGGCGTGCTTCCAACTGGAACCGCGAATAACGTAGCTCGTGCCACTCTCGGGCCCGAGCGGATCGACAACCGGCGTCGTCAGGCCCGGTGTCGGCACCGAGTAAAAATCGTTCACCCATTCCGCGACGTTGCCGCTCGCATCATAGATGCCGATGGCGCTGGGTGGAAACTTGCCGACCGGTGCCGTCGACGCAAAGCCATCGTCGTAGCGCGGCAGGATCGTCGGCACGAGGTCCCTGGCGGTCTCGTCGGCGTAGTTGCCGGAATTGCGCGTCGGCGGCATTGCGTCTCCCCAGCTGAATTTCGCGGGCTCCGGCTTACCGGCATAACGTAGGGCCCATGCCCACTCGGCCTCGGTCGGCAACCGGTAACCGTTGGTGATTGGCCGAATTGCGATCCATTCGCCGAATTTCTCTTCGTAGGCCGGCTTGAGCCCTTCTCTCGCGCTCAGCCAGTTGCAGTACTGGACCGCGTCGGCCCAGGTAACGTTTGCGACCGGGTTATCGCTGCCGGCCATCGACGGGTGGATACTGCTGCCGGAATCGTGATTGGCTCGAAATTCGCCAAACTCGCGGTTGGTCACTTCGCGGACGCCAATGTAATACGGCCGCGTAATCGACACGGGCACAATGACCTCGTTGGCGCGGCGCCCCCGCTCAGCCCGGGAAGCGCCCATCGTGAACGTGCCCGGCTCGATGCGGCGCAGCACCTGGTCTGAAGCCGTCTTGGCGGTCATTTCGATTTTGGCACGGTCGATATCGGCCAACGATCGTAAGCTTGCCACGACCGTTTGCGGATACCCGGGACGCGGCGTCACGGTGCGTGACCAGCTCGCGTAACCGGGCTTGCGCACCTCGATCCGGTGCGGCGCCGAACTCAGGTTTAGCGTCGCCGACCCGGTTGCGCGCATTGCTCCGTCGACATAAATCGCGGCATCGGCGGGCTGAACGTTGACGGTAACCGCGCCCGTGCGCGCCGACAGGTCGATGGTTATCGATTCGCTCGCGGCAGCGGCAAGCCGGACGGTGCGACTCGATGCGCCATAACCGGCTTTCGAAAGTCCGATTCTGTAGTCAATGCCCGGCGACAGCGCCAGCGTGATCGGCGACTGGCCGCGATAACGGCCGTCTACTGTCACATTCGCACCGCGGGGTATCGAATTGACCAGCAACCTGGCGTTGGCGGGTTCGAGCCGGATCAGCGGCAGCGACTGATCCGTATTCGGCTTCGCGACCACGGTCCCGTCCCACGCCTTGAATCCGTCGCGAACGACGCTGACCTGGTGCGTTCCTTCGAGGAGTTCGATGCTGCCCGGGGTGATACCCAGACGATCGTCACCGGCATATATCGTCGCGCCCGGCGGCTCCGAGACGATCTCGATGTTGGCCCAGCGGCGCACGAGCTGCACGTGCAGCTGTTCATGTCGTCCGAGGCCGGGAATCTCGACGACATCAGCAAACGGCAGATACCGGTCCGCCTTTACCGTAACGCTGTGCGCGCCCGGCTGGAGTTCCACGGGCCCGAAGGGAGTCTTACCGACCATGCTGTTATCGATCGAAACGACCGCATCGATGTCCGCGTCCGTAAAGACCGTGAGTTTCCCCGGCAGGCGGCGCATCTGCAGCTGAATCGTCTTGCTCGGCTCATCGTCAACCGTGAATGTCTGGCTGATATCGTAATAACCCTGCTTCTGCACGTTCACCGTATGCTCGCCGCGGCGCAGCAGTACTCGATCCCCTATCGGCAATCGGAACCAGCCGCCCGCAATACTCAACGCGTCCGGCTCAGGCGGCTTGACGTCGAACTGGATCGACTTGGAGCTGAACAGCAGATAGGACATCAGTACCAGCACGCTCAGAGCGATTCCGACAACGAGCTTTAGCGGGCTGCGCTGTTCCTGGACCCTCGCAGCCTGCGAGTCAGCGGCGCGCCGAAACGCGGTCGGGGCGATGGTTTCGTCGTCGACGGCAGCCGCAGAATCGGGCAGCTCGGGCGGCTGAGTGACGTAAGCGCTGTCCTCGAGCCGAACCTCGAGCACGAGACCCGCATCGGCTGCGGCGACACGAATGCGGCTGCCGAAGAACGCCAGCTCGTCGTCCGGTTCCAGGCCCCGGCTCGTCTGCAGGGGTTCCCCGTTGATCGTCAGGATCGCATCGCGTCCAACCGGCTGCACGAACGGCGCACCGTTCAGGAGATCGAGCAAGGCGACAGGGCCACCGCCAGGCCCCGGCAGGCGCAGCTCGCAATCGCTGCCCGTGCCGACGCGCAGCGGTAACTGCGCGGCATCAAAGCGTCGCTCGCCCTCAACGTCCCTGATGACCAGGTGATCGAACTTCAAATCGCTTCCTCGCAGCGAACGACGATAGGCCGGGGCTCTATTTCCGGCCCGACACGAAATTCGAGACGCACATCGCGATACCCCGGCCGGCTGCCAACAGCCACATACGTGCCGGGCCGAAGCTTGAGCTCATGCGTCGTGAAGCTGCCGAGTTTACCAACTTTGTAGATCGACACATCGGTCAGGTTGTCCGAAACAAGCTGCACGGACAGCGGCGTGGCGGCGCGCTTGAGCAGCCGCGACAGTTCGTCGCGCTGGTTGCCAAGACGCGGGCCTATCGCGGGCATGCGCGTGATGTCGACTACGAGTGTCGTCGCGGCCTGCATCGTCGCGGGCGAACTCAGCCGATCCGGCTCGGCCAGGTAGCGGTCAAGCTGCTCGTGGAGTGCCGCCATCTGTTGCGCACGTGAAAGACCCTGTTGTGCGAACAGCAGATTCGGGTCGATCTCGAGAAGCGCTTCGTAAGTCTCGGCGGCGGTCTCCCATGCCTCCGCCTGCTCCTGGGATTGGGCCTGCCGTTCGAGCGCACTGATTCGATCGAGACGAATTCCCTGGTCGACCTGCAGCAGGCCATCCGCGGGCTCCTGCGAGCCGGGCTTGAGCTCCTGGGCCATGCGGAACGCGGCGCGAGCGCCCGGATAGTCGCCCTCTGCGAGCGCCGTAAGCCCCTCGGTCATTCGCTGGTCGAAGTCCATTTGCTGAAGCGTCGCCCGCACGCGCTCGAGTCCCGCCTGCGCCGGCTCCCATTGCGGATCGAGCTCTATCGCTTGCGAAAAACTCTGCCGCGACGCCTCGAGCTCCAGGTCTTTCTCGTAGGCCAGCCCCTGGTCGGTCAGCGCCAGAACGGCATCGAGGTTCTTCGCCCGCGTGTACCCGGCCTGCGCCGCCGAGTTGCTCGGACTGATTGCGACAGCAAGTTCGAATAGCCGCAGCGCCTCAGCAGCATCCGCCGCCTCCAGAGCGGCCTGTCCCTCGGCGAAGGTCGTCGCAAAAACCTGGTCGACCTCGTCGAGCAGCGGTTCGACGATGTCGATCGCAAGGCGATACTTTTCGATCGCCACCGCGTAATTGCGCGCCAGGTAGGCTTCGTCGCCCTCGGCATAGGCGGACTGGGCCTGCTTGTAACGCAGCCCGCCCCAGCGCTGCACGGCTCGCTTGTCCAGCGTATCCATTTTTGAAAGAAGCTCGCCGAGCACGGTTTCGGTCTCTGCCCGTGCAACGACGCGATCGTCGCGGCCCTCGAGGTCGTTGACATTTTCCGTGAAACCGACCCCGGACCGCGGTCGTTCATCGTCGCTCGACTGCGCATCCTTCTGCTCGGTCTCTGCAACGGGCTGTGGGCTCTCGGTCGTAACCGTGTCAGGCAGAATAAACACGACACCGACCAGTACTGCCAACAACACGAGCAAACTGATACCGACCACTCGCGGACTCAGTCCCGACGGCTCACCGGACACGGCATCAGGCGCCCTGGCTGCCATGGACAGGGGACGCGACCTGGCCGCTTCGCTGATCTCGATGATCTCGGCGGCTGCCGAACGGGCGCCGGCAACGTAATGTTTAGGCGCCGGCGCTGCCGCAAATCCCTCAGCTTCCAGGGCCGCCACGACCGTCGCAGCGTCCGGTCGCCTGCCCGCATCTTTATCGAGCATGGCAGCAACGAGCTGCTGAACGGCAACCGGCACCGGTGTGCCGTCCGCAGCCGCGAGCGGTTCAGGGCTCTTTTCGCGAATATCCCGTTCAGTCTGCCCGCCCGAATACGGCGAGCGGCCGGCGATCAGCTCATAGATGAGACCACCCAGCGCAAAAATATCATCGGCCGGCTGTGGCGGCTCCCCGGCCAGGCTCTGCGGGCTTGCCGCAATCAGTGAGCCGCCGCCGGCCACAGCGTTCTCGTCGGCTGCTACACCAAAGTCGATCAGGTAGGGAGCGCCATTGTGATCGAGCAGAATATTGCTGGCTTTGATATCGCGGTGCACGACACCCTTGCCGTGTGCATAGCGCAATGCGTCGGCAATAAAAGCCAGTGGCGGCAGTAGATGCTCCGGCGGTGCGCCCGACATAGCGCCAATGTCCGGCCCCTCAATAAGCTGCAGGGTGTAAAAAGGGCACTCGGGATCATCGTTGAATTCGAAAACGCGCACGATATGCGCGTGCATGAGCCGGATACTCGTTTGCCATTCGTGGCGCAGATCCGCCGGTGTGCGGCGTTCATCGACAAGAATCTTGAGCGCCACATCGGCGCGCGTCATACGATCCGATGCCAGCCAGGTCTGGGAACCGCCGCCGCTGCCGAGCTTGCGAATAAGCGTATATCGCTTTGCCAGCTCCGTGCCTTTTTGCAGGTCCTGCATCACGCCGGCTGCTTAGCCGCTCGGTTCGGGCAACCGCGACGGCGCGGTGACTCCCTCCGTGTCCACGAAACCGGTCTCGGCCTCATAGATTTCCTTGAGCAGACGGCGCCAGCTCTCGTACTGTGACGCAGCCGTGCCTGTCAGGCGTCGCGTCTGGCCTTCCACGGTGACGACCATCGGTGCCGCCTCGGCGCCGAAAGACTCCGACAGTTCCTTGATGGACTCGAGATGCATCGTTGCCTCCGAACGCCGTGAAAAACTGGCGAATATGGTCTCGAGGCCCTGGCCGATACCAATATTCTGCAGGCTGCGATTAACGTTCCGCGTCTGCCTGCCACCGCTATCCGTATCGATGGCGAGTGAGCCGGCAAGCACGACCGCACCCATCAGCGCCTGCATCGTCGCCGAGCGCTTTACCTGCCGGTAGTTGATCGCTTCCTCGCGCGCGGTCTTGCGCCAGGAATGATAAGGGATGGCAATGCCGTAATAGAAATTTGCGTAATGTTCATTGAGCGTGTCGACAACGAGGCGATCACGCTCACGAATCTGCCGCAGACGCGCGACCCCGGGATCGTTTTCAGCGGGCAGGCGCACGGCGCTGGTGATCCCGTCCTTGTCGGTCAGCAGGTGTTCACCGTAGGCGTCCGGGGACATGTACGCGAAAAACCTGAGCTCCGATACCTGCTGCACCTGCTGCACGGACTTCGACGGCAGTTGGGCGACATACGTGCGCAAATCGTTGGCGATGTCGTTAAAAACTTTCTGATAGGGATCCTGGCGGCGGTCGCGATTCTGTGAATACGAGGAGATACCCGTCTGCGTGCTGTACTCTTTCTCATACCAGCGTTCGCCGCGCGAATCGGAAACGTCGATCTTCAACGTTATGAATTCGCCGTCCGATTCTTCGATCTGGCCGTCGATAATCACGTCGGTGAAGGCCTGACGCGACGGAACGACCCGTACCGCCCCCCAGTGCCCGGTGCCCTGCAGCGTCGACTTCAGATGGTAGGCCAGATAATTGGACTCGGCCGCCCGAATATCCTCGTAAATCCCGGTATCCGAGGGATCGTTATCGCGCGGAATCCCGGCATCGAATTGAATAATGCCGATATCGAGCAGCATTGACTCGGCCGGCGGCGCTTCCGCGACGATCAGCTCCGTTTCCTCGGCGGTCACGACTTCTTCGACAGCGCAACCCGACATGCCGATCAAGGCAATGAAAATCAGCAGCGAAATCCTCTTCATCGTTCCTTTTTATACCCCTAGATGCCCTTGTACTTGCGGTACTCTTCCCAGAGTCGCTCGCGCAGGGCCGGATCGTCCTCTGCCAGTGCCGCTTCGCGAAGCTGCCGGGCGATGATGTCGTCATCAACCAGTATCGCTATGTCCTCCGGCGTACGCTCCTGGATTTCCTCCTGGCTCATACCGTCAATCGGCGACTCGCGCATGTTGCCGGTATTCGCGATCGTAATTGAACCGCCACTGCCCGCGGCCTGTTCACCGAGGCTGATGCCGCCGCCACCGCCTGCTGCACCCTCTCCGAAGCCCTCGGTGTTGCGGCCCACCGACGATATCTGCTGCTGCTCTTCCATGAGCACCTCGTCAAATCCGCCGACGGCCTGGTCCAGTTCCCTGCCGAGACGCTCAGCTCTCTCTGCTGCACTTTCGGTCGGAAACTCGCCGACGCCGCCAGCGCCGCCGGTACCCGGAATGCCGCCCTCGGCACCCGCGCCTGGCGCACCGCCGGCCTCCGCACCAGCGCCTGACGCACCGCCGCCATCGGCACTGGCACTGCTTTCACTTTCGCTGTCACTGGCCGCGGCAGCGCCGCCGCCGATACATTCTCCAGCCTGGCCCATGCCACCGACGCCACCCGGCAGCGCCCCGGTATCACCACAGTCGCCACCCGGGTTCCCGTCACCGTCCGCGCTGTCGCCGTCACCCTCGGCGCTGCTCTCGCCTCCGCCGCCAG
This sequence comes from Gammaproteobacteria bacterium, assembly GCA_009937615.1. Lineage (GTDB taxonomy): Bacteria > Pseudomonadota > Gammaproteobacteria > Steroidobacterales > Woeseiaceae > UBA1847. The sequence continues at coordinate 44,476 of JAACFB010000015.1, read as the reverse complement.
GCTCTTCGCCCGCGCTGCCGCCAGCGCCCCCGGTACCCGGCATGGGCGGCACGCCCATGGGCTCCTCACCGGGAAAAGTGCCAATTCCGCCACTCGAATCGCTGCCACCGGTGCTTCCGGACGGACTGCTGTCCGAGCCGCCTGGCGTAGAACCGCCCGGCTGACCGCCCGGAGACTGGCTGCCCGGAGACTGGCTGCCCTGCGACTGACCGCTGGGAGGCTGGCTGCCCTGCGACTGGCCGCTGGGAGACTGGCTGCCCTGCGACTGACCGCTGGGAGGCTGGCTGCCGCCTGACGACCCGCTACTCGGCGGGGACGGCATGCCTCCCGAAGGCGGTGGTGGTGGCATGCTCGCGCCACCCGAGGGCGCGGACATCTCCGACTTACAGCCGGTCGCGACGAAAGCTGCTACCAGAACGCACGTTAACGGCTTTGCCAAAACGGACACGGTTATTGGATCCTGCTTGTGTTTCATAATGATTCTGAGCCTCTTTCCGCGAGGGATTGCCAGCGAGTGAGCTATCAAGCGCGGCAGCAGCGAATCGCCACCGTCATCTTAGGGATTTGGGCAACCAAACTGGGTCCGAGTTCCCTTGTAATCGGGTCACCTGGCGGCCGATCCCCGGTAAGCGATGCACCCTGAAGATAATACGCCACCGGCAGTCGATCAACTCCCCCCGATCCTAAGCTAACGATCGTGCCCCGACGAGCGTTGACATAATCGTCAATTATCGATGTTCCGGGTCGTGTACCCGCTTGGGTCTATACGGCTTGCGATACAGGATCAGCGACAGGTCATCGGGTTTGCTCGGCTGCTCGGCGACCGCGCCTTCCATGCGCTGTCTCGCGAGCTCAACGACGCTGTCAACCGCGCGGCTGATTGGACCGATTCGGATGCGATCTATGATTTCCTCGACATGAACGTTATCCATCAGGCCGTCACTCGCGAGCAAAATCGTGTCGCGGGGCTTGAGCATGAGTTCGGTGCCAACATCAATCCGCATATCGGCGGTGCCCAGGAAATTCGAAACCAGGTGGCGTTCTTCGTGGTGCAGCGCGTCGCGCTGGTCGAGCAGACCCGCCTCTACCGCAAACCCGGTCGGGGAATGCACGGGTGTCTGTAACTTCAGCAGCCCGCGCTGCCCGACGATCATCGCCTCGGAATCCCCGATCTGGTAGGCGCGAGCCGTCACGCCCTCGACGGTAACGACGGTCAGAGTCGTTGCGGAGCCATTGCCCAGGTCCTGCACGGCCCGGTTGGCCGACTCGATGCCGTCCAGTATCGCCGTGCGCAACAACATCGACTCGGCGATCGAAGAGTGCAGGCTGGCAACCAGTGCCGAAATCGCCGCGAGTGATGCGCGCTTGCCGGCCGGCAGGCCGCCAGCGCCGTCGGCCACGAGTAATGCAACGGCGTCCGGGCCATACGGGACAACCGCGACCGTATCCTCGTTAACCGTATCTTTGTCGGGCGACGGACAGGTATAAGCGACGACCTCGCCGCCTGCGGCACAGGCCGCATAGCGATCGGCCGTCAACGCGCCGTCCAGCAGTACAGCTTCATCCAGCAATTTCGCCATCCCCGTCCTCTCCGGCTGCCCGCGCTACTCGCGCCGCACCGGCTCCCTGCACCAGGCACAGAAATTCCAGAAATCCTTTGCAATACCCCAACCACAGGCCTTGCATGAGCAGCGGCTGCCGGGGATTTTCCACGGCCTGCGCACTTTCACGCGGCACCATGGACAATAACGCATGAACGGTATCAATTGGCCGCGGCAACGCTGATTGCTGCAGCGCGCCGCATAACGCTTGTCCTTATAACGCCGGGTTGTCTCCTCGATAAAGCCAGGGCCATAGCACCAGGGACAGTAATCCCACTCGTTCTTGACCCCGCGCTCGCAGCGCGGGCAGCTCGACGGAAATGCCGACTCGGAGCCTCGCGCCGGATTATCGAAGCCGCACCACGGACAAGCCTGCATGCTCTCGGCAACGGGCCCCTCACAGCGGCGGCACTGGTGACGGGTATCGAGCACCTTGCGAAACTGGCGCTGAAACTGGCGCCACTGCAGTTGCCGCCACGACGACTCGCCGCGGCCCCGGCCGACGCTTTTGCTGCGGGAGCGCTTCTGCTTCCGGGCATGGCTCTGGCTGCGTTCGAACTCCGCCTGCATCTGGATAGCATTGCTGTAGCGTTTCGCCGGATCGAGCTGTATCGCTTTCTCCAGCATCGATACGACTTCAGGCCGCACCCGCGCTATCAGGCGGTCGTGTCCGGGCATTGGCCAGGCAAACGGCCATTCCGGCAGCTTGCCCGAAAACAGGCGGTACAGCACCAGGCCCATCGAAAACACGTCGGACTGGAATTTCGGCCGGCCCATCGCCTGCTCGGGCGCGATGTAGTCGACAGTGCCCGACCCGGATGCCTTGAGCGTGCGCAGGCTGATTTTCGCGAATCCGAAATCGCCCAGTTTCAGCCTGTTGCCCGGAAACAAAATGAAGTTCTCGGGCTTGATATCACAATGAATGATTTTCTTCTCGTGGGCATGGGCGAGCGCCGCAAGCGCCTGGCTCGCGAGGTCGGTCGCACGTGCGATAGACGTCCGGCGCTCGATCCGATCCGCGAGCGACTCGTCGCCGAGTTCCATTGCGATGACGAAGTGGTCATCTATGTAGCTCGCATTCAGCACCGGCAGAATATTCGGATGATCGAGCCGCGTCGCAACCTGGACCTCGTGCAGGAATTCCTCCTGCCCCGTGTCTTCGTCGCCTTTCGGAATTTTCAACGCGACACGTTGCTTTTGGATCGTGTCATAAGCTCGATACACATCGGCAAGCGGCCCGGACGAAATTCTTCCGAGGATTCTGTACTTGCCAATTTTCTGCCGGACCCTAAGCAACGTCTTTACAGTCATTGTCATGATCTCACCCGGGCGACCGCTGCGGCCCAGCCGGCCAGCAAACCGTCTCGCCGGTCCACGCTCATCGCCGGCTCGAATACCCGGTCGCTGCGCCAAAGCTCGCTGATGCGTTCAACCGATTCGAAAACACCGCTACGGTAGCCTGCCAGGTAGGCCGCGCCAAGTACCGTCGATTCGACGTTTTGCGGGCGTTCCACCGGGATGCCGAGCACGTCGGCCAGGAACTGCAGGAACCAGTCATTGCCGACCATGCCACCATCGACCCGCATGACCGAGGGCGCGATGCCGTCGTCACCCATGGCGTCGAGCAGATCGCGTGTCTGAAACCCGACCGATTGCAGTGTCGCCGTAACGATCTCGTTCCGGCCGCTGCCGCGTGTGAGCCCCAGGATCGCAGCGCGCGCCTCGGGATCCCAGTAAGGCGCGCCCAGACCGGCGAACGCCGGCACCACGTGCACGTCGTCGATAATCCCGGTTGCTGCGGCAATCCGCTCTGTCTCTGCGGCCGTGTCTATTATTTTCAACTCGTCGCGCAACCACTGTATGGCCGATCCGGCAACGAATACGCTGCCCTCGAGCCCGTAAGTGACCTTGCCATCGAGTCGGCTGGCCACGGTTGTAAGCAGCTGGTTGTTCGAACTCAGGGCATTGCCGCTTGTGTTGGCAATGACGAAACAGCCGGTCCCGTAGGTACTTTTGGTCGTGCCGTAATCAAATCCGGCCTGCCCTATCAGCGCGGCCTGCTGGTCCCCGGCCATGCCGAGGACCGGCACGGACCCTCCCAGCGTGACCGAGTCCGTCACCCCGAAATCCGCGGCGCAATCGGATACTTCTGGCAGCAGCGCCCTCGGGATGTCGAATACTTGCAGCAACTCGTCATCCCAATCCTGCGTATGAATGTTAAACAGCATGGTGCGCGACGCGTTGCTCGCGTCGGTTGCGTGCACGCTTCCACCGGTCAGCCGCCACAGCAGAAAACTGTCTATCGTGCCAAAAGCGAGCTCTCCACGAGCGGCCCGATCGCGCACGCCGTCGACGTTGTCGAGTAACCACGCAATTTTTGTCGCTGAGAAATACGGGTCGAGTCGGAGACCGGTCTTTCGGGCAACCAGCGCATCGACGCCGTCCGCCTTGAGAGCCGCGCACATCGGCGCCGTACGCCGGTCCTGCCAGACAATCGCATTGTGCACGCATTCGCCGGTCTTGCGGTCCCAGATCAGCGTCGTTTCGCGCTGATTCGTGATGCCGATCGCCGTGACATCGGTAGCCCCTGCCCCGGCTTCGGCCAGCGCTTGTCGCGTGACCCGCTGCACCGATGCCCAGATCGCCTCGGGATCGTGTTCCACCCAGCCCGGCTGCGGATAGTGCTGCTGAAATTCTTCCTGCGCCGCACAAACGACCTGCGCCGAATGATCGAAAACCACGGCACGACTGCTGCTTGTACCCTGGTCGATGGCCAGTAAGAATCGACTGCTCATTATTCGTTTGTCGCCGCGCTGAAAACCGGCCGGGCGATGCGCATAGTGCGGCCAACATCTGCAGGATACGGCCAGTCCCCCTGTTCGGCCGCCACCGAACGAATACCCTCGAAGATCGAATCGGGCCAGGGTGCAACCCGGCGCGTCGACAGGTCGACATGCAGATTCATCCACTCGGCGGTCGCTGCCAGGAAACCCTCTCCGGCGTGATACATCCGCTGGAACTGGTGTATGCGCTTTTCATCAAAGGCAAGAATCTGCGCTGTCACGATATAGGGGTCCGCCTGCTTGAGTTCGCGCCGGTACACGACGTGCGATTCGACCGCGAACGTCGAGCTGTCGGTGCGTTTTATGTGCTCGTCAGTAATGCCGAAACGCGCCCACAGAGCATCGACGCCATAGTCGAATGCCAGCACGTAATACGCGACATTCATGTGGCCATTCACATCGATCCACTCGGGCAACACGTTGCCGCGGCCAACCTCGATTCCCAGCATGTCATCTCGCGCCACTATCGATGCCCCTAGGCCTCAGCCAGCTCCGCAATGCCGCCGAAATGTTTCAACGCATCCGGATTTGCCAGCGCCTCAGTGTTTGCAACCGGTTCGCCGTGTACGACAGAACGCACCGCAAGCTCGACGATCTTGCCGCTCTTGGTGCGCGGTATCTCGGGCACGGCAACGATTTTGGCGGGCACGTGCCGGGGCGTAGCGCCTGCGCGGATAACGCTACGTGTCCGGGTGCGCAGTTCGTCATCGAGTTCGACACCGGGCCGCAGCACGACAAAGAGAACGACACGCACATCGTCGTCCCAGCGCTGCCCGATCGCGATGCTCTCGAGTATCTCATCCAGTTTCTCGACCTGCCGGTAAATCTCGGCCGTGCCGATTCGAACGCCGCCCGGGTTCAACACGGCATCGGAACGGCCGTGGATGATCATGCCGCCACTGCTCGTCAGCTCGGCGAAGTCGCCGTGAGCCCAGACTCCCGGGAAACGCTCGAAATAAGCCGAGCGATATCGCTCGTGATCCTCGTCGTTCCAGAAGCACACCGGCGCGGAGGGAAACGGACGCGTACAGACGAGCTCCCCCTTGCCTTCCGCAAGCGCCTGGCCGTCCTCATCGAATATCTGCACCGCCATACCAAGACCGAGGCACTGCAGTTCGCCGCGGCGCACTGGCAGGAGCGGATTGGCTGCTGCAAAGCAGCCGAGCAGGTCAGTGCCACCCGCGATGGATCCCAGCTGCACGTCCGCACTGATTGCCGAGTACACGAAATCGAAACTCTCAGGTGCGAGCGGCGATCCCGTCGACAAGATCGACCGCACTGACGACAGGTCAAATTCATCGCCTGGCCGCAGGCCCGATTTCTCAAGAGCAGACAGATACTTTGCACTCGTGCCAAAAACGGTTACACGCTCGCGCTCGGCCATCTTCCAGAGCGCCCGACCGTCGCCAGCGAACGGCGCGCCGTCGAACAGCATGATCGTCGCGCCGAGCGCCAAGTTACTCGCGAGCCAGTTCCACATCATCCAGCCGCAGGTCGTAAAGTAGAACACCCGATCACTCTCGCTGACATCCGTATGCAGACCGAGTTCGTTCAGATGTTTCAGCAGAGTGCCACCGTGCCCGTGCACGATGCATTTCGGGACCCCGGTCGTACCGGATGAATACATGATATAGAGCGGATGATTGAACTCAACGGGCAGGAAGGTGAGCTCCGCTCCGGCGACGCCGAACGCATCCCAGGGAACCGCTGTCGTGGATTCATCAGGCGCATTATCGGCGATAAACGGCACGACGACGGTCGTTTCGATACTCGGTATCGCCTCGACAATGCCGTAAACGACAGGCAGGGAGTCAATGCGCTTGCCGTTGTATAGGTATCCATTGGTCGCAACCAGAACTTTGGGTTCGATCTGGCCAAACCGGTCGACGACACCATTAACGCCGAAGTCGGGTGAGCAGGAAGACCAGATTGCGCCAAGACTGGTCGTCGCCAGCATCGCAATTATCGCCTCGGGACAGTTCGGCAGAAACGCCGCTACGCGGTCTCCGCGGGCGACGCCTGCGTTGCGCAGGGCTGCCGCGACTTCGCCGACCTTAACCCGTAGCTCGTCCCGACTGATTTCGCTGCGGCTGCCGTCCTCGCCACAAAAGATAATGGCTGCCTGGTCTCCGCTGTAACGCAGCAGGTGCGACGCAAAGTTCAGTTCGCTGCCACTGAACCAGCCTGCATCCATGATGTTCCCGGGCCGGCAGATCGTGTCGTCGGCCTGCTTGTCGAAGCGCACGTCAAAAAAATCGCACACCGCCTCCCAGAAACCCGCAATGTCGTCGATGGACCAGCGATACAGATCCCCGTAGTTGTCGAAACCGTTCCGGCGCATGAAGCGATTCATCGCAGACGCTTCGGCCCGAGACGCGGCTGGTTTCCAGATAATGGGGTTATCTGTCATCGTACAGTGGATCCATTTGTCTAGAACGGCACGCCGACAGCCTTGCACAGGAACCGCATGTAAGGGGCCCCGGCCTCGAAGGCCGTTTCAATACTGCGCTGAAACTTTGGCCGCAGACAGGCCTCGGTGTCCAGATGCTTTATTGCAATGAAACTCTTGCGTTTGATGTCGTCGATCAGCTCATGGTCTTTGTCGAAACCGCGCGGTGGCCGGGTCAATGACTCGCCGCCGAGCCTGAAGTGTCGCCGAAACGCCGTGTCGAAAATCGTGCGCCGCCATTCGCCGGGCTTCGCGGCGATGCGGTCGCGGATGGCTCTCAGCGGCTCGGGCTCGGGGCGCCACATGCCGACCCCGACAAAGACCTCGGCCGGATCGACATGCACGTAATAGCCGGGTGAGTGCACGTTTTTTGCCTGTTCGTGGCGGAACTGAATGCCGATGTTGGTTTTGTACGGCAGCTTGTTTCGCGAGAACCGGGTATCACGATAGACACGCATCAGCGAACCACCGACCCGGGTCGGCTGCGCGACGAAATTCGGCGCGAGATCGGCCAGCGGCTCCTGCATCGACTGGATGAAGCGCAAAGCGACGTCGAGCACCTCTTTCTCATAGCGCTCTTTGTGCGCCCTGAACCATTCCCGATTGTTGTTTGCCGCGAGGTCCCTGAGGAATGCCAGGGTTCCTGGTTCGAAGCTTGCGTACCTCGATCCGGACATCAGCCTTCTGCGGCGTCCCTTCCGGCAGCCGGATTAGGAAACATGTCGGCCTCGTCCTCGCCGTCGCGCGGCGCCAGGCAAGCGAAATCCTTTTCCACGAGAATCGTCAGCTTGTCGCCTTCGTCGAGTAACAGCTCGCCATTGATCGTGACCTGCTGGGAATTGGCCCACGCGTAGACGCTTGATTCGGGCAGGCGCACGGTGATGACGCCCTCCGAAAAAAAAGCACCGGGCTTGACGCTCGCGGGGCTGGATTCGACGACGTACTTGAATTGCCGCCCGCCCGGAAAATTGGTGTGCGACGATACCAGTCCGTCATCGCGAAGTTTATCGACTTCGCCGCTCGTCAGTCGCAGTCGTACCGAGTTGTCTCGAATTCTAAGTTTCACGGAGTCGCTTCGTTGCGGTTACCGGGACATTAAATCACGAAAGCTCCAACCCGGTAAGGCTTGTATTTGCCTTTCATGGGGCCGGAAGCATCGCGCATCTAGTTCGCGGTAAGCGAATCGAGCAGTGCGCTCACGTTGGGGTTATCGGGATGATACTCAGCCAGCGCCTGTGCGGCCCGGGATGCTCTTTCAAGCTCGCCTTGGTCACGAAGAATGGTGGCAAGCGCCCAGCCAATATCGAAGTTCCCCGCGAACGTCTCCGTCGCTTGTTCCAGGAGCATCAAGGCCTGCGCAGGTTCGCCGGAGGAATTCAGCGCGATCGCGACGACGTAGGTGTAGCGGCCGTTGTCGGGAGCCAGCCGCGCGGCCTCTCGAAGCTCGAGCAGGCCTTCGCCTGTCCGTCCGGACCGGACCAGCGACAGCCCCAGCGCATGCCGCAAGACGGCTTCCCGGGGCTGATGTGCTACTCCCTTGCGCAATATCGATTCTGCCCCGGGCTCGTTGCCGAATCCGCGCAGCGCGTCCGCAAAGTTGACGCGGACCATTGCATCGGTCGGTGCCATGCGCAGCGCCTGTTCGTAATGTCGCGTCGACGCTTCGGCGTTACCGAGACTTGCCTCGAAGCCAGCCAGGCTTGCATACGCCTCGGGACGGCTCAGTATCGCCTGTTGTGCGGCACGAAACTCTCCGGCTGCGCGCTCAAACGCAGCCGCACTGCCAGCAGGCAAATTGGCATGGAATGGTGCCAGCGCCACCACGGCTTCCAGGCGAACGCTGCGGATCGGATCATCGAGCAGCCCGGTTACGAATCGCAGCTGCAGTTCGGGAGGAAAACCTCGCGCCGCCCGCACTGCGCCGATGCGCACAAGCGGGTCCGAGTCGCGTAGCCCACTTTCGACCGTTCTAGCGTCTGCCTGCGAGAAGGGCTGAGCCAGTGTCGCCAGCGCCGTGCCGCGCGCTATGCCCGGCACCTGCCCGTTGTTAATCACGGCGTGAAGATCCGAATTGGCAAATCCGTTGCGAGCCTTGTGGAGCGCATTGGCAAAATGCGGCCGACGCACCGAGATGTCGCCCCACCACTCTGCCGCTGCGGCTGTCGCCCATGCCGCGGTCTGATCGGTATGGCAATCGTTACAGGCGTTCGGCGCAGCAGTCGCCAGGCTGAGGTCGGGCCGCGGCACTCGGAAGCTGTGATCGCGGCGAGCGTCGACGCCCATGTAAATCTTATCCTGCATGTGACAATCGACGCACGTTGCATCATTGCCTTCATGCCGATGGTGTTCTGTGACCGAGAACTTGCTCGGCAAATGGCACTGCGCGCATACGCTATTGGGATCATCTCCGGTGACAAGCGCCAGCGAGTGCGGATTGTGGCAATCGCTGCAGCTGACGCCGGCCTGGTACATGCGGCTTTGCACGAAGGAGCCGTAGACATAAACTTCTTCGTCGATCTGACCGTCGTCGAAATACAACGCCTCGTCCAACAGTGACACTCTGTGCGTCTGGGTGAGTGGCACTCCGTACTCGTACTCGCCGGTTATGACGCCACGGCGCGAATGGCAGCGCCCGCAGGACTCCGGCTGCTGGGGCGGGCGCATCGCCATCTCGCTGCGCTCGGCGATGCCCGTCCGCGCGTTCATTTCCCAGGCAGCTCGGCCGCGATCGTCAAGGTCGACGAGAAGACCGTAGTTGTTCTCGAAGCTATCAGCCTGCGCCTGCCCAACGTGCGCAGATCCCGGTCCGTGGCAGGCCTCGCAGTGGACATTAATGTCCGACCACGATGTCGAAAAGCTATCGCTCGCGCTATCGTAATTGACCTCCAGGTTCGTCGAGTGACACTCCGCGCACATGTAATTCCAGTTTTGTTCTCTCCCGGTCCAATGCAGCGGGTCATCGGGACCGACGTTCTCGTCCGGATACAGGTGGTACCAGCGCTGGCCGCCATCCTCGGCAGAGCGAGCGTCCCAGGTGAATGGCAGCGCCTGCAGACGGCCGCCCGGCAACGCGACGAGATACTGCTGCAGCGGCATCACCCCGAACGTGTACTCAACCTTGAAGTCAGCCGGCTCGCCATCGGCGCCTGCCGTACGCACGATGTAATCATTACCGCGCCTGGAAAAGCGGGTTTCAGTATCAAAATAATTGAACGTCGCGTCCTGAAAGTCGCCGAGAACCGTGGCGCTGTCGGCGTGCTGCATCGCAAGGTCATGATGCGAACCCTGCCAGTCCGCGAACTCGGCGGCGTGACAGTCGCGGCATGCGTCGCCGCCCACAAAAGCGGGCTCCGGGTCCTGATCCGCATCCTTTTCGGTCAGGACAGGATCATTACACGCAGACAGCAGGCATACGCTGCCGATCGCAACTAGTCGGAAACGTAAATGCATTGAATACCTGGCCGCGTAGCGGCCGGAACCGCCGCGCAGACAACGATAAGAAGCACAAACCTTGGCGGTGGCGCCAGCGCGCTACCGCCGAGTCGCTGCCTATTCGGCGATGACGTTTTCGGCCTGCGGGCCCTTCTGGCCCTGGGTTACTTCCATCGTAACGCTTTGACCCTCTTTGAGGGTCTTGAAACCTTCCATCTGGATCGCGCTGTGATGAACGAATACATCCTGCCCACCCTCACGCTCGATGAAACCAAATCCCTTGTCGTCGTTAAACCACTTGACGGTTCCAGAAACTCTTTCGCCTGACATATCTACCTCGTAACAAATAACACCGCCCGACGGCGGTTTAAGCGCATGCCCGCATGCTGCGAGACAGTCATTATAGTACCCGCAAAAACCTGTTGGGATGCAATTATTCGTGCGCTAAATCTCCCGGACTTTCGCTGTTTGTCGGGCTAATCGCGGCTTTTTCAGCGATTTTTGCCGGCTTTTTACACTGCGGCCGAACGGGCAGCAAAGGCCTCAAACGAAGCGCTACAGGACTGAGTTGCGCAGTCAAAAATCGTATCAGACGCCGTCGCGGCGCGAACGAACGTGGCTTCGGTCGAGCTTGCCGACGGCGTCGCAACCCAGGAGTGCAAGCGTGCGCTCGAGTTCACCGCGTAACAATCCAAGCCCTCGCTCGACCCCGCGCTGACCACCGGCTGCGAGCGCAAAAAGATAACCCCGGCCGATACTGCAGGCATTTGCACCGAGCGCCAGCGCTTTCACGACAAGGTTACCGCGGTAGATGCCCCCGTCACAAATGATCTCAAGCCGATCACGCAGCGCATCAGCGACTGGCCCTATGCAGTCGACCGGCGCTGGCGCGGATTCGAGTTGCCGGCCACCGTGATTCGACAGCATGACCGCTGTCGCACCTGAGTCCGCTGCTTTGCGGCAGTCGTCGACGGTCAGCACGCCCTTTATAGCAAGCGGGCCGCCCCACTGATTCGCAAGCCACTCAACGTCTCTCCATGTCAGCGAACGGTCTAATTTGTAACGCGGCCTGTTATGATTACGGCCCGCGCGTCACTGACACCCACAACGTATCCGATAAACGCAATGCCGTCGGTCAATCCTCACAATCGTGCTGTCGCTACCTGGTTGCTGACCTGCTGTGCGCTGGTCTTCTTGATGGTCGTGCTCGGCGGCGTGACACGGTTGACCGGATCCGGCCTGTCAATGGTTGACTGGCGCCCTGCCGTTGGCTGGCTGCCGCCGCTGAACGAAGCCGAGTGGCTGTCGAGTTTCGAGATGTACAAGCAGTCGCCCGAGTTTCAGAAAGTGAATTCGCACATGGACGTTGGCGACTACAAGGGCATTTTCTGGCTCGAATACCTGCACCGGCTGCTCGGGCGCCTGATCGGCGTCGCATTTCTCGTGCCCTTTATCGTATTCATGGTCAGAGGCTACATCGGCCGAAAGGAATGGCCCAGGTATTTGCTGATGTTCTGCCTCGGCGGCTTGCAGGGACTGCTTGGCTGGTACATGGTCAAGAGTGGTCTTGTCGACAACCCCCAGGTAAGCCAATACCGGCTCACGGCGCACCTGATCGCGGCTTTCTTGATATTCGCCTATATGTTCTGGGTGGCGCTGACGCTGCTGTACCCGGCCACCAGCCAGAACAGACATCCAATGTACCGGCGAACCCTGTGGCTGACCGCGCTGATCGCCATAACGATCGTGTCGGGCGGATTTGTCGCGGGCCTGAAGGCCGGCAAAATCTATAACTCGTTCCCGATGATGGGTGAATTCTGGATACCGCCTGGACTGATGGCGCTCGAACCGGGGTGGCGAAATTTCTTCGAGAACATGACAACGGTCCAGTTCGACCACCGTCTGTTAGCAATAACCACCTTTGTCATAATCATTCTCTACTGGCTGGCTGCCCGTAAAACCGACCTGCCCGTTCGGGCGCGTAAAGCGAGCAATGCTCTGCTGCACACCGGGGTACTGCAGGTCGTGCTCGGCATCACGACGCTGTTATTTGCCGTGCCGATCGCCCTCGGCGCAGCGCACCAGGCCGTTGCGATGCTGCTTTTTACGGCCGCCCTCTACCTGCTGCATAGCCTGAGAGCCGAGTAAGCCGCCGGTTACGGACCTGCGGCCGCACCAGCGCGTTGCGGAAAATACCCATTTGTTGCGGCGCCGTAATAGGCGACTATCCACGGCATGAAAGGACAGAATGCCGATAAAGTCTGCTTTGACGAGGATCTGATCCGTCGCTATGACGGCCGCGGGCCGCGCTATACGTCTTATCCCACGGCGCTGCAGTTCGACGCCGCGTTTACCGCCGATGACTATCGCGAGGCTGCGCTCGCGAGCAACGAGAGTGGACTGCCGCTGTCGCTGTACGTGCACGTGCCGTTCTGTCACTCACTCTGCTACTACTGTGGCTGCAACAAGATCGTGACGCGCAACCAGACGCGCGTGAATCGCTACCTGGATAACCTGCACGCTGAAATCGACATGCAGGCGCAACTGTTCGCGAATGAACGCATGGTCGAGCAGCTGCACTTCGGCGGCGGCACTCCAACCTATCTCAATGAGCTGCAGCTCGATGCTCTGATGAAGAAATTGCGGAGCGCCTTCTCGTTCGACGAGAGCGACACGCACGAGTTTTCGATCGAGGTCGATCCCCGCACCGTATCACGGCGCTCGATCGCCGCTTTGTCCGACCTGGGCTTCAACCGCCTCAGTCTCGGCGTCCAGGACTTCGACGAAGACGTGCAGAAGGCCGTCAACCGCATCCAGACAGCCGCGGAGGTGCAGTCTCTCGTCGCGGCATCGCGCGACGCCGGGTTCAAGTCAATTTCGTTTGACCTGATATACGGTCTTCCGCATCAATCGGTGAGTTCGTTCGACAATACGCTGAACACGGTCATCGCGATGCGGCCGGACAGACTCGCTGTCTATAACTACGCTCACCTCCCCGAGCGATTCAAAGGGCAGCGCATGATCGATGCGGCGGATTTGCCGTTGCCGCAGACAAAGCTCGACGTTTTGCACCACACGATCGACAAGCTCGACGCCGCGGGTTACGTCTATATCGGCATGGACCACTTCGCGCTTCCCGATGATGACCTCGTCAAGGCCCGGCATGCGCACACGCTGCAGCGCAACTTCCAGGGGTACTCGACACATCGGGCCTGCGACCTGATCGGGCTCGGCGTCAGCTCGATCGGAAACATCGGCCGAACCTATGCACAAAGTGCGGTAACAACGATGGAATACGAAGCCCTGATCGAGAAAGGCCGGCTCCCGATAGCACGGGGCGTCGCCCTTGACGACGACGACGTGCTGCGGGCGGCGGCGATCCAGCAGCTCATGTGCTACGACGAGATAATCTTTGTCGACTTTGACAAGTGTCATGCGACCGAATTTACCGACTACTTTGCCGCCGAACTCGATCGGCTGTCGCCCCTTGCCGCCGACGGACTGGTCACGATCGATGATGTTGGCGTGCACGTCACGGCCAAGGGCCGGCTGTTGCTGCGGAATATAGCGATGGTGTTTGACCGCTACATCAGTAGCGAGCCACACGGCGAGCGTTACTCGAAGGCGATCTGAGCCGGGCTGGGTTCAGACTTCTGTCAGCCAGCCGTGCACGTCGGGCGCAATGCCGTACTGAATGTCCTGCAAGGCCTTGCGCAGTTTCTCGGTATTTCCTCCCGGTAAGCCATCCCTGACCGGGATCTCTTTCCCGTTGTAAACGAGGCCGCCGACCGGTGACAGGCACGCTGCCGTGCCGGACAGCGCAGCCTCATAGTGACTGACAAACTCCAGCAGCTCTGCGACCGTAAAATTCCTTTCGTTGACCGTATAGCCCTGGTCGGCAGCGAGCCTGAGAATCGAGTCGCGGGTCATGCCGTGCAGAAACGATGTGTCGAGCGGCTTGGTGATGATTTCGTCGTCACTGATCAGAAGGAAATTCGCCGCACCGGTCTCCTGGACATCGCCGCCCGGGCAAAACAGCACCTGGTCCACGCCGTATTTTGCTTTGGCGTCCAGCGTCGGGCCCAGCGCGGCAGCATAATTGCCGCCTGTTTTGGTGCTTCCGAGCTGCTCTGTCGAGCGAGCGCGCTGATCGTCAACGAGTAGCTTCAACGGCCGTGCGCCACCCTCGAAATAGTCCCCGACAGGCGATCCCAGGACGAACAGGGTCGCCTCGGTGGACGGCGCCGCTGCCGCGCCAATATTCTCGAGCGTGCCGATCAGCGTCGGCCGCAGGTAAAGCGAGCTCGGTGGCGCCGGGATGTCATCGATCTGGGCGGCCACCAGGTCGATGACCATGCCGGCCAGCATGTCGGCGTCGGGCACCGGCAGGCGCAGGGAATCGGCACTTCGCTGCATACGCCGGACATGGTCGGCCAGCCGAAAAATTCGTGCTTTGCCGTCGCTCCAGCGATACGCCTTGAAGCCCTCGAAGCAGCTGCTCGCGTAGTGGAAAACATGCGCGGCCGGGTGAATCGACAGCGGCGCAAGCGGCTGCAAAGCCGCAGGCTGCCAGGCTCCATCCTCATAGCGCGCGATTGAGAACTTGTCGCAGAATACGGTACCGAACTTTGCCATCAGGATTCTAATCAGGATTAAAAATCACGAGGGTTTAACTTTGCATGAAATGAGCACGCTTGACCACCCCGGAAAACCGTAACGCGCTAAAAACTCGGCGGGCTGCAGGCCGAGATCAGCTCGCAGGGCTCATTACCCGGGTTGCGAAAATTGTGTGGCTGGTTGCTCTTGAAATAATACGCATCGCCAGGACGCAGGATCGCGGTCTGCTCACCAACGGTGACCTGCAGCCGACCCCGGAGAATAATGCCGCACTCCTCGCCGTCGTGGGTTATGGCGTGTTTGCCGGTTCCGGCACCCGGCTGATAACACTCCTTGATCAGCTGTACCGCTTTATTCCTGAGGTTGGCCCCGACCTGCAGAAAGGAAACGCCACCGTCTGCTATCTCGGTCAATTCGCCGGCGCGGAAAAAAATCCGGTCGGCCTGTTCTCCTTCATCGGCAAAGAATTCGCTCAGGCTGATCGGGAAACCGTCGAGCACTTTTTTCAGCATGCTCACGGTCGGGTTCAGCCGGCCCGCCTCGATCTGTGAAATCGTCGCGTTGGCCACGCCCGACACCCTTGCCAGCTGCCGCTGCGACATGCCCAGCCGAGTGCGAATCTCCTTGAGCCTGTGCCCAATTTCCTGATCCATCACCATCTTCCCGAAAAAGTGTTTACTAAAGTAAACATTTTGCCGACTGCGGAGATATAAATCAATGAGTTATAAATATCCACATAACCGATTGTTTAACATACCGCTGCGACTTTACACTGAGCATCCGTCCCCACGAACGCGGATACACGACACGATGAATGCTGACGCCCAGGCCTGTGACGCCTACTGGATGCCGTTTACGGCAAATCGGGATTTCAAGAAACAGCCGCGCATCATTAGCGGCGCGGAGGGCCATTACTACACGGCCGACGACGGTACCCGGCTGTACGACACGTTCTCCGGGCTGTGGACCTCCGGCATCGGTCACTGTCATCCCAAGGTCGTCGAAGCCGTGCAACAGCAGGTTGCGACACTCGACTACTGCATGGGATTCCAGGTGAGCAATGACAAGGCGTTTGCGCTGGCCGAGCGCGTCATCGGCCTTGCGCCCGATGGTTTCTCCCGGTGCTTCTTCACCAACTCGGGTTCGGAGTCGGTCGACACGGCGCTCAAGATTGCTCTTGCCTATCATCGGGCGCGCGGCGAAGGCAATCGCACGCGCCTCATTGGCCGCGAAAAGGGCTATCACGGCGTCAATTTCGGCGGCATGTCAGTCGGTGGCATCGTCCCGAATCGCAAAGTCTTCAGCGCTAACCTGATCCCCGGCGTCGATCACCTGCGGCACACGATGAACCTGGAGCACACCGCTTTCAGCCGCGGACAACCTGAATGGGGCGCGCACCTGGCCGATGATCTCGAACGCCTGGCGTTGTTGCACGACGGCAGCAATATCGCCGCCGTCATCGTCGAACCGGTAGCCGGATCGGCGGGCGTGATCCCGCCGCCGGCGGGTTATCTCGAACGCCTGCGCGAGATTTGCGACCGGCACGGGATTTTATTGATTTTCGACGAAGTGATCACCGCATTCGGACGCGTCGGTGAGGCGTTTGCCGCGCAACGTTTCGGCGTCACGCCCGACATCATAACGACGGCCAAGGGACTGACGAATGGCGTTATCCCGATGGGCGCCGTGCTGGTGCAGGACCACGTTCACGAGGCCTTCATGCAGGGTCCCGAACACATGATTGAACTCTTCCATGGTTACACCTATTCGGGCCACCCGGTTGCCGCCGCAGCCGGCCTCGCTGTACAGGATGTTTACGAAGAAGAAGGCACATTTGATCAAGCCAGGGCGCTGGAGCCAGTGTTTGAAGACCTGTTGCATTCATTCGCGGATCACGAGAAAGTCATCGACGTGCGTAACTTCGGCCTGATGGGAGCCGTAGAACTCGCGCCGCGCGCCGGCGCTCCCGGTGCGCGGGGACTGGAAATTCACAAGAAGTGTTTCTGGGAAGAGCATCTCGTCGTACGCAACGGCATGGACACACTGCAGTTTTCGCCGTTCCTGAATTCGAGGGTCGATGAAATGCAGCGCTCGCTTGAAACGATTCGCCGCGTTATCGACTCTGTCGAATGACGCTACAGCATTGGGAGACGTCATGAACGCACGACCCGCCGAAAATATCGATACCGCAAACATTGTCGGACATTTCATCAACGGCGCCGATATTGCAGACGCCAACCGGCCAATTCCGGTGACCAACCCCGCCACCGGGGAAGTCACACGTCACGTTGCGATGGCCAAGAAAACCACGGTCGAGAATGCGATCGCGGCCGCCGAGGCCGCGTTTCCGGCCTGGCGCAACACGCCACCGGCAAAACGCGCGAAGGTTTTGTTCCGATTCAAGCAGTTGCTCGAGGAGCGCGCAGACGACATCGTCGAACTGCTGACCAACGAACACGGCAAAGTTCTCGATGACGCGATGGGGGAGTTTCTCCGCGGCGTCGAGGTCGTCGACTATGCCTGCGGGATCGCCGAGTTGCTCAAGGGTGAGCACACGAAGAATGTCGGCCCGGGCATAGACAGCTGGTCGGAGTTTCAGCCGCTGGGCGTCGTTGCCGGCATCACGCCGTTCAATTTTCCAGCAATGGTTCCCATGTGGATGTTTCCGATGGCCATCGCTTGTGGCAACACCTTCGTTCTCAAGCCGTCGGAGAAAGATCCGAGCGCGCCGATGCTGATTGCCCGCCTCTTCAAAGAGGCCGGGTTGCCGGACGGCGTTTACAACGTGGTCAACGGCGACAAGGAAGCCGTCGATACTCTGCTCCACGATCCCCGTGTACAGGCTGTGAGCTTCGTCGGTTCGACGCCGATCGCTGAATACATCTATGCGACCGGCACCAGCAATGGCAAACGGGTGCAGGCACTCGGTGGCGCAAAGAATCATGCCGTGATCATGCCGGACGCCGATATCGACAATGCCGTAAACGCGTTGATGGGCGCTGCGTTCGGATCCTGCGGCGAACGCTGCATGGCGATTTCCGTGGCGGTTTGCGTTGGCGATGACACGGCAGACACCGTGGTCTCGAGGCTGCAGGCGGAGCTGCAGGACCTGAAAGTCGGTAATGGTGCCGAGGGCAACAACGACATGGGGCCGCTGATCACGCGCGAGCATCGGGACAAGGTTCAGGGCTACGTCGATCTCGGTGTTGAAGAAGGCGCGGAACTGGTCGTCGACGGCCGCTCACTGCGCGTCAAGGATCACGCCGACGGGTTCTTTCTCGGCGCGTGCCTGTTCGACAGGGTCACGCCCGACATGCGCATCTACCAGGAAGAGATTTTCGGGCCGGTGCTCTGCGTCGTGCGTGCCGAGTCGCAGGAACATGCAATGCAGCTGATCGACGATCACGAATACGGCAACGGGACCTGTATTTTTACCCGCGACGGCGAAGCGGCGCGTTTTTTCGCTGACAACATCAAAGTGGGCATGGTCGGCATCAATGTGCCGCTGCCCGTGCCGGTCGCCACGCACAGCTTCGGGGGCTGGAAGCGCTCGCTGTTCGGCGACCTGTATGCCTATGGCCCGGATGCGGTCAGGTTCTACACGCGTCGCAAAACGATCACGCAGCGTTGGCCGTCGGGTGGCGTGCGAGAGAAGGCGCAGTTCGCATTTCCGAGTAACCAGTAGCGCGGTCTCGCGGAATAGTCTTGCCGAGGCGTTTTTGGTGCGGATGTCCGGTGTTTGCGACGGACCATTCTGCCGGGGATTCACAACTGTCCGCGGCACGGGGGCCTGTCAATCGGAACCCCGGCGCCGCTGAAAGCGAACGATAAGGGAATGTAAAGCATGGATACTCAAAAAGCCGCCAGCCTCGTCAACGACGTCTGGGACGAATCGATTATCCCCGAACTCTGCGATTACGTTCGCGTGCCGAACAAGTCACCGCATTTCGACCCGGACTGGGAGGCTCATGGCCACATGGAGCGTGCCGCGCGGATGCTCGAAACCTGGTGTAAAGCCCGCCCGATCAGGGGCATGCAGGTGGAGATCCTCCGTATCGAGGGGCGCACGCCAATCCTGTTCATCGACATCCCGGGCGAATCCGACGATGTCGTCCTGCTGTATGGGCACTATGACAAGCAACCAGAGTTCACCGGCTGGAACGACGATCTCGGTCCGTGGACGCCCGTGATCAAGGACGGCAAGTTATACGGCCGCGGTGGAGCCGATGATGGTTACGCGACGTTCGGCTCGCTGACAGCAATACAGGTCCTGCAGGACCAGAACATCCCGCACGCGCGATGCGTCGTGCTGATCGAGGGCTGCGAAGAGTCGGGCAGCTTCGACCTGCCCTATTACATCGATCTGCTTGAAGATCGCATCGGTTCCCCGAGCCTCGTCGTCTGTCTCGATGCGGAGTGCGGCAACTACGAGCAGCTGTGGTGTACCACTTCGCTTCGCGGCAACCTGACCGGCACGCTGCGCGTCGATGTGCTGACCGAAGGCGTGCATTCGGGAAGCTCGAGCGGCATTGTGCCGTCGAGCTTTCGCCTGCTGCGCAAGCTTCTGAGCCGGGTAGAAGACGAAGAAACAGGGCGGGTAGCGCTTGAGAGCCTGCATGTCGATATTCCCGAACAGAGGATCGAGCAGGCACAGCGGGCGGCCGCGGCGCTCGGCGATTCCGTGTACCTCAAGTATCCGTGGATCGTCAGTGGTCCCGCGCCGGACGAATCAGCCGGCGAACTCCTGCTGAACAATACCTGGCGGCCAACGCTGAGCATCACAGGGGCGGACGGCCTGCCGACGATCGGCAATGCCGGTAACGTGCAGCTGCCCTACAACGCGCTGAAGTTATCGTTCCGTCTGCCGCCGACGTGCAACGCCGAGATGGCTGCGAGCACGATCAGACACGCGTTTGAGTCAGACACGCCACCACTCGCGAAGGTCGAGTTCGAGGTCGAATCATCGATGGCGGGGTGGAATGCTCCAGCCGTAGCCGACTGGCTCGAAGCGTCCATGCAAAAAGCGTCCGCAGCATTCTTCGGCAAGCCGTCGATGTACATGGGTACGGGCGGTACGATTCCGTTCATGGGCATGCTCGGCGAGAAATTTCCCGAGGCGCAGTTTTTGATCACCGGGCTGCTGGGCCCCAGCTCAAACGCGCATGGCCCGAATGAATTTCTGCATATCGAGACCGGCAAACACCTGACAGCCTGCGTCGCCCAGGTGCTCGAAGATCACTTCAATCGCGACCTGCAGAGCGCGCGGTAGCTGGCATCCGGTTCGCAAACCAGCTCATTGCGCACCGACAACTCGGCCGCCATTGAAGCACCGGAAACCGCGGTCAGCGTTGATGCGGCTTGCGTAGCACGACGAAAGCCGGCGCCACGAGCAGGGTCGTGATGGCGATCATGAGCAGGCGGTCGATCAGCGCCACGCTGGCAGCAACGGGCGCCGGAATTCCGATAAGCGCCGCGCCGCCGAGCACGGCACCCTCGCGTATGCCGAGCCCTCCCGGCGTGACATTGAGCAGCAGGGCCGATTCGGCGACCGCGAGCACGAGCAGCAGTTCGCGCGCGTCGAGCGATATCCCTGCAGCCGCAAATAAAAACCAGACACGGCCGCCGCGCAGTAACACGGCGGCAACGTGGAACAGAACGAGCTTTGCAACCAGGTTCGGCTGCTTTGCGATTGTCCGCAACGCCTTCGATGTCGCGGCGGCACGTTCCGACAACGCCTTGGGTAACGACTCGATGAGCCAATGAGCGCCACTGGCGAACGCGAAACCCACCACGACAATTGAGCCGTACAGGAGCAAAAGGCCGAGCGCCGACGCCTGCAATCGACCAACATTGAGCGCGGTGGCGGCGAGCCCGACAAGGCCGATCGCCACAGCGGCCAGCAGCAGCTGCGGCTGGCCCAGGGCCGCCAGCTGCGACCAGGGAATGCCGACCCGGCGACGAACCAGGTGCGCATAAACGGCTACGCCGGCTAGTGGTATGAACTGGTTGGCAAATGTCCTCACCCAGCTGATCCAGAAGGCATCGGGCCGGGTCATTTCAAAGCCAAGCGCTCCAAGCGGCGCCACGGTCGCCTCCGCCGCGCTGATCCGCGAAACCAGGGTAAGCGCTACCCAGCCAAGCAGCCCGCCGATACCGATGGCGCGCAGGGTCTGGACGAAATCCTGCGGCTGGTAATACCAGATGATCGCAACAACGCCGAGGATGCCTATCAGCCAGGATGCGAGAGTGACAAGGGTCTTGCGCAGCAATCTACGAGTCCTGGCCAGCTAGTCGCAGCAGTGATCTGAAGGCCCGTCCCGTTCTCGAACGAACTTCTGCAACGACAAATGATGTCATGCTCGGTTGGCGATCCCGGACACGTATCGCAAATGGCCTGGTCTGGTAACGACCCATTTCAATGATCATTCCGGAGACGCCGTAAAAAGCCTCTTTAAGAGCTCTCGGCCGATAACACTTCAGAATCCATAACATTCGCGCGAGATGCAGCCGATTGTGCGGACCGTAAGCCTTACTCTGCAGCTCGAAATCAATGAAATAAATACCGGGCCCGGTCTCTGTATCCACGATGAGAAGATTGTTCGGGTTCAAATCACAA
This sequence comes from Gammaproteobacteria bacterium, assembly GCA_009937615.1. Classification (GTDB taxonomy): domain Bacteria; phylum Pseudomonadota; class Gammaproteobacteria; order Steroidobacterales; family Woeseiaceae; genus UBA1847. The sequence goes on along the minus strand of JAACFB010000015.1, from coordinate 22,918 downwards.
ACTTCGAGTAAACAGGATGACTTGTCCAGCCTCAGCAGAGTCCGACCGGGCAGCGCTATCGGGATTTTTGCAGCCTCATCGAAAACCTTGATCAGTTTCTTTGCTATCGTCTTTCGATGCTCGTACCGGGCCTTCCTGAAGCCGTAGACTGAAATGGCATTTTCTATGTAGGGAAACACCAGCGCGTCGGGAGTGTCGGCGAGTCCCAAAGCTACTATCGCCCAAGGCCTGTTGATCTGCGTACCAATCTGCCATTCTGCGCAGGCGGCTGAAACGTGGTGCCTGTAACGCTTAATGAGATAGCGGGCATTATTCGCAGCCGAGACGATTGAAAAGTCCGTTGGTGAATCTTCTGCATCTTTGTCGTCCAGCTCAATAAGGCGCTGACTGCGAGAACCAAAACTTCGAGCAAACGCTTTCTCTACATTTCCAGATATCGGAACTCTTGGAACTGAAGGTCCCGCCAGGACACGCTCTTCGAATGGCTTAAGATCAATGCGCATATAGAATCGGCGGGCACCATGTATCCGGAACTGCCCGATGACAGCAAAGTCATCGAAACAATGTTCGATACTTTTAAGCAGGTAAAAAAAGTGTTCTTCGTCTGTTCGAAAATAGCGGCGAATTCGGTTTTGCCAATCCCATCGTCCGCCTTCGCTTACCTGGCCCGTTTCGAAAAAGAGATGCTTGCGGGTTACCCCAACCAGTCGCTGCAGGGTTTCGACCGCAATAGATAGTCCGTACAGGTTAAGAATGTGATGGTGAACCGCACCGTATATACATGCATCATAAACTCCTCGGAGATCGAGCTCTGCAACGCTCCCCTCGAGCATTTCAAATCGCGGATCCTGACGTAACGTGTTATCGACAGTTGATGCGTGTAATTCTATTCCGGTGACGCGTGACGCAATCGCCTGCGTAAGCAGAAACTGGCTTGTAAGGCCCTTATTACAGCCAACGTCAAGAACGGTGGCCCCGACCGTGATCTCATCAGCAATACACTTGGCACGGCGCAAGCTTCGGTTCGCGTGGCGAGCATGATAGGTAGAATCTGACGCCGATGAGGCATTGATCGTCAATTCAGCGCATCCTTCAGCGACCGACCTGCCAGCGCCGATAATGTCTCAACCACCGTTTTCGACGGTTGAACCGGATCATCGGTTCGGGGATCACTGCGCAGGGCATCGAGTTTTCCCTGCCGGATGTACTCGACAAGCGGACTCATCTCCGATTCATAGAGGACGACATTGCTGCCGATGCCATCCGGGCGCTCGGAGCGTTTACGGAACAATATTGTCGGCACACCCAGATACGAAAGCTCCTCCTGGTTCGATCCGCCATCGCTAAAAACGCCTCGTGCACGTGAAATCAGAAACAGGAACTCCGTGTAGGGCATACGCGGCCGCAATTCGATGTTTCCTGCAGCCTCGAGCGCCTCGGTCAGCTGGTACTTACGCAACCGCTTCTCCGTCGCCGGATGCAATATGAAATATACCGCACCGAGTTCCGAAACCTCGAGCAATTCGTCGACGATCGACGTGAGGTTGGTTCGGCTGTATATATTCTGAAAACGATGTACCGAAGCTACGAAATAGCTGTCGGCAACTACTTCGGCTTCATCGATCGATGAACTGGTCGCATCGCGAACGCAATCGAGCAAAGTATTCTCGCCCGTGTGCACGACCTTGCAATTGTATCTGCGCATTCGCGCGTACGCCTCATCATTCGGACATAGAGCGACATTAGTCAGGCGAAATGTCAGGCGACGGAGTAATTCCTCGGGAAACGGGTCTGTCAATTTGTTCGAGCTAAGACCGCTCTCGATGTGCACGACCCAGCCGCCTGCGAGTCGCCCTGCCAGCGCTCCGAGCCAGGTCGACAATGTGTCTCCGTGGACGACGACCAGCGGCGGGGACTGCGTCCATGTTCTGAGGCTGTGCACATATCGATAACAGCCGAACAAAGTGCCCGGCAGCCAAACCAGAAGGCGCAGTATGCTCGAGCGTTCCTGTCGCCGGCCGGCGCCAAAAAACCGGGACCGGATACCGAAGTCACTGATCAAATCGTCGATCGACTCGTCATGCTGACCGGTAAACCAGACGTCATGCCGGAGACCGGATTCATCAGCGAGCCTGAGCACCGGGGCGAGCTTGACCAGCTGGGCGCGGGTGCCAATGACGAATACGCATGACCGCATCGTCAGGATTGTCTGTAATTCAGAGCCGTTATCTGTTCCGAGATCAGGCCTATCAGAAAAACGATTATCGAGGCACTGAAAACGAGCACGCTCATGTTCGTCAGGCGCCCCATCGTAAAATATGTGTATGCGTAGTAACCGAGACCCGTCGCAAACAGGAGTCCGCTCACGGGCAGAAATATCTTCAGCGGTGCATACAAGGTCGCGATCTTGAAGATGATGACCAGGAAACGGACGCCATCCCGAATCGGTCGAATATGGCTCTTGCCATTGCGATCTGCGACCCTGATGGGTTCGAAGCAGACGGGGAAGCCGGAGCGCAAAAACGCCATTGTGATGGTCGTTGGGTAGGAGAAGCCGTTCGGCAGCAGGTAAATGAATCTCTTGAACAACTTGGCATTGACCACCCGAAAGCCCGAAGTAAGGTCCAGTATTCGCTGTCCGCTCAGGCGCGTTGCCATCTCGTTGTAGAGGCCATTGGCAAACAGGCGGCCAACGTTCGCGTGCGAACCGGAGTCGCGTGCGCCGACCACCATTTCGTAGCCCTCGTCCAGGCGGCTGAGCAACCTGTCCAGCGCCCTCGGGTCATGCTGACCATCGCCGTCCATGAATGCCAGCACCTCGCCCCGCGCCGCACGGGCACCGTTTTTGACGGCCGCACCGTTGCCGAGGCTCTCAGGGTGACGGATAACCATGGCCCCGGCCTCTTCCGCTATCCGGCCGGTGTCATCGGTGGAGCCGTCGTCGACGACGATGACCTCCGCGTCAGCGTGTTCCAACGTCGCCGCTGCGATGACACTGCCGATCGTGGCCGCCTCGTTCTTGGCCGGAATTATTATGGACAACGCTACGGGGTTTGCTTCCTGGCTCACTGTATACTGGCCTCAAGCTCCTGGATGTATGCGCGCAATTCCTCGAGGTCATGCCGCCACTTGACCGCTTTCAGCGGGTTTACCGGTCCGCGTTTCAGCGCATCGCCAATGAATTCCTGCGCGGCGTCAAAGTGGCCGAGGCCGCCCAGCGCCGTGACCATCATCATATTCAATTCCGAGGTCGGGTAGTAGGATATCGCTCGCTCGACGTGATCGATACTTGCTGCGTGCTCGCCCCTGTGCCTAAAGATACCTGCCAGCAACTTGTGATGGAACTGATTGTAAAGCGCGTCACCAGCATACCGCGGATTTGACCGAAGAATTTCGGCGAGCGCGGCGACTCTGGCCGTGTCCACGCCTTTGCAGCTGCGACTCGCTGCCGTGTCAAATAACTGTGACAGCATGCGGCCCGCGGTATAGGTAAAGTCGACTTCAGGCAACTCGCGTTCCAGCTGATCGAGTACCTGACCATGGTCGCCCGCCGGCGAGTTCAGGCACAACAGATTCAGTTCCTGGATCCTGAGGTAGCCGTGCTGTGGATGACGGATAACGAAGTTATCGATGGTTTGCAGCGCCCTTAAAGGGCCCTCCTCTGCCAGCTGGTAGGAAGCCATGTTCGTCACGGCACGCACCGAATCAGGGTACTGCAGCGCCCAGTAACGGGCAGCGAGCGACGGCTCGCCCAGCAGAGACGCGAAACCGTGAAGAAAGTACGCGCTGAGCAGCAAATAAGTCGGCACGAGTATTACGGCGGCGCGACGCAGCACGCTTGAACCCAGCAACAACGCACTGCTGATGGCGAACACGGGACCAATGATCGGCAGATAGTTCCGATGCTCGAAGTACAGTTCCAGGGGAACCACGGTAGACTCGATCAAGTGGCCGGCGAAGAACCAGAGCACGGCAAAAGCAGCCAATGGAAAACGCCGCCGCCAGCTGATCGCGGCGATCAGCAGAGCCAGCCACGAAAGCCAGGACATCAGCGCCGCCGCGCCAAACGGGTTGCGAAGAACCTCGGGTGGCTGCTGGTAAATACCGAGCTTTGCCGGCATACCCAGCACCGCCTTGTAAACGTAAATCCACAGGATCTTCGCCTCGGTAAGCAGCCGTTCCCAGGCGTTGAAGTTTCTGCGCTGCACCAGCGACTCGGAATACGGCAGGCGACTGGCCAGGTAAACGAGTATGACCAGCAGCGGCAACCCCAGGAACAGGCCCTTCCAGACACGCCAGTGGCGAACATTGATCGCGTCGGGCCGCTCGAGCAGCGTGCTTTCCACGACGAGGACCAGGACCGGCAGCAACAGGCCCGACTCTTTGCAAAGTGCCGCCAGGCCCGTCGCAATAACCAGCGAAACGCTCATCCCGGTCAGAGCCCGAACTGGCCGCTCGTCAATGCCTCTGCGAGCGGCCAGGTAGCTCAACAGGCCCAGCAGCACGAATGTCGCGCTCAACGTCGTCATGCGCTGGACGATCAGCAGCGAGGACGTCGCGAGCAATGGCATCAGCACCCAGGCACTTGCCGCGACTGCCGCCACGACTGCCGCCTGCGCGGCCGGAATTTGGCGCAGCTTGCCCAATTGCAGCAGGCACCCTGCAAGAACCACCGCATTAAGGAGGTGAATCAGGATATTGACCTGCAGGAACGCGGCAGGCGTCGTCTCCCAGCTTTCGGCCTGCGGCAGAAACGATAGCAATGCGAGCGGGCGCCCGCTGGGTCCTGCCGTGCCCGACAATACAAAGTCGACGGCGGTGCGAAAGTCCTCGACACGTGCCAACCCCGCCAGGTTCTGCATGTCGTCAAGCTCGAACGAGCTGCCAAGCGCTGGTCGGTAGCAGAACCACGCCAGCGCCAGTGCGAGGCAAAAGCCGATTAGTGACAGTTGTGGAAGCTTCGTCCTGGAGTCGGTCACGACGTAAACATGATCATGATACCCGCAGCCACCGCAGAGCCGATCACGCCAGCGACATTCGGACCCATCGCGTGCATCAGCAGTATATTGTGCGGATTTGCCTCGAGCCCCACCTTGTTGGCCACACGTGCCGCCATCGGCACGGCCGAAACGCCGGCGGCACCGATAAGCGGGTTGATCGGTTGCTTCGACACGGCGTTTAGCAGCTTGCCCATCAACACGCCGCTTGCGGTGCCTATCGCGAAAGCGACCATTCCAAGCAGCAGGATGCCAAGCGTGCTCGGTACCAGGAATTGCTCGGCGCTGAGCTTGGAACCGACCGACAGACCAAGAAAAATTGTCACGATATTGATCAAGGCGTTCTGCGTCGTATCGGACAGCCGGTCAACGACGCCGCACTCGCGCATCAGGTTGCCAAATGCCAGCATGCCGATCAATGGCGCGGCCGACGGCAGAAACAACGCGACCAGCAGCAACAAGATCAACGGGAACAGGATTCGCTCTGCCCGTGACACGTCGCGAAGCTGCACCATTTCGATACTGCGCTCCGCCTTCGTGGTCAACGCCTTCATGATGGGCGGTTGGATCAGCGGCACGAGCGCCATGTAAGAGTAGGCAGCAACCGCGATCGCCCCCAGGAGATCCGGCGCCAGCTGACCAGCGACATAAATCGCGGTAGGCCCGTCAGCTCCGCCGATGATGCCGATCGCAGCCGCTTCGCGGACCGAAAAATCCATCACACCCAGCGCCGTCAGCCCAAGCGCGCCGAGCAACGTGGCAAAGATGCCGAACTGGGCGGCCGCGCCAAGGAACAGCGTTCGCGGGTTCGCGAGCAAGGGGCCAAAATCGGTCAGCGCGCCGACTCCCATGAAGATTATCAGCGGAAAAACCCCTGTCTCGATACCGACGACATAGGTCAGGTGCAACAGGCCGTCGCCCGTCGCAATCTCGACACCGGGAATATTCGAGAGCAGCCCACCGAACCCGATCGTAACGAGCAACAGCGGCTCGAATTTTTTGACGATCCCCAGGTACAGCAGCAGCAAGCAGATACCGAGCATGGCAACCTGGCCGCCGGTGATTTGGTACAGGCCCGAGCCATGCCAGATCTGTTCGACGAGTTCCACGGCTCAGGCAATCGCGACCAGCGGATCACCGACGGCCACGCTGTCGCCTTCGGCTATGAACACGTCGGTAACAACGCCCGCCTTCGGTGCGCTAACCACGGTCTCCATCTTCATGGCTTCTACGACAAACAGGGGATCCCCGGCCGCAACTGTGTCGCCGGGAGAGACATGGATCTTGAAAATATTACCGGCCAGCACGGCCTTGACGACATCGCCTGGGGCAGCTGCAGGGCCGGACTGCGCCGGCTTGACGTGCGACAACTGGCCGCCTTCGGCGACCTCGACCGTGAAACTCTTGCCGTTGACGCGGACCGCATAGATGGCCGCGCCCTGGGCCGCCGCAGCGACCGGTGCTGGCGTCTCGGCATCGGGCAGCGGTTCGAAAGCATCGGGGTTATCGCGGTTCTCGAGAAACCGAAGACCGATTTGCGGAAAAAGCGCGTATGTCAGCACGTCGTCGACCACGGCGTCCGCAAGCCGGATTCCCTTCCCGGCTGCGATCCGGGTCAGTTCTGCGGTCTCCTTCTCCATCTCCGGCTCCAGCCGATCGGCGGGCCTGCAGGTAAGCGGTTCTGCTCCTTCGAGAACGCGTGCGCGCAGCTCCGCGTTAACCGGCGCGGGCGTCGCGCCATATTCACCTTTCAGCAATCCAGCGGTCTCGCTCGTTATTGTTGCGTAGCGTTCGCCCGAGAGGACATTGATAACGGCCTGCGTACCGACGATCTGCGAGGTCGGTGTTACGAGCGGCAGCATGCCGAGATCCTCTCGTACTCGCGGAATTTCCTCCAGAACCTGGTCCAGCTTGTCGCCGGCATTTTGCTCGCGGAGCTGATTCTCGAGGTTGGTCAGCATTCCGCCGGGGACCTGCGCGACGAGAATACGGGAGTCAACGCCCTTGAGCGCTCCTTCGAATTTTGCGTACTTCTTGCGCACCTCCCGAAAATACGCCGCGATCTCTTCGAGAAGATGCAGATCGAGGCCCGTATCCCGCTCTGTGTCGCCGAGAATGGCAACGAGCGCCTCGGTCGGCGAATGGCCGTACGTCAGGCTCATCGAAGAAATCGAAGTGTCAATGTTGTCAATACCGGCCTCGGCGGCCTTGACGGCGGTTGCCGTAGACATGCCGGTCGTCGCGTGACACTGCATGTGAATCGGAATGTTAACGGCTTCCTTGAGGCGTTTGACGAGTTCGAATGCCACGTAAGGCTTGAGGAGCCCGGCCATGTCCTTGATACAGATCGAATGCGCGCCCATGTCCTCGATCTGGCGGCCCAGGTCCACCCAGAGCTCAATCGTATGCACGGGACTGACCGTATAGGACATCGTTCCCTGCGCGTGCTTGCCCACGGCGAGCGTCGCCTTCACCGCGGTCTGCAGGTTGCGCATATCGTTCAACGCATCGAAGATCCGGAATACGTCGACCCCGTTGTCTGCAGCACGTTCGACGAACTTTTCGACGACGTCGTCAGCGTAATGCCGGTAACCGAGAATATTCTGACCGCGGAACAGCATCTGCTGCGGCGTATTGGGCATGGCCGCTTTCAGAAGCCGGATGCGCTCCCACGGGTCTTCACCCAGGTAGCGAATACACGCGTCGAAAGTCGCGCCGCCCCAGGTTTCAACCGACCAGAAGCCGACCTGGTCGAGTTTCTCGGCGATCGGCAACATGTCGTCGATGCGCATACGGGTTGCCAACAGGCTCTGGTGCCCGTCGCGCAGCACAACCTCGGTAATACCCAGTGGTTTCGGATCGCTCATGATCGCCCGATTTTGTTGTTATTTTTGCCGGTGTTTGGCAACAGCGGCAGTAATTGCCGCAATCTCATCGTCCGTAACATCCGCCACGGAGGTCGTCGTTTGAACTCGTGCCAGAAGATTTGACATCACTGACATTGCGACGACCAGTGCGGTCAGGAACACGAAGACGGTCCCCATGCCTGCCAGCATGAGCGTCAATCCCTGATCGATTAGCTCGTTGTCCATTCGCCGCCGCAGCAAAATAGTGATCCGGCGATTATAACTGAATGCTCGTACGCGGAAAGTGGTGTATCGGCCATGGCGCAAAATCAATGCGTTACACTTAGCGGGTCGGTTTCACAGGATAGTGTCAGCCCGATGATCGAAACACCTGCGGCGCGCCATTGGACACCCGCGCCGCCCTCCGAAAATTGGCTACGGGTACACTGTCTTCGTCGGACCGGCAGCGAGCGGCGGGACTTGCATGAATCAATTGCAGGATTTGGTTGTCGAATTACGTATGGAAGCTTTTTATAGCCCAATGGGCGCGTTCATCAGAGCATCACTGCTTCTGCTTTTGGCAAGCTTCGCGGCAGCCGCCGACGAAGCCGAACGGCAACCCGAAGATGCGGCGGCCGAACTGGAAGGACTTCCCATCGGCAACATCGTGCTCGATAAGAGCGACGTTTTTGACCTGACGGACCCACGTGAGAATAACTTCTTGTATCGGCTGGCCAACAAGCTGCATATCGTCACCAAGGACAAGGTTATCACCAAGCAGCTGTTGCTGAAGCCCGGCGAACCTTATTCGAAACGCCTGGCTGACGAGTCAGAACGGATCCTGCGCGACAACAAATACCTCTACGACGCAGTGCTGACACCGAAGAAAACCGCCGAAGGCACGGCCGACCTGCACGTCGCGACACGCGATGTCTGGACGCTCAAGCCTATTCTTTCCGTGTCGCGTCGCGGCGGCGAGAACAAAACGTCGTTCGGCATCCAGGAATTGAACTTGGTTGGACGCGGCCAGAAGATCCTGCTCGAGAGAACGGAGGATGTGGACCGAACCTCCAACACGTTCGAGTTCTTCGATCAGCATCTCGGACGCAGTTGGATTTCAGCCGCCGTCCTGTTCGCTGACAGTTCCGATGGCCAGACACAGTTTCTATCACTTGTCAGGCCTTTCTACGCGCTGGATACGCGCTGGGCGGCGGGCATGACCGCGTTCGATTCCGACAGCCGCAGGGCACTTTACGATCTTGGCGAGGAAGCGGCGGAATACCAGCAGCAGCGGCAGCGATTCAGTGCTTTCGGCGGCTGGTCTTCGGGCCTGCGCGATGGCTGGGTGCGTCGGTACTCGGCCGGAGTAGTCTTCGACGACAACCAGTTTTCGCCGGTCGTCGATGGCGTTTTGCCGCCCGCGGTGCCTGAGGACCGTGAATTCATCTATCCGTTCCTCGGCATCGAGGTGCTGCAGGATCAGTTCGAGACGGCTCAAAATCGTGAGCAGATCGACAGGACCGAGGACTTCTATACCGGGACACGATTCAGCGCGACACTCGGCTGGGCTGATGAAAGCGCCGGTTCGAGTCAGGATGCTTTGTTGTATACGGCAAGTTACGGGCGCGGGTTCGGATCATTGCAGAAAAAGGCGCTGCTGCTTTCGGCAAGCGCGAGCGGCCGGCAGGAGAGCGGCGACTCGAGGAACGTACTTGTCGGCATCGATGCACGATACTTTAATCAGCAGTCTGACAAGCGCGTCTTCTATGCAACAGTCAGCGGCACACTGGGCCACGACCTGGACCTGGACAACGTCGTCGAACTGGGGGGCGATTCGGGATTGCGTGGCTACCCTTTGCGATACCAGTCCGGCGATTCGAAACTGTTGCTGACCGTGGAACAACGCTACTTCCTGGACTGGTACCCCTTCCGCCTGTTCCGCATCGGGGGCGCAATCTTCGCGGATGCGGGCCGGACCTGGGGGGACAATCCGGTCGGCGGTCAGAGCCAGGGGTGGTTACGTGATGTCGGGTTCGGCCTGCGGTTTGCCTCGACCCGTTCCGGCGTCGACAAGATCGTCCACCTGGACATCGCGTTTCCGCTGGATGGCGATCCATCGATCGACAATGTCCAGATTCTGCTTGAATCAAAAAAACGCTTTTAACTTCAATACTTTATTTTCCGCTTTCAAACTTAGTACATGCGCCGTCAAGAAAAATGAGGCAGAATTGCCGGGATGAAATCGAAGCCCATAACAGGATTAACACTTGCCGCCGCATTGCTGCTGGTATCGCTGGAGGCCTGTGTGTCCACCCCGCGGACCACGTTTGCCAGGGGCGAGAATTATTCCGAGTGCGTCGTCCTCCTGCATGGACTTAATCGAAGCTGGCGCGCCATGCAGCCGATGGCGGAAGCGTTGCGCGAGGATGGGTTTTCGACGGCAAATGTCGACTACCCGTCTCAAGCTGGCGGCGTCGAAGTACTCGCGCCGCTCGCTGTCGATACGGGGCTGCAGGAATGTCGTCGTGCGGGCGCCACCCGAATCCACTTTGTCACGCACTCGATCGGAGGAATCCTTTTGCGGTATTCGCACAAGCAGTCACCGATCCCGGATCTGGGCCGCGTTGTCATGCTGGCGCCGCCGAACCACGGCAGCGAGATTGTCGACCTTACGAAAGACTGGCCGGCCTCGGAACTGTTTGCGGGCGAGGCAGGGTTGCAGCTCGGTACTGATGAGCAAAGTATCCCGGCTCAGCTCGGTCCAGTCGATTTCGAGCTTGGCGTCATCGCCGGAACCGGCACAATCAATCCGGTCATGTCGGCCATGCTACCCGATCCCGACGATGGCAAAGTATCGGTTGCAAGCACTCGGATCGAGGGCATGACGGACTTCGTCATCGTCGAGAATTCGCACCGCTACATCACCAGCAGTGATGCGGTCATCGAGAACACCAAGTCGTTCCTTCGCACCGGCGCGTTTGCCAATTCGAAAAAACAGGCCGGTTTACTCTAGGCAACTACCCGCAGATTGCGTCTTTCTTCGCGCGTGTCTCTGCGATCGTCTTAGCCGCTTCTTCCTTGCTGAGGTACTCACGCTCACCGTTGGCGTCAGTGCGATACAGTTGCGGCGCATTGACATAGGAGTCGTATATCTCGGTTGCGCGCTTGCAGTAGTAGGCTTCGGCGTTTTCCCGCTCGGCGCGCTGCTCCGCAGTTTCCCCGGGATACGCGTAGCCGCCGGACTCTGACTCGTCTGACCCGTCCGCGACTTCGTCCAGCGACCCGGTTGAATGCCAGACCAGCTGGACAGACACCGCATCTTCGTGATCGGGCGTGTCACTGTAATGGAGCTTTCCGAACTCATCGATCCAGGTATAAATCGGCGTCATCGTATCGACGAAATGCGTCTTGCCGTTGGCATCGACCCATTTCCATATGTCCGCACTTGCCGTCACACTGAACCCGAACACGAGGACGCAAACTGTTAGCAATTTTTTCATGGTTGCTCCTGAGCAGAGCGAGTATGGACCGTGGTACCGGTCAAACCGTTGACTGGCGTCACAGAATTGAATGATCAGGCGATCTCCGGCCATCGCCGAAACTGACTGTCGGGCTCTAATTCGTTGCTTTTATTGCTAATTTTATCCGCACCGTTATTGTAAAATAACGCAAACAGGCTGACACGTCGCCCGCAGGCCGTGCGGGAACAAGCGCCCGTGTGCCGGGTCTGACTTCGGCAACAGCAGTGGCTCGAATCACGGAGAACGGCATGTCCAGAATCGGAATGAAGGTACTTGCGGTACTCCTGTCGTCGCTTGCCGCATCAAGCGTCGTTGCGGAGCACCCGGTTGAAGCGGCGCAACGGCATCAGCAGGAAGCCAATGCGGCGTACTTGTCCGGCGACTACGCCGGATTCACGCGCTCGCTCGAGCGTGCGCGCGAGCTCAATCCGGCCAGCTTCGCGACGATGTACAACCTGGCTTGCGGCTACGCTCGAACAGGCCGCCCGGACGATGCGCTCGACCTACTTGAACAGCTGACGGTCGCGCAGGTCGATTTTGGTATGGCCAACGACCCGGACCTTGCATCACTGCGCGACAATCCGCGCTTTCAGGAACTCGTTCGCACCCTGGCGGCAAGTATCGTGCCTGTCAGCAACAGCACCGAGCGACTGGCGATCAATCAACTTGGACTTGCGCCCGAGGGTATCGCTTTTGACCGGGACACCGGCCGGCTTTTCTTTGGCAGCATGCGCACCGGCGATATTTTCGTGGCTGACAACACCGGCCACTGGTCCAGGTTCGCCAGCGTCGGCGATAGCGGCAGCTATTCCGCCATCGGCATGGCCGTCGATGCCGACAAAGGCCTGCTCTGGACCGTGGCTACCTGGTTCTTTATGGCCGAAGGCTTTGACGCAGGGGCGCCCGTACCTTCCGGACTGTTCGGGTTTGACCTCGATAGCGGTGCCCTCCGGCACCGCTACTTCGTCGACGAGTCGGTTGCCGGACTGAATGACGTCACGGTCGCGCCAAACGGCGACGTCTATGTCAGCGGTGACGTTTTGCACGTTCTCGAAGCCGGCTCGAGTGCTTTGCGGCCGGTCGCCACCAGCCCCGCTCCTTTCGGTTCGAACGGTTTGACGACTGATCACAGTGGCCGGAGACTGTTTGTATCCTCCTACCCCGTCGGCATCGGTGTCATCGACCTTGATAACGGCAACCTGCAGTATCTCGATGCTCCGCCCGAGCGGCCGCTTTATGGTATCGACGGACTTTACTGGCATGACGGCGACCTGGTCGGCATACAGAACGGCATCCAGCCATGGCGGCTGCTGCGCATGCAGCTTAATGAAGAAATAACGGCAATAACGAACGTTGAGGTCATCGAATTCGCGAATGCCGCCCTGACGCCGACGACAGGCGCTATCGACGGCGAGCGAATTCATTACATCGGCCAGGGGCCCGCGCCGGAACGGCCACCTAGCCAGTTTCCGGACTCGCTAGCGCCTTATCTCGGCAACACTGTCATAATGACAGCGCCACTGGCGATAACTGAATGATGTCGGCAATGCACAAGGGGGCTCATGCCTATGGCTCATGAAGACGAATACCACGACAGCCTCGTCACGATGCTCGAAACTATCTGGGGCAAGGGCTACATGGCACCGGGCGGGCCGGGAAACGTCGCCAAACTGCTCAACGGCATCGATACGCACGGCAAGCGCATTCTCGACATCGGCTGCGGGATCGGCGGCCCCGCTTTCGAGATGGCTCGGACGCATGGCGCGGAGGTGATCGGGATCGACCTCGAAGCGCCATTGATCGAGCGTGCGAAGCAAGCCGCAGCAGAACTGGACCTGGCCGACCGGTGCACCTTTCAGACGGTCGAGGCCGGTCCGCTGGCATTCCCGGATGAAGCGTTTGACATCGTCATAAGTTCAGGCGCGTTCACGCAGATCGCCGATAAAACCGGGATACTCGGCGAATCGTACCGCGTACTAAGACCTGGCGGATACCTGAGCTGCTACGACTGGCTGAAGCCGGACGGGGACTACTCCGATGACATGCGCTACTGGTTCAAGCTCGAAGGCCTCACGTATGCGCTGGACACGCTGGAAAGCTATGGCCGCCACCTCGTCAACGCGGGTTTTGTCGATGTGACGACCGAGGATGCTTCCGAGTGGTATCGCCAGGAAGTTCAGCGCGAATACGAACTGATGAGAGGCAAGCTCTATCCCCGGATGGTTGAGCTCATTGGCAAGGACGATGCCGATTACTATGTCGAAAACTGGCGCGCGATGGTGATCGTCACTGCTAAGGGCGAGATGCTCCAGGGTTATTGCCGTGGTCGTCGGCCGCAGCGTTGACTGCCCAGTCGTAGTCCCGGTACACGAGCTCGTAGCCGGGCGCCTTCGAGAGCTCTGAAGCCAGCGACGCCGGTGCTACGAGCCTGATGTAGTCAACAATGCCTCTCTCGGCGGACAGCCCGCGCAGCCGCAGTTCGTTGAGAAAGTCGCTCTTGTACCACTTGAATATCCTGGACACCGCTATCCGTTGCTCGTCATGGTCGATGAAGACGTTACGCGGATTGCTGACGAAGTCCGCGGCAGCCTCGGCAAGCAGCGCGTCAAGCGCATCGCCAGTCGGCAACGCTGGCCTCACGGCCGGGCAACTGCCGCTGGCGCAGCTCAGAACGAAGTGAATGCGGGGATCCCGGAAGTTACGACGAATCCGGTTGTTTTCGACAGCAAGCAGGCTCAGGTACCTGCCGCCGAATGGATAGCGAAGGCGGAAGAAGAACCCTAGACCTTTGACCAGCTCCAACGGAGCCTTGACGTCCGTGACGCTTGCTACAGGCCAGTGATCGAGGACACTTTTAATGACGTAGGCGTTGTAGGCATAGATCCAGTAAGCCAGCTCGTCGGCTTTGCTGGCAAATCGGTCCGGGGAGTTCTCAGGGCTGAATCGGCTGACGGCAGCAAGATAGGCATGCAGCTGCTCGACAGACTGCTTGTCCTCGCTCCAGCGCTGGTACGCGATGCTGCCATCCGCAGCGACAAAACGGCGGAGCAGTGTCTCGAACACGTCGTGTGCAAAACGGTCGCCCGGAAACTCAGCCGGCGGCACCGCATCAACAGGCACGCGGCGGGGGCGATTGACATAGGCGAATGCGCCGAGGGCGATTGCGGCGACGCCCAGGCCGACAGCGAGGATCACGCGTCCTTTTTGCGCGTCTGCCGGATCAGGTAATAGCCGACGGTCAATGCGACGAGGATGGCAGCGACGCCGAACAACACCATCGGATCGATGGCCGTGGCATCGAGAATGACGATCTTGCGCGTGATCGCCGTAATCGCAACCAGAATCATCAGCTCGGCGTGTATGTTGTGGTCACGCAGGTACATGCGGATGCTGGTCATGAGCTCCAGCCCGATCATCACCATGAGAAACAGTCCGAAAAGATCGAAAAGGTCCCGGACGCCGATAAAAAAGCCCGGCGGCCTGAACACCAGCATCACGATCTCGTAGCCGACCTCCAGCGTCGCTAACAAGACAATGATGCTCATGAGGCTCAGAAGCACGTAGGCAGCGTATTTTTCCAGCCGGTCGACGATATTCATGCGGTCGAGTATACCGTTTAACTGCCCCCGAACCCATTGAGCTCAGCGCAACTGCCGCCCTCCGGTTGCACGTGACCATCGGCATGGCGTCGTGGCCCGGCGGTGTAATTTGTCGGCGCGGCTTATGCGGGCACGGGGATTGCCAGGGCAACGCGGAAATTTTCCCGCGGGACCAGGCTCCGAAACAACAAGTTACAACTCACATCAAGCGCGCGCTCCGCCGGAGACATTAACTCCGTATAATGTTTTGGTGAACGCCGTGCCTGCAGCCGTCAGCCAGACTGGCGCAATGATTCGCCTCGAGAACATCGAGCGTACCTACGTTATGGGCGCGGACACAATCTATGCCCTGCGTTCGGTATCCCTGTCGATAGCTCCGAATGAATACGTGGCCGTCATGGGTCCGTCGGGCTCCGGAAAATCGACGCTCATGAATGTCATCGGCTGCCTCGATTCGCCGACAGCGGGCGATTACTGGCTCAACGGGCACCATGTTTCATCGATGAACGACCGGCAGCTGGCACGCGCACGCAACCGCGACATCGGGTTCGTGTTCCAGACGTTTAATCTGCTCGCCCGGATGACCGCGCTGCACAACGTCGAGGTTCCGCTGATCTACTCCGGCATGAAGCGCAGGGTCCGTCAGGCACGTGCCCGCCATGCGCTGGAGACGGTAGGACTTGCTGACCGCATGCTGCACCGTCCATCCGAGATGTCGGGCGGCCAGCGCCAGCGCGTGGCGATCGCCCGTGCGCTGGTGACCGAGCCCAGCATCCTGTTGGCGGACGAACCGACCGGAAACCTCGATTCGATAACCGGCGCGGAGATAATGAAATTGTTCGACAAGCTTTACGATGCGGGCAACACGATCATTATCGTTACCCATGAAAAGGCTGTAGCAGAGCACGCGAAGCGGGTGATTCGCTTGATTGACGGTGCCGTGACGAGCGACGGCTCGCCGGGTGCGAGCAGATGAGCAAGCGACGTCTGATTTGGCCTGTTATCTTGCTTGCAGCCTGTGCACAGGACCCGGAATCGACGCCGATCTACGAGGCGGCCACCGTCGAACGCCATTCGATACGCGTTTCGGTCGGTTCATCGGGCGTCGTAGAGCCGCTCGCCACGGTCGAAGTGAAGTCCAAAGCGTCGGGCGAGGTGCTGGAGCTGCTGGTGGAAACCGGCGACTACGTCGAGGAAGGCGCGCTCATGGTGCGCATCGATCCACGCACGGTCCGCAATCGACTTGCTCAGGCCGAGGCGGAGCTCAAAGCCGCGCGATCCCGGCGGCAAATATCGATTTCACAGATGGAGCGTGCTGAACGTCTCATCCGGAACGGCACGTTTACCGAAGCGGATTACGAACAGGCCGCGCTCGAGTTGGCGAACGCCGAGGCGCTTGTTGTGACGAGCGAAGTGACGGTCGAGAATGCACGTATCGCGGTCGACGATACCGAGATTCGTGCCCCGGTGTCCGGCACAGTGATCGCCAAGCCCGTCGAAAAAGGCCAGGTTATTTCATCACCAACGCAGGACGTCGGTGGTGGCACATTGCTGTTGACGATGGCCGATCTCGGCGCCGTGCAAATCCGGGCGCTCGTTGACGAAACCGATATCGGCAAAATTCGCCCGGCCATGACAGCAACGGTCACAGTCGCCGCGTACCCGAATCAACCGTTTCACGGAGCGGTTACCAAAATCGAACCTCAGGCCGTCGTCGAGCAAAACGTCACGATGTTCGCAGTGCTGATTTCAATTCGAAATCCCGATGGCTTGCTCATGCCTGGCATGAATGCAGAAGTAGAAGTCTCTGTCGCAGAACGGGACAACGTGCTCACCGTTCCGGTAATGGCGCTGCGCACAGCCCGGGACATAGCGGCCACGGCCGGAATCCTGGGTATGAGCGAGTCGGACCTGCGCGACAAGGTGGCGGGCGGCGGCAGCAAGGAAGCCGAAGCGCAACCCGGAAGCGGCAACGGCGAGACCGTTACGCTGGGTGGCCGCACGATTGAGCTGCCTCCCGGTGTCGATGCGAATTCTTTTCGCGCCATCGCGCGGAAAAGGCGTTCCGGGGAGCAGTTGACCGCGGAGGAGCAGCAGCTGATGCGCCGGGTCTTTGCCGATCAGGATGACCGCAGCGGCGCCACTGACGCCGATGGAGAGAAACCCGATTATCGTTTCGGCGGAGATTTCTGGGTGGTCGTCCAGGAAGCCGACGGCGGCACGCGAATCGTGAATGTCCGCGCCGGACTGACCGACCTAGAACGTGTCGAGATAGTCTCCGGGCTCGAAAGAGACGAACGCGTGTTGATCCTGCCGAGCACTCACCTCGTTGAAACACAGGAGCAGCTGCAGCGCTGGATCAACCGTCGGGTCGGTGGCGTGCCGGGTATCGGGAGCCGCTGATGCTGTTCGGCGAGACGCTGGTCATTGCAGTGCAGTCGATTCGCGGCAACCTGTTCCGCGCGTCGCTGACAACGCTGGGAATCGTCATTGGGGTCGCCGCCGTTATCACGATGGTTGCCCTCGGGACCGGCGCCCGGGCAGCGATCGACGAACAAATGGAAGCGCTTGGCGGCGACATCCTGTCGATCAATTCGTCCAGCTGGTTCAGCCGTGGTGTCGCCAGGCAGACAAATACGCTGACAACGGCAGACGCCAGGGCGCTCGCGATCGATGGGCGCCACCTGGGCGGAGTCGTCCCAGAAATCAACGGGCGGCAGCAAGTCAAATACGGCAATCGCAATCTGAATGTAACGATCATCGGCACGACCCCGAACTATCCTGAAGTCCATCACTTTAATCTGGCGGCCGGCCGTATGTTCACCGAGGCGGACGATTCAGCGCGGCGCCGCGTTGCCGTGCTGGGCAGCGAGATACCTGGAATGCTCGACGCCGACGCGGCAAGCCTGCTGGGGCGCACGCTTCAGATCCGGTCGATCTCGTTCGAGGTCATCGGGATCCTCGGAAGCAAGGGATCGTGGGGCTGGCGCAACCCCGACGACGATATCTGGGTGCCGTTGAGCACGGCACAGTTCCGCGTCACCGGCAACGATCTCGTCGAGACAATCAGCGCGAGGGTTCGCGACGGGGCGACCATCGAGCAGGCCATGCTCGACATCGAACGCATCCTGCGGCGCGAACATGGTCTGCTGCCCGGCACCGATAACGACTTCGCGATTTTCAACCGCAAGCAGTTCCTGGACTCGCGGCAGGAGGCGACCGAGGTCTTTACCTACCTGCTTGCCGGTATTGCCGGCGTCAGCCTCGTCGTCGGCGGCATCGGCATCATGAACATCATGCTCGTGACCGTTACCGAAAGAACCCGGGAGATCGGCATCCGCAAAGCAATGGGCGCAACCAGGGGCAACATCCTGCTGCAGTTTCTTGTTGAGGCCATGATGCTGTGTTTGTTCGGTGGCGGACTCGGGCTTGCGGTGGGCGCCGCCGCAGCCTATTTCCTGGCCGAATTTGCCGGCTGGCAGACGCAGATCAGTTCGGCGTCAGTCATCACTGCATTCACATTCAGCGCCGCGGTCGGACTCATTTTCGGCATGTGGCCGGCAAAGCGGGCGGCAGGCCTCGATCCTATCGACGCACTTCGCTACGAATAATTCATCGCTCGCCTTTTTGGGCGGGCGCCCCGCCATGCCGACTATCTTCGATTGACGACAGCCTCTTCAGGACTCAGTCCTTCAGCCCCGGCACCGGGTAACCAGGTGCCGGGGCGATCCAGCCGACGATTTACTGCAGGACCTCGACTCGCTTCTCGATCAATTTGAATGTGTGGGCGGCGCCATCGGTGCCCTGAGCATCGATAAACCGCACATCGCTATCGTAGCCGGCCGATTCGAGCAAGGATTCGATTGCTTGCCGAGTCGCCGTGTCGATCGGCTTGCCGCTAACGATCATGACGCCATCCTGGTTGAAATCTGTCGGACCTTGCGCGTTGTGCAGCACGTGGACATCGATGTCGCCCGGTTCTCCATCACCCATCCATATCGCACCGTGGTGGCCCCCCTCGAGTAGTGGCATCTTGATGAACTTGCCGTCGACATCGAACGTGAAGCCTTCGGCCTTGCGCGTAATCAGGATGTTTCGCCCGGACTGATCGACGATCGAGCGACTCTCGCCTTCCTGCATGTCGTGCAGGTCGAAACCGAGCTGGTCGCTGTCAAGCTCCAGGCGCAACTCTTCTGCGCTCTCGTCATCGACCATGGCGATAGTCACCCGGGTGCTTATCTCATCGCCTGCGATCGCCGCCGACGTCAGCCCAAGAGCGACGAGCAGCGAAATGTTCGTTTTCAGATTCATAGCGTATTTGCCCCTTAATTTAGAAAATCCACGCAATAGTGATGCGCGATGAGCGCAGACCGTCGCACGGGATCAGCTTCGATGGAGGGCAAGAGGGCCGAAGACCAAGGTCACCGCACGCGATTACGGGGCATAGCACGCATGATGCAATACCTCACGGGAGCGGTTAGCCCGGTCGAACTGACGCCGGAGAAGAGTTTAGTCCCAGCCGACGGATGTTAGGCTGCTGGTTCACGTTTCTCTGGATCGGCGTCGCGACGTGCGCGATGCCGAGCGGAATCGGTGGCACTAAAGAAGTTTGACGTGTTTTGAGTGGCAGGAAAGCTTAACATGCGCACTTTCAGCGGCGGCCGATTGCAAAGAACACATGATGAATAAAGACGATTCTCTCCGGGCAAAACTCGATCGTGGCGACTTCGTCGTCACTGCCGAGGTCACGCCAAGACTGTCGGCAAGCGCCGCCGATCTCATCGAGCAGGCGCAGCCGCTCAAAGGCCTCGTCGATGCGGTCAACGTGACCGACGGCGCCGGTGCGCGCGTCGCGATGTCCAGCCTCGCGGCGTCAGCCCTGCTCAGGCAGGATGGCATAGAGCCGATCATGCAGATGACCTGCCGCGATCGAAACCGTATCGCGATCGCGGCTGACCTGATCGGCGCGGCAGCGCACGGAATACAGAATCTGCTCGTGTTGAAGGGCGACGACCCTGCCGGTGGCGATGAGCCCGAGGCCAAACCTGTCTTTGATCTCGATTCCCAGGACATCATTGTAATGGCGCGACGCATGAGCGACGAGGGCAAGCTGCCCTCGGGCCGGGAGTTTACCAGCCGGCCCGATTTCAATGTCGGCGCTGCCGATGTGCCCTTCGATCCACCGGCCGACTGGAAGCCGGATCGGCTTCGGGAAAAAATCGACGCCGGTATCGGCTTCGTGCAGACGCAATTCTGTTTCGATCCGTCGCTGGCAAAACGTTACTTCGACCGCCTCGATGCCTTCGGCCTGCTCGACAGGACGTCGATCATCGTCGGAATCGGACCGATCATCTCGGCTCGCTCGGCGCGCTGGATGAACGGCAATCTCTTCGGGGTCACGGTTCCGGATCCAGTCGTCAAGCGGCTCGAAGACGCCGCCGACGAGGCGGCAGAAGGTCTCGCACTGTGCGTCGAACTGATCGATGCCTACAAGAACATGCCGGGCGTCGCCGGCGTTCACGTCATGGCCCCCGCACAGGGCGCGCAAAGAATTGCGGACGCTGTCGCAACGGCCCTGCCCGGCAGGCTTTCGGCCTGAGCCGCGCAGACAAACTGTAGCAGGATCGCGGCAAGCTGCAGACACTTCGGCATGGCCGACATCTGCGGCATCGGAAAGCGGGTCGTGTATAGGAAGCCGCCAACTACCGTAGTGCAGCGTTGCCGAGCGTCTTACTCCTCGGACACCCCGATACTGTAGCGCACACCGAATCCGACCACGAATACATCTTCATCGTACGGCGCCGCGCCGAGCGACAGGAGACTCGGTGCGGCCGCCGGAGCAAGACCTTCGAGCGCCCAGTCTTCGGTATTGAAGCGGTAATACCGCAGGTCGAGATTCCACTGCAGCCTCTCCGAGCTTTGATAGCTCAGCGTCAGGCGCAGGTCGTCGAACTCGGATTCCAGCTCGGGAAATTCGCTCGTCACTCCTGCCGGCGGGTCAACGATGATCTCCGACTCGCCGTTTGAGTGCGTGTAATCGAGCCGCAGGTCGACGCCATCCATGAGACCACGGATACGCAGACCGGCACCGATGGTCGTGAAATCGTCGTCGTTTGTCGCGGTCCAGTTCGGCGCGGCAAAGACGGAACTGCCCGCCTGTTCCGAGGTAATGGCTTCGTCGCTGACATTCACATACAGCGACGTCCGTTCCGAGACCGTCCAGCCGATGTCTGCCGCAATGTGCAACTCGTCACCGGCCAGCAGCCCGAGTACCGATTCCGAATAGCTGTCATCGGCATACAGCGCATTCAGGGCGAGCGAGACGGGAAACTCGGCCGGCGTAAACGCAAGCGTGACCTCTCCAAACTCGCGATAGCGATAGGCCAGGTGATACTTGCGCAGCAGAGGATTCTGGCCCAGGGCCGTAGCGAATGTCTCGTCGTAACGATCGACGTCGCGTTTCGACACGCCGCCCTTCACGTCAAGCTCGAGCGCCGGCGTCGGCCGCCAGCGCAGTCGGCCATAACCCGTGTCCTCGGTTTGTTCGGCGACTTCCTGGAAATCGCGGTCGACTTCGCGCCGGTCATATCCCGCCGAGAGGCGCACAGTGTCGAATAAGCGGTAGTCGGCGCGTACGCTGAGGCGCGCCCGTTCGAAGCTGTAGGGGATATTCATGTCGCTGCCGGGTGCGACAAAGCCGTCGACCACGACACGCGACCAGTCCGACCGCGGCGTCTGGTTGTCGCGTTCATCATAGCGATAACTGAGTTTTATGCGGGCTTTCGGAAACGGCCTGGACGTGAGCGTCAACGCGTAATTCATCGTATCGATCTTGCCGTCGAGAGTTGCTCGCGGCAGGCTGCCCGCCGATAACAGCGGGTTGATCGTATACGGCAGCAGGTTCTCGTCCTGTTCTCCCTGTCCTGCCGCGGCCGTAAATGCGATGACCGACCTGAGCACGTCCGCGCGATAGCTGCCGGACAGCGACACTTGCGTGAACTCGTTGTCGGGCTCCTGTGCGAGACGCCCCTGCCCGGCACCCGGGAATGTCAGGAACGGGTTGTCGTAGGTCAGTGAATCGGCGTTATTCGTAAAGAATGACCCGAACCACGCCAGCGAGAGACTAAGCGGGCCGCGCGCATAATTTACGCCGGCATCGATGAGGTCCGTCTCGAAGTCGAACACGCGGGGCAGCAGCGCCGACTGGGAGAAATTGGAGCCAGCCACGATACCGACGCCTTCGCGCTGCTGTTGCCGGTAATCGACAAAGAACGAGAAGTCCGAGCCGGCCTCGACATCGGCGCCCACGCTGAGGGTTTTGCGGTCGCTTTCAATATTGCGTGGCCGCAGCGATGCGGGCAGCGTCGTCATATTCGACGTCTGCGAAGCCGCAACCCAATCGGACGGCAGTGTAAGCCTTTCGCCCGACGGCGCGGTAAATACCGTTTGCGTAGAATCGAACAGCCGGTAAGGCAGATCACTGTAGCCGAGGTGAAAACCGAACCGGCCCGGTTTGCCACCATCAATTGTGAGCACTCGTGAATCGAGGCCAAGATCCTCGGCCATCCAGTTCAGCCTGTACCCGTCGCCGGCATAAACCCCTTGGCCGTCAACGTTCGCATAGACGCCGGACTCGTCGTAGCCCGTGGCGTTACCGAAGCGCGCCGCGTCGTCGCTGACGCTTGTTGCACCCACCTCGACGTCAGCCTCATAACCTGCCGGGAACGGACAGTACTCACACTTCCACCCGCTCGTATCGACCTGCGCAAGCGCCGCAGGCATCGTGGCGAGCGCACTCACTGAAAAGATGCCCGCGACCAGTAGTGTCAAGGTTCCCTTATTTTTCTGCATTCCGTTTCGCATGCCGATCACCGCATCAATTTCGAGCCCGAAGGATGATTCGAGCCGTGCACCTGGGTATGACAGTTGGTACAGCTCTGCCCGAGCAGGTATTG
>JAACFB010000070.1 GCA_009937615.1 Gammaproteobacteria bacterium | reverse complement strand
CTGATACCGGTTGGTGCCGTTCTTTACCGCCGCAAATTGCGGCGTATTCATGGCAACGAAGCTACTCCGCTGTTGCCGGTATTTGATCTGAATAACGCGAAAACACGCAACTGGTTGTTCATTCTCACCGGTGCCACGATGGTCAACATCGTAATTCTCTCCGGCGCCACCTACAAAGGGGTCGAGGTGATGGAGTCGGTCGAGTTCTGCGGCACAGCCTGTCACACGGTTATGGAACCCGAACACACCGCGTACCAGCGGTCTGCTCACTCGCGGGTCGCGTGCGCCGAGTGCCACATCGGTCCCGGTGCCGACTGGTTCGTGAAATCGAAGCTTGACGGCGCCTGGCAGCTCGTCGCCGTCGCGTTTGATCTTTACCCGAGGCCTATACCGACACCACTGCACGATCTGCGCCCGGCCCGGGAAACCTGTGAACAATGTCACTGGCCGAATAAATTTGTTGGTGACAAGCTCACCGTCAGGCGTCATTTTCAGGATGACGAGGCGAACACCGAGTTAACGACCGCGCTGCTGCTCAAGGTTGGCGGTGCCGAGGAAGGACTGTCGCATGGTATTCACTGGCACGTGGACCCGGGCGTACAGATTCGCTACAGGTCGGACGAAACACGCGAGGAGATCTACGAGGTCGAATTCACGAATGGCGATGGTGAAACGACAGTCTACGCGGACCGGCGCGCGCCTGAGGATGGCGGCCAATGGCGGACGATGGATTGCGTCGACTGTCACAACCGGCCTAGCCACAAGTACTTTCTGCCTGAACACGAAGTCGATCGCGCGCTACGCGACGGCGCGATCGACCGCAAACTCCCCTTCGTCAAGCGTGAGGCCGTCCGTATTATCGACGCTGAGTTCCCCTCTCATGAAGAAGCCCGCGCAGCCATAACGGCGGAGCTCATGAGCTATTACAGCGAGAACCATCCCGACGTTGCGCAGAACCGCGCAGATGCCATTAGCACGGCTGCCCGCACACTCGGCGACATTTACTCGGTCAACGTCTTTCCCGAAATGAAAGTCTGGTGGAACACCTATCCCGAGCACATCGGGCATCAGAGTTCGGAGGGTTGTTTCCGCTGCCACGGGAGAAAACTTCGCAGCGAAGACCGCAAGACAATCTCCAACGACTGCGGCCTGTGCCACACCGTGCTCGCGGAGGAAGAACAGGAACCAGAGATCCTGGGCCTGCTGAATCCATGATTTCCAATTACGACGGTAACGCGGGATTCTGATTGTGCTAGGCGACCTGGAAAGTTCAGCTGTCGACCTGGCCCGCCGGCAGGTTGCCTATGAGCTGCTGAGCGGCGCAAGCGGACTCGTGCTCGCGCTCTTCATGTGGGGTCACATGATACTCGTCGGTTCGATCCTGACCGGATCCCGCGGCTTCGACTGGCTCGCGGGCATGCTTGAGGACTATTACATCGCGCAGCCGACAGTGATCGTCATTTTCGCACTGTTCCTTGTTCATGGTGCACTGGCAAGCCGCAAGATTCCCGCACAGCTGGCCGAGCGCAAGCGGATGATCGCCCTGCAGAAAGGGCTCGCGCGAGCGGGCCATAACCGGCCGGCAACTGCCAGCGACATATCGCCGGCGCAGCCGCATGTCGAGTCCCTGCTCTGGATATGGCAGGTCCGTACCGGCATGGTAATTCTCGTCCTGGGCAGCTTCCACGTGATTCTGCTCGGCTTCGATGTGCTGACCCCGTTGTTCGGTGAGCGCATCGGTATCGAAGCGCTGACCAGCACCGAACGCGTGCGGGGCGGACTTTGGCTCCCGTATGCCCTGTTGCTGATCTGCGTCGAGTTTCATGCCGGCGTCGGTCTTTATCGACTCGGCGTCAAGTGGGGCTCGGGCCGATTCCTGTCGCGCCGTGTCCTGCTAAACATCGAACGCGTCCTGCTCTGGTTTTTCCTCGTGCTCGGATTCATCGTCCTGCTCGTGCTCGCAGGCATTTTGCCGCCGCCACTCGCGTTTCTGCTCAGTGGAGTAGCAGGATGACCGCCGAACTGATCAGCACGGACGTGCTCATCATCGGCGGCGGACTGGCCGGCGAACGCTGCGCCATTGAAGCCGCCGCCGCCGGGCACGACGTAATGATCTTGTCGCTGGTGCCGCCGAGACGCAGCCACAGCTGCGCCGCACAGGGCGGGATGCAGGCAGCGCTCGGCAACTGCGTCAAGGCGGAGGGCGATAACACGAGCCTGCACTTCTTGGACACCGTGCGCGGCTCGGACTGGGGAGCGGACCAGGAAGTCGCCCGCATATTCTGCGAAGAAGCGCCTGTCGCGGTCAGGGAACTCGCGCACCTCGGCGTACCGTGGACGCGCGTGCGAGGGGGCAAGAACAGCTACGTCATCAAGGGCGAGCGGGTCGAAATCGAAGAGCGCATGGAAAATGACGGCCTGATCATGCACCGCGACTTCGGCGGCACGGCCAAGTGGCGGGCCTGCTACGCGGCCGCCGCGACGGGCCATGCCGCACTGTATGCGGTCGACAGCGAAGTCATCAGGCTAGGCATTACCGTCAGGGACCGTACGGAAGCCGTTGAGCTGATCCATGATGGCGATCGCTGCTGGGGCGCCGTGGCGCGCTGCCTGCGGACCGGGAACCACTTCGCTGTCGTTGCCAAGGCAACCGTTATCGCTACCGGCGGCTACGGCCGCATCTATGGCCAGTACACGACCAACGCGACGATCAATGAAGGCATGGGTGCAGTCATCGCGATGAACACCGGCATTGTGCCGCTCGGCAACATGGAGGCCGTGCAGTTTCATCCCACGGCGCTCGCACCGAGCAATATATTGATCACAGAAGGTTGCCGCGGAGACGGTGGTTATCTGCTCGACAAGGACCTGCACCGCTTCATGGTCGATGCCGAGCCCGAGAAGCAGGAGTTGGCGAGTCGTGACGTGGTCTCGCGCCATATGAAGCAGCGCATGCGCGACGGCAAAGGCGTGGAGACGCCCTACGGCCCCCACCTGTGGCTGGACCTGCGTCACCTCGGAGAGGCGCACCTGACGACGAAGCTACGCGAGGTTTTTGAAATCTGTCGCGATTTCGTCGGGCTGAATCCCGCGCACGAACTCATTCCCGTGCAGCCGACGCAGCACTACTCAATGGGCGGGATACGGGTCAACAAGGATGGCCAGGCGTACAACATGGCAGGCTTGTTCGCGGCCGGTGAAGCCGCCTGCTGGGATATGCACGGCTTCAATCGTCTTGGCGGCAACAGTCTCGCTGAAACCGTCGTCGCAGGTCGTATCGTCGGCAAAAAGGTTGCCGAATTCGTCGCGGCGACAAGCCTCGACGTGCGAACGACCGTTGCGCTGGAGGCCCGGCGCACGGCTGCAGGGCGCGCCGCGAACTGGCTCCAGCGAACCGGGCCGGGCCCGAGCGTGTATGCGATTCGCAACGCCATGGGCGAGACGATGATGAGCAAAGTGGGCATATTCAGAAACGGGGACGAGCTTGAACAGGCTGTCGCCGAAATCTCTGCCCTGCTGGCCGACTGTGACAAAGCGGTGTTGCAGTCCAAAGTGCCTGGCATGAATCCCGAGCTATCATTCGCATTACGGCTCAAAGGTATGCTGCGGCTCGCATTCGTGACGGCAAATGGCGCCCTCCTGAGAACGGAGAGCCGCGGCGCGCACTATCGGTCCGACTACCCGCTGCGTAACGATGCGGAATGGTTGAATCGCACGCTGGTGCGCTGGGCCGGAGACGCCGCCGAGCCTGTATTCAGTTACGAACCCGTTGGTGAGATCGATCTGCCACCGGGCCATCGTGGCTACGGAAGCGACGAGCGCATTGAAATGCGCGATACGATCGAGCAATACAACGAGAACGTCTACGCTCGCCAGGCGCAACATGGCAGGCTCGATACGGTGGAGCCACCGGGCAGCAGAATGCACCGGGGCGCATGGAAGGAGTACGTATGAAGACGCAGGAATCCGCGACTCCACGACGCCTGAGTTTCGAGATCTTTCGTTACAACCCCGAAGATCCGGAATCGGTTCCACACATGCAGACATACGAGCTCGATGAAGCACCCTACATGTCCCTTTATCTTGCGCTCAACCAGATCCGCGAAACCCAGGACCCGAGCCTGCAGTTCGACTTTGCGTGTCGCTCAGCAATCTGTGGCTCCTGCGGCATGATGGTGAACGGCCGTCCGGCGCTGGGGTGCCGCACGCTCACCTCGGATCTGCCCGACGTTGTTCGGCTGCACCCGCTACCCGTTTTCAAGCTGATCGGCGACCTGTCCGTCGATACCGGGACCTGGTTTCGGGAAATGGTCGAAAAGTCGGAGGCGTGGATTCATACCGAGCAGCCGTTCGATCCTGAAGCTACGGAAGCGCGCATGGATGACGATCTCGCACAGGCTATTTATGAAGGCGAACGTTGCATTGAGTGCGGTTGTTGCGTCGCTTCCTGCGGCGTTGCCAATGTCAACAAGGATTTCTTCGGCCCCGCCGGACTCAACCGGATAGCACGCTTCATGATGGACCCGCGCGACGCTCGCAATGATTCTGACTGGTTCGAAGTCGTCGCCAACGCTGATGGCGTATTCGGCTGCATAGGAATGATGGCCTGCCACGACGTGTGCCCGAAAGAACTCCCCCTGCTCGAGGTCTACGCTTATCTCAGGCGCAAGTCGCTCGCAGCCGCTTTCGCAAAACGCTAGCTTTCAGAGCGCGGCTATTAACAAGATTGTTCGTGGCCAAAGCCGTCGCTACGGATTCTACGTATTGTGAAGACTCGCGGTGCTACGTATCCATGACCACTGAAAAGATGGATCGAGCGGTAAATATGGCGCTGTCAGGATTCGCTCAACACCGGCAATAGCCGCTCGCAATTCCGTCGTGTCCTTATCACAGCCAGGAGCGGCACAAGATGAAGTGGCATGTACTTCGCCCATTGTGGCTCGCGATCGGAGTATTAGCTGCCATTCTTGTTGCGCGGCAGTTCCTAGTTCCGGACGACTTCGGTGTTCACGGGCCGAGTTTCACCTATAACTATCATCGCCTCAGTAACGTGCAGGAGTGGAAGGACTTCCCGGTCAAGTACCTGGGCCGTGAATATTGTGCGGATTGCCACAGAAGAAATGTCCGGCGGCTGAACAGAAGCTCCGCCCATTCGAAAGTCGAATGTGAGAATTGCCACGGCCCGGGCGCCGGGCATCCGGAGGAAATAACTGCTCTCCCGATCAATACGTCGCGAGAACAATGTCTGCGATGTCATGCGCTGCTTGACTATCCGGAAAACGGCCGATCAGTCGTACCGGGCATTGTCGATCGAATGCACATGCGGCGCCGCGACTGCGTCGAGTGCCACAACCCCCACGACCCCAGGGAGGAAAGAAAATGACCTGTTCCCGTAGGCAGTTTCTCAAAGAGGCCGTGGGCGGGACGCTGGCATCGACCTTGCCTCTCAGCGCATTTGTCTTTCTCAGCCCGGCGGAAGCGAAGGCAGCCGTCGACGAAGCCAAGGTGCGTTGGGCTTTTCTCGTAGACACCAACAAATGCACGGGCTGCGGTTTGTGCGTAACCGCCTGCAAGACCGAGAACGAAGTGCCCTTTGACTCACCCGTGACACGCACCTGGGTCGAGCGCTACGTCGTCACCAAGGACGGCGAGACACACATCGACTCGCCGCTTGGCGGTCGCGACGGCTTCATCGACGACAAGATCCGGGGCGAGGAAATCGACCCGGAAAATATCGCAAAAGCGTTCTTCGTACCGAAACTCTGCAATCAGTGCGATAACCCGGCGTGCGTGCAGGTCTGCCCGGTCGGCGCGACGTATCAAACCCACGACGGCGTCGTATTGATCGACCGCGAATGGTGCATCGGCTGCGGGTACTGCATCATGGCTTGCCCTTACGGCGTCCGCTTTTTCCATCCCGAGCATAAAGTCGCCGACAAGTGCAACTTCTGCTACCACCGGATCACCAAGGGCATGCCGCCGGCCTGCGTTGAATGTTGTTCATTCGATGCCCGCCGAATTGCGAACCTGGAAGATCCCGATGACCCGGTAACAAAAATTATCCTGACCGAGCGGGTCGCCGTTCTCAAGGACGAGTACGGAACCAAACCACATGTGTTCTATCTCGGCCTCGATGCCAATGTGAGGTAATGTCATGACCGATCCAGCTATCGTGCACGGAGTCGAGTGGACTATTAAGGAACTCTTCGTCTACCCGAACGAATTCATATACTGGAGCATACAGATCGTCATGTACCCGTATATGACGGGCCTCGTCGCCGGCGCTTTTGTTCTCTCGTCCCTTTACCACGTCTTCGGTCAGAAAGATCTCAAGGAAATTGCGCAGTTTTCGCTGGTCTTTTCACTGGCCCTGCTACCCGTTGCCGCACTGCCCCTGCTCTTGCATTTGCAGCAGCCTTTGCGTGCGATGGAGCCCCTGCTCACGCCGCACTTCACATCGGCCATCGCTGCGTTCGGTATCGTGTTCACGGCCTATGGCCTGATCGTTGTCAGCGAGATCTGGTTCGTCTACCGCAAGTACTTTGTCGAACAGGCGCAAGCCCTGAAGAACCAGCCCGGGCTATTGGCTTCTTTGAAGTACAGCGTATATCTGGCGCTGACTATGGGCGCGTTTGATGTCAGCGAGGATGCGATCAAAGTCGACAAGAAAGCGGCGAAGGTCCTGGCAGCCGTCGGAATTCCCGTCGCCTGTTTTCTCCATGGATACGCGGGCTTCATTTTCGGTTCGGTCAAAGCGAATGCATTGTGGATGTCGCCTTTGATGCCGGTTATCTTCATCATGTCCGCCGTGGTATCGGGTATCGCGTTGTGCATGCTGACCTATATCGTAATCATGGAGTGGCAGGCTTTTCGGCAGAGGCGCAGTGGCGGCACAACCGAGGCCACCGAAATAAAAGGCGCCGAGGTGGATATCATCACCAAGTCAACGAGATATTTGCTCGGCTTTCTCGTCGCTGCAATCAGTCTCGAGTTGCTCGACTTGATTTTCCGCGGCTATACCGCGATGAAGTCCTGGGACATCCTTCGTTCCGTCATGTACGGCAAGGACTTCATGAACATATTCGTGCTGCAGTACACGCTGGGCAACCTGGTACCGTTCATACTGCTTATTCTGCCCGGACGCACGATGAAAAGAACGGTGCTCGCGCTGCTGCTCGTACTGTTCGGCGTATTCATGATGCGCTGGAACGTCGTCATCGGCGGCCAGGCCTTTTCGCTATCGTTCTCAGGCTACATGCACTACCACATTCCGATCATTCCTCACAGCCTGGAGACGTTCAAGGAAGGCCTGTTCGGGGCGCTTACGGTTATTGTGACACCGTTCGTACTGTTCTGGATCATCAACAATTTCGTGCCTTCATTGCGAAGAGACCTGGGAGGAAACTAGCGGCTGTTTCCGTGCAACTCATTCCGCTCCTTACAAAGGCGTCGTCATGCAAGATCGGATAGCCGACCTTGAAACCCGGCTTGCCAGCGTAGAGCAGCGCCTCAGCGCTCTCGAGGGAGCTGCAGCGAAAGACACTGCCTTGGAGCGAGAGGAATTCGAACCGTCATTGGGTGACGGATTCGTCGCCAGCGCCTCGACACATATCGGTCGGGTGCTGCTCATATTCGGCGGCGCGTACCTCCTGCGCGCAATCACCGACTTTCAGTTCGTACCGACCGCGGTCGGCCTTTCCATCGGCGCCGGCTACGCGCTGTTCTGGCTATACATGGCCTGGCGCAGCGCCTCGACAGAAGACCGTCGCGCAAACGCTGCGTTCTATGGGGCGACTTCCGTTCTGCTTGCGTTACCGCTGCTCGTCGAGGCAATCACGCGATTCCAGTTGCTTACAGGCAGTCAGGCTATTGCCGCGCTCGGTGTCTTCTTTGCAATGTGCATGACAGTGGCTGTGCGAACCAACCTGCGCAGCCTTGCCTGGCTCGTGACGGCCGGCAGCATCCTCACCGCCCTGGCGGTGCTGATCGTGTCTCATGAAGCGGTCCTCGTGGCGGGATTCCTGCTCCTGCTCGGACTGGTATCTCTGTGGGCGACCTACGTCCGGCAATGGCTGGCATTGCAGTGGCTAGGCGCAGTCGGCGCCAACGCGGGAGCGATCGAGCTTATCGTTTTTGGCCGCAGCGAGCAGTGGGCCCTGGACTCTTCAGCGGCGCAGTATTTCGGCGCTGCTCTCCTGGCCGCGTACCTGGCCAGCTTTGCGATCCGTTCGCACAGGCAGGGCCGCGATATGGGTATATTCGAGGCCGTGCAGGTACTCATCGTTGCAGGGCTGGCTTTCTGGGCCGCCAGCGATGCGACGCAGCTCCCGGCACTGGGACTTCGCGGAACTGGCGCTTTCGGTCTGGTGCTGGGGGTATGTGCCTATGCGCTCGCCCTTGCCCCCGCGACCCGCTCGAGGCGCGGGCCGAATTTCTTTTACTACTCGTTGCTCGGGCTATTGCTCTTCGCGACCGGTACCGGCCTCATTTTACCGGCGTACGCAGCGGCTGTCCTATGGGCATTGCTCGCTCTGACTGCGGCTTGGTTCAGCGGCCGAACGGGCTGGGTCAGCCTTAGCCTGCAGAGCACGCTGCTGTTGGTAGCGGCAGGCTTGGTATCAGGGCTGCTGGTAACGGGCCTGGAAGCGCTCTCAGGAACGCCTGAAGGCGAATGGCCGGAGCCCATCGGCTGGCATGCAATAGTCGCGCTAACGACCGTGGCCTGCCTCTTTATTCCGGTCGCTCAGCACTCGGCTCGCTGGGGCACTGCTGCCGGGTTACCGCAACTTGTCGTGCTCGGTTTATCCGTCGGCGAAGTTGGTGGGCTCATGGTCATCTACCTGGCGCCGCTACTCGCCGGAGTGAATGGCCCGGAACCAAACCTGGCCGTCCTGGCAGCGCTTCGAACCGCATTACTGTCCATATCGTCGGTAACGCTGGCGCTATCCAGTCGCCACCGGCGCTGGCCGGAAGCACGCTGGCTCGTGTACCCGGTTCTCGTCCTGGTCGGCATCAAGCTGTTTATCGAGGACTTTCCAAACGGCCAGCCGGCGACGTTATTTGTCGCGCTCGCGTTCGTCGGCAGTGCGCTTCTGATCGTGGCCAAACTGCTTCGGCGCGCTGAGTCGGCAGACTAAGTCTAAGCCAGCTCGCCAAGCGCCCTCAGGACGTCGCGGCGGCTGATCTGGCCGACCAGGCGATTGTCTTTCAAAACCGGGTAGCGGCGGATTCCCGATTCCAGGAACAGCTCTGCCATGTCGACAATGCTCAT
>JAACFB010000043.1 GCA_009937615.1 Gammaproteobacteria bacterium | reverse complement strand
TCATCGCGGCTATGCCTTCGGCGCCGCCATGAAACGACACGATAACGATGTCGTGGTCTGCGGCGTACTCGCGCACGCTTGCGTCGGCCAGATCATAGTCGAGCAGCATGTTGGAGTTCTTGGTGACCGCGTAGGCGAGCAGGGCGATACGGAGGCCTTCGGCTTCGAAGCTTGCAAATTCTCCGGCACGCCCCGAGTGATGAATGCCCACGGCATCGAGCGCCTGCATCGTTGCCGTACGTCCCTCCTCGCCGAAATCACGAGCATGATTATTAGCCAGGCTCAGGACATCGAAACCCGCGTTCCGATAGTGCTCCGCATAGCGCGTTGGTGAACGAAACAGGTAGCACGCATTGAGGTTTTTGCACTTTTTGCCGGGCTCTCCGCCGTCAACGAGTACACCCTCGAGATTGCCGAACGCGATATCCGCCGCCGTCAGGACGGGGGTAACCGCGGCCAGGAAGCTCACGCCGTCATCATCGGGTAAATGGTTCTCCGGGTAGTCGGTGCCGATCATCATGTCCCCGACAGAGGCAATGCTGACGCGATACGAGCGCATGTCGGGTTCGGGTTGCTCGGCGGGTTCGGCCGCCGCGGGTGCCGCTGTCTGCGCCTCGATAATGACAGCGTCGGTCGCCACATCGGTGAGCTCGGGCGCTGTGGTGCCGCAGCCGGCCAGTACGCCGAGCGCCAGGAGAAAAAAGCCGCGTCGCAGTCTAGTCACCGAGGCGAATGCGAAGCACATCGATTTGTGCGGCCCGCAGCCGGCTGCGGAGCAGGTTGAGTTTGTCCAGGTCATCGATCGGGCCTATGCGCACGCGGTGGTAGGTCTTGTCGTCGATCGTGACGCGCTGAATCGTCGATTCGATACCCTGCAGCGCGAGCTGCGCCCGGCGCCTGTCGGCGTCGCTATACGCGGAGAACGATCCGGCCTGAAGCACGTAGAGGCCGGGCTCAATGACCGCCTTCGGCTCGTTATCGGCAGTTACATTCGCCTCCTCTTCGGGAATCACGACTTCGAAATTGGGAAGCATGTCGTAGAATGTGAAGCGGTTTGTCTTCGGGTCCGGAGCACTTTCGGGCACCAAAGCCTCATCGTTATCGTCGAGCGCGCTTTGCAGGCTGGCCGGTTGCGGCCGCGTATCGGGCAGGGCGCCGGCGCCACGGTCTTTCACGTATACGGCGAACGCCACGGACAGGCCGATGGACAAGCCAAACAGCATCCAGACCCAGCCCGGGTACTCGGGCTTTTTCGCCGCCCTGGCGGAACGTTTTTTCTTGCGCTTGGCCATTACATCCGGTCGGGAGCCGACACGCCGATGATTGCCAGCCCATTTGCGATCACTGTCCGCGTTGCCGCGATCAGCGTCAATCGCGCATCACGCAACGTGTCGTCGTCAACGATAAACACGTGCGCGTTGTAGTACGTATGAAACTCGTTGGCAAGATCGCGCAAATAGTGCACGAGATGCTGTGGTGCCCGATTGGCGGCCGCCAGCTCGAGAACTTCCGGATACCGGCTCAGTGCGGTCATCAGTTCCTTCTCATGGGTTTCGGTCAAAAGCGACAGGCCGCGCCGGCCATTGTTGGGATCCCAGGTCAGCGTTTTCTCTGCGAGCTGGCGGAAAACGCTGGCGATGCGCGCGTGCGCGTATTGGATGTAGTAGACCGGATTATCGGTCGACCGACGCTTCGCGAGCTCCAGGTCGAAATCGAGATGTTGATCGTTCGAGCGCATGACATAGAAGAATCGAGCCGCGTCGTTGCCGACCTCCTCGCGAAGCTGCCGTAACGTCACAAACTCGCCAGCCCGCGTAGACATCGCAAGCTTCTCCTTGCCCCGGAACAGGACAACAAACTGCATGAGCTCCACTTCCAGGTCGGTGGCCTCGTAGCCCATTGCCGAGAGGCCGGCACGAACTCGGGCGACATAGCCGTGATGGTCTGCACCGAGTATGTCGATCAGGTGCTCGAAGCCGCGCTCGCGTTTGTCGAAGTGATACGCGATATCCGAGGCAAAGTATGTCTTGACGCCATTTTCGCGGACAACCACGCGGTCCTTTTCGTCGCCAAAATCCGTGGCACGAAACCAGGTTGCGCCATCCTTTTGATAGAGCATGTTGCGCTTCTCGAGAATGACCAGCGCAGCGTCGATACGTCCGTTTTTCTCGAGATCCTGCTCCGAATACCAGCGGTCAAAGATCACGCCAAATTCGGCAAGGTCCATCTCGATATCCTGGCGTATCGATTCGAGCGACTGTTGGCGTATGCGGCCGAAGGCATCATCACCGAATGTTCTTTTTGCTGCATCGATCAGTCCGCCAATGTGAGCTTCCTTGTCACCGTCGGGTTCGTCGGCGGGGACGCCCTCGAACAGTGCGGACGTGTCGACCGAGTCAATGCCGCTCGTGTCGATCTCCGCCGCAATATCCCGAATATAGTCGCCACGGTAACCGGCACGCGGAAAGGCGAAGCTCGCACCCTGCGATTCCATCCAGCGCAGGCAGACGCTGAGGCCGAGGATATCCATCTGCCGGCCCGCATCGTTGACATAGTACTCACGCTGCACCGGATAGCCGGCGGCTTCCAGCAGGTTGCCCAGCGTGGCGCCAAACGAGGCATGGCGGCCGTGGCCGACGTGCAGCGGACCGGTCGGATTGGCCGAGACGAACTCCAGCAGTATGCGTGGATGGTCTTTGGCTGCCTGCCTGCCGTAGTCACCGCCCTGATCGAGGATGGTCTCGATCTCGGTATGGAAGGCCGCGGGGCTCAGGTAAAAATTGATGAAGCCTGGGCCGGCGATTTCCGTCTTGTCGACCAGGTTGCTGTCGGGCAGGCAGTCGGTGATCGTATTTGCAAGCTCACGAGGATTTTGGCGGGCGGTCCGGGCCAGGCGCATCGCCACGTTGCTCGCGAAATCACCGTGCCCCGCGTCGCGGGTTCGCTCGACGGTCGTGGCCAGGTCAAGGTTGGCAACCGCGTCCGATAGATCAGGCAGTGCTGCCAGAGCGTCTTCGACAAGTTGTGCGACGATGGCTTTCATTGTGCGTTGTCATCGAATCCGGAGTTCGTGGGCGGGTGTGCCGATGCAGGATGCGGCGACGCGCAATTCTACAGGGAATACAGGCCGTTGTGGGTTAAAACAACTCGATGGGATCTACGTCGATCGACCAGCGCGCCTTGCGCGCCGCCGGATCGTTTTCAAGCGCAGACCGCACCGCGGCGAGCGCGGCATGCAGAGGCTTGCGAGAACTGCTCTGCAGCAGCAGTTGCGCCCGGTAGCGGCCTGCCCGGCGAGCCATCGGGGCGTCGACCGGGCCGAGTACGCGCAGCTCGTCGCTGGGCTGGGCCAAGAGATGGCGCTTCGCGATGTCCAGCAGAGCATGGGCATCCGCCTGCCTGTGCGCCGCGGAGCGGATCAGGGCGAGCCGGGAAAATGGGGGCCATCGCGATTGTTCGCGCTCCGCAAGTGCCGCGTCGGCAAGCTGACGGTAGCCGCCTTCCAAAAGACAGCGCCAGAACGGATGGCTGGGAAAAGCCGTCTGGATGACGACTTCGCCGCGGCGGTTTTCCCGGCCGGCCCGCCCCGCAACCTGAACGATAGACTGCGCGAGCCGCTCGCTGGCACGGAAGTCCGTGCCGAACAAACCCTGGTCGGCGTTGACGATGCCGACCAGCGACAGTTTCGGGAAATGATGGCCCTTTGACAGCATTTGCGTGCCGACGAGAATGTCGGCGCCGCCCTGCTCGGCCTCTGCCAGCGCCGCTGCGATCGCGCCTTTCTGCTGCGTCGTGTCACTGTCGATGCGCTTGATGCGCGAGTCCGGAAACCGCAGCCGCAGCGTCTCCTCCAGCCGTTCCGTCCCCTCACCGAGCGGCCGCACGGCGGCGCCGCACTCATCACAATGTTCCTCGAGAGCCCGGCTGGCACCGCAGTGATGGCAGCGCAGACTGCGATCGCGTGCGTGTACGGTCATGCGCGAATCGCAGCGGCGACACTCGGCAATGTGGCCGCAACTGCCGCAGATGAGGGTAGGCGCGAATCCACGGCGATTCAAAAACATGAGCACCTGCCCTCCCGTATCGAGCTGCGCGGCGATCGCCGCGAGTAGCGGCTCGCTGAGACCGTCGGTACACGGCACACGGCTCAGGTCGACCAGGCGGATCGATGGCGGCTGCGCGGCGCCGGCGCGCTCGGGCAGCAACAGGTGCTGATAGTCGCCGTCCCGGCAATGCTGCAGGGATTCGAGCGTCGGCGTGGCGGAACCGAGAATAACGGCGATGTCGCGATGCTTCGCACGCACGATCGCAAGATCGCGGGCGGAATAGCGCAACCCTTCCTGCTGCTTTAGCGACTGATCGTGTTCCTCGTCGACGATAACAAGCCCGAGTTCGGGCATCGGCGTAAACACGGCCGAGCGGGTACCGACGACGAGCTGCGCGGTTCCGTCGCGAGCAGCTCGCCACGCGACAAGCCGCTCGACATCGGTCAGGCCCGAGTGCAGAACGGCGGGATCGATGCCCAGGCGATTCCGGAGCCTCGAGACGAGTTGCGGCGTCAGCCCGATCTCGGGTACGAGAATGAGCACCTGCCGGCCGGCAGCAATGACGTCGGCCATGACGCGCAGGTAAACCTCGGTCTTGCCGCTGCCGGTGACGCCGTCGAGCAGGAACGCGGCGAAACCGGTTTGCTCGCGAATGGCGTTGACGGCCTGCTGCTGAGCAGGATTGAGTTCCGGGCCCGGCTGCACGCTGAGCTCCAGCGCCTTTGCTCTCGGGCGGGCGCTGATCTCGAAACGCGTGATCAGCCCCTTCTCGAACAGGGGCCTGGCCGCACGCCGCCAGTTCGGCTGTTCTTCAGTGAGAGCATCCGTATCGATGCCGTTGCCGCCCGCGTCGCGGAGCAAGCAGATCAGCTCGGCCTGGCGCGGTGCGCGCCTGGTCAGGGCATCGACATCCGCCGCTTCGCCGGCAGCGGTGACGGCTATGCAGGTCCGGGTTGCAGCCAGCGCTTTGCCCTGGCGCAGCAGCGCGGGCAGCGCTGCCGCCATGACCTCTCCGATCGGGTGGTGGTAGTAGCCGCTCGTGAAGCGAATCAATCGCAGGTCGGCAGCGGATAACAGGGGCTCGTCGTCGACAACCTCGAGGCAGCGGCGTAATTTGGCAGCCGGGAAATCGCTTGCCTTGCTCTGGCCGGTGACGATACCGATTCGCCGTCGTCGGCCGAACGGAACGAGCACCCGCGAGCCCGGCGACGGCATGGCGGCCGCTCGCACCGGCAGGTAATCGAACTCGCGCGATAGCGGTACGCTGACGGCAACCTTTAGTATCGGTTCATCAGCCATAAACATTAAACTCAATCAACGAGTTATCTCTAAGTAGCGGCGATCGGCCGTTAGCCGGGGCAGGCAACAATCGTGTCAACCACGCGCCGGCCAGGACGTTATCCAATCATGACACGGTAGTGGACCGCGGGATGGAGTCAAGAGGATCGTCACGTTGAGCCGGCGCGCGCAAATAACAGGGAGTCGTGCCCGATGAACAACGGCATCGCCGCATTTGCGGTATCGTGCACTCGCGAACCAACAACGGGAGCGGGAACGCTGCAGCGCGAACGGCAACTCAACCGGTTCCTGGCGGAGATCGAACGCCGCGCTCTGCGAATAGCGGAGATCGCCGTGCGTGATCGTGACGAGGCGCTCGATCTCGTGCAGGACGCCATGATCAAGCTCGTCCGGAGTTACGGCGACCGGCCGCACGAGGAATGGACGCCGCTGTTCTACCGAATTCTGCAAAACGGTATTCGTGACTGGCACCGGCGACAGAAAGTCCGTAATCGCGTCATGGCCTGGTTTGGTCGGCCGGGAGCGCGCGATGAGGATTACGATGCGGTTGCGCAGGCACCGGACCCATTGGCGAGAACACCGGAGGACGAACTGCAGGCGGACCAGGCAATGCAGCGCCTGGAAGCTGCGGTCCGCACATTGCCTCGCAGACAGCGAGAGGCCTTCATGTTGCGCACCTTCGAAGGGCTCGACGTTGCCGGAACAGCGGTGGCGATGGGATGCAGCGAGGGCAGCGTCAAGACCCATTGTTCCCGCGCCATGCACACGTTGCGGGAAAAACTCGGAGATCACTGGTAGTGAATACACCAACGAAACGTGAAGGGCTCGAAGAAAGAGCAAAACAGCTGTTTGACGGCAGCGTCGATGATCTCGACGCGGCAGCGTTATCAAGGCTCAACCGGGATCGGCACGCGGCCGTGGAGGCGCTGCAGGGTTCACGGTCAGCTGTTCGCTGGTCGCTCTGGGTGCCCGCCAGCGGTATTGCTGCTGCGGCAATCGTCATGGCCCTCGTTATGCGCGGCCCGGTGGATGTCGGTGTCGATGCAGGGCCCATGACCGCGTCGGACTTCGACATACTGATCGATGACGAGAGTTTCGAGATGCTCGAGGAACTCGAGTTTTACAGTTGGCTGGACGCCGCTGGCCTGGAACCCGGCGGTAATGTCGGCTAGCCGGACCTCGTTCTCGGCGGCGCTGGCGCTCGGTTGCAGCCTCGGGCTCGCAGCCGGCGACGAGTTGCCGGAGGTGGAATTTCTTGAATACCTGGGAATTTGGGAAGGATCGGACGAGGACTGGCTCATTTTCAGCGAGTCTTCTTCAGATGATTTGCTGTTACGGGCGATCGAGAGCGACGCTAAGCGGCGAAGCGGCGCCGTGCCCGACGATGACGCGCCGGCGGAGACAGGCGATGAAAGTTAATCACGGAATTGCAATCACAGCGCTCACGGCCCTGCTTGCGTGTGGCACAGCGGCTGCGCAGGACGACACCAGCGTGCCCTGGGGCCGCCTGAGCGATAAAGAGCAGGCTGTATTGAGCGACTTCGAACGAGAGTGGGACGCGCTTGCGCCGGAGCGTCAGGCCCGCCTCATCAGGGGTGCCAGGCGCTGGACGACGATGACGCCGAGGCAGCGCACCGCCGCGCAGCAGCGCTTCAGCATGTGGCGGCAACTCCCGGATGATCGTCGACAGCTGATTCGCGAACGTTACGAGCTGTACCGCGACCTGTCGCCGGAAGACCAGGAACGCATCCGTGGGAACTTCGAACGCTTCAGAAAGCTTGACCGGGAAAGGCAGCAGCAGCTTCGCGAGCGATATCGGAACATGACGCCCGAACAACGCAGACGGATTCGCGAGCATCTGATCAAGCAAGGTCACAACCGGGCCGGACGCGACTAATACGGTCGATTTCCGACTCCCGTCGCCGTATGCGAATCGCCGGCGTGCCGCTCGTTCACCCACAACCGCGGTGCCGAAAATGATAGAGTACGGCGCTTGCAGCGCCGGCGCTGCTCAAAGACAATCCCGGCAGATCAAGCGGAGACTATTGCATGAGAATCGGTGTACCGAGGGAGATTCACGCGGGTGAAAAACGCGTAGCGACGACGCCCGACGTCGCGGCGCAGTTGATCGCGATGGGGTTCAGCGTTGCGATCGAAAGCGATGCAGGTAAAACAGCCAGTTATTCGGATGCCGCCTATGCCGAAGCGGGCTGCGACATCGTCGCGACGGCCGCCGAGGTGTGGGGCCAGTCGGACATCATCCTCAAAGTCAGAGCGCCAGAGACAGGCGAGGCGTCGCTGCTTAAAAAGGAGCAGACGCTCATCAGCTTTTTCTGGCCCGCAC
This sequence comes from Gammaproteobacteria bacterium, assembly GCA_009937615.1. Taxonomy (GTDB): domain Bacteria; phylum Pseudomonadota; class Gammaproteobacteria; order Steroidobacterales; family Woeseiaceae; genus UBA1847. Next base: position 20,726 of record JAACFB010000043.1, on the reverse strand, counting down.
AGAATCCGGAGCTGCTGGAGCAGCTGACCGCAAGCGGTGCGACGGTCATGGCCATGGACAGCGTGCCGCGCATTTCCCGGGCTCAAAAGATGGATGCGCTGAGCTCGATGGCGAACATCGCCGGCTATCGCGCCGTCGTCGAAGCGGCCCAGAATTTCGGGCGCTTCTTCACGGGGCAGATAACGGCAGCGGGCAAGGTGCCGCCGGCCAAGGTGCTCGTCATCGGCGCGGGTGTGGCAGGACTGGCCGCTATTGGCGCCGCCAAGGCGATGGGTGCCATCGTCCGTTCTTTCGACACGCGCCCGGAAGTCAAGGAGCAGGTCGAGAGCATGGATGCCGAGTTCCTGATGCTCGACTTCGAGGACGAGGATGGCTCCGGCGAAGGCGGCTACGCCAAGGTCATGAGCGAAGAGTTCATCAGAGCCGAGATGGCGCTGTTCGCCGAGCAGGCCAAAGACGTCGATATCATCATCACGACGGCACTGATTCCGGGCAAGCCGGCGCCGCGATTGATTACCGCCGACATGGTTGCATCGATGAAGGATGGCAGCGTGATCGTCGACCTTGCCGCTGAGCAGGGTGGTAATTGCGAACTGACCGAAGCTGACAAGGTTGTCGTCCGCGACGGTGTGTCGATCATCGGGTACACGGACCTGCCGAGCCGCCTCGCGACGCAGTCGAGCCAGCTGTATGCAACCAACCTTCGCCACCTGCTCACGGAACTCAACCCCGAGAAGGACGGCGAGATCGTCGTCAACATGGATGACGAGGTCATCCGCGGGGTCACCGTCTGCAAGGGAGGCGAAACGACCTGGCCGCCACCAGCGCCGCAGATTTCCGCGGCGCCGCCGAAGGCAGCTCCGGCTGCTGCGCCGGCAGCGCTGCCCGAGCCGAAGAAGAGGTCGGCGGCCGGCCCGATCATCGGCATGATCGTTGCCGGCCTGGCGCTGCTCGGACTCGGCGCGGTCGCCCCGCAGGACTTCATGTCGCACTTCACGGTGTTTGTCCTGGCGTGCTTCGTCGGCTACATGGTGATCTGGAATGTTACTCCGGCCCTGCATACGCCACTGATGAGCGTGACCAACGCGATCTCGAGCATCATCGTCATCGGCGCCCTGATGCAGATCAGCTCAGATACCGGGGTGATCAAGTGGATCGCCGTTGCAACCGTGGGCATTACCGCGGTGAACATTTTCGGCGGTTTTGCGGTGACGCGCCGCATGCTCGAAATGTTCAGGAAATAGAGAGGTCGTCATGGAATTCAACGGAATACTGGTGGTTTCGTACATCATCGCGACCATTCTCTTCATCCTTGCGCTCGGTGGCTTGTCCAACCAGGAGACAGCGAGGCGCGGCAACTGGTACGGCATCGTCGGCATGGCTATCGCGCTGCTGGCGACCGTTTGGGGCATCGTCACGCAGGCCTACGCAGAGCTGCTCGTTGCGCTGCTCATCGGCGGCACGATCGGGCTGATCGCGGCCAGGCGCGTCCAGATGACCCAGATGCCGGAGCTGGTCGCTATATTGCACAGCCTCGTCGGCCTCGCGGCCGTCGCGGTCGGTTTTGCCAACTTCATGGACCCTGAGCGGCTGTCGCGCTATGCGGGCGTCGCGCTGACCATCCACGACATCGAGACCTACCTCGGTATCCTGATTGGCGCCGTGACGTTCTCGGGATCGGTCATCGCGTTCGGCAAGCTCAGCGGCCGCATCGGCGGCAAGCCGCTGATCCTGCCCGCGCGGCACTGGCTCAACCTGCTGCTGCTCCTCGGGGCGATCTGGTACGGCTACGGTTTTGTCGAGCAGTCGGCCGCGGGCGGCGGCATGACACCGCTGATCATCATGACGGTCATCGCGCTGCTGTTCGGCATACACATGGTCATGGCCATCGGCGGTGCTGACATGCCCGTCGTCGTGTCGATGCTGAACAGCTATTCGGGCTGGGCCGCATCGGCCACCGGCTTCATGCTGGGCAACGACCTGTTGATCGTGACCGGCGCGCTGGTTGGTTCGAGTGGCGCAATCCTGAGTTACATCATGTGCCGGGCGATGAACCGCAAATTCCTGGCGGTGATTGCCGGCGGATTCGGCACGAGCGAGGGCACGCAGCTCGCCGGCGGTGAAGACCAGGGCGAGGTCGTGCCGATCTCACCCGAAGACACGGCGGATCTGCTGCTGGGAGCCAGGGAAGTCATGATCATCCCCGGCTACGGAATGGCGGTGGCCCAGGCACAGCATATCGTGCATGAACTCACGCAGGCGCTGCGCGAGAAAAAGATCAACGTGCGTTTCGGCATCCACCCTGTTGCCGGGCGCATGCCGGGCCACATGAACGTGCTGCTGGCCGAGGCCAAGGTGCCGTACGATATCGTGTACGAGATGGACGAGATAAACGACGACTTTCCGGACGTCGACGTGTCAATCGTCATCGGCGCCAACGACATCGTCAATCCGTCGGCACTGGAAGATCCGAACGGCCCGATCGGCGGGATGCCGGTGCTCGAGTGCTGGAAGGGGAAGACCACCATAGTGCTCAAGCGCAGCATGGCCACCGGTTATGCCGGTGTGCAAAACCCGCTGTTTTTCAAGGAAAATACGCGCATGTTGTTCGGCGATGCGAAGGATAGCCTCGATGCGGTTTTCAAGGCGCTGTGAGTTGTCCTGATCGAATGGTGACGAAAGTCGAACCGTCGGTCGGTGCATGAGCTGGGGGATATTTGATTTTTTCCGGGCGATCTGCAAACTGTGAGCGCATGAATCACGCGAGGCGAATTGGAACGAGCTGATGCTGGCTGGAGTCGCTACCGATATTTCGCAACAGGTGCTGCGCACCGACGTTGCCGGTATGCCGCTCGAGTGGATCGATTATCGCGAAGCGGTCCGGCTCTACCATACCGAACAGGTTGCCTATGATTGCGGCACGCTGCTGTATACGGTATTCGGCGGCCACAGAAGTTGCGACGGCCGGCGCAGCAAGATCGATGTCAACTCGATCATTGCAACGCATGGAACCAGCCAGGGATTGTCACGCAACCGTGACAAGTATGTGCCGCCGCTGAACAACCGTACGCTATTCAAGCGCGATGCCAACCTGTGCCTGTATTGCGCGATGCGGTACTCGACGCGAGACCTGACGCGCGATCACATCACGCCGATATCGAAAGGCGGCAAAGACACCTGGAACAACGTTGCCACGGCATGCCGGCGGTGCAACAACTATAAGGGTGGTCGGACGCCGGAGCAGGCCGCGATGCAGTTGATCGCCGTGCCGTTTACGCCGACGTATGCCGAATATATCTACCTCAAGGGCCGGCGCGTGCTTGCCGATCAAATGCAGTACCTGCTCGCGCACATTCCACGCTCGAGCCCCCTGCACGCGCGGCTTACCGATCATCTCGCCGATGGCGAAGAGATCGTCGAGGTTCACTACCACGAGTAGCCGTCTGCGGCACGACCGCGCTCGTTTTGATCCGCATGTCCGGCGGCGACGGGGTTATACTGCGGCGTGATGCAGTATCTTATCGACGCGAGCGTTTATGTCTTTCGGGCCTACTACTCGATGCCTGATGACATGGTCGACGCGGACGGGAACCCGGTCAACGCGCTCTACGGCTTTTGTCGATTTCTCGGCGACTTCATGGAGCAGGTCAACCCGGAGTATGTCGCTGTGCTGTTCGACGAGAGCCTGTCGTCGTCATTCCGCACTGAGATCTACCCCGAGTACAAAGCGAATCGCGACCCGGCTCCCGAAGAACTGAAGCGACAGTTCATGCAGTGCCGCCGGTATACCCGGGCGCTCGGCGTAATGGAGCTGGCAAGCCCGCACTACGAGGCGGACGACTTGATCGGCACGCTCGTCGAACATGGCCGTACGGCGAGCCGCCCATCGACGATCGTCAGTCGCGACAAAGACCTCACCCAGCTGCTGTCGAAGGAAGACGTTTTCTGGGATTTCGCCGGCAAAGGCAAGCTGGGCTACGAAAAAATTCCGGAGGTATTCGGCGTTTGGCCGGAGCAGATAGCCGATTTTCTAGCGCTGGCCGGTGACGCCGTGGACAACATCAAGGGTGTGCCGGGAGTGGGCAAGAAAACGGCAGAGGCCCTGTTGTCTCACTTCGGCAGTCTCGGCGGGATCTACGATAACCTGCACCGGGTTCATGAGGTCAACGTCAGGGGCGCGAAGTCGCTCGCGGACAAACTCGAGACTCACAGGGAGGCGGCAATGCTCGCCCGGCGACTGACCGGCATCGCTTGCGATGCCCCGATCGAAGATGCAGAAACCGCGATGCAGCGATCGGTACCGAAGCTCGGGGATATCAACGCACTGTTCGACGAAGCCGGTATCGGCACGGCCCTGCGGCGCCAGGCTGAACGCATCGCGGATTTGAGCCGCTACTAGGAATGCCTGGTCGGGCCTTCGATCCGGACGACGATCGAGTATTTCTTAAGACAGGACCACCTGCTGCGCTGACGATGTTCGAGGCTGAGGCCGACGGCCTCAGGGAGCTGCGATCGGCGAACGTGATCCGCGTGCCCGAGGTCATCGATTGCGGTGTCTTCGATGGCGAGAGCTACCTGGCCATCGAACGCCTGCCGCTGGAGCCGGCGACCGCAAGCGTCGAGCGCTCCCTCGGGCGGCAGCTTGCGGCGCTGCACCGGCAGGTCAGCGACCGATTCGGCTGGTTCCGCGACAACACGATAGGGCTCACGTTCCAACGGAACACCCCGGCTGATGACTGGGTCGACTTCTTTCGCGCGCATCGGCTCGGGGCCCAGCTCGAGCTTGCAGCCGTCAATGGCTATGGGGGCGAACTGCAGGGCCTGGGTGTACGGCTGATGGACGAACTGCCGGCGTTGTTCCTTGATTACGAGCCCGCTGCGTCATTGCTGCACGGTGACCTGTGGGCCGGTAACTGGGGCAACGTGGCCGGCGAGCCCGTGATTTTTGATCCGGCTGTTTACTATGGCGATCGCGAATCGGATATCGCCATGACAATGCTGTTCGGCGGATTCGGCAAGGAGTTCTACGACGCTTACGCCGCGAGCTGGCCGATGAAACCCGGGCACGAACGGCGTATCAGGCTCTATCAGCTCTATCACGTGCTGAATCACCTGAATTTGTTCGGTCGATCCTACCTTGGCCAGGCGCTGCAGCTGATCAGGGCAGTACTTTGACGGGATCAGCCCGCTTTCTGCGGAAAATCGCTGCGGTCGTCCGTTTCGTCGACTTCGTAGCTCTCGCCGAGAAAGTCCTCATTGAACGCATAAATAGTCGTTCCTTCCGGGGCCCTGATCGCGACGAATGCCCCTTCGTAGCCTGGGAAGTTTTCGTGTTCGAGAGCGTGTTTTTCGATCACCGCAAGCAACGCGCCCTTGTCGTGGCAGCGGAAGCACAGCGAGGGACTGTCGAGCGCAATGCTTTCAGAGAGCCCCAGCGCGAAACCGCCGGCATCGAATCGCATGTGTGTCGTCGGCTCCTCCCTGACACGCAGAACAGTCGGTGAGACGGCGGCCCAGAACCTGGCCGCGCGCAGTACGTCTCGCGTGGGTAGCGACAGCTCGAACCAGGTGCCGCAGGTGGAGTCGTCGTCGAACTCGTCGCCACCAGAGAACGTGCGCGCCTCGAGCATCTTGACCCTGTGCCCATCGTGATCACTCAAGCCGAGTTCGTTGAATACATCGTCGTCGAGGCGCATCAAGCTGAATTCAAAACCATGGTCATTCATTTTACGCGCCCGACTGGCCAGATCCTGCTGCACAAACGTAATGGCCGGTGACTCGAATTCGCGATCGTGCAGGCCGATGCACAGCACGCCGTCACTGACGACCGCGTATTTGTGCGGCCAGACGTCGCCGATCTCGCGCTCGGCAAAACCGAGAGTCTTGTAAAACTCGAGCGACTCCAGGATGTTCGGCGCGTGGACACTGAATTCGAGAAAACGCCCCAGGCGGCTCATCGCTTCGCCCCCATCGCAAGCGCTCGCTCGCGGGATTTCTCGAGAGCACGGGCAGTTTCGCTGGCGCTCCAGTCGGGTGACGACTCGGGCCAGCCGGCGACATGTTTTTCGATGAGCCTGCTGAGAAACGCAACGTGGTCATCCCTTGCGTTAAGCGCGGGAATGTAGTGCAGCTCACCGCCACCGGAATCACGGAACAGTTCGTCATTCTGTATGGCGATTTCCTCGAGCGTTTCGAGACAGTCGGCGGAGAAGCCGGGGCAGACGACATCGAGCCTCTCGAGCCCCTCGGTCCCTAGCTGCCGAATGGTCTCGTCGGTGTATGGCCGTAACCACTCGGCACGCCCGACCCGCGACTGAAACGTGATAATCCAGTCCGAATCATCAAGCTCGAGGGCCGCAGCGACGAGGCGAGCAGTTTTGTGGCAGTGGCAGTGATACGGATCGCCCTTGTCCAGAATCTCGCGCGGTACGCCATGAAACGAGAACAGCAGCCGGTCGCCGCGCCCGTGCTGATCCCAGTTCTCACGGATGCTGGACGCAAGCGCCGCGATGTAACCGGGCGCATCGTGATAGTGATTGATGAAGCGAAACTCGGGAACCCAGCGCCGCCGGCCCAGGCTTCCCGTAACGTCTTCGAACACCGAACCCGTGGTCGTCCCCGAATATTGCGGATACAGCGGCAGCGTCACGATACGCCGAACATTGTGAGCATGCAGGCTGTCGAGCGCGGCGTCGATTGACGGCTGCCCATACGACATCCCGAGCGCGACATGCACATCGCCGGCAAGGCGGGCAGACAGTTGTCGCTGCATCGAGGCCGCAATGTCTTCACAGCGGAGCAGCAGCGGCGACCCTTCGTCGGTCCAGACCTTCTGATAGGCGCGCGCGGAGCGGGCTGGCCGAAAACGCAGGATGAACCCGTTCAGGATAAGCCACCAGAGCGGGCGGGGCAGTTCAACGACTCGCGGATCCCAGAGAAACTGCTTCAGGTAACGACGGACAGCAGCGGGGGTGGGCGCATCAGGTGTTCCAAGGTTTACGAGCAAAACGCCGAGTGACTCGGGGAGTCCGTGCTCGTATGGCGGCAAGGATTGATAGTTCGGCATTGACTCGGTTACCGCTGGCAGGCCCGGTAACAGTAAACGAAAGGTCGGTGCTGCGCCAGCACGCGGCGCTATAATCCTTTGTCTTAACAGGGTTTGTTGCGAGAAGCACACGATGAATGCGAACGCCGGAGAGCCCGGAGATAATTCTGCCCACTGGGTCCTGTTGCGGAACATCGGCGTGCTGCAGCTCAAGCTGCTCGTCGACGGATTTCGTGATCTCGTGCTATTGCCTGCGTCGTTGATCGCAGGTCTTGTCAGCCTGGTGAAAAGCGAAAACGGCAAACCCGGACCGCAGTTTTATCAACTGCTCGCCCTGGGCAAGCAAAGCGAGCGCTGGATCAACCTGTTCGGCGCGCTCGGTAATTCGGCCGCCGACCTGGAAGAAGACAGGGCGTTTGGCGAGATGGACATTGACGAGATTGTCTCGCGGGTCGAATCGTTTGTTGTCGAAGAGTATCAAAGCGGCGGGCTGACGGCGCATGCAAAAGAGCGCATCGACAAAGCGCTGGAGACACTGCAGCGGAAGCATAAAAAGTCAGCCGGTGACGAAACCCGGCAGCTATGACCGCTCCACGTCCCTGCCTGACAGCAGGTCGTCGAGGTCGGGCGGTGGATGGTCCGGGCCCATGCGGCCGGACTTCAGACGCGAGATATATTCCTTGTAGGCACGCATCGCCTGGTAACCGAAGAACCAGCAAATCGGTATGTTTGCGAAAAGCATGACCGCAGTGCCGATACCCGTGACGTTATCGAGATCGGTATCGGTCTTGACGAATCCCAGCGTCGCTACGATGATCAACGCACAGTAGAAAAACTTGTAGGCCAGCACGGGCCGGTCGCCGGCAATGAAAACCACCCCCTGCTCCCCGTAGTAACTCCAGGAGATCATCGTCGAGATGGCGAAGAGCCAAGCCGCGATCGATACGAGCCACTTGCCCAGACCCGGCACTACGCTGTCGAAGGCCTTCGCGGTCAGCGTGGCGCCGATATAGTTCTGATAAAAGCCGTTCCCGATCACGAGCGGTTCGATCGGGCTTTCGAAAGTGCTCCACTGAATCTCATGGCCGGCGCCATTGGCGACAACGGTTCCCTCTATCTTATGGCGATCAAACCCGCCATCGCGGGTATGGGCGCGAACAATTAGCGCTGTCTTGCCGCCGGAATTCCAGCCGTCACCCGCCAACGGGGTAGGTTCAAACTGCCAGCCGGCAGTGGTTTTCACGGCCGCTACGGGTGCGGAGAACGTGACATCCGGACCACGATTCCAGATGCCCGTCGACAAGATGATCAGCGCCGTGAACGTGCAGACCACGATCGTGTCGATGAAGGGCTCGAGGCCCGCAACGATCCCCTCGCGCACGGGTTCATCGGTCTTGGCCGCCGAGTGAGCGATTGGTGAGGAGCCTTGTCCCGCCTCATTGGAAAAGGCAGCGCGCTTCAGGCCAAACAGGAATGCCGAAGCGGCCGTGCCGCCGATAAAAGCGCCCGTCGCTTCTGTTGGGAGGAACGCCGACCTGACGATCAGCGCGAACATCGCGGGTATTTCGGCAAAGTTGACGGCGAGCACGTAGGTACCCGCTGTCAGGTAAAGGACGACCATGAGCGGCACGAGCATTGCCGCAACCCTGCCGATTCGTTTGATGCCGCCGATGATGACGGCACCGACCAGTATTGCGAGAACAATGCCCGAGATCCAACTGGGAACTGAAAAGTATTCCTCGGTCAGTTCGCCGACGTTCCAGGCCTGGAACATGTTGCCACCGGTCGCGGTCGAGACGAGCAGCGTCACGCAGAACATGACACCGATCGTCCGTCCGAGCCGGGCAAATCCGCGACGCTCGAGCGCTTTTGATACGACCCACATCGGGCCGCCGTGGGGATTTTCGGGGTCGTCGGTATTGCGATACAACATCGACAGCGTGACCTCGGTCAGCTTGATGCCCATACCGAGAAATCCGATCACCCACATCCACAGGATGGCACCGGGCCCGCCGAGCCCAATCGCTAGCGCTACGCCGCCGATGTTGCCGAGGCCAACGGTTGCAGAAAGTGCCGCAGACAGCGCCTGGAAATGATTGATCGCGCCGGGATCGTCGGGGTCGTCGTATCCGCCGCGCAGCACGGCGGGGCCGTGAGTAAGAGCCCAGTATTGGGAAAAGCCGCTCCAGAGCGTGAACAATATGCCCGTACCGACGATCGAATACAGCACGTAGTTGTGCCAGAGGATGTCGTTTGCGGCAGCCAGAAACGCGCTGAATTCGGTCATGCTTTACCTTTCTGGCCGGATGCGGCAGTGGCCTCGTATTGCGACGCGCGCAACCGTGGTCAGTACCCGGGTCGGCGCTAGCCGGCTTCCATGATGGCCGTTACGCCCATGCCGCCAGCCGTGCACACCGAGATGAGACCGCGGCCAGAGCCCTTCTCGCTGAGCAGTTTCGCCATTGTGCCGACAATGCGCGCGCCGGTAGCGGCGAACGGGTGTCCGATTGCTATGCTTCCGCCCTTGACGTTGAGCCTGGACATGTCGATCGGGCCCATCGCTTCACTGCGGCCGAGGCGCTCGCGACAGAACTTTTCCGATTGCCAGGCTTTCAGCGTTGCGATGGTCTGAGCGGCGAAGGCCTCATGGATTTCGTAAAAGTCGAAGTCCTGCAGCCTAAGGTCGGCATCCTTTAGAAGTTCGGAAACCGCATAGGCGGGCGCCATCAGCAAGCCCTCGTCGTTGACGAAATTAACCGCCGCGACCTTGATATGCGTGAGGTAGGCAGCGACCTCGAGATTCTTGAGCGTGGCCCAGTCCTCGGACGCAAGCAACACGGCAGCCGCGCCATCGGTCAAAGGCGTGCTGTTGCCTGCGGTCATCGTGCCGCCTTCGCTCCTGTCGAACACGGGTTTCAGTGACGCCAGCTTCGCGAGCGTCGTATCGCGACGAATGTTGTTGTCCTCCTCGCAATCCATGAAAGGAACGACCAGGTCTTCATACCATCCGGCGTCGTACGCGGCGGCGGCATTGACGTGGCTGGAAAGCGCGAGCAGGTCCTGGTGCTCGCGTGGCACCTTCCACTCTTTCGCCATGAGCTCTGTGCTTTGACCCATTGAAAGGCCCGTGCGCGGCTCGGTGACGGCCGGCAGCACGGGCTTGAAGTGAGACGGGCGCAGACGGAACCATGGTGTTATTCGCTGGGCGATCGATCGGGCCCGGAATATGTCGAGCAGTATCTGCCGGTAACTGTCGGGATAGACGACCGGCGCATCGCTGATCGAATCCGTGCCACCGGCGATTCCGGATTCGATCTGGCCGAGCGCAATCTTGTTCGCGATCATCGCGCAAGCCTCGAGACTCGTGCCGCAGGCCCGCTGCAGGTCGACGCCGGGGGTGCGCGGCGACAGGCCGGATTCTATGACGGATTCGCGGGCCAGGTTCCAGTCGCGCGAATGTTTGATGACGGCGCCGCAGGCAACGTCGCCGAGAATCTGCCCCTTGAGATCGTACTTGGTAACGACTGCCGCCAATGCGGCCGACATCAGATCCAGGTTCGAACAGTCCCGGTAAATCGAGTGCGACCTGACAAACGGTATGCGCACACCACCAATTACAGCAACTCGCCTCGCTCGACCATCATGCAGCATGTTTGTCTCCGACCTTGCAGGTTATCGCTTCGCGCCGTGGCAACTTTACACTAATCCCGCGCCCTAGCTGAACAAGGAACGGAGGAGCGAAGCGAACGGGATGTCGATGTGACATCATGACGAGCCTGGACGATCCGATACGAACCTATGTGGAGAAGCAGTAATTGGAGAGAAGAGGCCCCGGCCGTGCTGCGGCTTGCCGGTCCCCTGATCATCAACAACCTGGCGATAGCCGGCATGCAGTTCGCCGACACGGTCATGGCCGGTCGGCTCGGCGCCGAGTCGCTGGCTGCCGTGGCCGTGGGCGGCAGCATCTGGTTTATGGGCTTCGTGTTAGCACTGGGCACTCTCATGGCGATCTCGCCGATCGCGGCCAGGCACTATGGCGCCGGTAATCCGGAACTGATAGGCCGCTACACGCGCCAGGGAATCTATCTCGGGATCGGTATCGGAAGCGTCCTGATTGTAATGGCGTACTGGACCGTCGAGCCCTTGCTGGAGATTATCGGTATCGACCCGGGCTTCCGGGGCCTGACCGCCGGCTATGTCCTTGCGATCGTTCCGGGCGCACCGGCTATTTTTACGTTCCTTGCCTTGCGATTCACGACGGAAGGTATCGGCGCGACAAAGCCAATCATGTACGCATCGATATTCTCGCTGGTGTGCAACGTATTTCTGAACTACGTATTCATGTTCGGCCACTTCGGTGCGCCGGCCCTGGGTGCCGTCGGTTGCGGTGTGGCCAGTGCCATCACGATGTGGCTGATCATGATTGGGCTTGCCGTCTACATGGGGACCGGCATCCGCTACAGGCCGCTCAAATTATTTACGCACGTTGCTCCTGTGCGCGTGGGCGTGCTGCGTGAAATCGTCGTTCTCGGGGTGCCGATCGCGATCACGATTACGGCCGAAGCCGGTCTCTTCAATGCCGTTTCGATACTTATGGGCACGCGTGGGGCCGCGATTGCCGCCGCGCATCAGATTGCCATCAGTTTTGCATCCACGATGTTCATGGTTCCGCTGGCGCTCAGCTCCGCAATCACAATCCGGGTCGGTCATGCGCTCGGCGCGGGTAACAATCAGGCGGCTCGATCCAGCGGTGCTCTGGGACTCCTGATGTGCGCGTTGTTCATGACCTTTTCGGCCGCTTTCCTGCTCGTGTTCCGCGACGCGGTCGTGGGGCTGTATACCAACGACACTTCAGTGACGAGCATCGCGATCAGCCTTTTGCTGATGGCCGCCATTTTCCAGGTGGCCGACGGTGTCCAGATCGGCGCGGCGGGTGCATTGCGCGGCTATAAGGATACGCGCGTGCCAATGGTCATCAACATCATTGCGTTTTGGGTCTTCGCGTTTCCGCTGGCGTACATGGCCGCCGTTACCTACCTGTCACCCCCGAGCTATGTCTGGGGCGCTTTCGTCATAGGCCTGACGATCTCCGCGCTGATGCTGACCTGGCGCTTCCACTATGTGTCCAGTGCGAGCCGGGTCACCGACTGACCGCGCCTGTGCGGTGCGCTTGGTATTCGCGTTGAGCCGGAACAGTTTCGCCGGGCCGCGCTTGTTCTTGAGCTCGACCGGTTGGTGGAATCAGCCGCCCTGACCGAAACTCGGGCTGTCGCCAGCGAGGAATTCGTCTTCGTCGGGCGTGTTTGCGCGATTCAACAGCTTGTTGCGATGCGGAAAGCGGCCGAACCGCTCGATGATGTCGCGATGCAGCTCGGCGAATTGCGCAATGGTCTCGAAGGTTTCGCGATAGGTCGGCGAGACGATTTCTGCAAGGCGGCTGTAAAGCTGCACAGACTTTGCCTGTATCTTCCGCGATTCGGCATGCTGCAGCGGCATATAAAAAAATGCACGCTGAATGGGCGTCAGCCCTCGGTCTTTCTTTGCCATGGCGCCTTCGACACAGAGCTTTAACGCGGCCTTGTCCCTGGCAAACGCGTCGGCGGTGCCGCGATAGATGTTGCGACGAAACTGGTCGAGCAGAAGTATCAAGGCAAGGCGGCCTCGCGGCTCGTGCGCCCAATGGTCCAGTTTGCCTTCTGATGCCCGGTCAACGTCGTCCGCAAATTCTTTTTTGCACTCGTGATCGAAAACCTCATCTTCGCCAAACCAGATGTCCATCCGGCGATCGATCTTGGGTGCCGAGAGCTCGTGCTCCCGAAACCAGAAGTACAGAATGGCATCGATGCGCACCTGGTCGTCATCGGTGATCGTCGCACCCATGCTCTCGCTCAGCAGTTTGACCGTCATCTCAGCCCTCTCTTGGTTGACCCAAATGCGACCCAGTTCACGTTTTGGACCTCACAAACCGATCGTCGCAGCGATTCGCCGTAGACTTTAGCAGATGATTACTTGCCTCACCCGAAAAGCCGCGGCGGCGAGTCCGGCCGCGCTCATCGCGCTGCTCATTGCAGGGGCCGCGGGTTGCGGCGATACGCTGAGTGACCCGGAGGCAGCCGTCCGCGCCTGGGTGGCGCAGGGCGTCGAGCGGGCCGAAGCAAAAGACCGGCGTGCTCTAGTCGATATGATTTCGGCGTCGTACACGGATGCGCGGGGCAACAAACGCGACGATATTGAGAACATGTTCCGCATCTACTTCCTGCGTCAGCACACGGTGGCTTTGCTAACGCGTATCGAGGCGCTGGAGGTGCATGACGAGTCGGCCGCGGAGCTCACGCTTGCTGTCGGCATGGCCGGTACGAACGACGGCGTGCTCGGGTTCAGTGCCGATGCGTATCGCTTTGAAATGGAGCTCGAGCGCGACGGTGACGACTGGCTGTTGATTTCGGCCCGCTGGGGCGAGTTCGGGGAAGAATTGCGTTGATCTGAACCAGGGAGTATCCGCCATGAACCAATGGAACCAGGGGAAGTGCGTTTGCATGACGTCGATGATGTTGTTGCTCACGGCGTGCGCCGGGACCGGGAACCTGGTCAGCGCGCCCGGCGTTAGTCTCCGCAACGTGCAGGTAACGAGCGTCGACTTCTCGGGCCAGACTTTCCTGCTGGGGTTCGATGTCGTAAATCCGAATTCGTTTCCGCTGCCGGTCAAGTCCGTTTCGTACGGAATCGAGCTGGGCGGGTACCAGTTCGCGGGTGGGCGCGCGCCGAGCTCGTTTACGATTCCGGCACAGAGCGACGGCGAATTTGCGATCAGCGTCGAGCTCGATTTGCTCAATACCGCCCCACAGCTGTTGTTCATCATTCGCGATGGGGTCAGCCGCGATATCCCTTATGAGCTAAGCGGCACGCTCACTGTCGATATCCCGTTCACGAGGCCGGTGGCTTTCAGCACGGCCGGCGAAATCCGGCTGAGCGCGGGGGAACTCTCGAGTTTGCGGTAACGCCCGCCCGGGTTCTCAAGGGCTATGGTTACGCGCGTAACCAAATCCGCCAAAGCGCCCGAACTGCCTGAAAACGCTTCAAAAGCCCCGATTTTCGCCCGATTTGCGGTCTTCGTGGTGGCGCAGTAGCCGCATTCGCGAATCGTCGCATATACTCATTGGCTCGGGTAGCGTGTGCGAATTCGGCACCTGTTGCCGGCATCCCAGGAATGTCCGGGCCGGAGCGATCGCCGACGCCGCCTAATCAGGTGCCCCGGCACCATCTCAACGTATACGAATCTTGGGTGCTGTGAACCAGCGTCCCTCAAGGCGTCTATGACGGAGCGCAAAGCGAGTGGTCTCTATGACCCGGCATTCGAGCGAGACAGCTGCGGCTTCGGGCTGATAGCGAATCTCGATGACATGCCGAGCCACTGGGTCGTCGAAACGGCGATCTCCGCGCTCGCGCGCCTGACCCACCGCGGGGCCGTTGCCGCCGACGGCAAGACCGGGGACGGTTGCGGGCTTTTAATCAAATTTCCGCGAGCGTTCCTGCGCGCGGTTGGCGAAGAGCTCGGTTTCGTTATCAGCGAGCGTTTCGCCGCCGGTACCGTGTTCCTGAGCCAGGACGACAAGGCTGCAGCGGCCGCCAGGGCCGAAATCGATCGGGCGGTCGCCGAGATCGGGCTCGAGGTTGCCGGCTGGCGCGAGGTGCCGACCGACCCGTCCGTGTGCGGCGAGCAGGCCCTGGAGACCTTACCGCGTATCGAGCAGCTGTACGTCAATGCACCGGCCGGCATGTCCCGTGGCCGCTTCAACCGGCGCCTGTTTCTCGCCCGTCGCCGTGCCGAAAAACGCCTGGGCAATGACGACACCTATTTCGCAAGCCTGTCGTCGGTAACCATCAGCTACAAGGGCATGATCATGCCGGCGGCGCTGCCCGAGTTTTATCCCGACCTGCGCGACCCGCGTCTCGAGTCATCGGTGTGCCTGTTTCATCAACGCTTCTCCACGAACACGTTACCGCAGTGGCGCCTCGCACAGCCGTTTCGCTTTCTCGCCCACAACGGGGAAATCAACACGATCCAGGGAAACCGGAACTGGGCACAGGCCAGGGCCAAGAACTTCTTGTCCGACAAGCTCGACGATATTTCCGATCTCGAGCCGATTATTTCGTTGACGGGTTCGGATTCCTCCAGCCTCGACAACATGCTCGAGGTGCTGCGTGCCGGCGGCATGGATATGTTGCAGGGCATCCGCCTGCTCGTGCCGCCAGCCTGGCAGGCGGCGGAAGACTTCGATCCGGATGTGCGCGCTTTTTATGAATTTTTCGACTGCCTGATGGAGCCCTGGGACGGGCCGGCTGGCATTGTGTTGACCGATGGCCGGTACGCGGCCTGCTGCCTCGATCGCAACGGATTGCGGCCCGCCCGCTACGTGATTACCGGGGACCGACACATAACCATCGCCTCGGAAGTCGGCGTTTACGACTACGAGGAGACCGACGTCGTTGCAAAAGGGCGGCTCGGGCCCGGCGAGATGTTGGCGGTCGATCTCGTTAATGGCGTGCTGCTCGACAACGACGATATTCACGACGTCCTTAAAACTCGTGCGCCTTACAAGAAGTGGCTCAAGAAGGGCGTGCGGTACCTGGACTCAGAGCTCGTCGATACGCACACGACGGCCGAGCCCATGGATCCCGAGACGCTCGCGAGCTATCAGAAGATGTTTAACCTGAGCCGCGAGGAGCTGCACGACATTGTTGCAGTACTGGCGCAGGCGGAGCAGGAAGCGGTTGGCTCGATGGGCGACGATACCCCCATGGCCGTGCTCTCCCGCCAGGTGAGATCGCCGTTCGACTATTTCCGGCAGCAGTTTGCGCAGGTAACGAATCCGCCGATCGACTCGCTTCGCGAGCGTATCGTCATGTCATTGCAGACGAACATTGGCCGCGAATCCAATCTTTTCGATATCGGTCCCGACCATGCCGAGCAGGTGATCATGAACTCGCCCGTGCTCTCGCAGCGCAAGCTCAGGCAGTTGCTCAGCGACGACATGTTCGGTGACAGCCACGCCTTTATCGACCTTAACGTCGCTGACTCGCTGTCTTTGCCCGCGGCACTCGATCAAATTTGCGAACAAGCGGACAAAGCGGTCCGTGACGGCAAGCTCATACTGATGTTGAGCGACCGCTACCTCGCTCGCGACAAGTTGCCCGTCCATGCTCTGCTGGCAACCGGGGCGGTCCACCATCATCTCGTGCGGCTCGGCTTACGCTGTGACGCTAATATCATCGTCGAGACCGGCGTCGCCCGCGATCCGCATCACATCGCCTGCCTGATCGGCTACGGCGCGACCGCGGTCTATCCGTACCTCGTGTACCAGTCGCTGTACGATATTGCGAGGCACGGCACTATCGGCACCCAGCCGGAACTCGGTCGCAGCTTCCGCCGCGGCATTCGCAAGGGCCTGTTCAAGATCATGTCGAAGATGGGCATTTCGTCAATATCGAGTTATCGCGGCGCGCAGCTGTTCGAGATCGTCGGCCTGCACGATGAAGTCGTCAACCGGTGTTTCAAGGGAACCACCTCGCGCATCCAGGGAACCGGCTTTGACGATCTTTTGGACGATCAAAAGCAGCTGGCAGCCACCGCGTGGGACCCGCGGCTGCCCGTGACCCAGGGCGGGTTGCTCAAGTATGTGCACGGCGGCGAATACCATTGCTACAACCCCGACGTCATAGCGACCCTGCAGGCCGCAGTGCGCACGGGCGATTTTTCGCAATACCTGCAGTATGCGCAACTGGTTAACGAGCGGCCGGTGGCAACGTTGCGTGACCTGATGGCGCTGAAACCGGCCGGCCCGGCGGTTCCGCTGGACGAAGTCGAATCCGTTGAGGACATACTGCCTCGCTTCGACAGCGCCGGCATGTCACTGGGCGCACTGTCTCCCGAGGCCCATGAGGCGCTCGCCATTGCGATGAACCGGATTGGTGCTCGCTCGAACTCCGGCGAGGGCGGCGAGGATCCGGCACGTTACGGGACCGAACGCATGTCGAAGATCAAGCAGGTTGCCTCGGGGCGCTTCGGCGTTACGGCCGAGTACCTGGTGAATGCGGAGGTCATTCAGATAAAAATCGCCCAGGGCGCGAAACCGGGCGAGGGCGGGCAGCTCCCGGGCCACAAGGTGAACAAGATGATCGCGCGGTTACGTTACGCGAAACCGGGTGTCGGCCTCATTTCCCCGCCGCCACATCACGATATCTATTCGATCGAAGACCTTGCCCAGCTGATTTTCGATCTCAAGCAGGTGAACCCGAAGGCGCTGGTTTCTGTAAAGCTGGTTGCCGAGCCTGGAGTGGGAACGATTGCGGCGGGCGTCGTCAAGGCCTATGCCGACCTGATCACGATTTCCGGTTACGACGGCGGCACGGGCGCGAGCCCGCTCAGTTCGGTCAAGTATGCGGGTAGTCCCTGGGAGCTCGGGCTCTCCGAAACACACCAGGTACTGCGTGGTAACGATCTGCGACACAAAGTTCGGCTGCAGACTGATGGAGGACTGAAGACCGGGGTCGATGTCGTCAAGGCGGCGATGCTCGGTGCCGAGAGCTTCGGGTTTGGCACCGCGCCAATGGTCGCGCTCGGCTGCAAGTACCTGCGCATATGCCACCTCAACAATTGCGCGACCGGGGTCGCCACCCAAAACGACGTACTGCGCAGCGCATACTTCACGGGCCTGCCCGATATGGTCATCAATTTCTTTCGTTTCGTTGCCGAGGAAACGCGCCAGCTCATGGCGACGCTCGGTGTGCGCAAGCTCGAGGAGCTGATCGGTCGAGTAGACCTGCTCGAGCCGCAGTCGGGCGTCACGGATCGACAGGCGCGTCTCGACCTGTCGCCGATCATCTCGGCCGGCGGACTGGCGAGCAATGCTGCACAGTTCTGTACCGACCTGAGAAACGAGCCGTTCGACAAGGGCGAACTGGCCGAGGAAATGCTCGCAACGACGTTGCCGGCGATCGAATCGAAGTCCGGTGGCCGGTTCGGTTTCGAGGTGCGCAACTTTAATCGCTCGATCGGCGCCCGGCTCGCCGGCGAAATCGCCAGGCGGCACGGCAATGAAGGCATGAGCGAGGCACCGCTGGACATTCTGCTGCGCGGCACTGCCGGGCAAAGTTTCGGCGCCTGGAACGTCTCCGGGTTGAACCTGACGCTGATCGGCGATGCCAATGACTATGTCGGCAAGGGCATGGCGGGTGGCCGGATCGTGATTCGCCCGCCCGAGAACGTGTCCTATGTCGTCAGGGAAACCGCGATTATCGGTAACACCTGTCTTTACGGCGCAACCGGTGGGCAGTTGTTTGCGGCCGGCATAGCCGGCGAGCGGTTCAGCGTGCGCAACTCCGGAGCGACGGCCGTCATCGAGGGCGCGGGCGATCACTGCTGCGAATACATGACCGACGGCGTGATCGTCGTCCTCGGGCGCACGGGCGTGAACTTCGGTGCCGGCATGACGGGTGGGTTCGCTTATGTGCTTGATATAGAAAGAGATTTTGTCGATCGCTATAACCACGAATTGATCGACATCCATCGGGTTACGCCCGAGAGCATGGAGGCCCACCTGCACCACCTGCGGGCGCTGATCATGCAGCATATCGAGGCGACAGGCAGCGAGTGGGGCGAACAGATAGTCGAGGACTATCGAACCTTCCTGCCGAAGTTCTGGCTGGTCAAACCCAAAGCGGCCGAGCTCGGTTCGCTGATCGAATCGCTGCGGCAGGCGGCCTAGAGTTGCGCGATGGCTAAACACCCACTTCAATTTCTTGAAATACCGCGGCGCGATCCCGAGAAGCAGGCGCCCGAAGAACGCGTACAGCATTTCGACGAGATATACGGGCACTATGACGGCGCGAGCGCTGCCGCGCAGGCCGGCCGCTGCCTGTCCTGCGGCAATCCGTACTGCGAGTGGAAGTGCCCGGTACACAACTACATACCGAACTGGCTCGACCTGATCGAGCAGGGAAAGTTGTTCGATGCCGCAGAGCTTTCGCATCAGACGAACTCGCTACCGGAGATCTGCGGCCGGATCTGTCCACAGGATCGCCTGTGCGAGGGTGCGTGCACGCTGAACGACGGCATCGGCGCCGTATCGATAGGCAACATCGAGAAGTACATCACCGACGAAGCGCTGGCGCAGGGCTGGCGCCCGGACATGTCGCACGTTGTCGATACCGGCAAACGTGTCGGTATCGTCGGTGCCGGGCCCGCCGGGCTCGCCGCGGCCGACGTACTCGCCCGCAACGGCATTCACCCGATCGTGTACGACGCCTACCCGGATGTCGGCGGTCTGCTGACCTATGGAATTCCTCCCTTCAAGCTCGAGAAACGGGTTGTCGCCCAGCGCCGCGAGATTCTCGAGGGCATGGGCGTGCAGTTCGTGCTGAATACGCGCATCGGGGACGATATTCCGTTTTCCAAATTCGTGGCCGAGCACGATGCGGTCTTCCTCGGCATGGGAACCTATGCGTCGGTGCGTGGCGAATTTCCCGGGGAAGACATGGCTGGCGTCCATGAGGCGTTGCCGTACCTGATCTCCAACGTGTACCGCGAGCTCGGGTACGAGGATGAGGCGGTCCCGTATATCAGCCTCGAGGGCAAGCACGTGGTAGTTCTCGGCGGTGGGGATACCGGCATGGACTGCAACCGCACGGCAATCAGGCAAGGTGCGGCAAGCGTCCGCTGCGCGTATCGCCGGGACGAAATCAACATGCCGGGTTCCCGGCGCGAAGTCGCGAACAGCCGGGAAGAGGGCATCGAGTTTCTGTTCAACCGGCAGCCCGTGGAGATCATCGGCTCCGGCCACGTGACCGGCGTCAAAGTGGTTGAAACGCGGTTGGGAGAGACCGGTGCCGACGGTCGCCGGCGACCGGAGCCGGTGCCGGTGCCGGGCACCGAAGAAGTACTGCCCGCCGATGCGGTCGTTATTGCGTTTGGATTTCGACCGAATCCGCCTGCCTGGTTCGAGGAATTCTCGATCGCAACTTTGCCGAGCGGCCGCGTGCGCGTTGCAACTGTGGGTCCGTATCCCTTTCAGACAACGAACCCGAAAGTCTTCGCCGGTGGCGATATGGTGCGCGGCTCCGATCTCGTCGTTACCGCCGTTTTCGAGGGTCGGGAAGCCGCGAAGGGCATCGCGAGCTACCTCGGCGCTTAGGCGCGGGGCACCGCCGGCCGCTGGTCGGGCAATAACACCGTGAATGCTACGCCATCATCGGTATTTGTCGCGGTGATTGCGCCGCCATGGCCTTCGGCAATTAGTTTGGCGACATAGAGCCCGAGTCCGAGGTGCTGATCGTCACCCGGACGCACGGAAACCATCGAATCGAAAAGCTGCGCACGCATGCGCTCTGGCAGCGGCGGGCCGGGGTTTGCAACGCTGAGCTTCAGTGAACCGGCGTTCGGCTGCAGGCCGATCGTGATCGTGTCGTCGTCAGCGCTGAAGTCGATGGCGTTGGCCACGAGCTTGTCGAGCATCTGGATGAGCAGCTCGGGCGCGCCGCGCATGGGCGCTGTCGCAAGCGCCGACTCCAGCGCAAAACGGCGTGCCGGGTAGGCATCCTGATAAGCGGCGATCGTGGATCGCAGCACCGTGCAAAGGTCAAAATCTTCCGGTTCCGCGCGCGCCATGAGCTCTTCGACCCGGCT
>JAACFB010000042.1 GCA_009937615.1 Gammaproteobacteria bacterium | reverse complement strand
CGAACCGGGCGTTCCTGCTGTCGTGGCTGATGCGATTGAGCTTGTTCGCGCGGGCGAATGCGACAGCAGCCGGGATCTTGTATTGCCGCATGCGGATTTCCTGGAACGACCACATGTCGCGCAGTCGGGAGTTGACGCCATCGGGCGGAAACTCGAAATCCGGGCGCACGATCCGGATATGATCATGGTCGCCGCGAATGGATGCAGCCGTCTCGATGGTTTCCGGCAGCAACTTGTACCCGACCCAGCAGCCGCTGAAGCGCGACAACTCGAAGCCGTACAGGCCGAGGTCGAACACCTCCTGGATGTCTGCGGGATACAGCACGGGCATCAGGAGGTCTTCGAACAACAGCTCGGAATGATAGGGGTCGACCGTCGAGCGCATCGCGGGATCATCGCCGGCCAGGACGAGAACGCCGCCGTGTTTCGACGTGCCGTGGTAGTTGCCTTGGCGCATGGCGTCGAGGCTCTGGTCGAGTCCGGGGCCCTTGCCGTACCACATCGCACTCACGCCGTCGTAATTGGCGTCGTTGTGATAGTGAACCTGCTGCGTCCCCCAGACCGCGGTCGCGGCCATGTGTTCATTGGTTGCGGGCCAGAACCGAATGTGGTCTTTCTCGATCTGATCAGCAGCACGCCACAATTCGACATCCATTACGGTCATTGGCGAACCGCGGTAACCGGAAATAAACCCGGCCGTATTGAGTCCCGCGGCGAGGTCCCGACGCCGCTGAATCATCAGCATTCGAAGAATCGCCTGCGTGCCGGTCAGGTAGACGCGGCCTTTGTCGAACGTATATTTATCGTTCAGCGTAACTGGAGATGTGCTCATGACATCAGTATGACGCGCGCCCCGGATCGAGACTTGTCAATTGGTGCACGATTTTGGCCCGCACCGGCACCCTGGTAGTCGCGGGCATTGTCGTTTGCACGAAAAGACGGAATTGCGACCGCGATGAATCGTAGACTCACAACATGACCGAACCCGAACATATTCGCGAGTATCGCGACGTACTCCAACGCTTCGTCGAGAACGAGATGCCGCGCGAGGCGGCGGCCGAGTGGGACCGTACCGATACCTACCCCAGGGAAATCGTCGAAAAGCTTGCGGAGCTCGGGGTTATGGGCCTGACGATACCCGAGGAATATGGCGGCATGGGGCGCGACATTGTTGCAACGATGGTCGTGATCGAGGAGCTCTGCAAGCGCAGCACGGCCATCTCCGGGCCATTCATCATGGCCACCTGCTATGGCGGCATGAACATCGTCGAGTCGGGATCGGAGCAGCAGAAACAGAAGTTGCTGCCGAAGCTGGCAAGGGGTGAGATTCTGTTTGCCTACGGGCTGACCGAGCCCGATGTCGGGGCAGATCTTGCCAGCGTCAAGACGCGCGTTGAGCGCCGTGGCGACAAGCTCGTCGTCAACGGCACCAAGCGTTTCTGCACGGGTGCTCGATATGCAGACTATATCTACACGCTGGGCTGCAGCGACCCGGACGGCGCACGTTACAAGAACCTGAGCCTGGTGCTGGTGCCTTGTGAATCGGACGGCATCGAGATTACGGACATCGACGCCATCGCGCAGCGCGGCGTCGGCACGACCGACGTGCATTTCGACGATGTCGAGATTGCCGCGGAAGACATCGTCGGCGGCGAGTCCGGCTGGAACAACGGCTGGGCGATGCTGGCGGGGCCGACGCTCGATGTCGAGAAGCTCGAAGTCGCGGCCATGGCGCTGGGCGTGGGCGAGGGCGCGATCGAGGACGCTTGGCAATATGCGCAGGAGCGCGTCCAATTCGGCAAGCCGATCGCCGCGCAGCAGGCAATTCGCCATTCGCTGGCGCGTTGCCGAACGCAGCTGCTCGCGGCGCGACTAATGCTCTATCACGCTGCGGACCTGGCCAATCGCAACAAGCCCTGCACGGTCGAGTCGTCCATGGCCAAGCTGTTTGTTTGCCAGGAAGTCCAGGAAGTCGTGCTCGCCTGCCAGCGCGTCCTTGGCGCGTATGGCTGCATGACCGGCAGCGACATGGATCGCTACGTGCGCGAGGCGCTTGTCTTCCCGATCGCGGGCGGTTCGACCGAGATTCAACTGAACAACATCGCCAATCGCATGGGCCTGCCGAAGGCCTGATCAAATCTGAGGGTGGGGATAACTATGAAGGACAGTTTGCAGGGTAAAGTCGCGCTCGTGACTGGTGCAGGAACGGGAATCGGCAGCGCTACGGCGAAACTGCTCGCTGCCAAGGGCGCCGCGGTGCTCGTGACGGATTTCGATGACGAAGCGGGGCAGGCGACGACGAAGGCAATAACCGACGCGGGTAGCGAGGCAGTCTACCTGCATGCCGATATGTCCAGTCCGGACGACATCGGTTCGATGGTTGCCACAGCGGTGGAAAAGTGGGGCCGACTGGATTGCGCGGTCAACAATGCCGGTATCGCCGGCATCCTGGGCGCTTCCCTGGCTGACTATCCGGACGACATTTTCGACAAGGTCATCAGCGTCAATCTCAAGGGCGTGTTCCTGTGTATGAAGCATCAGATCAATCAGATGCTGACCCAGGACAGCGGCGGCGCCATCGTCAATGTCGCGTCTGCCGCGGGGCTGATCGGGCTGCCGAATGCCGCCTACACGGCAAGCAAGCACGGTGTGGTCGGCATGACAAAATCGGCGGCGATTGCCTATTCGAAGAACAGGATACGCATCAACTCGGTTTGCCCCGGGTACATCGATACGCCGGCTATTGCTCCGGCGCTTAATGCGGGCGAGGAGGTGGCCAATGCTCTGGTCGCGATGCACCCGATTGGCCGTTTGGGCGAGGCGGATGAGATTGCCGAGGCCATCGCCTGGCTCTGCAGCGATGCCGCGTCGTTCATGGCCGGCCACGCCATGGCGGTCGACGGTGGACTCGTCGCGAAGTAACGCGTCTAGCCGATCGCCTCGCGCAACGCGGCTGCTGCCAGTAACCGGGTCGAGTCGAGAATCGGCAGCGAGGAGTTCTCCTCGGTAACCAGCAGGGGTATCTCCGTGCAGCCGAGCACCACGCCGTCGCAGCCTGCCTCTTTGTGGCGGTCGATGACGGACTGGTAGTACGCCAGTGACTCCGGCCGGATGTCGCGCCAGTACAGTTCCTCCCAGATGATCCGATCGACTTCGCTAACCTCGTCGGGATCCGGCATGACCTGTTCAAGTCCTTCGGCGCCCAGCGCCCGCTCGTAGTACGAACTCTTCGCCGTGTAGCGCGTGCCGAGGATCAGGATGCGGCTCATCCCCCTGGCTTTCGCTTCCGCCGCAACGACCTCGGCGATATGCAGAAATGGCAGGGCAAACCTGTCCCGCACGAGATCGATGCCTTCGTGAATCGTGTTGTCCGGGCAGATCGCGAAATCAGCTCCCGCGCGCTGCAGTTTTTCCACCGAGTCGACGACAACACCTGCTGCGGCTTCCCAGTCTTCCTTGCCGTCTTCGAGATGGTCCATGTAGTCGCTGAGCGATGGTGTATGCATCGTGACTTCAGGATGTCGGTGGTTCCCGAGTTCGGCGAGGCCGGCCGCGATGACTTCCTGGTAACAGAGCGCCGCACCCGGGGAGCTGCATGCGGCTATCCCGATATGTTTCATTCGTGGAGCTCCAGTTCCGCCTCGACCTCGACAGGGATTGAGAAAGGCAGGTGCGCCATGCCGACGGCCGAGCGCGCGGCCATGCCGCACCCGCGGCCAAAGATCTCGATAATCGTGTTGGAAAAGCCGTTGATAACGGTCACTTGCTGATTGAAGCCCGGTGCCGAGTTGACCATGCCCAGCACCTTCACCCAGGACTTGATGCGGTCAAGGTCGCCCAATTCACGCTGCAGCGTCCCGACCATAGCAAGCGCGGTCTTGCGCGCCGCTTCGGTTCCCTGTTCCACGGTCAGGTCGGTACCGACCTGACCCAGGGGCTGGGCAATAGCGCCGTCTTCTTCCTGGGGCCCGTGCCCGGAGACAATTAAACGGGTGCCGACGATCTTGACCATGACCAGCGGTACGTCCAGTCCCGGTGGGATCTGCAGCGGCGATGGCAACTCAAGGCCCAGTTCCCTGATGCGATCTTCAATCTTCCCGGCCATGGGGCTCTCCTCAGTGATGCTCACAGTATCGGCCAGCATCGCGGATTCGTCTTGTTATATCGAGCAGGAATTTATTCCGCCTCTGCCGTAACGGAAAAGGGGCTGGCAAGGCCAGCCCCTCGTCCTGATCTGCTTTTGCGGAATCTAGTCGCCGAAACGCAAGGTTCCCTGGATCGACAGCGTGCGTGGCGGATCGATATAGCCCCCCAGCCACTGCCCGAGTGGCTGCGTGCCTGTCAGGACCGTTTCATCCGTCAGGTTGCGGCCGATGGCCATGATGCTCCAGCGGTTGTCGGCTCCTGCGATACCGAGGCGAGCGGACACACGGGTCCAGGAACTCTGTTCGGCGTCCGGTTCGAGCGTGCCCTCGGTGAAGAAGGCGTCGCTGAACCCGACATCGACGCCGCCGACGATCCGGAGCGCCGAGCCGACAGGGATGTCGAGGTCCGCGTAGACGTTGCCCGAGGTGTCCGCGGCAAAGGGAAGGGGCGACCCTGTGAGATCGCAGACCCCGGTTCCGGGATTGTTTGTCGTGTTACAGGGCGCTTCAGAAAACTCGTCGAACTCTGCATCGAGAAAAGCGACAGCGGCGCCAATGGTCAGCCAGTCCGCAGCAGCCCAGCGCCCGTCGAGCTCGACGCCCTGCGATATCGCCTTGGCAGCATTGCGGACGACAGGGACCGTCGTCTGGACCCCGCCGACGTCTTCGAAGACGAAAGAATTGACCTGCAGGTCGTCGAACTCGCTTCGGAACACGGCGATGTTGAGTTCTGCCGTGCCGTCGGCAAAACGGCTCTTCCATCCCGCTTCGACGGATACGACGCTCTCGTCGTCGTACTCGATATCCTGGAGCCGAACATTGCCCGCAAAAGCAAAGCCGCCGGACTTGGCGCTGCCGGTGACTTTTCCGTACAGCATGGAGTTGTCCGACAGGCTGAACTGCAGCCCGGCTTCAGGCATGAAATTCTCCGACGACCGACCTGGCGTAACGCCACCGGCGGGCAGATTCGTACCCGTGCAGAGGATGTCCAGGCTTAAGGCGGCGGGGTCCAGCGACGTGCCCGGCGGCAACCCGAGTGTATCGTCGAGCGTGACGACCTGGCACTCGTCGGCACGAACGAGGTCCTTGTCCTCACTCGAGAAACGCGCCCCGACGTACAGACTGAGGTTGTCGCCGATGTTCCAGTCGAACTGGCCGAAGACCGACCAAAGCTCAGAATCGAGCGTATTCAGGCTCGACGCATCGAGCAGGATCGGTGTGCCGCCGAGGGCGTCCGAGCCGAACTGGCTGGGCTGCTCCTGGAAGTTTTCGGCGTCGTGGTAGTACACGCCGAAGATGTAATCGAACGTCCGGTCTCCGGTCGAAGCTAGTCGAACCTCGAGAGACGTCTGGTCATACTCTTCGCGCAACGAACCGTCCAGAATAGAGAGAGCGACCTCATCGAAGTCGAGCGCCATGTCCATTTCAAATGTCGAGTAGCCGGCGACAGCGGTCAGCGTGCTGCCGGAGAATTCGTGCTCGTAGGTCGCCAGGTAATTGTCGCTGACCACATCCCAGCCCGGAGATGAGCGAAAGTTTACGTCCCACGGGTCGATCAGGGCCGCATCGGCGCTGCGCTTCCAGTTGAGCTCCCCGTCGTCGGGTTCAAGGGCACTGGCGAAAAGGCCGTAGGCTTCGCCGAAATTGCCGTTGAGCGTGTTGTCGGAACGTTCGTACTTGAGCGTCAGCGATGATGCATCTGACGTCGCGATCACGGCGGTCAGCCGTCCGACCAGGGACTCGCTGTCTTCCTCATCCTGGCCCGTAAACGTGTTTTCGAAATACCCGTCCCGGTCCTCGTAGCGCAGCGCAAGGCGCAGGCCGACCGAGTCGGATACGGAACCGCCAACGCCCAGCGACAGGCCGGTTCCGCCAAACTCGGTCTCGTAGTCCGCACTCAGGTCGGCCTCGAAGGCGTCGCCAGGGTTGTTTCGTCTTGTAATCAGGCTGACGGCGCCTGCGGTCGCGTTCAGGCCCTGGAGGACGGACTGCGGCCCGCGCAGGACCTCGATGCGCTCAACATCGGTGAATGAGGCGGCGTACTGCCGGCTGCGGGGCATGTACTGACCATCGATAAACATCGTAACGGCTTGCTCGAAGCTGCGTTCGTTGCCCGAGCCGAGGCCGCGGATGGTTACGTTTGTCGTGGATATCTGGTAACCGGTGCTGAAGTTCGGTACGACGGAGCCCAGGTCATTCAGGTCTGTTATGTTGTACTCGTCGAGTCGTTGGCCCGATATCGCTGATAGCGAAATAGGTATATCGAGGGCGCTTTCCTCGCGCTTGGTCGCAGTAACCGTGATTTCGTCGAGCGCCTGTTCCTGCGCCATGACGAGTCCGGGTAAGAGACAAACGCCCAACGCGACTTGTGTGTATCGGAAAAAGTTGTTCATTGGATTCCCTTGGATTGAATCGGCAGCTACGTTCGCGGCACGCAAGAAATCGCACCCCCCCTGTAATGAGATGACATTATCGGAATCGGCCCATCTATTGGCATTATCATTTCCGGCACTGGCACTGTCTCATTAAGGAGGCGTCCGCTGCAGCCGCTGCGTCCATTGTCAAATGAGGCACCTGCTCATGCCGACGCAGCTTTTGGCGTCGCCTTGAGACACGCGATCGAACTGGATAGTGATAGGCTAGCGCCGAGTTCCATCCGCCAAGCTAGCGGAACCTGAGAGGCAGAAACTTATGAATCAGATCTGGCCGAAGCGATTCACGGTGATTGCCCTTTGCTTTCTGGGGCTCGTGATTGCTTATACGGACCGTGTCAACATATCGATTGCGGCGATCGAGATGCAGCGCAGCCTGGGTTGGACCGATACGACAAAAGGCATCGTGCTGTCGTCGTTCTTCGTCGGTTACATCCTGTTCATGGTGGTTGGCGGAGTCCTGGCCAATCGATTCGGCGGCAAAATCGTTCTCGGCACGGCGGTTGTGCTCTGGTCGTTTTTCACAATACTCACACCGTATGCTGCGGCCATTTCCGGAGCAGTGCTGATCGCGGCGCGCATACTGCTGGGTGCGGGCGAAGCCGTCGCATCGCCGGCGATTTTCAATTTGATGGCCAAGTGGGTTACGCCAGGGGAACGCGCGCGAGCCGTGTCATTCGTATCCTCGGGGGCGACTATCGGGGCGCTGATCGCGCTGCTGACAACGGGCTGGATCGTCGCCGAGTACGGCTGGCAAATGGCGTTCTACAGTTTCGGGGCGATTGGCTTCGTCTGGACGATTGCCTGGTACTTCCTGGCTTTTGACACGCCTGCGCAGCACCCGCGGATTTCGCCGGAGGAACGAGAGTTACTCGCGCCAAAGACCCATGCCCCGAAGGAGAAGACTCCCATACCGTGGCGCCAGTTGTTATCCAGCGTGCCAATCTGGGCGCTGATCATCAGCGGTTTTGCAGTCAACTGGAGCCTGTATGTCTTCCTCGCGTGGTTACCCAGTTATTTCTACGACACGCAAGGACTGTCTATCATCAGTTCGGGCCTGTATGCGGCGGCGCCCTGGCTGGCCATGTCGTTCGGTATGGTCATTGGTGGCTACCTGGCGGACGGCCTGTTAAGCAAGGGCTGGGACCGCACTGTCGTGCGCAAGCTGATGCAGACCGTCGGACTCGGTGGTGCGTCCATCTGCGTACTGCTGGCCGGCAGTGCAGAGACGTTCGCCTATGCGCTTGGCCTGACGATCGGCTCCCTCGGGTTGCTGTCATTCTGCTACTCGGGTTTCGCGGCCGCAGTCATCGACGTGGCGCCGGATCACTCCGACGTACTTTGGGGGATAGTGAATACGGCTGGCACAATTCCGGGGATTATTGGCGTTGCCGTAACCGGTTGGCTTGTGGATGTTACGGGCGGGTATGTCGCCGCCTTCTCGCTGGCCGCTGGAATCGGCGCGGTCGGTGCCCTCGTGTTCCTGTTCCTCGGTACCGCTAACCGAATCATCGAATAGAGTGACCTATGTCGGCAAATAATCGACCTGCAGCCCCACGACCCCTTGCTCACGCGATCAACGTCGAGGACCTTCGGCGGCTGGCGGAGCGGCGGCTACCGCGGTTCATATTCGATTACCTCGACGGCGGCGCCGACGACGAGTTTACGCGGCGGTATAACTCGCAGGCTTTCGCGGCGCTTTCCCTGATCCAGCGAGTGCTCGTCGATGTCGACACAGTCGATACGTCCACCACGATCCTCGGAATGCCGACGTCCGTACCTTTCGTGTTGTCGTCCACGGGAGCGAGCCGCTTCTATCATTCCGAAGGCGAAATGGCTGTTGCCCGAGCCGCCGCCGAGTCCAATGTCATTTATGGCACCACGTCGTCAGCGATGTATTCGCTTGAAGAGGTTGCTTTGGTCGGCAGGGCGCCGCGGTTTTTCCAGGTCTATGTTTTCAAAGACCGGTCTGTCACCAGTGATTACGTGTCGCGATGCAAGGCGTGCGGTTATGACGCAATGTTTCTGACCGTTGATTGCACGACGGCCGGTAACAGGGAGCGAGATATACGCAACCAGCTTTCGATCCCGCCAAAAATCACGCCAAAGACGATCTGGCATCTGCTCAACGCTCCGGCATGGACGCTGGATTACCTGGCCCATCCCGGGTGGCGTTTCCCGAACGTGGAGGGCTATGTGGACGAATCCAGCAAGGGTGATTTCAACACGGCCGCCGAGTGGTTTGCGTCCCAGTTGGACCGCAGCTTCACCTGGGACGATGCCGAGGCGCTGTGCAATGACTGGGGCGGTCAGTTCGTCATTAAAGGCATAACCAGTGTCGAAGACGCGAAGATCGCAGCAAGCATCGGTGCAACGGGCATTGTCATATCGAACCACGGCGGCCGGCAGCTGGATCATGCGCCAACGCCGCTCGAGGTATTGCCAGAGATTGTCGATGCTGTCGGCGATCGCCTGGAAGTGCTCGTCGACAGCGGATTCCGGCGCGGCACCGATATCATCAAAGCGCTCGCGCTTGGCGCAAAAGGTGTCCTGATCGGCAAAGCCTACCTTTACGGCCTGGGCGCGGGAGGCGAAGCGGGCGTCCAGCGGGTGATCGAGATTCTCAGGAGCGAGCTCGAGCGCAACATGATGTTGATGGGGTTGCAATCGATCGACGACATCAAGCCGGACTGCATACGCTGGCGCGACCCCCGCTTCCTTCGCTAGCTGGCCGACAACCGGCTTGCATGATTTGATAAAGACCCTCGCGGGCCAACGGGGATAATCGATCCTATGAAGCTATCTATTCAATCTTTGCCTGTCGCCGTCGCTGCGGTCTGCCTGTTTGCAAATTCCTCCCTGGCGGCGGATACCCTGCTGATCAAAAACGTGAATGTTTTTGACGGCGAATCACGGGATATCGCCGAAGGCGTCTCGGTCCTCATTGTCGGCAACAGGATTAGCGCTGTCGGCAAGGATCTGGATGTGCCCGACGATGCTATTCGAATCGACGGCGGCGACAAGTTCCTGATGCCTGGCATGATCGACGGTCATGCCCACCTGTCGATCATTGCTGCGCCGCGTGAACTGCAGGATCTGCACTGGGCCGAGATTGGCGCGAAGATGGCCGTGCGTGCCGAGCGGACGCTCATGCACGGGTTTACAACGGTACGCGACCTGGGCGGCCCGGTGTTCGGCCTGAAATCCGCCGTCGATGCCGGGGCGGTTGTTGGGCCGCGGATATTTCCGTCAGGCGCCTTCATTACGCAAACCTCGGGCCATGGCGACTTTCGCAAGCCGAGGGATCCACATCCGTTCCTCGATGGGGGTTCGTCGCAGATGCAGGAACTCGGCTATTACCGCATCGTCGACGGGCCGGCACAAGTGCTGGCCGCGGTGCGCGAAAACCTGCGCAACGGCGCGACGCAGGTCAAGCTGATGGGCAGTGGCGGCGTCGGCTCGGACTTCGATCCGATCGACTCCGTGCAGTTCCGACCCGAAGAAATCCGCGCGGCCACGGCGGCGCTTGCCGACTGGGGGACCTATGCGGGCTCGCACCTGCACAACGATGCTTCGATCCGGCGGGCGCTCGAGAACGGCGTCCTTAGTATCGATCATGCTTCGCAGATGACCGACGCGTCGATGAGGCTCCTGAAGCAGAAGGGCGCTTACATGAACCCGCAGTTCGGCTGGAACAAGCTGGTTATGCAGGCAGGTTTCCTCAGCGAGTTCCAGCTCGAGAAAGCCCGCATCGTCATCGATAACGTCGACGAAAACGTGCGGCTCGTCAAGAAGCACGACGTTGACATCACGTTCAATATCGACGCGTTCGGTCCGCACGAACTCTGGGCCAGTGTGACTGCGGCCGAATTTACGGAACGCCAGAAATATTTCTCGAACGAGGAGATCCTGCGCCAGACGACATCGATTACGGCCGGGCTAGTGGAGATGTCGGGCAAGCGGAATCCGTATCGGGGCAAGCTGGGCGTCATCCGCGAGGATGCGCTGGCCGACCTCCTGATCGTCGACGGCAATCCGCTCGAGGACATCAGCGTCCTGGCAGACCCGGACAACCTGCGCCTGATCATGAAAGACGGCGTCATCTACAAGGACACGCTGGACTAACGACGATGGACTTCCGAATCTCTGAAGAGCAGCAGATAGCGATCGACTCGATTCGACGCTTCCTCGACGATGTCATCCGTCCCGTACTTCTTGAATACGACGATTCGTTCATCCCGAAGGAGCGGATGCAGGAGATCCTCAAGCAGCTGCTCGACTTCGGCCTGGGTAACGGGCTGACCGCCGAAAGCGACGGCGGCATGGGGCTCGATCCGGTAACGCTCGGTCTGCTGTTCGAGGAACTGGCCCGGGTATCGCCGGATGTCGCTATCGTTGTACTGATCCAGGAAGAGACGGGGCTATTACTGAGCGCGGCGTCCGATGACATCAAGTCGCGCTACCTGGGCCCGCTGCTCGAGGGCAACAAGTTCGGCTCGATCGGCATCAGTGAGCCGGCCGTCGGGTCAAATATCGTCGATATTCGCTGTCGCGCAAAAGCGGATGGCGACGACCTGCTGATATCGGGGGAAAAGCAGTGGATATCGGGCGGTCACTACTCGGATTTCAACATCACGGTCGCGCGTGAGTCGGACGACGGCGCGGCCGGTATCGGCCTGTACCTGGTCGACCGCGACCAGGGCTACGAGAGCCAGAACATTCCGAAGATTGCGCTGAACCGCCAGTCAACGGCGCAACTGTTCTTCGACAACGTGCGTATACCGCGATCGCAAATGCTGTTCCCGCCGGGCGAGGGTCTGAAGCGCCTGATGACCTTACTGGAAGGGTCGCGGCCGCTTGTTGGTCTGATGGCCGTCGGTATCGCGCAGGCGGCGCTCGACTATTCGATCGAGTATGCCAAGGAGCGCGAACAGCACGGCAAGCCTATCGGGGCACACCAGCTGATCCAGGCGCGCGTTGCGGAGATGGCGGTCAAGGTCGAGGCATCGCGCCTGATGCTGTTCAAGGCGCTGGACCAGGTGGGCCGCGGCGTCCGCAGCGATTTCCAGAGCGGGATGGCCAAGTACTTCGCCACCGAAGCTGCCTGCGAGGTGACGCGCCACGCGATGGCGATCCACGGCGGCAATGGTGTTACCCGGGAATTTCCGGTCGAGGAGTTGTACCGGATGGCGCCGATCCTGACGGTGACCGAGGGTACGCCCGAAATGCAGAAACTGATTATTGGCCGCAGCCTTCTCGGCATGCCGGCATTCTAGGAACCAGCCTATGAGTCTCGCCATTATTGGTATTGCAGAGGTACCGACGAAACGTGACCCGGAACGCACGCGCTGGGACATGTTGTCGGACGTCTGCATGGGCGCTATCCGCGATGCAGGCATCGATAAGGACGATATTGAGGCGGTCATCTCTGTTAATCCAATGGCGCAGGCGCAGATGGCGCTCGACATGGCGCTCGGCCGCGTTCCCGAAGTCCTGGGGCTCAAAGGCTGCAAGGACATCTGCGTGTTGAATTCAGGCGGCACGTCGACGACCAACTGCCTGCGGCTGGCCAAGTACTTTATCGACAACGGCCAGGCGAAGTTCGTTCTGATACCGCACACGACGGTGCAGTCCGACATACCGACCGAGGATCTGATCAATTTCTTCGCAACCGCGCCACTGGATCCGCAATGGGAGTACCCCTACGGCGTGACGTTCAACGGTGCGATGGGACTGATCACCAATCGGTACATGCACGATACCGGGGCGACGGCAGAACAGATGGCGTCGGTAACCGTAACGTTGCGCGGCTGGGGTGCTTTGGATCCGAATTCCATTTTCTACGGCAAGCCGGTCACACTCGAGGACGTTCTCGAGTCGCGCATGATCAGCACGCCGCTGCACGCCAAAGAGTGCAACTTCCTTGCGGACGGCGCCGGCGCAATGGTCGTGACGTCACACGAGATTGCGCAGGAGCTTGGCCGGCCGGCCGCTTACGAGTTGGGGCACGGAGTACGCTTCACCGGGGCAACACCGGTGCTTCGCGAAGACCCGTATTTCATAAAGGCGTATCGCGAGTCGAGCCAGGATGCCCTGACTGAAGCCGATTTGTCGATCGATGACATGGACCTTCGCCAGATTTATGGCGCCTATCCGTTTACGCAGTGCAGCGCGCTCGAAGGCTACGGTGTCTGCGAGTTTGGCGAGGCTGCGGCGATCTGGGCCGAGGGGCGATGTGGGCCGGGCGGCGACCTGCCGTGTACCAGCATGGGTGATGCGACCGGTCGTGGCCATACCGGGTCCGGCGTCAGCATGGCGTTTTACCTCGACACGGTCAGGCAGCTGCGGGGCGAGGCGGGCGAGCGACAGGTTTCCGATTGCAACCATGCGTTGATAACGACGTCGGGCGGCTCGGTGATGAATGCCTGCACAACGATCTTCGGGAGTGCGCCGCGATGAGCGAATACAGGAAGCCGCTGCCGCAAATCCAGCCATTTACCGAGGCCTTTTGGGAGGGTACGCGCAACAACAAGCTGCTCGTGCAGACATGTAACGACTGCGATGCGCGGATCTTTTTCCCGCGCCGGCAGTGCCCCGAGTGCTGGTCGAAGGACCTCGACTGGATCGAGGCGAGCGGCAAGGCTGAAATCTATGCGTTTTCGGTTACCTATGAAGGTGTCGAATCGGTGTTCCGGGAGGACTTGCCGATCGTACTGGCTTGGGTCGATCTGCCCGAAGGGATTCGCATGCAGACCAACATCATTGATTGCGATCCCGACAGAGTCGAGATCGGGCAGCAGGTCGAGGTCGTGTTCAAGCCCGTCACCGATGACATTACGCTGCCGTATTTCCGGCCGGTGGCCTAAGAGACCATGAGCGAACCGACCTGGGGCAAGTACGGTACCTGGGAGGAGGCTGAGAGTTATCTCGGCAAGGTGATTGGTGTGGGTGTCGGCGTCGACGCCGTCGAGCTGGGCTCGATCCGACGCTGGCTCGAACCCAAGGAGTTCGACTGCGCGATTCACACCGACTCCGATGCGGCAAAGGCGGCTGGTCACCGCGATGTAGTAGCACCTAGCACCATGGTGTTCAGTTACGGGCTGCCGGCCTACTGGTCACCCGGCGATGCTCACGCGCAGATGGGCGACGAACCGCGGCAGATACCGATTCCGGTCATCTTCGACGTGCCGGCGCCGTGCACGCTGAGCTTTGCCTCGAATATCGACATGGATTTCTTAGAGCCGATGTACGTCGGCGACCGGATGACGCGCACGAGCCGTCTGGCGAGCATTGCCCATAAGGAACTGCGGGTCGGCAAAGGGGCGTTTATGACTCAGGAAGACACGTACACGAATCAGAACGGCGACACGGTGGCCGTCGTCCTGCTGACCATCTTTCGCTTCAATCCCCCCGAGCGAGAGCAAGGCTGAAGATGGGCATGGACGTTCATCGCAGCATCGATTCCATTGCTATCGGCGACGAGATCGGGCCGATATCGATTCCGATAACGTTGCAGAGGCTCGTCATGGAAGCCGGCGCGAACCGGGATTTTTCGCTGATTCATCACGATGCCGATGTTGCCCGGGCAACCGGTGCACCGGATGCGTATATGAACACGTTTTTCATTGCCGGGATGTTCGAACGCCTGCTGCGCGAGTGGATGGGTTACGGCGGTGTCATCAATAAAATTACGAATCTCCGCATGAAGGTGTTCAATGCAGTCGGCGATACGGTGTCGTTCAGCGGACGGATTGTCGGGAAAGACGTCGAGTCGTGCCAGGTAACACTCGAAATCTGGGCAGAGAACGGTACCAGCCAGACGGTGACGGCGAGCGCGGTGGTATCGTTGCCGTCAGAATGACACGACCGGCGAGCGAACTGTGCGCCTGAAGAACTGCCAAAACATCGACGACCTGCGCCGTCTCGCAAAGCGCAAGCTGCCTGCCCCGATGTATCACTACATTGCAGGCGGCGCCGACGACGAACTGACGCTGCGTCGCAATACGCGTGCTTTTGACGACTATGAGCTCCTGCCCAGCCAGCTCAATGACGTCAGCTCGATCGATACGTCGACTCGCGTCCTCGGAGTCGATCTCGAGTGGCCGATGATCCTGTCGCCCACCGGTATGAACCGTCTCTTTCATCATTCTGCCGAGCCGGCGGTGGCCCGGGCGGCGGCGGCTTCCGGTGCCCTGTATACGCTGTCAACGATGGCGACAACGACGCTGGAAGACATAGCCGCAGAGGCGGACCGACCGAAGATGTTCCAGGTCTATATCCTGCGCGACCGGGCGCTAACGAAGGAGTTCGTGGTGCGCTGCAAGGAAGCCGGCTATCAAGCACTGTGTCTGACGGTCGATACGGCAATCGCGGGCAATCGCGAACGTGATCGGGTCTACGGCATGACGATGCCTCCCCGGTTTTCGTTGGCGAGCCTTTTCAGCTTCGCCGTGCATGTCGAATGGGCAGTGAATTTCCTGCTGCACCCTCGTTTCGAACTTGCGAATGTGGCGCACCGCGCGCGATCGATGCAAGCGGGCGCGATTTCACTGATCGATTACGTCAACAGCCAGTTCGATCCGAGCGTGACCTGGGACGATGCGGCATGGCTCGTGGAACAGTGGGACGGCCCGTTCGTCATCAAGGGCCTGCAGTCGGCGGCCGACGCGAAAATGGCGCACGCGGTTGGCGCGACGGGCATCATGATCTCGAATCACGGCGGCCGGCAGCTCGAGGGCGTGCCGGCGGCAATCGACAGCCTCGTGCCTATTCGCGAGGCGGTCGGCAATGCGCTCGAGCTGATCGTGGATGGCGGCGTGCGGCGCGGGACACATATCGTCAAGGCGCTGGCCCTTGGGGCAGATGCCGTGTCGATCGGACGGCCTTACCTGTACGGTCTCGCCGCGGCTGGCGAAGAAGGCGTGGCCACAGCGCTGCACATCCTCAGGTCCGAGTTTGAACGGTCACTGGCCTTGCTCGGGTGCAGCTCGGTAGCAGAACTCGCCGAGTCACACATCCGCCGCTGAGACCGTCGCGGGTTGGCGGAACACCGTAAGGTCCGGCAGTTCGCCAGCGTATTTCTCCACCTCGATCAGGCAGCTGTGCGCTGTTGGTCCCTGGGCGAGCTTCGATGTGCCAGCATCGCGCGTCAGCACGTTGGGGTTGCCATGAATTTCGAGCGACTCGCCAGCCGGATCGAACCAGGCACCGGTGGGCAGCTCCACGACACCCGGCCGAATGCCCTCGGTAAGAGCAACCGCCGCAAGGCAAGCGCCCCGGTCGTTGAACAGCCGAACGATGTCGCCTTCCGAAATCTTCCTTGCTGCCGCATCTTCCGGATTGATGCGGACGATCTCCCGACCACTAACTTTCGCGTCCTGGCTCGTCTTGCCGTTATCCAGCTGGCTATGGAGCCGCGTCTTGGGCTGGTTCGAAACCAGGTGCAGTGGAAACCTCCGCGCCTGTGCGCTGCCGAGCCATTCCTGTTTGTCGAACCACATCGGGTGGCCACGGCAGTCGTCGTAGTCGAACGAGGCGATCGTCTCCGAGAACAGTTCGATTCTGCCACTCGGTGTTCGAAGTGGATTCTCGTTGGGGTCATCGCGAAACTTCTCGAGCGCGAAACGTTGCTCATCGAGTTGTTCACGCATGTCGATCTGTTCGCCCTGCCAGAATTCCGCGAAGTCGGGCAGGTGGACGCCAGCTGCATCGGCACGCTGCCGGGTTTGCTCGTAAAGGTGTTCGACCCACTGCATCTCATTTCTGCGTTCGGTGAACTCGTCGAACTTGTCGAACCGTTCGGCAAGCGCTGAGAAGATCTCGAAATCCGAACGGGCTTCTGCAAATGGTTCGACCGCCTGACGCATCGGCGTTATGTACGTGTCGTTGGAACCCGCTGCAAAATCGTTGCGTTCAAGGGTCGTCGAACAGGGCAATACAATATCTGCATGCCGTGCGGTCGCGGTCCACCATGGCTCACTGACGATAACCGTGCCCGGATTGGCCCACGCTTTGCGCAGACGATTCAGGTCCTGGTGATGATGGTAGGGATTGCCGCCGGCCCAGAGGATGACTTCGATATCGGGATAGTTCAGCCGTTTGCCGTTGTAATCGTATGCGTCGCCCGGGTTCTCGAGCATCTCCGCAATGCGCGATACCGGTATATAGCGGTTGACCGGCGGATTCCCCTGGTCCATGGCGGCGATACGGAAATTCGGCTGTCGCCGGCCCGCGAAGCCGATGTTGTGCACGGAACCGTACCCATAGGCCACGCCGCCGCCGGGCAAGCCGAACTGGCCGAGCATTGCTGCAAGCAGCGTAATCATCCAGTAGCTCTGTTCGCCATGTTCGGCGCGTTGCAGCGACCAGCTGATGCCGAGCAAGGTCCGGCCGGACGCCATGCGCCTGGCCAGGGCACGGATATCTTCGGCCGGAATGTCGGCCAGCGCCGACGCCCAGTCGGCATCTTTCGGCTGACCATCACTCTCGCCCGTCAGGTAGGGCACAAAGCGCTCGAAGCCCACGCAATACGTTGCGAGGAAAGCGGCGTCGTGAAGATTTTCGGAGTGGATCGTGTGTGCCAGGCCGAGCATGAGCGCCACATCGGAATTCGGCCGACACGGCCACCAGTCGGCGCCGACAAAGTCGGCCATGTCGTCTTTGAGCGGCGACACGTTGACGAAGTGAGTGTCGGTCTTTGCGAGCGCGCGCAGCTGATCTTCAGCCGTATGCGCGCCCAGTCCGCCATCCATGACCTGGGTATTCTTCATCGCGATACCGCCGAAGCACACGACAAGGTTTGTGTTGGCGGCGATGTCTTCGACAGTTGGTGCCTGGCGCATCAGGCTAAAAAACGGCATGCCGAGAATGTGGGGCACGATGATCTCGGCCGCCCCGGCGGAGTACGACGTGCGGGAATGCACGTAGCCGCCGACCAGGTTCAGGAAGCGCTTCAGCTGACCCTGCGCGTGGTGAAAGCGGCCGGCGCTGGCCCAGCCGTAGGACCCGCCGTAGATAGACTCGTTGCCACCGGTGTCGATGGCGTGCTTCAGTGCGTCGGCAGTGAGGTCGAGCGCCGTGTCCCAGTCGACAGGGACGAACGGCTCGCGCTCGCGAAGACTGCCATCCGACTCCCAGCGTCGTGCAAGGTAGCTTTTTCTGACCATCGGTTGCGGCACGCGGCAGTTCGGGTCCTGGGAGTCAAGCAGCGATTGCCCGATCGGCGTCGGGTTCTTGTCGGCCGCATAGTGATGGATGGCAATAAGTCGGCCATCTTCCGTTTCGACCAGGTAGTTACCCCAGTGCGTCGATGTCGGGGTGACCTTGCCTATTTGAGCAATTCCTCGGCGATGATGACCTGGCGGATCTGGTTGGTGCCGGCGCCGATCTCCATGAGTTTGCCGATGCGGTACAGCTGATTAATCTCGCTCTCGAGGATGTAGCCGGTGCCGCCATGCACCTGCACACCATTGTCCACGATCCGCATCAGTGCGCGCCCGGCATGCAGCATGGCCGCGGAACTCCGCATGTGAATCTCCCCACGGCCGCCGCCGCCAATGTCGAGATCATGGACTTCCTTGGCGAGCTGGTAGCTCAGTGCGCGCATCGACTGGATATCGGTATACATGTCAGCCAGGAGGCCCTGCACGAGCTGGAACTCGGCGATGGGTTTACCGAACTGCTTGCGTTGCTGTGCATAGTCGAGAGAGATGTCGAGCGCCCGCTGCGCGACGCCGATCATGTGAAAGCACATCATGACCCGCTCCATGTTCAGGCCGCTCATGAGCACGCCGACGCCGCCGTTTTCAGGGCCGACGAGCCGGTCCGCGGCTACTCTGCAGTCTTCGAACACGAGTTCTGCCGTCGGGATGCCACGCCAGCCCATCTTGGGCAGTTTCTGCGCGACCTTGAATCCCTCGGTCGCCGTGTCGAACGCGAACGCGCTGACGCCACGCGGGCCTTTTCCGGGATCAGTCTTCGCGTACAGCAGGATTACCTGTGCGACCGGCCCCATCGTGATGAACATCTTGCGGCCGTTGATGACGTAGTGCTCGCCGTCCCGAACAGCAGTAGTCGCCATCGAGCCGAGGGCGTCGGAGCCGGCGCCGGGCTCGGTCATACCGAGCGCGCCGATGACGCTGCCATCACAGAAGCCGGGCAGCAGCTCTTTCTTCAGTTCCTCACTCGCGTTGCGCACGATGTTGTGGGCGCAGATGCTGTCGGTGCCCAGCCAGCCGGCACCGAATGTCGGGTTCCAATAGGACATCGCCTCGGCAATGAAACACTGTTCGAGAAAACCGAGCCCCTGGCCGCCGTACTCTTCGGGTATCGACGTGCCTAGCAAACCGACCTCGCTCAAGCCACGAAATTGCTCCTCGGGAAACCAGTCCTCGCGGTCCATGCGCTCGCACAGCGGGTGCAGCTCGTCCCGCGCGTAGCGGTAGACCATGTCATAGACTTGCTGCTGCTCTTCGGTGAAACCGTATTTCTGCAGATCGGGCTGGGTCATGCTGTCATTGTCGATTTTGCTGGCCGGATTAGCCAGTCAAATCAGGCAGATAATCGTTCCAGCACATCGCGCAGCCGGGACGGAATCGAGGTCACGCACTTCTTTTCGGTCGATATGCAGACCTGGGTCAGCCGACCCGTGAAGGCCGTCTCGCCTTTCTCATTGAGCGCGGTGATCAGGATCGTGTAGGCGTGCCTGCGCACCTCGGAGACGCTGGCATACAGCTTGATCGTGTCGTCCCAGGTCAGGGGCTTCAGGAAGTCGACATCGAGATTCCGGGCAGGCAGTGACATCGACTGGCTGAAAATGTAACGCTCGAACGGCTGTTCGAGTATGTGAGTCAGGAACAGCAGGGCGCTCTCGACGACGTACTCACAGATGCGCGGCGTGTACAGGATCCCGGCCGGGTCGCACTCGCCAAACAGTATCGTTCGCTCGTGAACGAAGTGCTGCTCGCTCATTCCCAGTACCGGTTAATGAACGTGGCGACGGCGGCCGTCTCGCCGCTATCGGCAAAATCGAATGCGATCGCGTAGTGCACTTCGATGCCCTTGTCGCGCTCGAGCACCTTGTCCACCGTGGCCCTGCCTTTGATCTTCGAGCCGACAGTGACGGGCTTGAAGATGCGGATGCCGTCGATGCCCTTGACGATCATGCGTGGAATATTGATTTCCATGACCTGCCAGAACATGTAAGGAAACAGGGCAGGGAGGTACAGCCCCGGCGCGATGATGTCACCCAGCGGAGAGTCCTGGCATTTTTCCCGGTCCCAGTGAATCCACTCGTCGTTGAACGTGCCGCGGCAGAAGTCCTGGATGCCCTCGGCCGTGATCTCGACCGGATCCGAGTCGACGATCTGCTGTCCCTCGAGGCGCCGGAAGTCGTCGTAGTTATTGATGACTATCTTGTCGCTCATGCCGGGTTTACCACCAGTCCGTTCAGGATCATGTTTCGGGCACTACGGGCCAGCGCCCGTCCATCCACCTTGTCTCCCCAACGATGCCACTCCAGCAGCAGGCCGTCGATCAGTGCGGCGAATACAGCGGCTTGCTCACTTGCGGGAAGGTCGGCGCTGAGCTCGCCGCTCTCCTGGCCCTGCATGATAATGGCCGTGATTTCGTCGTGCATACGGCCATAGACCGACCGCACCTTGTCCGCGGCGATATTCTCGCGGTTGAGCATTTGCAGTGAGACCAGCACATGCAGCAGCGGCAACTCCGGGGACTCCGCGCCGATGCGCGCAAACCAGTTCGTCAGGCGAATGATGCGATCCGCTGCCGTGCCCTTCGAACGACGCAGTTCATCGAAAATAGGGTCAAAAAGCTGCGATTCGGTCCGCTCGAGCAGCGCATGCAGCAACGTCACCTTGTCCTTGAAGTAGAAATACACGGCTCCCTTGGTGAGCCCGGCGCGTGAGGCGATATCGTCCATGCTGGTCGTGTCGTAGCCCTGGGTGACAAACAACCCGAGTGCGGAATCGAGCACGGCCTTGATGCTGGCCTTTCGCCTTTCCGAATTCGGAACTCGTTGTTTCTTAACGGTATTTGTCTGCATTGCCTGAATTGACAAGAGTCTTACCCTGGCCAACTTGACCCGCATCATGCCATAAACATACTATCCAGTCAGTATTTAATCAGGCAAGCGACTGGTCATTGCTAACCCACTGATTCGAAAGGAAAACCCATGAGCTCAGATGCACAAACCACCCGGGATGACGCGGTAGAGGCCGCGATGCTGGCACGCATCGAGGCCGGCGAGATGTTTGAAGATATCGACGAACTGTCGCCGCGCTACCGGGAAATCCTGCGGCAGACGGCCGAGATTGCCTCGATCAGCGAGGTCAGCGTGCTGACCTGGGCGTGCACGGCCTATCCGACCGCGCCCGACATCGGCGCCAAGGTCGCTGTCTGCGCCACGATCCTCGACGAGGTGGGTCATGCCTATCACCAGGGCATCCTCGCCGAGCAGTTTGGCGTCGACGTGCATTCGCGCGCCTTCAAGGACGACATCAAGTTCATATGGACGTGGCCCATCATGGAAGTGCCGATTCGCAACTACATCGAGTTTGTCGTCATGCAGTCGATGCTCGACCGGGCAGGGCTGCACTGGACCAAGGACCTCGAGCTGCACTGCAGCTATGCGCCTTACCGGCGCACCCTGCGCAAGGTGAACTTCGAGGAAGGCTTCCACATGCGCCACGGCAACTTCTGGACCGAGTTCTACTGGAACCAGTCGGAAGAAACACGCGCCATGGTGCAGCGGTCGATCGACTGGATCTTCCCGTTTGGCGTGATGTGGTTCGGCAAGCCCGACAATCTCAAGACCCGCCCGGAACAGCTCAAGTACAAGGTGCGCGGCTGGGGTAACGACTTCATGCGCGACAAATGGTTGCAGTCGTCCTGCGCCTTCCTCAACAAGCTTGGTGCTGACTT
Organism: Gammaproteobacteria bacterium; assembly: GCA_009937615.1. GTDB lineage: Bacteria > Pseudomonadota > Gammaproteobacteria > Steroidobacterales > Woeseiaceae > UBA1847. Next base: position 7,600 of record JAACFB010000042.1, on the reverse strand, counting down.
CCCGGCGGAGTTCGACGAGGAAACGAAGAAGTGGCGTATCACGATGCCATACCCGATGAAGTACGACGCCGAGAATTACACCTGGAGCCAGGAACAATGCACGCACGACGAGTACTGGCAGCACTCGCGCAAGGGTGGGCCCATGCGTCCCGGCGCCTACGAGCGCCTGCGCCGCGAAGAGTGGGGCGACAAGCTGTGGTAGTCGAAGCCGCGAAAGTCGAGGCAGCGGTCGGCAAGGTGCTCGATCCGCACATCAACGTGCCGTTGACCGAGATGGGCATGTTGTCGAACGTCGAAGTTAGTGATTGCGGCGATGTAGATGTCTCGCTCGTTTTTCCGTGTCTCGGTTGCCCGGCCTTCACGATGCTCAAAGAGAACGTGAAGCAGCAGGTGCAACGAGTCGAAGGTGTCGACAACGTGCGCGTCAAAGTGGACTGGGAAGCCAGTTGGGACCGCTCAATGATGTCGGAGCGGGCCAAAGAATACGCCGCCAAGAGCGGCTATCGAATTTAGGAGAGTGTGAGCATGTCCCTAGGACGATCATCGGAACATGACCAGATGTTTGAAGTCTTCGGTCGTGACCAGGTGGAAAGGCCGCTGTCGCACATTGGCAGCATCGTGGCGCCAAACCGGGAGCTCGCCGTGGCGCGCGCCCGCACTCTGTACTCTGAACGGCCCTGGGTCGAGCTGTGCGTGGCGCCGGCCAGCGCATTCACGGGCTGCCTCAAGCCCGACCAGGTCGGCGTTGTTGGGATGGCATGAGCGCGCCGCAGCAGCAACCGGATCAGCCGCAGGACATTGAGTGCCCCTGGTGTGATTCAAAGAATACAGAGTTGCTCAGCGCGTACGGGCCGAGCGTCGCCGAAATGCAATACAAGTGCCTGGACTGCGGTCAGGGCTTTGGCTGGATGAAATGGGAGCGCAGGCTCCCGGAAGCATAGGATTCGAAATGAACGACGACACGATGAAAGCGCAACTGCTGTGCGTGGCGGACAGCAACTGGGTGCTGGGGCACTGGTACACGGTCTGCATGCTGAACGGCCGCGAGTTGACCGATTTCACGTCGATGGCCGGCATCGCCGAGGACAAGCTCGGCCACACCCGGGCGCTGTTCCGCTTCATGGAGGAGTACTACGAGTTGCCCGAGTACCAGCTCGAGTTCGGCCGCGCTGTCGACCAGGTCCACAACATGGAGTTGCTGGACGCGCCACCGCAAGGCTGGGCCGATTTCATCCTGACGCTGTACCTGGCGGACGTCGCCATCTGGCAGGTCGAGAACGCGGTGCGCGATACCGATGTCGCGCCCGTAAAGAACCTGCTCACAAAATTTGGCGAGGAAGCGTATTTCCACCAGCTTTGCATCGACGGTTGGCTCAAGGCGCTGGACGACGCCGAGCGCGACGATCTCAAAGCTGCGTTGCCGGGCCGACTGGAGCTCGCGCTGCAATGGTTCGATGAGCCGGAGCTCAAGGCGCGCTTCTCGGAGCTGGTGTTCAACAAGCTGGCGCCGATAATTGACCTGTCGGATGCTGAACTGGCGGCATTGCCGGCCGGTGACAGGACGAGTGCCTGGGACGCGCTCCGGCGCCGTCCCGAAGGCAGCGCAATGCCGCCACGGCTCTGGGAGGCCGTAGTCCCGACCAGCGAGGACGCGTTGATCGCCCGGCGGCCGCTGGCGGTCAGCGTCGACGACAACATCGACTTGTTCGTCAAGGTCAGGAAGGACGAGACCGAACCGCAGTTCTAGCTATTCGTTATCGGCTATCTGCAACTCGATACCATCGAGCTCGTCGGTCATGTGAATCTGGCAGCTAAGCCGACTGTTGTCGCGCCGATCCTCGACCATGCAGAGCATGGCATCCTCGAGGTCCTCGACAGGGGGCAGCCTCGATAGCCAATCCTCGCTGACGTAACAATGGCAGGTTCCGCACGCCGCGGCGCCGCCGCATTCGGCGACCATGCCGTGCAGCTGCTGGTTGAAGGCGCCTTCCATAAGGGTATAACCGGCATCGACCTCGACGTCGTGGCGAGCTCCCTGCGAGTCGGTGTAGCAGACTTTCGGCATCGTTACAGCGTCAGTATGAACCGCACGCCGACAACCCAGATCGAACTCTTGTTCGGGTTGTTCGCCGGGTTGAAGATGACCTGCCCGTCGGCGAGCAGTGACAAGTTCTTTGCGAGCTGGAATTTGTAGGACGTCTCGATCACGGTCTCGTCGTCGAGTCCCGGCCCGAACGTGTCTTCGGATGGCTTCGCCCAGCCGGCGCCGATCGTCCAAGTCTCGCCGCGCGGCCGCGCAATCTCGACGCCGGCGCTGAATGCCTCCTCGGCCGCGACGCCACCGCCGCCGTCCGAGCTACCGAAGCGGACGAACGGGAAATACGTGTCATTGAGCTTCCAGGCGGCGCTGACGGCCCAGCCGCTGCCATCGGAGACGCCAGCCTCGGTGCGCTCATCCTTGTCCCAGTAGGTGAACTGTACCAGGTGTGTCTTGCGCTGGCCGAAGGACGGCGTCCAGCCGACCTCGACGGCTTTGAGCCATTCGCCTTCCTTGACCGTGTCGAAGTCGAACTTTCCGCTTGCGGCATTGGCGTCATGCATTTGCCCGCCGATCCAGAAATTGTCGCTGACATATCCTTTTGCAACGCCGCCTATTGCGCCGACGCCGGTCGTCGGCAGCGTTGGATTCAGGATGAAAGAGCGATTGATAAAGCCGCGCGAGAAGGTCTGGAAAGGGAATGCGTCGAGGTAGACGTCGAATGCGAGGCGACCGACGGCGTAACCCGCCTTGCCGTTCGCGAATCCCTGCGTCCAGTTGATGACCGAGAGATCCATGTCGAAATTGTCGGAATAGGCGAACCCGGGAGCCAGTGCGGCAACACCTGTTGCCCCCCCGAGCGAACCCGGCGCCTGCCGGCCGAACCAGTTGGAGCGGCTCTCGACGCGCCATTCGATGCGGCCGAGGTTGCCGTTGTCCTTCTCGTAAACCGTCCAGTTGCCGAGGAAGCGGAAGATATTGCCGAAGGCGTCATCGTCCTCGCCGGGCAGGGCGTCACCTGCCTGCTGGTACAGGCCGTAGAAATGCAGGCCGAACGAGACGCCGTAGTCTTCCTGGATGTCGCCCTTCCACTTGAAATAGCCGTCGAAGAACGCCCAGTCGTTGATGGCGTCGCGCTCTTCGTCCGCTGTTTTCAGTGCCCCTGCGACGCTCTCAGGCCCGCCAAAGTCGGGCACGTCGCCGTAGCCCGCCTGGCCGGTGCCCCTGTCGTCATCGGCAAAGCTGTTAGAGCCCAGAGCCAGCAGGCACAAAGCGACAGTGACTGCAATTGTCGAGCGTTCCATAGCCTAGAACGCGAATCGTACGCGGCCGTTCATCATCCACAACGAGCTTTCGTCGGGGTTTAGTGCCGGGTCTTTGATGTATTGAACGTCCGCTGTAACGGCGAAACGCTTGCCGAGCGGAATGCGATAAAACGCTTCGACGGCATACTGGTCGCTGAGTCCGGGGCCAAAAGTGTCCTCGTTGGGCTCGCCCCAGTTGATGCCGACGCCGAGCAGCCCGGAGAATGCCTCCATCTGGCGGCCCATGCCGACGCTCAGGGATTTCTGCAGCAGGCTACCACCCTCGTCGGTATAGGCGCCGCGAATGAACGGCATGTAGTTCTCGTTCAGGTAGCGCGAGTACGAGAACGCCACGCCCCAGCCGCTGGCAACACCGAGTTCGTCCTGGCGGTCCTTGTGCCAAAGCGTCAGGTGCGTGTTGTCGAAGATGATTCTGTCCTGCGAGGTTGTCCAGCCGATCTCGACGCTCTTGAAATACTCGTTGTCGCTGAAGAAATTGTCGAAGCCTTCGAATGGCCGGGACGGATCGCCGTTGGTGTCCGTGATACCGCCAATCACGTAGATATTGTCGTTGAGCATCGTGCCGTAGGCGACGCCGACCGCCGCATCGTTCGGCAGGCCAATCGCGGCGCTACCCGTGCTGAACGCGAAGTTCATGAAATGCAGCCACGGGCTGGCTAACGCAAACGCGTCGACGTAGTCGGTGACGTCGAGCACGCCGGCGATCAGCGTGGAACGGCCCCCGTCAAACCGCTGCCGCCAGTAAAGGTTCTGGGTGCGAAAGTCGCTGTCGTTGAACGGTGGTTCCTGCAGGCCGACATAGCCCATTTGGCCCAGGGAGAAATCGAACGGTGACGTATCGCCATAGGCGTGCCGGTGCTCGAACTTCCAGACCAGGGCCCCGGCGCCTTCGCCAACCAGGTCCCAGGCACCATACAAGCGCGCTATGCCGCCCATGCCGGTGCTGTCAGAAAAAGTCTCATTGGCCGTAAGGATGACCGACGTGTAGTCGAAGCTCACACCGAAGCCGTACTTGTCCTTCCACTGGTTGCGCCGCTCGTTCCAGGTCAGCCGGTCTTCCTCCAGCTGGCTTTCAACGGCGTCCGGGCCGCCGAAACGGGGGTTCGAGTCCTGTGCTGCGTCTTGAGCGGCCGATAGCAGCGGGCAAATACAGAATGTCCCGGAAATTAACAACTTAGTGAATATGCGCATCGATCTGTATCCCGGTCTATCGGTTCAGGGCCGTTGGAGTGACCATACTGGCCCCTTGCGGTCATGTCTTTGCAAATTCAGCACATATTTTGCGATCGCTTGCCCGGATTGCAAAAAAACAATCGGCGTGCATTGCTATGCTTCATCCGCAGGCGACGATTATCGTTGCGCCATTGTGCATACCGCAAGCAGGAGAAAGTAATGAAAGCAGTTGTGAAGTCCGTATTGAAGATCGTTTCGATAATGGTGCTGTGTGGGCCGTCTGTCGCGTTCGCACAGGATGATGCGCCGAACCAGACCCTGTTCACTAACGTGAACGTGTTTGACGGGCATGCAGAAGAACTCGCGATGGGCATGAACGTCCTGGTCGAAGACAACCTGATTAAAGAAATCAGCGAGGAGTCAATTTCGGCACCAGGAGCGATGGTTATCGATGGTGGCGGACGCACTCTGTTGCCGGGTTTCATTGAAACACACGCCCACCTGATGCTAATGGGCCCGTCCTTACCGGCCATGGAAGGTAATACGACCTGGGAAGATTTTGCGATCCACGGGACCAAGATGGCCGAGATGTACCTGATGCAGGGCTTCACGACCGTGCGCGATGCTGGTGGTTCGAACGCCGGTCTGCGCCGCGCGATTGATTCGGGCATGATCGTCGGGCCGCGCTTCTATCCTTCGGCCGCGTTTATCGGCACCCGGGGCGGGCACGCGGATTTCGCAAATTTCACCTCACCGGTCGGAGAATCGACCAATTTCAGCCGCCTGAACATGGCGCAGGAGGCTGACAGTGTCGCCGACGTGCAGAAATTCGGCCGCAATAACTTCCGCATGGGCGCCACGCAATTGAAGTACATGCAGTCCGGTGGGGTGGTTTCTGCCTTCGACCCCTGGCAGTTGCTTGCCGGATCACAGGCGGAGATCGAGGCGGCCGTACAAGTTGCCAATGAGTACGGCAGCTATGTGATGGCGCATTCCTACAGGAAGGAGGCCATCATGACGGCGCTGAATGCGGGTGTACGGTCCATCGAGCATGGTTTCGCGTTCGATTGCGAGATCGCGAAACTCATGAAAAAGAAGGACGCCTATATCACAACGAATCTCACCGCCTTTGACCCCGGGCTTCTTGATATTCCTGCTGTTGCCAATGTCCCGGCCAGTCTTGCCAAGGCGAAATCGGCTTCGGCGACGTTTGCAAACTACGTACCCAACATGAAGAAGTGCCCGGTGAAGCGCGCATTCCAGACCGATTGCGTCGGTTCCGTTACCGCCTGCAACATCCAGATTGCTTACGAGAAGAAGCTGAACAACGACTTCTTCGGGCCGCATGCATCGCTCGTCACGATGACATCGGTCGGCGGCGAACTTGTCGCGCTTAGTGGCGACTTCATGAACCCCTATCCTGATGCCAAGCTCGGTGTGATCGAGGAGGGCGCTTATGCCGACATTCTGATCGTCGACGGCAACCCGCTCGAGGATTTTTCCGTGGTAGGCATCGGCGACAAGTGGTTCGGTGCAGAGCCGCGACCGAATAGCCCCGAGACCATTCGCATCATTATGAAGGATGGGGTCATCTACAAGAACACACTGCAATAAAGGAGTGAATGATGAGAACAGGAACAATCGCGACACTAGCCCTGTGGGTGGTCGCCGCGCTTTGTCGCGGCTCGCCAGGGTTGGGATGCGTTCCGCCGAACACCCTATGCTCGCATGCCCGAGGATGAGGCGGGTTACATTTCACAGCTGCAGTCTGACTACATGGTGCGTGCACTCGCGGATCATGCCGACGTTCGCTGGACGTTCCTGTTGATGCACAAGGCGCCGTGGAAGAACGGCGACATGCGCAGCTGGAACTTGATTGAAAAATACCTGGCCGACCGCCCTTACACAGTGTTTCATGGGCACCGGCACGCTTACCAGCTGGAGGAACGCAGCGGGCGCGATTACATCCGACTGGCGACAACGGGCGGCGTGTTTCAGCCCGAAAGCGGTCTCGCCGTGGACCAGGTCGTGTGGGTCACGGTGGACGAGGATGGGGCCCACATTGCCAATCTGCAGATGTCCGGCATTCTGGACAAGACGGGGCATCTGCCATTGAACGGCGACAATCTTTGCCTCGAGATCAAGGACTGCTTCAACTAAAAAGCCGTATAATTCCCACAACAGGGGTGGCCCCACGGCCTGAGATCCTAATCGGGAACCCTTAGAACCTGATCCGGGTAATGCCGGCGTAGGAAGGGAATCATGATAAAAATCAAACTCTTGCGGCCTGTCGCCGCATTCTTTTGCCTGTTTTCCGCAGCGGCATGGCCGGCCGAAACGATCGACGAGATCGTCGTGACGGCGGACTTTCGCGAGCGCGCCGCCTCCGACGTGCCGGCCAGTGTCACCGTTCTCGATGCCGCCGAGATCGAGCAGAGGGCCGTACAGCATTTCGAAGAACTGATCGGCGCGATACCGAACTTCAACTGGTCGGGCGACGGGCATCGTGCCAAGTACTTCCAGATGCGTGGCATCGGCGAGCTCGAGCAGTACCAGGGCGCCCCGAATCCGTCGGTCGGTTTTCTCGTGGATGACATCGACTTTAGCGGCATCGGTGGCATTGCCACGCTCTTCGATATGCAGCATGTCGAGGTGCTGCGTGGCCCGCAGGGCACTCGCTACGGCGCCAATGCGCTGGCAGGCCTGGTCTACATGCGCAGCGCAGCGCCTACCGCGGAGTTCAACGGCCGCGCCGAGTTGCAGGCGGGCGACGACGGCATGCTTGCCGGCGGCGTCGCGGTCGGTGGCGGGCTCAACGCCAACGATACGGTCATGGGCCGCATCAGCGTCCATTACCACGAGAGCAACGGCTTTCGCGAGAACACCTACCTGAACCGCGACGACACGAACGGCCGCGACGAGACGTCCTTGCGCGGTCGTCTCAAGTGGTCGGCCGGCGAGTACTGGACTTTCAACCTCGCGGGCCTCTATATCGACACGAACAATGGCTACGACGCGTTCGCCATCGACAACAGCCTCACGATGCTGTCGGACAAGCCGGGCA
>JAACFB010000014.1 GCA_009937615.1 Gammaproteobacteria bacterium | reverse complement strand
GCGCTTGCGTGATCGAGAAACACTTCACGCTGGATCGAAGCGGAGGCGGGCCTGACGACAGTTTTTCTCTGGAGCCGGCCGAACTCCACGACCTCTGCCGGGATTGCCGCACGGCCTGGGAGGCGCTTGGTAAGGTCGATTACGGCCGTAAAGACAGCGAGGAAGGCAGTGCGGTGTTCAGGCGATCGCTTTACGTGGTGGCCGACGTCCAAGCGGGCGACGTCGTAACGCCGGAAAATGTCAGGAGCATCAGGCCGGGGTACGGCTTGCCGCCACGATACTATGATGACGTCATGGGTCTAAGATTTGTCAGGGACGTTGAGAAAGCGACGCCGATGTCGTGGGATCTGTGCCAGGCTGCCAATAATGATGGTGACTGAGAGCCGAAGCGTGCTGGTGTACTCTCTGCCTGTTGTCGTCCGATCACTCGATCGTGTTTCGTAGCAGGAAACGACACCGGCGGTTTCTGCCAATCACCCTTACTTTGTTACAAATCCAGTGAATCAGAATGAATTCGAAGCCTTGATAAAGGCAGCCATGGACGACCTGCCGGACTGGGTTCATGGCGCGCTGGATAATATAGACGTGCTGGTGGTCGATGAACCTGACGAGATGCTCGACCCGGAAGGACAGGGGATGCTCGGTCTATACGTAGGACTTCCGCTGCCGGAGCGCGGTGTCGATTACGCCGGCGAGCTTCCCGACGTGATCTATATATTTCGGCGGCCGCACCTCGAGCTTGGATTGCCGCCTGACGAGCTGCGCGACGAGATTATAAGAACACTGCTACACGAAATCGCGCATTACTTTGGCATGGATGACGAACGTCTCGACGAACTCGGCTGGGGATAGGATGACCGCGGGCCGCGCGTAATCGGTCTCCGGCAAGGTCTCAAAAGCCGAAGCCTCACAACGCCGGCGAGACCGAGGTGGCCAATGCCCGAGAATCGTGAGCCCCCGAAAATGCAGCTGAAAGTGAGCGAAACCTGCTTTACGGTGAAGCGCCTGCATGGCTTCTCCGGGCAAAAGCGGACCTAATGGCTCGGCACCAGCTTGAGCAATCGTCCGCCGCTGCGGTCTTCGAGCATCCAGATCGCGCCGGCCGGGCCCTGGGCCACGGCGCGCATGCGCCTGCCCATGTCGTAGCGCTCGGCTTCACGCGCCGTCTCGCCATCGAACTCGATGCGAATCAGGGCGCGTGACGACAATCCCGCGATCAGGCCGTCGCCGCGCCAATCGGCGAACAGGTCCGCGGTGTATATCGTAAAACCACCCGGCGAGATGACCGGCGTCCACCAGGCTTTGGGCGCCTCGAACTCGGGATGCGTGTCATGGTCGGGTATGTCGAGGCCGCTGTAGTGGCGGCCGTTCGAGACGACCGGCCAGCCATAATTGCTGCCGGCCCGTATCCGGTTCAGCTCGTCGCCGCCGCGCGGCCCCATTTCGACGTTCCAGAGCTGGCCGGCCTCATCCAAAGCAATTCCAAGCGGGTTACGGTGGCCCACTGACCAGATCTGCGCTGCGACTCCGCCCTTGTCCGCGAATGGGTTATCCGTCGGCACCGAACCATCATCACGCAGGCGAACGATCTTGCCGATATTGCTTTGGAGATCCTGCGCCGGGCTGAATTTCTGGCGGTCACCCGACGAGATCAGCAGGTAACCGTCCCGGGAAAACAGCAGCCGATGTCCGTAGTGGCCCCGGCTTTTGACCTTGGGCACCTGCCGCCAGATCACCTCGAGCCCGGACAGCTGGCCGCCCTCCGGAGCCAGATCAAGCCTGGCCCTGGCGACAGCGGCGCCTCGCGCACCGTCTTTGCCGGCTTCGGCGTAGCTCAGATAGATCAGGGCATTCGTCGCAAAGCCGGGATGCGGTGCAACATCACCCAGCCCTCCCTGGCCCCCGTAGGCCACCTCGGGCACGCCGCCGACCGGCGCGGACTTCTCACCGTCTTGCGTTACGACGAACAGGCGGCCTTCTCTCTCGGTGACGAGCAGTCGGCCGTCCGGCAGAAATGCCAGCGCCCACGGCTCTTCGAAAGTCGCGATTTCGTGAGTGACGAACGGCTGTTCATCCTCGGCTTTGGCAACGGCCACCGCAACCATGCAGATTGTTAGCGCGAGCCACTGTCTCATCGGGGCAGACCTCGGGTAGTCCGGCAGCGTGGTGCGCCGGCTTTCTCAGTGTACTATTGTCATCTACAAACCGGCACCGAGCATCACAAAACGGACGCAATTCGGGCAGGAACGAGAGAATAATTGCCGTGCCGCCGGCGAAGTTCAACCGGCGCCGCGGGCGCATCTATGACTATGGCGATACGCCGGAAATCACGCTGCAGCACATCGAACATTGTTTAAACATTACGAGGGCGTCGAGCCCGGTAACTGGATCAAGACCGGTGACTGGCATGGCGCCAGGCACACCAAGCGGCTGATCACCCACGCGGTCGACCGCACCCGGTCAACCTGAGGAGTAGCAATGGCAGGGCTCTATTACGAAGAATTCACGGTCGGGCAGGTCTTCGATCATCCCCTGCACCGAACCATCACCGAATCGGACAACGTGCTGTTTTCGACAATGACGCACAACCCGGCACCACTGCATCTCGATGCCGAGTACATGAAAAACACCGAATTTGGACGGCCGCTCGTGAACAGCTGCCTGACGCTGGGTTTTATGGTCGGTATTTCGGTCAACGACACGACGCATGGCACGACGGTCGCGAACCTGGGCTGGGACGAGGTTCGGTTTCCCAGGCCCTTGTTTCATGGCGACACGATTCGCATCCAGTCCGAAGTTCTTGCAATGCGCGAGAGCAAGTCTCGCCCCGATAACGGCATCGTAACGTTCGCCCACCGGGCCTATAACCAGCACGATGAACTCGTCGGCGAGTGCAAACGATCGGCACTGATGCTGAAGAAACCGCGATGAGCCGCAGCTACCTCTTTGTGCCCGCGGACAGCGAACGCAAGCTGCAGAAAGCCGCAGACTGCGGGGCCGATGCGCTGATTCTCGATCTCGAGGACGCGGTTGCGGCGGAGGCTCGCCCGGCGGCCCGGGCCCTGGCGCGCGACTACCTGCGCGGCCGGGACAACGTCTGGGTACGAATTAATCCGATCGATACTGATGACGCCGACGCCGACCTCGAGGCCGTCATGGCATCGTCTCCCACCGGCATCGTGCTGCCCAAGCCACGATCTGCCGCCGACGCGCGAACGCTTGCGGACAAGCTCGACGCGCTCGAGCAGCAATACGATCTTACGCAAGGCCAGACGCGGATACTGCCGGTCTGCACGGAACGGCCCGAGGCCCTGCTGTCACTGGACGGCTACCGTGGCGCCACACCCCGTTTGGCGGGGCTGTGCTGGGGCGCCGAGGATCTGAGCGCGGCACTCGGGGCGTCCCGCAATCGCGACATGGACGGCAACTGGTTGCCCCCGTACGAGCTCGCGCGCTCGCTGTGCCTGATCGCGGCCGCCGCCGCCGAGGTTGCCGCCATCGATACGGTCTATACGGATTACCGGGATGCTGACGGGCTGGCACAGTATGCGCGCAACGCTCGGCGCGACGGGTTCTCGGGCATGCTGGCGATTCACCCGGGGCAGGTCGATGTCATTAACACGGCGTTTATCCCATCGGCCCGCGACCTGGAGCGTGCCGAACGTATCGTTGCGCTGTTTGACGCCAATCCCGGGGCCGGGACGCTTGGTATGGACGGAGGAATGATCGATCGGCCGCATTTGATCCAGGCGCAGCGTCTGTTACAACTGGCAGCGAAACTACAATCACAATAATGAAGGCGACAAGCAATGACTGATCTCTATCCCGTGACCTCCGATACCGAAGCACGAGCACTGATCGATGCGGCCGGCTATGCTGAGCTTTACAAGCACTCGGTGACGAACAACGAGGCGTTTTGGGCGGAGCAGGCCGGACGCGTCGACTGGATCAAGCCGTTCAGCAGAATAAAGGATGTATCGTTCGCAAAAGACGATTTGCACATCCGCTGGTACTACGACGGCACCCTGAACGTCTGCTACAACTGCGTCGATCGCCACCTCGAAAACAAGGGTGACGATGTGGCTATCGTGTGGGAAGGAGACGATCCGGGCCGTGATCTGACGATTACCTACCGCGAACTGCACGAGCGGGTTTGCCGCTTCGCGAATTCGCTCAAGAGCCTGGGCGCAAAAAAAGGCGACCGCATCACGATTTATATGCCGATGATCCCCGAGGCAGCTGTTGCGATGCTCGCCTGTGCGCGCATAGGCGCCGTGCATTCCGTGGTATTCGGCGGCTTTTCGCCGGAGGCGCTGGCAGGTCGAATACACGACTGTGAGTCGAACATTGTGATCACGGCCGACGAGGGCATGCGCGGCGGCAAAAGCATTCCATTGAAAGCCAATGTCGATGAGGCTGCGCAGCACCCCGACGTGTCGACGCTGGAGCACGTCCTGGTCGTACGCAACACCGGCAACGCCATCAACTGGGTCGACGGCCGCGACGCCTGGCTGCACGAGCTCGAGGCCGGGGTCGGAACCGACTGTCCGTGCGAGGAGATGGGCGCCGAGGATCCGCTGTTCATCCTGTACACATCGGGGTCGACGGGCAAGCCGAAGGGCGTACTGCACACGACGGGCGGCTACCTCGTCTACGCAGCGATGACACACCAGTATGTATTTGACTACCACCCCGGTGACGTCTACTGGTGCACGGCCGATGTGGGCTGGGTCACCGGCCATACGTACATCGTCTACGGCCCGCTTGCGAACGGCGCTATTACGCTGATGTTCGAGGGCGTGCCCAACTACCCGACGTCTTCACGATTCTGGGAAGTGTGCGACAAGCACGAGGTCAATATCTGCTATACGGCACCGACGGCGATCCGCGCGCTCATGCGCGAAGGTGACGAGCCCGTCAAAAGAACGTCGCGCCAGAGCCTGCGGCTGCTCGGCAGCGTCGGTGAGCCGATCAATCCGGAAGCGTGGGAATGGTATTTCCACGTTGTCGGCGACGGCCGCTGCCCGATTGTCGATACGTGGTGGCAGACGGAGACAGGCGGTATCCTGATCAGCCCGCTGCCGGGCGCCACGGCATTAAAGCCCGGCTCGGCGACGACCCCGCTGTTCGGCATTCAGCCCGCTATCGTCGATGGCGACGGCCGGCTGCTCGAAGGCGCAGTCGAAGGCAATCTCGTGATAACCGACAGCTGGCCGGGCCAGATGCGCACCGTTTACGGGGATCACCAGCGTTTCATCGATACGTATTTTTCAACCTTCGAGGGCACCTACTTTACGGGTGACGGTGCCCGCCGCGATGAAGACGGCTATTACTGGATTACCGGCCGGGTTGACGACGTGCTGAACGTGTCCGGGCATCGTATGGGAACGGCAGAAGTCGAGAGCGCGCTCGTCGCGCACCACGATGTGGCCGAGGCCGCCGTGGTCGGTTACCCCCATGCCATCAAGGGGCAGGGCATCTATGCCTATGTCACGCTGATGGAAGGTGTCGAAGCCAGCGACGAACTCCGCGCCGAACTGCAGCAATGGGTGCGTAAGGAGATCGGACCCATCGCGAAGCCGGACCTGATTCAATGGGCTCCCGGGCTGCCGAAGACTCGTTCCGGCAAGATCATGCGGCGAATATTGCGCAAGGTTGCAGCGGACGACTACGGGGAGTTGGGTGACACGTCGACGCTTGCCGATCCCACCGTCGTCGAGGACCTGATCGATAACCGGCAGAATCGGCTGGCCTGATCAGGCTTCGGCACGGCCGGCAGGCGGTTCTCCGGCGAACTCGTCGGCGGTAAGCGATCCGTCGTTGCTCGATTCTTGGATCGTCTCAGCGCTGAGTTCGTCCCGATGCAGGACCACGGTTTCCTTGTACAGACCGCCGCCAAGGCGTTTGTATTCGGCGATTTGTAGTTCGTAGGCGTTGACGAACTCCTCCGAGAACATCTGCGGGAAGCGGCCACTGCCTTTCTCGGTCAGAATCGGGTAAAGATCACAGTACATTCGCCAGTACTTCTTCTCGTTGAGAAAACGGGTCAACGGGTTCGAGCCTACGGCGGTTTCGAGTTCAGAGGGGTCGAAGCGGTCGGCGAATTCCGTAAACGCCACGCTCATCGCGTCAATAAATGCGTCCTGGTGGAACAAGAGATCGCGGCACACTTCGTGCACGGCATCCCTGGGTCCCAGGTACTCGCCTTCGCGACCGACCAGCAACTGCTTGAGCGATTCTTTCGTTGTGGCTGAGAGCTTCAGCGGATTATTGTTGCGCGGCAGCACGGTTGTCTGGTCCAGCCGGAACGAATTCTTCAGATTGGCGCGGCTTGCGAGCAAACGGTTGGTGCCTTCGACGAATTCGCAGAGCACCTCACCCGCATTCTTCATGATCTCGCCGAGATCGACAGACGGATCAAGATCGGCACGGCTGATGCCCAGGCCGTTCAGGAACGCGTCAAGCAAATCTGTAGCGACGAGGTCGGCCTCTGCAAGCGGGTTTGCCACCGGTGTCGGGTTTGCCGCCCGTGTCGGGTTTGCCGCGGGAATCGGGGACAGCTCCGGCAGCTCTTCGCCTGTCCTGACGCTGGCCAGCTCAGCGACGTCGACAGGGCCGCCAAACAGAGCCGACTGAAAGTCATCGTCGCCCGTGAGTTCATTTTCGGCGAGCAGCGGGACACTGGTTCTCTGCGGCGCTTCCTCCACGAGAGATTGAACGTGGCGTCCCTGGTCCGTGGCGGTCTCGTCCAGCGGCATGACGAGGCTCTCGCCCGAATCGATCGACGCGACGATTTCGAAATCGCCCAGCCGCAGCTGATCGCCGTTGAAGAGCCGCCGCGGCACGCCCTTGCCGATGGGCTCACGGTCGCCGTTGAGGTAGATGCCGTTGGTGCTCGTGTCGAGCAGGTAGTAGATTCCGCCCCGGTAATCGATTGTCGCGTGGCGCCCGGAAATGTAACGGAGCGGATCGGGCAGAATCCAGTCGTTTTGCAGCGAGCGGCCGATCGTGCCGCCTTGCTCATCGAAAACACGCACGGCATCGTCGCCGACGATGTCGCGGTGTTCGCTGATAATTTCGAGACGCAGGGCCATGACAGACGAATAGTGCAGCGATTCAGGGCCTCGGGCTGCTACCCAGTTCACATAATCGCGGTTTCGCCGCAAACCGCGGCAGGATCGTATATGAGAAAAAGCGCCCAAATAGGAAATTCCACGGCCCGGGCGAGAAAGCCGGGCCAACAGCGGCGGTTTTGGGTAATCTACGCCGCATGGGAGACAAGAAACTTTACCGGGTTGTGTTCGTGAGCCAGGGGCAGATCTACGAGATCTATGCACGCGTGGTCGGTCATGGCGAGATGTTCGGTTTTGTCGAGGTCGAGCAGCTCGTTTTCGGCGAGCGGACTACGGTGGTCGTCGATCCGTCCGAAGAGAGGATCAAATCCGAATTCGAACACGTAACGCGGACCTTTTTGCCAATGCATTCGATTGTTCGAATCGACGAGGTCGAAAAGCAGGGCGCGAGCAAAATATCCAAGGTCGAAGGCAACGTCACTCAATTTCCGATGCCGATCTACACGCCGGGCGACACGAGCAAATAATCGCGGCTCACGCGCGGGGTCGGGGTGCTGATCGACGGCACGCCGGGTAATTCTTACTGCATCGACCCGCATTCGGTAGATCCGGTACACCGGAACGTCCGGGTCTAGTATTATCACTCGTCTTCATCTACCGAATCGCATCAAGGCCGACCCGCTTGTCGAAACCAGCCACTGATCTCGAGCTTCAGAATCGCGTCGACATGCTGGAATTGGCCGGGCCATCCGCGCTATCGGACTTTCGCCTCGCGAAACTCCTGCGTGAACTGCAGCTGCGTGACGAGCGGGTCACGTCGGTCGACGCGAGGTTCAGCTACTTCGTTGCGCTCGACTCGCCGCTATCCGCGGAGCAGCTGCAGCGGCTCGACAACTTGCTGCTATCGGGTGAAAAAGCCGCCAAGCTGGGTAAGAAAGCAAGGCGTTTATATGTCGTGCCGCGTCCCGGAACGATTTCACCGTGGTCAAGCAAGGCGACGGATATCGCGCAGGCGTGTGATCTGGCGTCTGTCGCGCGTATCGAGCGCGGTATCTGCTACGGGCTGCATCTAAAGGGGAAGATAGACGACGCGACGCTCATGGAGCTGGGTTCCGCGTTGTTCGATCGAATGACCGAAACGCTGTTGGCCACGGGCGATGAAGCGGTCGCGCTGTTCAAGGAGCATAGCCCGGCGGCGTTAACGACGGTGCCGGTACTCGCCGGGGGGCGTCAGGCACTGGCCGAGGCCAATAGCGAGCTTGGACTTGCGCTCGCTGACGACGAGATTGACTACCTCGTCGAAAATTACCAGATGCTGGATCGCGATCCGACCGACGCCGAACTCATGATGTTCGCGCAGGCGAATTCCGAACACTGCCGGCACAAGATTTTTAATGCGAACTGGGTCATCGACGGCAAGCCCCGCGATGAGCGGTTGTTCGGCATGATCCGGTCTACGACGGAGGCGTGTCCGGAGGGCGTCATCTCGGCGTATTCCGACAATGCCGCGGTCATCACGGGCTGGCGCGGCTCGCGGCTCATGGCCGACCCTGTCAGTCGCGAATACGGCTTTAGCGACGAGGACATACACATCCTCATGAAGGTCGAGACCCACAACCATCCGACCGCGATATCGCCATTTCCTGGCGCGGCAACAGGCTCGGGTGGCGAAATCAGGGACGAGGGCGCGACCGGTCTCGGGGCGAAGCCAAAGGCAGGCCTGACCGGATTCACGGTATCGCACCTGCGCATTCCGGGTTTCCGGCAACCGTGGGAGAAAGACTTTCCGCATCCCGATCGCATGGCGACGCCGCTCGAGATAATGATCGAGGGGCCGATCGGCGGAGCGGCATTCAACAACGAATTCGGGCGGCCTAATCTGCTGGGCTATTTTCGGACCTTCGAGAGCCAGGTCCCGGGACTGCCCGAAAACGAAATTCGCGGCTATCACAAGCCGATCATGATTGCGGGCGGTGTCGGCAACGTGCGTGCCGAACACGCGAAGAAGATCGATGTGCCGGTCGGCGCCAGGGTTGTCGTTATCGGCGGACCGGCCATGCTGATCGGCCTCGGCGGCGGCGCCGCGTCGAGCCTCGCCAGCGGTTCCAGCAGCGAAGACCTCGATTTCGCCTCGGTACAGCGGGGAAATCCTGAAATGCAGCGGCGCGCGCAGGAAGTCATCGACCGCTGTTGGCAGATGGGCGACGACAACCCGATTCTGCTGATTCACGATGTTGGCGCCGGCGGCCTTTCGAACGCTGTCCCGGAGGCCGTCGATCACAGCAAGCACGGCGCGACCATAGAATTGCGCGATATAGCCAATGCCGAGCGAGGCATGTCGCCGATGGCGATCTGGTGCAACGAGGCTCAGGAGCGTTACGTCCTGATCATCGCCGACGAGCGCATTGCGGGTTTTCAGTCGCTGTGCGAGCGCGAGCGTTGTCCGGTATCGGTGATCGGCACGCTGACCGAAGGCGGTGAACTCATTGTGAGCGACAGCGAGTTCAACAATCGCGCCGTGGACATGCCGATGACAATGCTGCTCGGTAACCCACCGAAAATGACGCGCGAGGTAACGCGGGAATCGCCGCCGGAAACGCCGCTAAATATCAAGGGTATCGATCTTCAGGAGGCCGTGCTGCGCGTGCTGCGGTTCCCGGCCGTGGCCGACAAGTCGTTCCTGATCCATATCGGCGACCGTACCGTGGGCGGACTCAGCGTACGCGACCAGCTGATCGGCCCATGGCAGGTACCGGTTAGCGACGTTGCGATTACGTCGTCCAGCTATGGGGGTATAACCGGCGAGGCGATGGCGATGGGCGAGCGGACGCCGCTCGCGGTTCTGAATGCGCCCGCGTCCGGTCGGATGGCTGTTGCCGAAGCGGTCACGAATATTGCGGCTGCGCGCATCGATACGCTGCAGCAGGTGCGCCTGTCGGCGAACTGGATGGCGGCGGCCGGGCATCCGGGCGAGGACGCAAACCTGTTCGATACGGTCAAGGCCGTCAGTGATGAATTGTGCCGGGAACTGGGCATTGCGATTCCGGTTGGCAAGGACTCGCTGTCGATGAGAACGCGCTGGCACGACGAGCAGGGCGACCATCAGGTCGTTGCACCGGTTTCATTGATCGTCTCGGCATTCGCGCCGGTCAGCGACGTGCGTGCCCACCTGACTCCGCAACTCAAGTCGCTCGATGAGCCCAGTTACCTGCTGTTATTCGATCTTGGAGAAGACAAAAACCGTTTGGGCGGTTCCTGTCTTGCCCAGGCTTACTCGCGGCCGGGCGGGGAGACGCCCGACATCGACAGGCCAGAACTCTTGAGCAACTTCTTCAGGGCGATCCAGGAACTCAATGACCGGGGAATGCTGCTGGCCTATCACGACCGCAGCGACGGCGGCCTCGTGGTGACCCTGGCCGAGATGATGTTTGCGAGCCGGCTCGGCGTATCGCTTCAGATGGAGGGGTCGAAGACCGGGCTGCTGGCGAAGCTATTCAACGAAGAGGCCGGCGCTGTCGTCCAGGTGGCGAAGCGGAATATTACCCAGGTACAGATGGTCCTGGATCGCACCGAAGCGCGGGCGACTGCCATCGGCCGGGTTGAGCGCGTGCCAACCCTGACGGTTCGCACAGACGAACGGGTTGTCCTTCAGCTCGAGCGGGCGCAAATGCAGCGCGCGTGGTCCGAAACCAGCTACCGGATACAGGCGCTGCGCGACAATCCTGTGACGGCCAGGCAGGAATTCAGCCGTGTCCTCGACGATGAGGACCCGGGTCTGAATGTCAACGTCACGTTCGATGCGAATGACGACATCGTTCGGCCGTATCGCGGCACGGCAAGCCCGCGGGTCGCTGTGCTGCGCGAACAGGGCGTCAACAGCCAGTACGAGATGGCCGCGGTTTTCATGCGCGCCGGGTTTACTGCCGTCGACGTGCACATGAGCGACCTGCTTGACGGCCGCGACGATCTCGGCGACTACCAGGGGCTGATTGCCTGCGGCGGGTTCTCATTTGGCGACGTGCTCGGCGCTGGCGGCGGCTGGGCCAAATCGATTCTCTATCATTCGCGCACGCGCGATCAGTTTGCAGATTTCTTTGCCCGCGGCGACACGTTCGCGCTCGGCGTATGCAATGGCTGCCAGATGCTGTCGCATCTTCGCGAGTTGATCCCGGGATCGTCGAGCTGGCCGCACTTCGTGCGCAACAAGTCGGAGCAGTTCGAGGCCAGGCTCAGTCTCGTCGAGATACTGGAAAGTCCGTCCCTGTTTCTTAGCGGCATGGCCGGGTCGCGACTGCCCATCGCGACGTCACACGGAGAGGGCCGTGCCGTATTCGACAATGAAACAGATCGGTTCCTGGCGTCGTATACGATCGCGTTGCGCTACGTCGACAACTACGGCAACGTGGCCGACCAGTATCCTGCCAATCCCAACGGCTCACATGACGGCATTTGCGGCCTGACCACCGATGACGGCCGGGTCACGATCATGATGCCGCACCCCGAGCGAGTGGCCCGCACCATTCAGAATTCGTGGCATCCCGAGGACTGGGGTGACGACGGGCCATGGATGCGCATGTTCAGGAATGCCCGCGTCGCGGTTGGCTGACTACGGGGCATCGGGCTGCCTGTCGCTGGAGTCGATCCGGACGAGGCTTCGGCAGGAGCCCGCTACGCCGATGATGCCAGATCGTTATCGCGTTCCTGCACGAAGAAACGCCGCACCTTGATCGCCCGCGTAAGTTTGCCGCGGCGCACAAAGCACTGGTAGAACATGTCCTTGAGTACTTCGAGCAGGATGCCCGCCTGGCCACGGTTCAGCAGTGGCAACTCTTCTTCTTCGCCTGAATCGAACAGAATGCTTTTGACCGACGCAAAGCTCTCATCGTCGATGCCGGCGATGTCCTGGGCGGTCATGACTTCCTCGAAGGCCCTTAACTTGCCACCCTCTCCGAGCGCGGAAAATGCGCTTCTCGCCGAACGCCGGCACATCGATGCGAAGGCGTTGAAGTTACCCCCGGAATAGCAGGACAGCGCCTCTCGGAACATGATCTCCGTATGTTTCGGCAGGTACGAGAACGAGAAGCGTTCCTTGGGTCTCTCGAGTTCAACGAAGTTGCGATACAGCTCGACGCGGTCTTCGTCGTAGGCCTTGACCGCGAATCGCAGGAAAATGGGTGCCTGGCAGGCGTCACACTGATAAACAAGCCCGACGCGCTTGGGCCTGTCGCGCAGCAGATCCGCTGCCTGCGGCACGGCCTGAGGACTCAGATGCGCGAACACGTTGCAATACGGGCACTCGAGCCCGATTTGCTCGTCGTCCTCCATCAGGAGTCCCTGATCCTTGTCTAAGACTATCGTCATCGTCGCTCGTTATTATTATATTGCAGATTAGCTCCGCACTATGAGTATGCACCAATCAGGCAGTTTCGCTGCCGGCCATTGACATAATCTCACAATCATTCGGCCAATTGACCCCAATTGCCGACGGCTTTTCGTGCCGGATCGTTCACGGGACGCGCAATCAGCGCGTCTCGGCTCAATGTCACCCGGTATCTTGCGCCATCGGCCATCGGCAGGTAGGTCGCGCTGCCGTAGTAGGCATCCACCCCGGGCGCCAGGCGCGGAAAATTGCGCGCAAGGCTCCAGAGGTCAAGCAGGCGTTCCTCGGCCAGGCCGTGCACCGTGCGCTGCTCGCTGCGCTCCCTGTCAACCGAGGAGTAGCGGCCGCTCAGGCGCTCGAGCTGGTATACCGGCTCGAGACCGAGAATCGTCGCCGGAGCATGCCAGGTAATGACGCGGGCATCGAGCTGCCACTCGTCGCCGCGCAGCGTCAGCAGCCGGTCGAGTTGACCGTCGATCATGAGTCGTGCCGAGTACTCGTCCGGGGCATTTCGCGAAAACTCGATCATGCCGACAAGATGCTCTTCGGTCAGACGCTCGTAGCCGAGGTAGCTGACGCAGACGAGCAGCCCGAAGGTGGCCAGCGACGCCGAGGCTGCGCCGACGGCAAATGTGCCGCTCGCTCGCAAAAGGTTGCCGCGCCTCGTCTGGCGCAGTGTCGAGCCGAGGAACAGCAGGGCGATGAGCGTGAGGATTGCGCTGGCGGCAACAAGCACGTTCACTGGCTTACCTCCTAGGCATCAAGGCGCTTGTATTTTATACGATGCGGGCTGTCGGCATCGGCGCCGCGGCGGCGATGCCGGTCCTCCTCGTAATCGGCGTAGTTGCCGGCGAACCAGGTCACCTCCGAATTTCCCTCGAAGGCCAGAATATGCGTGGCTATGCGGTCGAGAAACCAGCGATCGTGAGAGATCACGACCGCGGAACCCGGAAACTCGAGCAGCGCCTGCTCGAGGGCGCGCAGCGTTTCCACGTCCAGGTCATTGGTTGGCTCATCGAGCAACAAAAGGTTGCCGCCTGATTTGAGCATCTTCGCCAGGTGCACGCGGTTGCGCTCGCCACCCGAGAGCAGTCCGATCTTTTTCTGCTGCTCGGAGCCGCGGAAATTGAAGCGCCCGACATACTGGCGCGACGGGGTCTCGTAACCGCCGACCTTGATCAGGTCGAGGCCGTCCGAGATCTCCTCCCACACGGTCTTGCTGGCGTCGAGGCTGTCTCTCGACTGATCGACGCTGGCGATTTTCACGGTGTCGCCGAGCCGGATCGTGCCCGAATCGGGTTGTTCCGTGCCCGCGATCATGCGGAACAAGGTCGTCTTGCCGGCGCCGTTCGGGCCGATCACGCCGACGATACCGCCGGGCGGCAGCTGAAAGCTCAGGCCGTCGATCAGCAGCTTGTCGCCGAAGCCTTTTTTGAGGTCATTGACTTCGATGACCACATCGCCGAGCCGCGGGCCCGGCGGAATATAGATCTCGTTCGTCTCGTTGCGCTTCTGGTAGCTTGACGAGGAAATCTCCTCGAACTGGCGCAGGCGCGCCTTGGACTTGGCCTGGCGGCCTTTCGGGTTGGATCGAACCCACTCGAGCTCCGACTTCATGGCCCTTTGCCTGGCTTTCTCCGAGGCCTCTTCATTGGCGAGCCGTTTCTCCTTTTGCTCCAGCCACGATGAGTAGTTGCCTTCCCACGGGATACCGTGACCGCGGTCGAGCTCAAGGATCCAGCCTGCAACGTTGTCCAGGAAGTAGCGATCGTGAGTAACCGCGATGACCGTGCTCGGGTACTCGTCCAGGAAGCGTTCAAGCCAGGCGACCGATTCGGCATCGAGGTGATTGGTCGGCTCGTCCAGCAGCAGCATGTCCGGCTGCGACAGCAACAGACGGCAAAGGGCCACGCGGCGACGTTCACCGCCGGACAGTTTCGTGACGTCAGCGTCCCAGGGTGGCAGCCGCAGCGCATCGGCCGCGACTTCGAGCTTGCGGTCGAGCTCCCAGGCGCCGGCGGAATCGATCGCATCCTGCAGCTTGCCCTGTTCTTCGAGCAGCGCATTCATCTCTTCGTCGTCCATCGGCTCGGCGAACCGGTCGCTGATCGCATTGAAACGATCGAGCAGGGCCTTGGTTTCCGCAACGCCTTCCTCGACGTTGCCGCGCACGTCCTTGTCCGGGTCGAGTTCGGGTTCTTGCGGCAGATAGCCGATCTTGATGCCCGGCTGCGGCCGGGCCTCGCCCTCGAACTCTGTGTCGAGCCCGGCCATGATACGCAGCACGGTCGATTTGCCCGCGCCGTTGAGGCCCAGGACACCAATCTTTGCGCCCGGGAAGAACGAAAGAGAAATATCCTTGATGATGAATCGCTTTGGCGGGACCATTTTGGCCACGCGATTCATCGTGTAGATGTATTGCGCCATTTTTTTAAGTCGATTGCTTAAGCAGCGCGCATTATCGGGCAGAACCCGTGGTCAGGGTCAAGCGCTTTCACGTTATTGCGAAATGCTGTCAGATTTCGTAACCGCGTTCCTCGTGCAAAACGAGGTCGAGTCCCTCGGTCTCCTGGTCGCGCGTGACGCGCAGCGGCATGACGAGGTTGATTGCCTTGAGAAGGACAAAGGTAATCCCGCCGCACCATGCGATCGTTGCGACCATGCCGAGCGCCTGCACGCCCAGCTGCTGGGCGATACTGACGCCTTCCGGCAAGCCCATGCCGCCATAACTGCTGCTGACGAATACCGCGGTCAACAGGATTCCGAGCATGCCGCCGACACCATGAACAGGGAACACGTCGAGTGAATCGTCGATGTGCAGTTTCTGTTTCAGGGTCAACGTCGCGAAGAAACAGACGAAGCCGGCCGTCAGGCCGATCACTATTGCGCCGCCCGGCCCGACGAATCCGGAAGCCGGCGTTATCGTGCCGAGCCCGGCCACCATACCCGTGGCGATGCCGAGCACGCTCGGCTTACCGTACTTCACCCATTCCGCGGTCATCCAGGCAAGCGATCCGGTGGCCGCGCCGAGATGCGTGACCAGCATGGCCATGCCCGCCGCACCGTCGGACGCGACGGCACTGCCGGCGTTGAAGCCGAACCAGCCCACCCAGAGCATGCACGCGCCGGCAACGGTCCAGGGGAGGTTGTGGGGGGGCATCTGCGTTGTCGGGAAGCCGCTGCGATTGCCCACGAGCAGTGCGGCGACCAAGGCCGCAACACCGGCATTGATGTGGACGACCGCGCCGCCGGCGAAATCCATGAAGCCACGCTCGGCCAGCCAGCCTCCGCCCCAAACCCAATGTGCCACGGGCACGTACACGAGCAGCAGCCACGCCAGACTGAACACGAGCATCGGGGCGAAGCGCACACGCTCAGCGAATGCGCCGACGATCAGAGCCGGTGTGATGATCGCGAACGTCATCTGAAACATGACGAAGACCGTCTCCGGAATCGTGCCCGACACCGAGTCAGCCGCGACACCCGCAAGCAGTGCCTTTCCGAATCCACCCGTCAATCCGCCAAGGGATGAGCCGTCGCCGAAAACCAGCGTATAGCCGACGAGCACCCAAAGGACCGATGCGGCGCAGGCGATTGCAAAGCACTGCATCATCACGGACAGGACATTGCGATTGCGCACGAGCCCTGAATAAAACAGGGCAAGGCCCGGCAACGTCATGAAAAGTACGAGCGCAGTCGAAGTCAACATCCAGGCCGTATCGCCAGAGTCGAGTTCGCCGGCGGCCCGGGCTGAACCCGGCAGCAAGACCGCCAGCAGAAGAAAATTTGTCCTGATGTTCATGAGGTTTTCCTTTGGGGTCGGCTCAGAGCGCGCTGTTGCCGGTTTCGCCGGTCCGAATACGCCAGACCTGGTTGATCTCGGTTATGAATATTTTGCCGTCGCCGACTTTGCCGGTTCGTGCGCTCGCGATGATCGCCTCCACCGTCTGCTCGACAAGGTCATCGGCAACGGCGATTTCGATCTTGGCTTTGGGGACGAAGTCGACCTGGTACTCGGCGCCGCGATAAAGTTCGGTGTGCCCGCGCTGGCGCCCGAAACCCTTGACTTCGCCGACGGTCATGCCCTGCACGCCTATCTCCTGCAGTGCGCTGCGAACGTCGTCCAGCCTGAACGGCTTGACGATTGCGGTAATCATCTTCATCTCTGGATCCCTTGGCTGGAACCGGACTTGTTTGAATTTGATTTCGGCTCTCTGGCAGCTTCGCACAGCAAATCGGAAAAGAAAATTACGATCGAAACCAACCCGTGTTCTTTGCAAGCGGGTTCTGCAGTATGCTGCACACTGGCATCCTGCGGATCGAGACGGGAATCAGGCATGGCTCTATCGTTGACAGTCGCCGGCTTCGGCCTGACGAGTCTGATGACGCGCGTTTATCGGCGCGGGCAGGCGACACCGGCGCCTGTCACCAGCCGCGCGAGTGTCCGCGGGTGACCGATCCGGTCCTGGTCTATCGGGGAGACGAACTCGCCAGCTATGGATTCGGCGATCCGCATCCCTTTGGCCTCGATCGTCACGATGTGTTTCAGCAGGAGCTTGAGCTCGCGGAGCTCGGCGACGGTGTCGAATATGCGATGCCCCGGCGCGCAGGTGTAGACGAATTGCTGTTGTTTCACACGGCCGACTATATCGACAAGGTGTCGCGAATGTCTTTTGAGGGCACCGGCTTCCTGGACGAGGGCGATACGCCGGCCCTGCCCGGCATATTTGATGCGGCCTCCGACGTCGTGGGAACCACGATCGCATCGGTCGACGCAATCATGGGTGGGCAGGCGCGCCGCGCGTTCATTCCCATTGCCGGGCTGCACCATGCCGGGCGGGGCCACGCTGCCGGTTTCTGCGTGTTCAACGATTGTGGTGTTGCGGCTGAATACCTTCGCAAGCAATACGGCGTCCAGCGCATCGCCTATGTCGATATCGACGCGCATCATGGTGACGGCATGTTCTACAGCTTCGAGGACGACCCGGACCTGATCTTTGCCGACATTCACGAGGATGGCCGGTTTCTCTATCCGGGCACTGGCGGAGTGGAGGAAACCGGGAAGGGGCGCGCCCGTGGCACCAAGCTCAATATTCCGCTGCCGCCGGGGGCGGGTGACGGCGAGTTCGCCAAGGCATGGGAACAGGTCGAGGCCTACATCGACCGCGCGGCGCCCGAGTTCATCCTGTTCCAATGCGGTGCCGACAGCCTCGAAGGCGATCCGATCACGCACTTGCGCTACACCGAGGAAGCTCATGCCCATGCCGCGACGGCGCTCTGTTCCCTTGCCGACAAACACTGCGAGGGCAGGGTCGTCGGTACCGGCGGCGGCGGCTACAACCGCCGAAATCTTGCGCGTGCGTGGACTCGCGTCGTGCAGTCCTTTGTCGAGGCAGGCTAAACAGGTAACATCGCTCCCTTTGGCGTGCTGATGCCGGGGATGACCCCGGATCGCCGGCCGAGAATCCGCGTTTGAATCCCTGTCAACCTGCCGTCCGGAGTGCCCGTTCGATGTTCGATACCACGACCAGCCTGGAGTCATTTGACCCAGAAATCGCCGATGCCATCGCGCACGAGAATCGTCGCCAGGAGGAGCACGTCGAACTGATCGCTTCGGAGAACTATGCGAGCCCGAGGGTCATGGCGGCGCAGGGTTCGACGCTGACCAACAAGTATGCGGAGGGCTACCCGGGTAAGCGCTACTATGGCGGTTGCGAGTATGTGGATACTGTCGAAACGCTCGCGATCGAACGCGCGAAGAAGCTGTTTGGCGCCGACTTTGCAAACGTGCAGCCGCACTCCGGGTCGCAGGCGAATGCGGCGGCCTACATGGCGCTCCTGGACGCCGGGGATACGGTGCTTGGCATGAGTCTGGCGGATGGCGGCCACCTGACACACGGCAGCAAGGTCAACTTTTCGGGCCGGCTCTACCATGCGGTGCAATATGGTATCAACCACGATACCGGGCTCATGGATTACGACGCGATCCAGGCGCTGGCGACCGAACACCGGCCCAGGATGATCGTCGCCGGGTTCTCGGCTTACTCGCAAGTTATCGACTGGCAGCGCTTCCGTGACATCGCAGATAGCGTTGGGGCCTTCCTGCTGGTCGACATGGCGCACGTGGCAGGCCTGGTTGCCACGGGGCACTACCCGAATCCGGTACCGATTGCCGACGTCGTAACGACCACAACGCACAAAACGCTGCGCGGGCCGCGGGGAGGCATGATACTGGCGCGCAAGAACGACGAGTTGACCCGAAAATTCAACTCCCTGGTTTTTCCGGGTACGCAGGGCGGGCCGCTCATGCACGTCATTGCCGCCAAAGCGATTGCGTTCAAGGAGGCGATGGAGCCGTCGTTTGCCGACTATCAAGCCAGGGTTTGCGCAAACGCCAAAGTCATGGCGAGCACGCTCGCCGGGAGAGGCTATCCCATCGTCTCGGGTGGCACCGAGAATCACCTGATGCTCGTGAGCCTGATCGACCGTGGCATCACTGGAAAAGATGCCGATGCTGCGCTGGGCAGGGCGAATATTACGGCGAACAAGAACGCGGTGCCCAACGACCCGCAGTCGCCGTTCGTGACGAGCGGGCTGCGGCTAGGCACGCCGGCTATCACGACGCGCGGTTTTGGCGAGGCCGAGACGCGCGAGCTTAGCGGCTGGATAGCGGATATACTCGACGATATCGATAACGAGGAGACGATCGAGCGCGTACGCGGTCAGGTTCTCGAGCTGTGCAAACGCTTCCCTGTGTACGTGTGACCGCTGAGCCCTGATGCATTGCCCGTTTTGCAGCCACGAAGAGACCAAGGTCATCGACTCCCGCCTGGCCGGTGATGGCAGGCAGATACGCAGGCGTCGCCAGTGCCTTGATTGCAACGAGCGCTTTACGACGTTCGAGTCGGCGGAACTCGTCATGCCGAGACTCGTCAAGAACGACAATTCGCGCCAGCCCTTCGACGAGTCCAAGCTCCGAAACAGCATGATTCGCGCGCTCGAGAAGCGCCCGGTGGCAAGCGATGACCTGGAACAGGCCATCGGCCGCCTCGTGCATAAACTGAGGACGATGGGTGAGCGTGAGGTGCCGTCGCGACTGGTTGGCGAGCTGGTCATGGAAGAGCTGCATGAACTCGATGAAGTGGCTTACGTGCGTTTCGCGTCGGTTTATCGGCGGTTTCAGGACATCACCGAATTTGAGGAAGAGATCCGGCGCCTGCAGCGCATCTCTGAGACGGCGGCGAGTCGCGAACAAATGTCCCTGTTGCCCGAGCTCCTCGGCAAGAAAAAGTAATTCGAATGCCGGAATTTTCAGCAGCTGACAGCGCGATGATGGCGCGAGCACTACGTCTTGCGGCTCTGGGCCAGTACACGGCGCATCCGAATCCGATGGTCGGCTGCGTGCTCGCCAAGCAAGGTGAGATCGTTGGGGAAGGCTGGCACGAGCTCGCCGGCGAGGCCCATGCGGAAATCAACGCGCTGCGTATGGCCGGCGACGCGGCTCGCGGCTCGACGGCGTACGTGACGCTCGAGCCGTGCGTGCACCATGGGAAGACGCCACCGTGCGTCGATGCACTGATCGATGCCGGTATCGCTGCGGTCGTCGTTGCGCTGGAGGATCCGTTTCGCAAAGTCAGCGGGCGCGGGTTACGGGCGCTTGCTGATGCAGGCATAAGCGTGCGCAAGGGGCTGATGCGGAAGTCGGTTGAGAAGCAGCTCGAAGGCTTCATCAGCCGTAACGTCCGCGGCCGTCCGCTGTTGCGGGTCAAGATCGCGGCCAGCATGGACGGCTGCACCGCCATGGCCGACGGCCAGAGCCAATGGATCACGGGCCCCGAAGCGCGGGCGGATGTACAGCATCTGCGCGCCCGCTCGGGTGCAGTTATGACCGGTATTGGTACTGTGCTGGCTGACGACCCGTCCCTGACCGTTCGCGAGGCGTCGGCAGATACGCGGGGCAGGCAACCGTTGCGCGTCATTCTCGACAGTAAGCTGCGAACGCCGGTGTCCGCCAGGATGCTGACCTTGCCGGGCGCAACATTGATTTATTGTTGCAGCGATAATCACGGCGAAGCTCTCAGCGCGGCTGGGGCCGAGGTTGTGATGCTCGGCGACCAGGAGGAGGGCCAGGTGTCACTGCCGCTGGTGCTCGAGGACCTTGCCTCTCGCGGTGTGAACGAGCTGCTCGTCGAAGCGGGCCCCACGCTGGCCGGGAAGTTGCTCGAAGCGCAGCTTGTCGACGAGCTTGTGATCTACCAGGCGCCGCATATCATGGGCAGCGAGACCAGGGGCATGTTTCGAACGCCGGCCTGGACCGGGTTAGCCGATAGGCGGGCATTGCGGATCACGGATGTGCGGCGGGTCGGCAGGGATTTGCGCATTACGGCAAGAGTTACGGATCAGGACTGATGTTTACGGGAATCGTCAAGGCAAAGGGTAAAATCGCGGCCCTCGGTAAATCGGCGGGCGATGTTCGCCTGCGTGTCCAGTGCACGGACCTGCCGTTCATGACCTATGCTGTTGGCGACAGCATCGCGGTCAATGGCGTGTGCCTGACCGCGGTGGAGCTCAGCGAAGACGGCTTCGAGACCGACGTGTCGACGGAGACGCTCGAGGTCACTGCGCTCGGCGGTCTCGGCGTCGGTGCCCCCGTTAATCTCGAACCCGCATTGAGCCTGGGCGAGCGTCTCGGTGGTCACCTCGTCAGCGGTCATGTTGATTGCGTCGGCCGGGTCTGCAGCCGATCGAGCGACGCCCGTTCCATCCGTTTGCAGATCGAATTGCCGGAGGAGTATGCGCGTTACGTGGCGAAAAAGGGTTCGATCTGCGTCGACGGGGTCAGTCTTACCATCAACGAGGTATCGGGAAACCGCTTCGACTTGAATATCATCCCTCATACGGCGGAGACTACGATCATCGACGGTTACTCACCTGGCACGGTGGTCAATATCGAGGTCGATATGCTGGCTCGATACGTCGAGCGCCTGATGGCCGCCGGCGACGGCGGCCTGACCATGGATTTCTTGCGAGCACACGGATATGTCTGAAAAAACTACCGCACACCCCAGCGCCTTCGGTGCCGCGTTCAGCGACATCGGCGACATCATTGCCGACATCCGGGCGGGCAAAATGGTGATCATGGTGGACGATGAGAATCGTGAAAACGAGGGCGATCTGTTGATGGCCGCAAGCAAGGTCCGCGCCGAGGACGTAAACTACATGGCGACGCACGGGCGCGGGCTGATCTGCCTGACGCTGTCACGCGAGCGCTGTGCGCAGCTTCGCCTGCCGCTGATGGTGATTGAAACGGACCAGCGCCATGCGACGAATTTCACGATCTCGATCGAGGCCGCCGAGGGCATCACGACGGGCATTTCAGCGCACGATCGTGCCCGAACGATTCAGGCTGCCGTCGCACCGGACGCAAGGCCCGAGGACCTGAGTCAGCCCGGCCATATTTTTCCGGTTATGGCGCAGCCGGGCGGCGTACTCACGCGCGCCGGGCACACCGAAGCGGGTTGCGACCTGGCGCGGCTTGCCGGCCTCGAACCGGCCGCGGTCATTGTCGAGATTCTCAATCAGGACGGCAGCATGGCGCGGCGCCCCGACCTCGAAAAGTTTGCTCGGGAGCACGGCATCCGCATCGGCACGATTGCCGATCTGATTCGTTACCGGCTGGAGAAGGAGCGCAACGTAGAGCGCATTGCCGAGAAGCTGGTGACTACACGGCATGGTGACTTCATGTTGTTCTGCTACGACGATCATGTCAATCGGGCCGTGCATGTCGCACTCGTCAAGGGTGATTTGAAAAACGCGGACAACGCACTCGTGCGAGTTCATCTGCAGGACACGCTCGGCGACGTCGTCGGTGTGCAGAATCCGTCACTCGGCTGGCCTATCGACGATGCGCTGCAGCGCATTGCAAATGAAGACGTAGGCGTTATCGTTCTGCTGCGGCATCACGAGTCTTCGAGGGACTTCATGGAGGCAGTCGAGGGACTTGATGCCAGCCAGGACGAACTGACCGAACGGCGCGGCGGCGACGCTGTATTGCGAACCTACGGCGTTGGCGCACAGATCCTGCGGGACCTCGGGCTGTCGAAAATACGTGTATTATCGGCACCCAAGCACATGTACGCGATTTCAGGCTTTGATCTTGAAATCACCGAGTACGTCGAGCACTAATGAAGACAATAAAAACAACGGAAGGCGACCTGGTCGTTCGCGATGCGCACTTCGGCATCGTTGCCTCGCGCTTCAATGATTTCATCGTCGAGTCGCTGCTCAAGGCTTCGCTGCGCTGCCTGCGGCAGCACGGCGCGGCGGACGCAGATATTGAAATCGTGCGCGTCCCGGGCGCGTTCGAAATGCCGATTGCTGTCGATAAGCTCGCAGCGACGCGCCGGTTCGACGGCATTGTCGCGCTCGGTGCCGTCATTCGTGGCGGTACGCCACACTTCGAGTATGTCGCGGGCGAGTGCATCCGCGGAATTTCTGCCGCTGGCCAAAAGCATGGGGTTCCCGTCGGATTCGGCGTCCTTACCGTCGATACTATCGAGCAGGCCATCGAGCGAGCCGGGACCAAGGCGGGCAACAAAGGCGAAGAGGCGACGCTCGCCGTCATTGAAATGGTCAACTTGCTGCGCCGCATCGATTAGCGGCGCCGCCGGGATAAACAAAGATGAGCCATGCCGCTTCAACAGGCGCTCGGACGCGCGCTCGTGAGCTGCTGTTGCAGGCCCTGTACCAGAAGCAGATCGCCGGACATGGTGTGGACGAGTTGCTCGATCAGTTTCATGACCAGGCGGCCTACCAGCGTGTGGACCAGGAGTTTTTTGACGAAGCACTCGTTTCGATCTGCGCTTCGCGGGATTCGCTCGACTCCATTATCGGCGGACTCATCGACCGGCCGATCGAGCAGCTGGACCCGGTCGAACTCGGCATTTTGCTGATCGGGATTTTTGAGCTCGAAACCCGTGTCGACGTGCCGTTTCGAGTCGTGATCAACGAAGGTGTGAACCTTGCCAAGCGTTTTGGCGCGATCGACGGGCACAAATACATAAACGCTTGCCTCGACGCCGCTGCGCAGTCGCTTCGCAGTCATGAGGTTCAAGCGCACGGCAGTGGATGAGTTCGAGCTGATACAAACATACTTCGTCAGCACTGACGAAGGTTCCGGCGTCGTGACCGGTATCGGCGATGACGGCGCCGTGTTACAGCCTGAGCTCGGCCGCGAACTTGTCACCGTCGTCGACACACTCGTGGGTGGTACGCACTTCCCCGACGTTACCGACGCCGGCGACATCGGCTACCGCGCCGTCGCGGTCAATCTCTCGGACATTGCGGCGATGGGTGCGAGGCCGCGGTGGATGACGCTCGCGCTCACGTTGCCGAACGCGGACGCAGGCTGGGTGGGCCGGTTTGCCGAGGGCATGCGAGCCGCCGCGGCGCCGCATGATGTTGCGCTGGTCGGCGGTGACACGACATCAGGCGACTGCCTCGTGGTCAGCGTCCAGATTACCGGTGATGTCGAGGCGGGGTGCGCATTACATCGGTCCGGCGCCTGTGTCGACGATACGATTTTCGTGACCGGGACGTTTGGCGATGCGGCAGCCGGACTCGGGTTGCTGGCGGCAGGTACGCCGAATTCTTACCTTTCGTCCCGCTTTCTAAGGCCGGCTGCAAGGGTCGAATACGGTCAGCAGCTCGTTGGCTGTGCGACGGCCGTTATTGACGTATCGGACGGGCTGATCGGGGACCTGCAGAAATTGCTGTCCGCGAGTGGGGTAGGCGGCGTTATCGACCTCGAGAAGGTCCCCGTATCGAGCGAACTGCAGGCGGCGTTTGCGCCGGACGAGCAGCGGCGCTTCGCGCTTTCCGGTGGCGACGACTACGAACTTTGTTTTACGGCCGCTGCGAAGAACGTGCCTGCGGCCGCCGGAATAGCGGTCACGGCGATCGGCACGATCACGCGCGAGGCGGGTCTCGTCTGCCGTGATCATGGCGCGGTTGTCCCTTACCATGACAGCGGCTACCGTCACTTCCGATGAGTGAGTCGAAAAAGGCATTAGCGCGAGAGGTTCTGACCGATCCGGTCAATTTCGTTGCGTTCGGATTCGGGACCGGCCTGGCGCCTTTTGCACCGGGCACCGTGGGTTCTTTACTTGGTGTGCTGCTGGCCTGGCTGCTGCTCGACGCAGGCCTTGTCGCGCAGATCGGGACCGGGCTGTTTCTCTGTGCGGCAGGCGTCTGGATATGCGGCGAGAGCGCGCGGCGGATAGGGGTCCACGACCATGGCGGCATCGTCTGGGACGAGATCTGCGGCATGTATGTCACGCTGCTTGTCGCGCCCGCCACGGCGACCGCATGGATTCTCGGTTTTTTGCTGTTTCGGGGCTTCGATATCCTCAAACCTTGGCCGATTCGGGACCTGGATCACAGACTCGGCGGCGGCGCGGGAATTATGCTGGACGACCTTGTAGCCGCGCTGTATGCCGCATTTTTGCTGGCTTTGTACAGGTGGCTCATGACCTGATGTGCGAGACAAAATGGCGACTCCAGCAAGCGAAGTTCAACGCCCGGCCGACGCGCCCGATAAAATCGGCAAGTACGTCATTATCAACAAGATCGGCCGTGGCAGCACAGGCGAGGTCTACCTGTCTCATGATCCTTACTACCGCCGGGACGTGGCCATCAAGGTTTATAACATCGAGGAGGACGCCGATGCGGATCGCGCCAAGGTGTCCCGCAAGATGTTCTTCAACGAGGCACACATGGTCGGCATGCTGCAGCATCCGAACATCATGCCGATCTATGACGCGGGCGAAGAAGACGGCAAATACTACGTCGTAACCGAACACGTTCAGGGCGCGCGAACGCTTGCGGCGTACTGCCGTCCCGATAACCTGCTGCGCGTCGACGACGTCGTCGAAATTATCTATAAGTGCGCCAAAGCGCTGCATTACGCGCACGGTCGCGGAGTCATTCACCGGGACATCAAGCCGTCCAACATCATGCTGACGATAGATAACGACGTTCGCATTATCGACTTCGGCATCGCGATCGTCAGTGATTCGGATGTTTCCCGAATCGAGGGTATCGCGGGTTCCCCGAGCTACATGTCGCCAGAGCAGGTGCAGTCAGAGGAATTGACCTCGAGGTCGGATCTCTACTCGCTGGGCGCCGTAATGTACGAATTGCTTACAGGTTTTCGGCCCTTTCGCGCCGACAACCTGTCCAAGCTGTTGCACCAGATCGTCTTCGCAACCCCGCCGCCGATCCATACCTATCGGGATGATCTGCCGGTCGACCTCGAGGATGTTGTCGCGGCTTCCATGCTCAAGGAACCGGAAAAACGCATCTCGAGCGGGGCGGCGATGGCGGCTGAGCTGACACGCGTTCACAAGGACCTGCGCCAGAAGTACAACAAACTCGACAACCAGGAACACTTCGACCTGCTGCGGACGCTGACCTTCTTTCATGAGTTCTCACATTCGGAAATCTGGGAGGTGCTGCGCGCGTCCGACTGGCATGAATACAGGGACGGGGACGATATCGTCAGGGAAGGTGAGATCGATGACCGCTTCTACATCATCGTGGCGGGCAACGTGATGGTTCAGGCCAGCGGCAACAACATCGGCACGCTTGCGAACGGCGACTGCTTCGGGGAAACAAGCTACGTCCGGGGCGCCAAGCGGCAGGCCTCGATCAGAGCCAACGGCGATGTCACCATCTTGCGGGTCAGTTCGACGCTGATGGAGCAGGTGTCTTCGGCTTGCCAGTTGCGCTTCAACAAGGTCTTTCTGCGCGCGTTGATCACCCGGCTGCAGGGAAACGGCGGCGCCAATACCTGAGCCAGCGCGCTCCGCTCAGCACGGTTGCCGTCGCCGCTAGTCGTCTTCGACGTCAAACTCGGCGAGTTCTTCGTCTCCGCCGGCGCTCTTCAGCAGTATCTCGACCTTCTGTTCGGCTTCTTTCAACGCCGTCTGGCAGCCGCGCGTCAGCTTGATGCCCTCTTCGAATTTCTGCATCGCCTTCTCGAGAGGCAGATCGCCGGACTCCAGTTGTTCCACGAGCTCTTCAAGGTCCGTCAGTGCTTTCTCGAGGTCGATCGATTTTTTCGCGCTCATTGCATCAATTCCGATTGGGCTGCGCCGCTACGCTACCCTGCACCCGGCGGAGCGTCAATGCCGGTGCTGAAATGTTTCCAACTGTTTCGCTACGTTGACAATTCAAGGCGCCGGGAATACAGTTGAGGCTCGATTAGACCGAGTCTAAATACGACTAATTCTCAATTGAAAGGACCTGAAATGTCATTGAAAGGCAGCAAGACCGAAGACAATCTCAAAGAAGCGTTTGCCGGCGAATCGCAAGCGAATCGTCGCTATCTTTATTTCGCGGCCAAGGCCGATGTGGAAGGTTACAACGACGTCGCCGCCGTATTTCGTTCGACGGCCGAAGGCGAGACCGGCCATGCGCACGGCCACCTTGAGTATCTCGAGGAGGTCGGCGATCCGGCTACGGGCATGCCGATCGGTTCGACCTCGGCGAATCTCGCGGCTGCAATTGCCGGGGAAACCCACGAGTACACCGACATGTACCCGGGCATGGCTAAAACCGCGCGCGATGAGGAGTTCGACGAAATCGCGGACTGGTTCGAGACGCTTGCGAAAGCCGAACGATCCCACGCCAACCGGTTTCAAAAAGCCCTGGATTCACTCGACGACTAGTCGGTCGGCCGGGCGACAGCGCCCGGCCATTTCCTGATGTCTGATCCGACCTACAATCGCGAGGGCAGCCTCGAGGCGCCAACTCGGCACGCGCTCGACTGGCGATCCGACGAATTCTACGATGAGCCGGCCCTGTTCGAAGAGCTAGAGCGCGTTTTCGATATCTGTCACGGCTGCCGCCGCTGCTTCAACCTGTGTCATTCGTTCCCGACCTTGTTTGATGCGATCGACGAGTCGGAAAGCATGGAACTCGACACGGTGCCGAAGACGGTCTACTGGGATGTCGTCGATCACTGCTATCTCTGCGACATGTGCTACATGACCAAGTGCCCCTACGTGCCGCCGCATGAGTGGAATGTAGATTTCCCCCACCTGATGCTGCGAGCCAAGGCGTCGCGATTCAAGAAGCAGGGCGCCTCGGTTCGCGACAAGATCCTGGCCTCGACAGATGCGGTGGGCAAGTTTGCGGGCATCCCCGTCGTCGCTCAGATCGTCAACGCCACGAACCGGAGCAAGGCCGGGCGAATGTTGCTCGAGAGCGCGTTCGGCGTGCATCACGAGGCACCGGTGCCGGGTTACCATTCGAACAATGCGCGAAAGCAGTTGCAGCGGTTGCGCAGTGAGCCGGCGCTGACGGCCGAAGCGACGCCGGCGACGCGCGGGCAGGTCGTTCTGTACACGACCTGCTACGGCAACCGCAATCGACCCGAGATGGATGTCGATCTCGTGGCGGTATTCGAGCACAACGGCATAGCTGTTGCGCTCGCCGAGAAAGAAGTCTGTTGCGGCATGGCGAAACTTGAACTCGGCGATCTTGACGCTGTTGCCAGGGCGAAAGAGGTCAACGTCCCGATTCTCGCCGCCTGGGTCGACAAGGGTTACGACATCGTAACCCCGATACCGTCTTGTACGCTCATGTACAAGCAGGAACTGCCGCTGATGTTTCCTGATGATCCGGACGTTGCGAAAGTTCGCGCGGCGATGTTTGACCCTTTCGAGTACCTCATGCTCAGACATAAAGACGGCAAGCTGAAAACGGACTTCGCACAGTCGCTGGGCAGCGTGGCCTACCAGGTGCCGTGCCATCTGCGCGTACAGAACATCGGCCTGAAGACCCGCGATACGCTGCAGCTCGTGCAGGATACGACGGTCGAAGCGATTGAGCGCTGTTCGGGGCACGACGGGACCTACGCGGTCAAAAAGGAGTTTTACGAGATCTCGAAGAAAATCGCGCGCCCCGTCGTCAACAAGGTGAAGAAGTCTGAGGCGGATCATTTCGTCAGCGATTGCCCGATGGCGGCCGAGCAGATTGCTCAGGGCCTGGATAACTACGATGCCGGCCATCCGATGAGCCTGCTCAGGAAAGCTTACGGAATATGAATGCGATGCAAAAACTGACCCGCGAAGACCTTTACAGCCTCGAGAAATATTCGGATGTTCGCGACGAGTTCCGAAACGAAGTGCTGATGCACAAGCGCAATCGCAGGCTCGCGCTTGGCACGAACGCTGCGCTGTATTTCGAAGACCGTCTGACCATGCACTACCAGGTGCAGGAAATGCTGCGCATTGAGCGGATTTTCGAGGCTGAAGGCATCAGTGAGGAGCTGGAGGCCTATAACCCGCTTATTCCCGATGGCTCCAACTGGAAAGCGACGTTCATGGTCGAGTTTCCGGAAATCGAGGAGCGCCGCGCGATGCTGGCGCAACTCGTCGGCATCGAAGACCATGTTTACGTACAAATCGGCGACCTCGGCCGGGTCTATGGGATCGCCGACGAAGACCTCGATCGTTCGGATGCGAACAAGACGTCGGCCGTGCATTTCCTGCGATTTGAACTCAGTGCTGAGCAAGTCGCGGCGCTGAAAGCCGGGGCGCCCCTGGCGGCGGGTATTGATCATGACAGCTACCAGGTCGAGATTTCCCCGGTCGCCGAGAACATCCGTCTCTCCCTGCTGGCCGATCTCGACTAAACGCCAGCATACGCAAGATTCAACGGGTGCATGACCCCGGTAATCAGGCTAGAATCCTGCCGAACATCGCTTGGGCAACCTCTGGCACAGGATAGATGGCGAAACGATACGACGCGGCGGACATTGAGGTCCTCAGCGGCCTGGAGCCTGTACGGCGCCGGCCGGGCATGTATACCGATACGACGCGGCCCAATCACCTTGCGCACGAAGTGGTCGACAACAGCGTGGATGAGGCGCTCGCCGGTCATTGCAAGAAGATCGAGGTCACGATCTACAAGGATGGCTCGCTCGAAGTTGTCGATGACGGCCGGGGCATGCCGGTCGATATCCACCCCAAAGAGAAAATTCCCGGCGTTGAACTGATCCTCACCCGGCTGCATGCGGGCGGCAAGTTCTCTCACAAGAACTACCAGTTTTCAGGTGGACTCCACGGCGTGGGTGTATCGGTCGTCAACGCATTGTCGAAAAATCTCGAGGTGTGGATTCGTCGCGGCGGCAAGGAATACAACATGAGCTTTGCCGGCGGCAAAAAGCGCGGCAAGCTGGAGGAGGTCGGGAAGGTCGGCAAGGCCAATACGGGCACGACGATCCGCTTCTGGCCCGACCCGCAGTACTTTGATTCACCCCGGATTTCGGTATCGCGCCTGAAGCACGCGCTGCGGGCAAAGGCCGTGCTGTGTCCCGGGCTGACGGTCCGACTGAAGGTCGAAAAGCCGAAGGAGAAGATCGAGTGGTGCTACGCGGGTGGCCTCGAGGAGTACCTCGTCGAAGCGATAGGCGGCGGCGAACTGTTGCCGGCCGAGCCTTTCGCTGGCAGCCTTTCCGGAAACAGTGAGGCGATAGACTGGGCGTTGGCCTGGCGGACCGACACTGGCCAGGTCGTTACCGAAAGCTATGTCAACCTGATCCCGACGCCGCAAGGCGGTACCCATGTCAACGGACTGCGTACAGGGCTCACAAATGCGTTGCGCGAGTTCAGTGATTTCCGCAGCTTACTGCCGCGCGGCGTATCGCTGGCGCCCGAAGATGTTTGGGACGGGTTGAGTTTTGTGCTCAGTGCGAAGCTCGAAGATCCGCAGTTCTCCGGCCAGACCAAGGAGCGGTTATCGTCGCGCGAGTCGGCAGCGTTCGTTACAGGAGTCATAAAGGACAGTTTTTCGTTGTGGCTCAACCAGCACCCGGAAACCGGTGACCAGATCGCGCAGCTCGCGATTGGCAAAGCCCAGAAGCGGCTGAAGGCGGCGAAAAAAGTCGTCCGCAAAAAGATTGTTTCCGGCCCGGCGCTGCCGGGCAAATTGGCTGACTGCACGTCGCAGGAACCCGAGCTTTGCGAGCTTTTTCTTGTCGAAGGCGATTCGGCGGGCGGGTCCGCCAAGCAGGCGCGCGATCGCAATACGCAGGCGATCATGCCGCTGCGGGGCAAGATTCTGAATACCTGGGAAGTCGATTCCAGCGAAATCCTGGCGTCGCAGGAAGTGCACGACATCAGTATTGCGCTGGGCATCGACCCGGGCGATACGAACCTCGATGATTTGCGGTATCACAAGATCTGCATACTTGCCGATGCCGATTCGGATGGCCTGCATATCGCGACGTTGCTATGCGCTCTGTTCCTGCGCCATTTCCGCGAGCTTGTGCTGGCGGGGCATGTTTATGTCGCGATGCCGCCGCTGTATCGCATCGACGTCGGTAAGGAAGTGTTTTATGCGTTGGATGACAGCGAGCGCAAGGGCATTCTCGATCGCATTGAAGCCGAAAAATTGCGCGGTAAGGTAACGGTTACACGATTCAAAGGCCTGGGCGAAATGAATCCAGCGCAGCTTCGTGAGACGACCATGAACCGGGATACGCGGAGACTTGTGCAATTGACCGTGAGCGGCAAGGACAAGGCCGATCAATTGATGGATATGCTGCTGGCCAAGAAGCGCGCGAAGGATCGTCGTAAATGGCTCGAAACCAAGGGCAATCTTGCCGAAGTGTGAATTATGCAGAATAGTCTGAATCTCGAGGGCGTCGAGCAGCAGCCGCTCGGCGAATATACCGAGAAGGCCTATCTCGACTACTCGATGTACGTGATCATGGACCGGGCCCTGCCGCAGATCGGCGACGGCCTCAAGCCGGTTCAGCGGCGCATCGTGTATGCGATGAGCGAGCTGGGTCTGTCGGCCGGACAGAAGCCGAAAAAATCAGCGCGTACCGTCGGCGACGTGATCGGAAAGTTCCATCCGCACGGTGATTCAGCCTGTTACGAAGCCATGGTGCTGATGGCGCAGGATTTTTCGTATCGCTACCCGATCATCGACGGCCAGGGCAACTGGGGTTCGACCGATGATCCCAAGTCGTTTGCGGCAATGCGGTATACGGAGTCCCGGCTTACGCCGTATGCGAGGAGTTTGCTCGTCGAGCTGGCCCACGGCACGGTCGACTGGGTGCCGAATTTCGACGGCACGATGAACGAGCCGGTAGTCCTGCCGGCACGATTGCCAAACCTGCTGCTCAACGGCACGACCGGTATTGCAGTCGGACTGTCCACGGACGTGCCGCCGCACAATCTCAACGAGGTTGCCAGCGCACTCATCCATCTTATCGACAACCCGAAGGCGACCGTTGCCGCCTTGATGAAGCATATAAAGGGGCCGGATTTTCCGACAGGCGGCGAACTCGTGTCGCCGCGTGACGATATCAAGGAAATCTATGCAACCGGCAGCGGAACGTTGCGCCTGCGGGCTGCCTATAAAGTAGAAAACGGTGACATCGTCGTGACCTCGCTGCCGCACCAGGTGTCCGGCGGCAAGGTGCTGGAGCAGATCGCCACGCAGATGCGCAACAAGAAATTGCCGCAGGTCGAGGATCTGCGCGACGAGTCCGATCATGAGGATCCGACGCGTCTCGTCATCAGCCCGAGGTCGAATCGCATCGACAAGGAAGAGTTGATGTCACACCTGTTTTCGACGACGTCACTCGAGCGAACGTTCCGAGTCAATATGAACATCATCGATCTGGATGGCCGCCCGCGCGGATTCAACCTCGTCGATCTTCTAACCGAGTGGCTGAAGTTCCGAAAAGGAACGGTCAAGCGACGCCTGCAGCACAGGCTCCAGATCGTGACGGATCGCCTGCATATTCTTGATGGCCTGCTCGTTGCGTATCTCAATATTGACGAAGTAATCGCGATCATTCGCAAGGAAGACGAGCCCAAGCCCGTGCTCATGAAGCGCTTCAAGCTCACCGACATTCAGGCCGAGGCGATTCTCAACCTGAGGCTGCGTAATCTCGCCAAGCTCGAGGAAATGAAGATTCGGGGCGAGCAGGATGAGCTCAACGAAGAACGCGAAACGCTTGAAAAGACGTTGAAAAGCTCGGCGCGTCTCAAGACGCTGATCAAGAATGAGATTCTCGAGGATGCGGAAGCCTACGGAGACAAACGGCGAACGGCGATCGTTGAACGCGATGCAGCGCAGGCCCTCGATGAGACTCAGCTCGTATCCAGCGAGCCGATTACCGTCGTTTTGTCGCAGCGAGGTTTTGCGCGCGCCGCCAAGGGCCACGATATCGATTCGCTGGCCCTGTCATACAAGTCAGGTGACGGCTACCTGGCTGCGGCGCAGGGACGCAGTAACCAGCTGGCGATGTTCATCGACAGCACCGGTCGGGTCTACAGCGTCGCGGCGCATACGCTGCCGTCGGCGCGCGGCCAAGGCGAACCCCTGTCGAGCCGCTTCAAGCCGCCTGACGGAGCCGTATTCTGTGGCGCGATGATCGGCGATAACGACGACAAGGTGCTGCTCGCGAGCGATGCTGGCTATGGCTTTATCGCCACGCTCGGCGACCTTCTTACGCGCAACAAGGCCGGCAAGTCAGTATTGCGCGTGCCGCAGGGCGGCTGCGCCGTCGTGCCGGCGCCGGTGGACCGCGGCGTCGAATGCCTGGTGGCTGCGGTCAGTTCGATCGGCCGTCTGCTGATGTTCGAGATGGAAGAACTGCCTGAACTTGCGAAAGGCAAGGGTAACAAGCTCATCAATATCCCGGCCAAGAAGTACCAGGCCGGGGAAGAGAAGCTGGTTGCGGTTGCGATCGTGCCGGAGAATGGCAATCTGCAGGTACACAGCGGCTCCCGCGTCATGACGATTAAATGGGATGACAGCGATCCGTATTACGGCGAACGTGCGCTGCGCGGCGGGCTGCTGCCGCGCGGATGGCGCAGTGTGGAGCGTCTGACCGCCGTGCCGACCGATTCGAGCTGACGATGCGCATCCGATCGCCAGCCAGCCGTCACTCCGGCCGTGAGAACCAGCTCTAGGCGGACTTGGAGCTCCGATTCGCTGGCATTTCGACCGTTTCATCGTCGTCGTCAGCCCTCGGCATTTCAACTGTCTCATCGTTGACGCTCATATCGACCGCGATAGAGGGGTTGACACCCGTTTCATCGGTATCGTCATCGTTGTACAAGTTGACCGTCATGGAGGAATCGATCTCGATCTCGTCGCCGTCATTGGCTGGCAGCTGTGCCGTAACATCGAGATCGGTCAGCGATGCCACTTCCACCTGGGCCGTATCATCCGCTTGCATGTTTGCTCTGAGTTCGGCAGCTGCTTTGGCGATCTCCTGGTTCAGTGCCTGCGTCGCGGTCAACTCGTCTTCGTAATCCTGTTCGAGCAACGAGAAGTCCACTTCTTGATTGACGGTGTAATGCTCATCGGATTCCGATTCCTCATCAGCATCGATCGCTATCGCCTGCAGGTCGCGCTCGGTGATGTCTTCAGGCTCCGGTAACGTGATCGTATTGACGATGACCGACATTTCGTAGTCGTCCTCCTCGTCGCCTTCATCGTCCTCGGCCGGAACTTCGCTGACCAGGATGGAATCATCAGCCCCCTGGACGACGGGGAATTCGTCCGGCTCGACGCCCTCGGAAGTACCCAGGCCTTCATCGGCAAGATCGATGTCGAGCTGCGTCGTGGCCGCGAAACCGAAGTCCTGGGCAAAGTCGACATCCGTGCCTTCCTGCAGGCCGGTGCCCAGCTCGAGATTGGCGTCAAGCTCGAGGTTTTCATCGGTTGGAGAGTCATCCACGAACGCTTCATCCACCACGATCGCCTCATCGAACTCCAAGACCGCTTCGACTTTTTGCGTATCGATTTCGACTGGAGGATGCCGGGGGCTTGCGACTGCCGCGCCTGGTGTCGATCCGAAACGATTGCGAACACGCGAACTGAGCAACAGCAGGCCGGCGATAATGGTCAAACCGCTGCCTACGAGCCACCATAGCCAGCTGCTGGTCGTCGATTCGGCCGCCGGCGGCCGAATCGTGGCCGTCGCCACGTTGGGCGAGGTGGACGCCGTTTCCGGCCCTTCAAGCTGCGTGTCGGGAATGGTTACGCTGGTGTTATCTACGACAACGAAGGGATTTTCGGCATCCGTGACGACATCGTCCGGGACAAGATCACCCGGTTGCAGCGTATCGATACTCGGCGCAGCGTCGATGCTGGCCTCGAATTCGTCTGCGGCTTGAGGCAGGGTTGATGGTTCTGCGTCGTCGACCGGGACGGTGTCCTCAACGGCGGGCTGGGAATACGCCATCGTGTACGTCGT
Organism: Gammaproteobacteria bacterium; assembly: GCA_009937615.1. Taxonomy (GTDB): domain Bacteria; phylum Pseudomonadota; class Gammaproteobacteria; order Steroidobacterales; family Woeseiaceae; genus UBA1847. Next base: position 27,832 of record JAACFB010000014.1, on the reverse strand, counting down.
CGAGGCCGCACTGCTGCTCGAACTGACCGGCGCTTCGTCAGCGGGAAACAACGGACCGGCGGCGATCGTCACCGATTCCGGAGCGCCGAAGTCCGGGATGATGAGCCAGCTGCCCGCGCGCAGCCGGTTCGGATCATTTGCGATGAACGCGTCGGAATTTGCATTGAAGATGGCAGCGACGGCATCCCAGAGAGCGACCGGTCGGTTCTCGATTCGCTGTGCGATCTGCGACAGGGTATCGCCTGGCTGAACGCGGTAGCGCACGGCGTTGGCGATCGGATCACCAGCCGGCTCCTGGCGGCGCCGATTTACAGCGGGTGCCGGAGTAGCGGCTGCCACCGGCTCACTGGCCGCGGCCGCCGCCGGATCTGCAACCGGCGCTGACAGCGGCTGTGCAGGATCGATGAATAACATGTAATCCCGGCTCAGGTGCGGTGTGTATGGGCAGCGGATATTGACGCGCATGGACATCAGTGGTTCGCTAACCGCAATCTTGCCGGCGATCGAGATCACGCCGTTGGCAACGCTGACCGAGGCACGGGTAACCGGGGGTAAGCCGCTTGCCGATGCGCCGCCCTGCAGCGACACACAGGTGTCCGCAAGCGTCTCGTTGGGGGCCAGTGCATAGGCGATGCTGGCCCGCAATGGCTGGCCAAGGGAAGAATTGACCGCTATGTCACCAAGTTCGAGTGCGGTTGCAGGCAATGTGGCAAGGCCGCCGCTGGCGGCAACCAGGGCCGGGATCAGGGACCGCGAACCTTGTTCAGTCCGACTCGCCCGTGTCTTGCTCGTTGTGGACTTCTTCACTGCTGATACTCCGTTGCTGCTCGTCAGTCGGCATGGCTACCGCGTAAGCAGAATTATGTCTGCAAAAATCTTATTTTCCTGCCCGTAGCCCGCCAGCAAACGTTCATGAGCGTGGACTGTGACTAACGTCACACTTCACCGCGGTTTTACATTAATCAGTTCGCACTAGCCGCCGTCAGTTCGGCTAGCGACGTGTGCGCACTGGTTGCGTTGTCCTGCAGAATGACTTCGGGTTCGTGTACGTAGTGACCTTGCATGTAGTCGAGTCCCAGTTGAAAGAGCACCGCCATCGCGTTGGCGTTCTCAACACGCTCGGCGATGGTCCGGATATTTCGATCTGCCGCGGCACTCACGATTTTCTGCACGCCACTTTGCATGTCCGTATCCGTCATCAGCGTGTGCATCAGTTCGCCGTCGATCTTGATGTAGTCGGGCTTGAGAATATCGAGAATCTGGAGGCGCTCTTGATCCATGCCATAGTGCTCGAGAGCGAACCCGACTCCCATCCGGCGTAGCTGCTTGACGATGGCCTGGGTCTGCTTGATGTGCTTCGAGGCGTCGCGTTCGGGGACCTGCATAACGAGACGCGAGCAGTCGAAGCCGCTGCTATCGAACTCCTGATTCATCCAGGCGCCCGTGTTCGCGTCGAGGATCGACTGCTTGGACAGGCGCACAAAGACTCGATCGGCTTCGGACTCGCGGCAGAAGTCGATTGCTGCCTTGATCATCCAGCGATCAACATGTTTCATCATGTTATTCCGCTCGGCTGCCGGCAGAAATTCTGACGGCAGCACCGAGTTACCGTGTGCATCAAGCATCCGCACGAGCAGGTCATACATTTCGACACCGTCACTGCGTAAGCCGGCAATCGGCAGTTGCGCCAGACGGAAACGGTCTTCCATCAGGGCCGATTTCAGGTGCTTGATCCACATTGCGTCGAATTCCTGCTGTTTCGTTCCCTCCTCGGCGGACTGATTCAGAAGAGCGGCGTTACCGCCGCTTTGCTTGCCCAGCTCATAGGCGTCGATAGACGCGGCAACGAACTCCTCGAGCGTGCTGAAAACTTCATTGGCCGCACAGATGCCCACGGTGCAGGTCAATTGTGTCGACCGGTCACCCACCTCGAAGGTCGTCTTGGCCATATGCGCGCAAAGCTGGGCACCCCAGACCTGTGCGTCGCGAGCGCTGCCGCGCTCGAGCAGCGCCATGATCGCAGTGCCCTCAAATCGGCCACCAACGTCGCGCGGATGCATGCGCTTGCGCATCGTCTCGGCAAACTGAGCGAGAACTTCCTCGGAATTGAGAATGCCGACGTTTTCGCAAATATCCGCAAAATTGTCGATACGGACATAGGCGAGGGCGTGCAGGCCCGACTGAGGTTTTTTGCGCAGACGTTTGGCGACTCGCTCGAGAAACTGTGCGCGATGGAAGAATAGCGTGGTGGGATCCCGTTTCAGCGCGTCGTGAACGAGCTTCGTCGGCTCCTCGGGCTTCTGTTCGGGCGGCTTGATGCTGACTTTGACGCAAGGCCCGTCGTCAAACACAAATTTCTGGAACTCGAGCCTGACTTCGCCGGATTCACTTTTTGTGATTTGCGACTTGGCGATCAGCTCCTCGCCCGCCTGCCACTTGTCCCTGACCGCGGCGATCAATGCGCCCTTGATCGCAGCCTGGCTTTCCGGGTCAAAATTGTCCATCAACGGCAGGCCGGTTACCTCGTCATTGCTGGCGCACCGGAATAATTTGAGCCACGCGTCGTTGACGTCCGTGATGATGCCTTCCTGGACCAGCGCAATCGCGCTCGCCGATTCCCCCATGTAGCCCTTGAGCTGTCGCTTGTACTCGGTTGCGGAATGGATCGTCGAATTGAGCGCACGCTCGACTCGCAGAGCCCGCAATTCCCGGCTGACGACCGACTGCAGCCGCCCCCTCAATCCGAGCGATACGAGATCGCAGGCGCCGTGATTCATTGCTTCCTGGATTTTTTCCTCGGTCGCCTCCTCGCGGAGCGCGATTACCGGGATTTCAGGATTGAACCGGTCTTTGTGCTTGACGACCTGGTGAATCGTTTCGGGGTAACGGTCGCAATTTAGAATCAGCAGTTCGACGAGCTCCGAGGCGAGCGTATCGTCGAGTTCTGAGGGCTGGCTGACCCAATGGCATTTGGCCGCATGGCCTGCATCGCGCAGCGCACTGTTGATGAGAGCGACATCGTCCTGATTGGTAGTCAGAACAGCGATCGAGATACTGTGAAGCCCGTTCAAATTGCAGTCCTTGCAGCGGCCCTGACGTCTGTCCGTTGACGTCTGGATTCTGTAAAACGAACCGCGAGTCTAGCACCGGTGAGCAATGAGCCCTTGTCCTGCGTGTCAAAACCGTGACGGGTATCAAGTTTCGCCCCTGTTTTGGTCAGATCGATGCGGATTTCAGGGTTTGGCTGGCGCGCAAGGCAGACTCCGGTATGATTACTATCGCCTTCAACAGGACCCTGAAACCGCCATGGCCAGCTACAGCACCAACGAGTTCCGGTCGGGACTCCGAATCATCATCGACAATGATCCATGCATCATCGTAGAGAACGAGTTCGTAAAGCCGGGCAAAGGACAGGCCTTCAACCGCGTTCGTATTCGCAACCTGAAAACCGGCAAGACGGTCGATAAGACGTTCAAGTCGGGCGAGAGTGTCGAGTCCGCCGACGTCGTCGATACGGATATGCAGTACCTGTACTCGGACGGTGAATTCTGGCATTTCATGATGCCCGATACCTTCGAACAATACGCAGCCGACGCCGCAGCGGTCGGCGATGCCAAGGACTGGATCAGTGACGGCGACGTTTGTCAGATCACCTTGTGGAACAATTCGCCGCTGATCGTCGAACCGCCGAACTTTGTCGAGCTGCAGATTACGGAGACAGACCCGGGCGTGAAGGGTGATACGGCGAGCGGCGGCGTAAAGCCGGCGACCCTGTCCACCGGGGCCGTCGTACGTGTGCCTCTTTTCGTCGATCAGGGCGAAGTGATCAAGGTTGATACCCGATCCCGCGAATACGTGTCGCGCGTCAAATAAAATCGTGCGCCCGGCGCTTTGTTGCACAGAAATTTGCGCACAGCATCTCGACGCCCCGTTGATCCGCCGCGCTGAAGCGGTCGGGTGAGGGGCTGTCGATGTCGAGGACCCCGACGACCTGGTCGTTGATAAACAGAGGTACGACAAGCTCGGAACGCGATGCCGTGTCGCACGCGATATGACCTCGAAATTCATTCACGTCGGCGACTCGCTGCGTTTTGCGCGTTGCTGCGGCGGTTCCGCATACACCCTGGCCCACTGGAATTCTGATGCACGCGGGCTTGCCCTGAAACGGGCCGAGAACCAGTTCGTCGCCGCGTAGCACGTAGATGCCCAGCCAGTTCACGTCGGGCAGTTCGCTGTAGAGCAGCGCGACAAAGTTGCATGCATTCGCGAGGGCATCGGTCTCGCCCTCGATGAGCGCGCTGAGCCGGGAGTCGAGCAGCTTGTAGTCGGGATCAGCCATGTTCGCGCTCATGGACAAACGTTACCACCGCGGCGATTTCATCGACCTGGTCGTACGTCATTTGCAGACGCTCCACGCCGACGGCAACGCCGGCGCATTCCGGAAGCCCGTGTTCGAGTGCCTGCAGTAGCAGCGGATCCGGCAGTGGAACAGGGTGGCCGCCGGCTCGACGCCGGTCGAGTTCGGAGGCGAATCGCTGCCGCTGTTCTTCGGCGTCGGTCAGCTCGACATAGCCGTTGGCGAGTTCCATCGTCCCGTAAAAGATCTCGAACCGATCGGCGACGCGATCGTCGTCCGGGCACAGACGCGCGAGGGCGGCCTTGCTGGCCGGGAAATGTTGCAACACCGTGAGCCTGCATGGTTCGAACTGTGGTGCGATGGTCGTGTCGAAAATAAGATCCAGCCATGCGTCCCGATCGTCGCCAATCGACTCGCGCAACGCCGTGTCGGCTTGTGCATGCCTGGCCAGCTCTTCGATCTTAGCCTGGAACACGTCAATGCCGGCTAACGTCCGGAACGCGGTTGCGTAGTCGAGCGTGGTGACGCGCTCTGGCAGCGCCGGTTTCTCGAGGCAGCACGCGATCAGCGCCACGGCGTCGGCTACGATTGCCTCTAGGTCGAAACCAAGCCGGTACCATTCGAGCAGCGTAAATTCGGGCTGGTGCCGGCTGCCGGCCTCGCCATCGCGGTAAACGCGGCAGATCGAATAGATATCCGGATACCCGTCCGCCAGCAGACGCTTCATGCAAAATTCGGGCGACGTGTGCAGATAACGCGCGGCGCCGGACGCCGGCTGCACGGCCAGGCTGTCAATATTGGGATCGGTGCCCGCAAACCGGCTCAGAGCCGGAGTGTCGACCGCCAGTATTGACTGCCGCGCCAGGTAATTTCGTGCCCGATCGAGCAATTCTGCACGCCGGCGCGCGGCATCCGGCCGTGATGACGCGCGCCAGTCCGTCATTTCCCTGTTCCGGCTACCGTTCCGATCGTCTCGCCCATGCGCAGGCCGGCGCCGGCGCGGAGGCCGTCACGCCAGGTGGAGGCGCCACGGGGCAGCAGTACGATCACGGTCGAACCCATGTTGAACCAACCGAGCAGGTCGCCTTTGCCAACGTCGCAGGACGCTCCGTCAAGGGCGAGATTTTCGACAATGCCGGACTTGCGCGGCCGGATCTCGCCGCTCCACGGCGTCGTGATGCTGCCCACATTGAGTGCGCCGACCAGGATCACGGCGACGGGGCCGCATGCCGCGCGGAAGTGCAGTATGAGCCGCTCGTTGCGCCGAAACAGGCCGGGAATAGTGGCTGCGGTTGCCGTATTGACGCTGAACAGGTCGCCGGGAACATAGTGCGCGGCGACGAGTTTGCCTGCGATTGGCGCATGGACGCGATGATAGTTGTAGGGCGCCAGGTAAATAGTTGCGAAAGAACCGTCGGCAAATGCCTGTGCGGTATCCAGATCGGCGGCAAGCAGTTCGTCCAGCGAATAGTCGTGTCCCTTGGCCTGCAGTATTCTGTCGCTGAGCAGCGCGCCGGCCTGGCTCACGGTGCCGTCCACCGGTGATACGAGCGTATCTTGCAGGGTATCGACGGGTCGCGCGCCGTCGCGCAGCTCGCGCACGAAAAATTCGTTAAACGTGGCGAACCCCTGGGGAATCTCCCGTTTGACATCCGCCGTGTCGATCGCATACAGGCGCATGAACCCGGTGATCAGAAAGTCCTTGATTGCGGGTTGCCGGATTCTCGCCAGCCGATAGATGACCGATGTGATCCAGTAGCGCGGCAGGAGATACTGCAGGTAAACGAAGAGTCGCGTCATCATTGCCGCATCAGTCCTCGACCGCCGCATCGACGGTTAATACGAGCGCGACGCCCGCGTGAAACTGCAGCTGGACACTCTCGAACTCGTTGACCGGGTTACGCAGCATCAGGTGCTTGCCACCACGCCGAAAGTCAACGGACTGTCCGGGCAGCACCGTAACCTGCGGCAGCGGATACATGCGAGAGATGCCGTCTTCTATGGCCGACTCGTGCATTTCGACAGAAGCAAATTGCGGGCTTGCTACACGGGTGATCGTTATCGGTTGTCCCGTCGTATTGGTTAACGACAAATAGCCGGCGGTTGCCGAAGCGCCCGGAATCGGTCTCATGATGTGGACGTCGCTGGCAACCAGCGGTGCGCTCTCGATCGAGCACGCGGCGAGGGAGATAACGAGCGTAAGGGCAGTGATCGTGCGCTTCATGGCATCGTCATGACGATGGGCAGGTCATGGACGAAATTCTCTACCGCATGCGGCGCACTGAAAACGGCGTGGAACCGGGCCTGCGGGTCGATCAGGAGCACGACGGCCGAGTGATCGACGGAATAATTCTCGTCAGACAGCGCGGACTTCTGGAAAAATATCCCGAGGCCGCCAGTCAGGATTCGCAGCTCGTCAACATTGCCGGTGATACCGACGGCGTCCGGGTCGAAATGACCAAGGTATTGATCGATGATCTCCGGCGTGTCCCGTTCGGGGTCGACGCTGACGAAGACTATCCGTGGCGCCGGCGCGCGCCCCGCAGCGATCAGCTGCTGTCTCGCGCTGGACAGCACCTGCAGCGTCAACGGACAGATGTCCGGACACTGCGTAAAGCCGAAGAAGACGAGATTCCAGTCACCGGCGAGATCGTCACGCTGAAAGGGCCGGCCAGCCTGGTCGAACAGCATGAATTCCGGCAGCTCGGCCGGGCTCGGCAGGACGGTCGCCGTTTTCGGCACCGGCGGCGGCACGAAGATCTGGAAAGACAGCCACGCGCCGGTGAGGATGGCGATGAGTGCACTGACTGCAATAAAAAGTTTTCTTGGGTCCATCTTTTCGCGGTTGAACATTCGTCAAACCCGCCATTCTACAGGCACATCGCCTGAGATAGTGATAGATTGCCCGACGCGAAAACGGCAGACCTCACACTATGTCCCAGGCAACGCAACAGGCCGTCAGCGTCGAGCAACTGATTCGGCGGCTGGCCGATCGATTCTCCGCAGCCGGGCTGAGCTACGGTCACGGCACCGATAATCCGCTCGACGAGGCGGCTTGGCTCGTGTTCGCCTGCCTCGGTCTTCCGCATGACGCTGCGCCGGAGGTGTATCAGCTTTCAGTGAGCGCCGCGCAGATCGAGGCGATCGAGCGGCTAGCCGGGCGCCGCGTCGCGGAACGAATCCCGCTGGCCTATCTGCTCAATCAGGCCTTCTTCGCCGGCCTGGAATTTTATGTCGACGAGCGCGTTCTCGTGCCGCGCTCACCGATTGCCGAACTCGTCCGCGCGAAATTCGAACCCTGGATAGCGCCGGACACGGTTCACTCGGTTGTTGATCTGGGCACCGGCAGCGGCTGCATTGCGATTGCTATCGCGGCAGCTTTTCCTGAAGCCATGGTCGACGCGGTCGATATTTCGGCCGATGCGTTGGACGTCGCCGCGATCAACGTCGAGCGCCATGGTGTCGGCGGGCGCGTGCGCCTCGTGCAGTCAGACTTCTTCGACGCGCTGGATGCCCGCCGGTACGACCTGATCGTCAGCAATCCGCCGTATGTGGATCGGCAGGACATTACCGCGATGCCCGAAGAATTCCGGCATGAGCCGGCGCTGGGACTTGCAGCCGGCGAATCAGGCCTGGATGCCGTGGACTCGATTCTCGCTCAGGCCTCGCGATTTCTGAACGACAATGGAATACTCGTTTGCGAAGTTGGCAACAGTCGGCCTGCGCTCGAAAGGCGCTATCCGGGTATTGCATTTATGTGGCCGGAGTTCGAGCATGGGGGCTCCGGTGTATTCTTACTGATGAAAGACGATCTCGAGGGCTTGTAGCCGTGTCCGGTAATAGTATTGGGCAAAATTTCGTAGTCACGACGTTCGGCGAGAGCCATGGGCGAGCGTTGGGCTGTATCGTCGATGGCTGCCCTCCGGGGATGTCCCTCGATGCGAGTGATATTCAGCACGATCTCGACCGCCGGCGCCCGGGCCGCTCGCGCCATACGACACAGCGCAACGAGCCCGACCAGGTACAGATACTGTCGGGCGTATTCGAAGGCGTTACGACAGGCACGCCGATCGGGCTGATCATCGAAAACATGGATCAACGTTCGAAAGACTACGGCGATATCAAGGACAAGTTCCGGCCAGGGCATGCCGATTACACGTACCAGCAAAAGTACGGGATCCGTGACTATCGCGGCGGCGGCCGCTCGTCGGCGCGGGAGACCGCAATGCGCGTCGCGGCAGGTGCCATTGCGCGCAAATACCTGCGCGAGAACCTCGGCGTTGAGATTCACGGTTATCTGTCGCAGCTCGGGCCTATCGAGCTTGCGGCAACCGATCTTTCGATCGTCGACAACAATCCGTTCTTCTGTGCGGACCCCGATCGCCTCAGTGAGCTGGAATTTTTCATGGATGAGCTGCGTGAGCTCGGCGATTCGATCGGCGCAAAAGTCAGCGTGCTCGCGCGAAATCTGCCGCCCGGGCTGGGCGAGCCGGTATTCGACAAGCTCGAAGCCGCTATCGCGCACGGTCTGATGAGTATCAACGCTGTTAAGGGCGTTGAGCTCGGCGCAGGTTTTCGCGCGGTGACGCAACGCGGCAGTGAGCATCGCGACGAGCTTGGGCCGGACGGTTTCAGCAAGAATGACGCCGGCGGCACGCTTGGTGGCATTTCATCGGGGCAGGATCTGCTCGCGAGCATTGCGCTGAAACCGACATCAAGCATATCGGTGCCCGGCAAAACAATCGATAAATCGGGTCGGCAGACCGAGATCGTAACGACCGGCCGTCATGACCCGTGCGTCGGATTACGCGCGACACCAATTGCTGAGGCAATGGTGGCGCTGGTGCTGATGGATCACTATCTGCGCCAGCGCGCGCAGAACGCCGACGTCCAGTCAGTCACGCCCGTGATTCCTGCAAACGAAACCTAGCGGCGGCTTGATCCGCCATCATTCCTTTGGATTAATCTGTCGATGACTACTAAATTTGATGTCGCCGTTGTCGGGGCCACCGGTGTGGTTGGTGAGGCAATGCTCCAGATACTTGCTGAGCGAAAGTTTCCGGTTGGCAAGGTATACGCACTGGCGAGCGAGCGCTCCGTGGGCAAGACCGTCGCATTCGGGAATCGTGAGTTGGCCGTCGGCGATCTCGCCGAGTTCGACTTTGCCCAGGCCGCGATCGGCCTGTTTTCGGCGGGTGGTTCGATTTCGGCCGAATTTGCGCCGAAGGCGGTTGCTGCCGGCTGCGTGGTCGTCGATAACACGTCCCATTTTCGTTATGACGACGACATTCCGCTGGTCGTGCCCGAAGTGAATGCCGGGAAGATCGCGGACTACAAAGCTCGCGGCATCATCGCGAACCCTAATTGCTCCACGATACAGATGGTTGTTGCGCTCAAGCCGATTTACGATGCCGTCGGGATCGAACGAATCAACGTTGCGACCTACCAGGCCGTATCGGGCGCGGGCCGCAGCGCGGTTGAGGATCTCGCCCGGCATTCCGCGGCTCTCTTGAACGGCCGGACGATCGAAATTGAAGGCAACGCTAAGCAGATTGCGTTCAATGCCGTGCCGCATATCGATCAATTTCTGGACAATCGATATACGAAAGAAGAGATGAAAATGGTCTGGGAGACGCGCAAGATCCTTGGCGATGACGAAATCCTCGTCAACCCCACGGCTGTCCGGATCCCCGTGTTCTACGGCCATTCCGAAGCGGTGCATATCGAAACCCGAGACAAGATTTCGGCGGAACAGGTTTGCGATTTACTCCGAGATGCCCCGGGTGTAACGCTGCTTGATGGGGTCGAAACCGGCCAATACCCGACGCCGGTGACGGACAGTTCGGGCACCGATCCTGTCTATGTCGGCCGCGTGCGCGAAGACATTTCGCACCCGCGCGGGATCGATCTGTGGGTAGTGTCAGACAACATACGTAAGGGCGCGGCTCTAAATAGCGTCCAAATTGCTGAAATATTGGCGAAAAACCATTTATAAGCTATAGTTCGCAACCATATGTTAAACCGATCTGCCTGCCAATAAATTGCCCCACATCGGCGTCGCACCGGGGCTCTTGGGGAGCTGGAGATAAATATTATGCCGCGAAGACTCTCTCGCATCTCGCTTGCGCTTGTTCTCATGCTGTCGAGCGAGGTATGGGCTCTTGGCCTCGGAGAAATACGCCTGGAATCGGCACTCAACGAACCGCTGCGTGCCGAAATTGAGTTGCTGTCAGCGACGCCCGAAGAACTTGCCAACCTGAATATCCGCCTGGCGGCGGCCGAAACGTTCGAGCGTTATGGGCTTGACCGCCCGGTTTACCTGCAGAATATCCAGTTTCAGGTCGTCCGGAGCGGCCGCGTTGACGGCAATGTGGTTGAGCTGCGTTCTGTCGAACCGATGACAGAACCGTTCCTGACGTTCCTCGTTGAAGCGAGCTGGACTCGCGGCCGCTTGCTCCGCGAGTACACGGTCTTGCTCGACCCGCCGACGTTTGCACCGGCCGCTGCGTCGCAGGCGGCACCCGCCGTATCGGCTCCGGCGCGCAGCGCCCCGGCCGATAGCGGGCGGATCGAGCGCGCAGCGCCGGCGCCACGCGCGCCGCAGCCCGCGACGACCCAACCGCGTCGGCAGAGCACTGTTGACGATTCGCCTTACGATACCGCCGCCGCGGGTGACTACGATGTGCAGCGTGGCGATACGCTGTGGCGCATTGCGCAAAGCGTTCGTCCTGACAATCGTTTGTCGATGAACCAGGTGATGGTGGCCATTTTTGAAGCCAATCGTGCCTCGTTCGGCGGCAACATCAACCTGCTCCAGGCGGGTTCGCGACTGCGTATTCCAAGCGCCGACGAGATTTTCCGGATCAGCCGCGGAGACGCGCTGAGCGAGGTGCAGCGGCAGAATGTCGCCTGGGGGTCCGGCACAACGCCTGCCGCAGTGGCCGAGACATCGAGGCCGAGCCTCACGCTGGTGCCGCCCGACGAAGACTACAGCGACGATGATTTAGGCGCCGAGAGCGCTTATGACCAGGCGCCGGACACGCGTGAGCAGGAAATCGAGCAGCGGATTAACGAGCTCGAGGCTGCCGACGTGCCGCAACAACGATCGCTGATCGAAATTCGTGACAATGAGCTGGCCGCATTACGTGAAGAGCTTGCACGCATCCGCGGTGAGGTCTATGAGCCCGTCGTTGATGAGCCGTTGATTGACGATTCGGGCGCGGAAGCAATCGCGGACGACTTATACGTCGAACCCGGTATTGACGACATCATGGTCGACGACACCGACGCAGTGCCCGCGGACGAAGGAGAACCGGTTGTTGCCGAGGACACAGCCGAGGCCGAACCCGCGCCCGCGCCGATGCAGCGGCGGGCCAAGCAGGGCCTGTTCGATCGATTGCTCGGAGTTTTGACCAGTTTCTGGGCGATCGTAATTCTGGCGCTGCTCGCGGTCGGCGGTGCTCTGCTCTGGTTCATGCGCAGGGGCCGGGCCGGTGGCGATGATGCCGAATCCTGGCAGTCGCTCGACGCGGAAGAGGATAGCGGGACCGAATTCGTGGCGACGGAGCGACTGCGCGCACCGGAACCGAAGGAAGAATCGTTCGTCGTCGTCGAGCAGGAGTCCGAACTACGAACCGCGGCGGACCTCGAACCTGACGTTGACCTGGAGCCCGAGATCGACGATACGGCCGAAGCGCTGGAACCCGATTTCGAGATTTCCGGGACTGACGAGACGATTGAAACCGGCCAGATTGTCGAGACTGATACGACAGGCGAGTTCGGTTCACTCGAGGACACCTTCAGCAGCGAGACGGCGGTCAACCTGGACAAAACCGACCCGAGTGCCGAGGCTGATTTCCATATGGCCTATGGCCTTTACGACCAGGCCGCCGATCTGGTCAATGGCGCACTCGAGATCGAACCGGAACGTGAAGACCTGCTGACCAAGCTTTGCGAGATCTATTTTGTCTGGGGCAATCGTGACGCTTTCGTCGACGCAGCCGAGCGGGTCAAGGCTGTTGCCGGCGACTCCGAGAGCGGCGATTGGGACAAGATCGTGATCATGGGCCAGCAGATAGCAGGCGACCATGCGCTATTCGCCGGTGCTGCAGTTGCCGGCGCGACAAAGGTTGTGGACCTCGCGTTCGAGGCTGGCATGGACGAAACCGGCGCTCTCGATATGGAGCTGATTGCCGACGCGATGCCAAGTGCCGATGTAGTCGACCTCGGCTCCGGCGACGATGAAACCGCCGGCGGCGATGACGTGGACTTCGACCTTGATGCCGGGGAGGATCCGGCCGCAGAAGCCTCAGCGATCGACCTGGAATTCACGGCCGAGGACCTGGCGGAAGTCGGGGCGGACGAAGATCTGCCGGAGGTCGAGGCGGACGAAGAGATCGATATCGACGGAACGGCAGAGATGCCGCCGATGGAAGCCACTGTCGAGACGCCGACGATAGAGCAGCAGTTCGACAGTCTTGCCAGTACCGAAGAACTGCCGAGCCTCGACGAAGGTGCGCTCGACGGCGGTGAGCAAGGGCCTGACGAAACCGCGGAGATCAATCTTGACGATCTCGGCCTCGATGTCGACGATCTTGACGATACCGGGATGTCTGCCGTACTCGAGGATCTTGACGAGTTCGAGGACCAGGGCGAGCTCGGCGCCGCTGAAGCGGCGGCACTAGACGAGCTCGAGGATCTGGACGAGCTCGATCAACTCGAGGATCTGGAAGACCTCGACGATGCCGAAGCAGCCGCAATGGAGAAGCTCGACGATCTCGAGCGTCTGGACGATCTCGCGGAGACGGAGGTGGCATCTCTGGACGATCTCGACGATCTGGATGCGGGCGCCGAGGCTGAAGCGCCGTCGGCGACCGGGGGCGACGAAATTGACGAAACCGATGCCGACGCAACTGGCAGAAACCTGGAAGTTGATCCGGATGCAACGGGCCTGCGGGCGGCATTGAGCGCGGACGAAACCGGTATTAACGAAGCGCTCGGTTCGGACCCGGCGACGACGGACGTCGCTACGGATGTCGACGTCGACGAACGGCTGCTCGACGCGACCGGCGTTACCCAGGTACTGAGTGCGGACGTTGCGATGGACGCCGAGGCAGATGCTGATGTTGCCCTCGGCGAGGACGACGCGACGATGCTCGCTCCCGGCTATGGCGAGGAGGGCGACGCCGAGGAACTCGGCGACGACGATCAAACGATGCTAGCCGGCCTTGACGATGAAGACGATTACGACTTTGCGAAGACCGAAGCATTGCCTGCCGAAGTCTTTACGGCTGACTCGAGCCTCGACGAGACGGGTGATTTGCCGGTTCTCGCAGGAACTGATGTTGATCTCGATCTCGACGATCTGACCGGGGCTCTGCAGCAGAGCGAGTCGGGCGATACGGTCGAACAGCTGCGTGACGAAGCCACCGTGGAGCAGCCGCGTCCGCCCGTACCGGATGACACGGCCGAGGACGCCGGGACGCTGGCCTTTGGGCCCGGCGATCTGAGTGACGAGCTGTACGAAGCCCGGACGATGACCGAGGTTGGCACGAAACTCGATCTGGCGCGCGCCTACGTCGATATGGGCGATCCCAGTGGTGCCCGGTCGATCCTCGAGGAAGTTCTCGACGAGGGTGATGAGGGGCAGCGACAGCAGGCACAGCAGCTGCTCGATTCGTTACCGTCCTGATCAGTTCGGCTGCTCGATTCAGGCAGCCCACCGTGACACAGCACTATGCGTATTGCTCTGGGTATCGAGTACGACGGCACCGCGTATAACGGTTGGCAGCGTCAGCGCACGGGCGACGGTGTTCAGGCACGCATAGAAGCGTCGCTTTCGCGGGTTGCGAACGAAACCATCGAGGTCACGTGTGCGGGCCGGACCGACGCGGGGGTCCACGCCACCGGTCAGGTGGTGCATTTCGACACATCGAGCGAGCGAACGCCGCGCGGCTGGCTGCTTGGCGCTAATACGAGTTTGCCGGATGACATCAATGTTAGCTGGGCAACGCCGGTCGCTGACAGTTTTCATGCGCGTTTCTCGGCCGTTTCACGCTCCTATCGCTACCGCATTCTGAATCGGCTCGTGCGATCAGCGCTGGACCGGCACCGCGCCTGGTGGGTGTACCAGCCGCTCGACGAGCGCCTCATGCACGAGGCGGCGCTGGCGCTGCTTGGCCAGCACGACTTTTCCGCGTTCCGTGCAGCCGGCTGCCAGGCGTCGACAGCCGTTCGCGAGCTCATGGCCGTCAGCGTGGTTCGCGAGGATGACTGGGTATTCCTCGATGTGACCGCGAACGCGTTCCTGCAGCACATGGTGCGCAATATCATGGGAACACTGGTTGCGATCGGTATCGGCGACAAGCCTGCCGACTGGGCGGCGACCGTATTACAGAGCCGCGATCGCAAGCAGGGCGGCATGGCGGCGCCGCCGCATGGCCTGACCCTGGTTGGCGTTGACTATCCGGCTGAATATCGATTACCCGGCAACCGGAATTTAGATAAGATGCCCAGATGAGCTGGTTCGAGAAATTGATGCCGTCCCGCATCAGTACCGAAAAGCGTACGCGATCGGTGCCCGAAGGCGTCTGGATAAAATGCCCGAAGTGCGACGCGCAGCTGTATCGCAACGAACTGGAGCGCAATCTGCAGGTTTGTCCGAAGTGCGACCATCACCTGCGCATCGGCGCGAGGGAACGGCTGGACTTTTTTCTCGACCCTGATTCACAGCAGGAATTATCAGCCGGACTGGAACCGGAGGACCCCCTGCGCTTTCGTGACAGCAAACGGTATCGTGACCGCATCCTGCTGGCGCAAAAAAACACGGGCGAGAAGGACGCACTCGTCAGCGTTACCGGCGCTCTTTTCGGCCGGCCCGTCGTCGCCTGTGCGTTCGAGTTTGCGTTCATGGGCGGCTCCATGGGTTCGGTGGTCGGCGAGCGGTTTTCGCGCGCCGCGAATCATTCGGCGGAAAACAAGATGCCGTTGATCTCGTTTGCCGCCAGCGGCGGTGCGCGGATGCAGGAGGCCCTGTTTTCGCTGCTGCAGATGGCGAAGACTTCAGCCGCGATCGCGCGACTCGGTGCCCAGTCCGTTCCTTACGTCTCGGTGCTCACTGACCCGACGACGGGCGGCGTCTCGGCAAGCCTCGCGATGCTCGGCGACGTAAACATTGCTGAGCCGAATGCGCTGATCGGTTTTGCAGGCCCGCGCGTGATCGAACAGACCGTCGGCCAACAATTGCCAGAAGGATTTCAGCGCAGCGAGTTTTTGCTCGATCATGGCGCTGTCGACATGATTGTCGACCGCCGCGGGATGCGTGAACAGATTGCCGACCTGCTGGCCAAGTTCGAGCATCGCCCGAGCCCGATCACACAGTAATTTCACACAATGCGGTCTTCAGGTTCGTCTCTCGATGAGTGGCTGGTTCGGCTCGAATCGTTTTCCCCGACCGAGATCGTGCTCGGCCTCGAGCGCGTCGAGGTGCTGCTCGAGCGGCTGCAGCTTCCGGCACCCGAGATCGTTTTTCACATTGCGGGTACGAATGGCAAAGGGTCGAGCGTCGCCATGCTCGAGGCATTGCTGCGCGGCAAGAACCTGCGCGTGGGTACCTACACCTCGCCACACATTACTCGTTACAACGAGCGTATACGCATTGATGCCCGAGAGGCTGCGGATGCCGAGATCATTGAGGCTTTCGAGCGCATCGAGGCCGTGCGTGAAGCGATACCGTTGACGTATTTCGAGTACGGTACGCTGGCTGCGCTGCTGCTCTTTGCTGATGCCGAGGTCGATGCGGCGATTCTCGAAATTGGAATGGGCGGTCGCCTTGATGCCGTGAATGCGGTCGAACCGACGGCTGGACTGATCACAAACGTGGCGCTCGATCACTGCGCCTGGCTTGGCAGTGATGTCGAGACAATCGGGACTGAAAAGGCCGGTATCATGCGGCCCGGCAAACCGACGGTGTTTGCATCACCCGATGCACCGCAGTCGGTTATCGGGCATGCCCGGACCCTCGGCGCGGAGCTTATCCTGGCGGGGCGCGATTACGACTGGTCGAGTGACGGCGAACGCTGGTCCTGGCGTGGGACGACGAGACAATTGCGTGACCTCGAGCGGCCACCCCTGGCCGGTGATGTGCAGGTGCAGAATGCGGCCGGCGTGCTTGCGTTGATCGAGGCGGCAGGTCTGCATGATCTGCTGGTGGAAAATGTGATCAACGCTGCGATAGCTGGCGTGCGACTTGCTGGCCGCGCACAGCGTGTTTCGGTGGGCGGCGAGTGGTTGCTCGACGTGGCTCACAATCCCGCTGCCGCGCAGACACTGGCCGACACGCTCGGGAGCATCGACATATCGGGGCCGACAGCCGCGATCATCAGCATGCTCGACGACAAGGATGTCGAGGAAGTTGTTGCCGCACTGAAGGGCAAGGTTGACAGCTGGGTCGCCGTCAGAGCAGAAAGCCCGCGGGCGCTCTCAGCAAGTGAGCTGGGACGCCGCGTAGCCAATGCGGCTGATCGCAGCTGCCTGGTCGCGGACTCGCTCCCACAGGCAATGGACCATGCTCGGGCATTAGCCGGCACCGATGGACTGGTATTGGTGACCGGCTCATTTTATATCGTTGGTCCCGTACTGAGGGCGCTTGAGATATACTCGCCGCGCTAGGGCATACATGATGGATCGAGCTTTGAAAGAACGCATAATCGGGGCGGCCGTTCTGGTGCTGTTCGTGGTGCTGGTGGTGCCCGTATTTCTCGACGGACCGCCTGATGACTCGGAGATCGTCAGCGAACGGGTACCGCTGCCGGGCCAGGCAGACCAGGAGAGCCGCACCGTGGTACTGGAACGGGATCGCAAGGACCCGGTACCAGCGGGCGCCACCCCGCCTGCCGTTGTAACAGACCCGGCGCCGCAGCCCGTTATCGTCGAGGAAAAGCCCGCATCGCCGCCGCCCGTTATCGTCGAGGAAAAGCCCGCATCGCCGCCGCCAGAGGCTGCCGAAATTCCCAGGCAGGAAACGGCTGCCGAGAGCAAGAAACCGGCGCCGGCGCCAAGCAGAATTGTGACTGCCTCGCCGACCGGCATGTGGGCGGTTCAGCTCGGCAGCTTTGGCAACCAGGATAATGCCGAGAAGCTGGCGGCAGACCTCAGGAAGCAGGGATTCGCGGCTTTCCTGAGCCAGTTGTCGGCCGATGCAGGACAGCTGCACCGGGTGCGCATCGGGCCGCAGAAGGACCGTGAAAGTGCGGAGGCGATGGCTGAGCGGCTCAAAAAAGCGGGTCATACCGGACAGGTGGTGCCGCATCCCTGATCTGTTAGAATCTCCGTCCAGTCGCCCCCGATCTAAGCCTGACCGATATCGCTGATGCCGATCATCGACATTTTAATCGCCGTCGCTATCGTGATTTCCGTTGTCGTGGGCCTCGTCCGCGGATTCGTCAAAGAAGCCATCTCCATCACCGCACTGCTGGTCGCGATCTGGGCGGCGCTGCAGTTCGGCCCTGGCGTCGGCGATATGTCCGAGAACTGGATCGGCGCCGAGGAAATGCAAACGTGGTTCGGGCGCATACTCGTCTTTCTGATCGTGCTCGCTTTGGGCGGTCTGCTGAGCTGGAGTATCGCGAAGCTCGTTCGCCTGTCGATACTCAGCGGCATGGACCGTATGCTGGGTGCGGCTTTCGGCGCACTGCGCGGCGTCTTGCTCGTTGCTCTCGCGATTCTTGCGGGACAATTTGCCGGTTTCGATAATGACGACTGGTGGCTCAATTCCAGGACCATTCCATATTTTGAAGTGGTCGTCGACTGGATCAAGGTAATGGCACCGCAGGGATATGAGCTGCTTATTCCGGACGCTCCGGCAGAGTCGCTGCCAATCGAGTTGTCTTTGCCTGACCTCAATTATCACAAGCGCTGGGCTTAGCGGGGAAATCTATGTGCGGTGTCGTCGGAATCGTTAGTCATCAGCCGGTCAATCAGGCCTTGTACGACGCGCTGACTGTTTTGCAGCATCGTGGCCAGGATGCCGCAGGGATCGTTACCTGGGGTGCAGACGGACTCCAGCAGCACAAGAGAAACGGCCTCGTGCGCGACGTCTTCCGTACGCGCCACATGATGCGGCTGACCGGTAACGTGGGCATCGGGCACATCCGCTATCCGACCGCGGGCGGCGCGCGTTCCGCCGAAGCGCAGCCGTTCTATGTGAATTCACCCTACGGTATCTGCCTCGGTCACAACGGCAACCTGACCAATCACGATGAACTGGCCGAAATGCTTATCCATCAGGATCGGCGTCATCTGAGCACGAGCTCCGACTCGGAGGTTCTGCTGAATGTCTTTGCGCATGAAATGCAGGTGCGCGCGAACGGCCAGCCGACCGCTGAGCAGGTTTTCGAGACGGTAGAAGCCGTGCACCGGCGGTGCAGGGGCGGCTACGCGGTGGTCGCCATGATCGTCGGCGTCGGAGTCGTCGCATTTCGCGATCCGAACGGAATCCGGCCGCTGGTCCTTGGAGAGAAACGTTCGGAGCATGGAACCGAGTACATGGTTGCCTCCGAGAGCGTCGCTCTCGATGTGCTGCAGTTCTCGCGTCTGCGGGACGTCCAGCCCGGTGAGACCGTTTTCATCGAGAACTCGGGGAAACTGCACAGCCGCCAGCAGCAGGGCGAAGTTCGGCATACGCCGTGCATCTTTGAATTCGTTTATTTTGCGCGGCCCGATTCGATTCTGGACGATCTGTCGGTGTACAAGACGCGCCTGCGCATGGGCGAGCAGCTCGCCGGCAAGATCGTTCGCGATTTTCCTGAGCACGATATCGACGTGGTTATCCCGATACCGGACACGAGCCGCACCGCGGCCGTGCAGGTTGCGCATCATCTCGGCGTCAAGTATCGCGAAGGCTTCATCAAGAACCGCTACATTGGCCGCACGTTCATCATGCCGGGGCAGGCTGAGCGCGCAAAGTCGGTGCGTCATAAGCTCAATGCTATCGATCTCGAATTTCGCGGCAAGAACGTGCTGCTCGTCGACGACTCTATCGTGCGCGGCACAACCTCCCGCCAGATCATCAAGCTGGCTCGTGAGGCCGGTGCGCGGCGGGTCTATTTTGCGTCGGCTGCGCCGCCCGTGCGGCATCCGAACGTCTATGGGATCGACATGCCGGCGGCATCGGAACTGATCGCCAATGGACGGAGCGTTGAGGAGATACAGGCGTTGATAGGGGCCGACAAGCTGATCTACCAGGATCTGCACGGGCTGATACGGTCGGTACGGCACGGCAATTCACCGATCGAGGAGTTTGATACTTCGTGTTTCTCCGGCGAATATGTGACTGGCGATGTTACCGATGAATACCTGCATGATCTCGAATCGCGGCGCAATGACGTGGCCAAGCGGCTGCGTGATGCCAGGCACAAAGGGATTATTGGCGTCGAGGAGGCAGAGCCGGAACGTCAGAGCACAGCCATCGGCCTTTAGCGCTGGGCTGGCAGGCGGTTGCCGCTCGTGAGCATCAAGGCCATGATCATCGATGGGCAGGCGGAGTTCCGCACGCTGCTGATGCATCACGTCACAACGCACTGGCCGGAAGCCATCATCAGGGCCTACGACCCGACGTCGGCAGGGCACTTGCCGGCAGAGTTCTCCGGTGCCGGCAATGACGTCATTCTCCTCGGCGATCAACTCGGCGATCGCCAGGGTCCCGACGTGCTCAGGCAGTTCAGCAAGGTTCGCGGATTTCCTCCCGTCGTCTACTTCGGTGCCCGGGACGAGGAGAGCGCCGCGATCAGGGCCGGTGCAGCCGGGTTCTTTTTGCGTGACGGTCTTCGTCACGACGGATTCATCGTTCGGCTCAGCGATATCCTGGTACAGAGACGGAGTGTCGCATCGACTGCCGCGCTGTTCGTCGGTGACGAGCGAACGGGGATACATCCCCTTATTCGTGGCTATAACTTCATCAGAAAACTCAGCACGTCGTCGCACTCCGCTATTTACCTGGCGGAACGTGTGTCGAACGGCCAGGAGGTTGTCCTTAAAGTCCTTCGGCAGGTTCCCGACGTGATTGACAGCATTGGCGCGTTCGACCGGTTTCTGCAGGAGTACGAACTGATCGCCGAGATCGATCATCCGAATATCGTCAGGATTTTCGACCTGGGCGTCGGCGACGATCATGCGCATATCGCGATGGAATACCTCGGTGGTGGGGACCTCAGGCAGCGCATCGCTGCCGGGCTCGGTGAAGAGGAGGCGATTCGCTTCCTGCGGCAAATCGCCAGCGCGCTGGGCGAAATCCATGAAGTCGGCATCCTGCATCGCGATCTGAAACCCGGCAATATCATGCTGAGATCCGATGACTCGATTGCACTGATCGACTTCGGGCTGGCGAAGCGCATGCGCCTGCAAATGGAGATAACCGACGAAGGTGAAATTTTCGGTACGCCTTACTATATGAGCCCGGAACAGGGGCACGGCACCGGTATCGACCACAGAAGCGACATTTACAGCCTCGGCGTCATTTTTTACGAGATGCTGACCGGCGAAAAGCCGTTCCGTGCCGATACGGCAATGGGGATTATTTACAAGCATGCACACGCGTCCGTTCCGTCGCTGCCGAGTGACCTGGCGCAGCACGAGGCGCTGCTCAACAAAATGCTCGCGAAGTTGCCGGAGGATCGGTTGCAGTCAGCGAGCGAGGTCGAGCAGTGGCTGTAGTTCCCAGTGCCATTGCCGAATTTCTCGCCACGCCGACGCCGAAGGCATGGCTGGACCTCGCCTGTGCGCGGCTCCCGGACCTGTTGCTGGATCACGCGAACTGTGAGCTCAAGGCGGCCTCGACAGCGCTGGGTTTTCTGTACCGTTATCCGGACCGCATTGCGCTGGCGCAACGCATGTCGCGACTGGCGCGCGAGGAACTGCGGCATTTTGAACAGGTGCGCTCGATCATGGCGGACTTCGATGTCCCGTTCGAGCGCCTGACGGCCTCACGCTATGCAGGCAGCCTGCGTGCAGCGGCACGCGATGACGAGCCTGGGAAGTTGCTCGATATGCTGCTGATCGGAGCGCTGATCGAAGCGCGATCCTGCGAACGTTTTGCCGCGCTGGCCCCGCTCTTGCCGGCGAGGCTCGGCAAATTCTACTCAGGATTGCTGGCGTCGGAAGCTCGCCATTTCGAACAGTACGTCGCGCTCGCGAAATCCGAATCCGGAGCCGGCGACGACGATATCAAGTCGCGGCTTGACGAGCTAAGGACACTCGAGGCTGCGCTGATCACAACGCCCGATCCGCAGTTCCGATTTCACTCCGGGGTGCCGGACTAGGGACCCGGGAATCCCGCGCGCAGCGGCGAGCCGCGGCTAGTTTCTCGGCATCGTTTCCAGCTTCGGTCCGCGCATGTTCCACCGCACGACGCTGCCCTGCGTGTACCAGTCGCCGAGCACGATGCGCTTGGCCCGACGGTGGCCGAGATCGACCGTGTGCACGTTTGGCCGATGCGTGTGGCCGTGCAGCAAGATGTCGACGCCATGCTCTTCGATCACCTGCTTCACGGCGTCCTCGTTGACGTCCATGATATTCATGTCGAGATTGAGCGTTCGCTCCAGGCTCTGGCGGCGCGCATCGGCCGCGATGCGCAGCCGTTCCTTGAGCGGCTTCGCGCGCATTGCAGCCTGCCACTTCGGGTCCCGGGTCATCTTGCGGATCCGCTGATACTGGACATCATCCGTGCACAGCGCATCGCCGTGACTGAGCAGGGCATTCTCGCCGTACAGGCTGACCTTCTGCGGATCTTTGAGAATCTCGATCCCGGTTTCGTTCGCAAAGTCTTTGCCGATCATGAAGTCACGATTGCCGTGCATGAAATACACGGGGACTCCGCTGTCGACCAGTTTACGGAGCGCGCGTTTGATCGTGAAATAATGGGCGTTCGGATCGTCATCACCGACCCAGGATTCAAACAGATCACCAAGAATATAGAGGCTGTCCGCCTCGCTGGCATCGGTCCGCAGGAATTCGACGAACTGCGCGCCGATGTCCTGCCTGTCGGCCTCGAGGTGCAGATCGGAAACGAATAATGTTGTCATCGTCTGGCTACTCGAACGTATGTCGAGTCATTGCCTTTATGACGATGGGCACAACGGGCACGTCGGACCTCAACGGCCCCTGCGGTCCTGTCTTGACCGAGACGATCTTGTCGACAACCGACATGCCTTCTATGACCCGGCCAAAAACCGCGTAACCCCAGGTGCCGGTAGCCAGGCCTTTGCCGGGGTCGAGTCGGTCGTTATTGGCAACGTTTATGAAGAACTGCGAGTTCGCCGAATGCGGGTCCGATGTGCGCGCCATTGCGACGGTGCCGCGCAGGTTGCTCAGGCCGTTGCCGGACTCATTGGGAATCATGTCGTCGGACTCCTTGAGCGTCAGGTCCGGCGTGTGACCGCCAGCCTGGGCCATGAATCCGGGAATGACCCGGTGAAAGATCGTGCCGTTATAGAAACCGCTGTCCACGAGCTTCAGGAAATGATCGACCGTGATCGGCGCCTGGCGGCCGTCGAGTTCGAGAATGATGGTGCCCTCAGTCGTCTCCATCTTGATGTATGGGTGCGGGGGGACGGCGTCGGCGGCAATCACGAGCGTGCCGAAGAGTCCCATCAGCAGGGCGATCAGAGTCTTTTGCATGGTTGTCTCAAGCGTTCAAATGACTGCGACGTCCCGACGATACCAGAACTTCATGAAACCCTGTAGGCGCTCGCCGGAACCGGGCCCCGCTGCCGGGCCGCTGCATGCCACGCGGCCACATGTCATTCTGTTGCGCGTCCGATGAGGAATCGCCGGGCCTGGAATAAGCGCCTGCCCGTCTTCGTTGACGGCCTTCCGGCCCGTCCGTATCATCAGCCACCCACGGGTCCGGGCCTCGGCCACGGCGTCGTGTGGCAGAATTACTGGCGGCGGGGCATGGCGCAGTCTGGTAGCGCATCTGCTTTGGGAGCAGAGGGTCGGCGGTTCGAATCCGTCTGCCCCGACCAGTGTTTTAAGATCAAATGGAGAGATTTGGGTATTGAATTGGAGGATCTTGCGTATTGAAATAGAAAGCGCCCGTAGCTCAACCGGATAGAGCATCGGCCTTTGAGTGAGGAGCCTGTGTCGGGAAACAGAACTGGCACAGTGGACTGCACTGTAACGGGGAAACCTTAACAGCCAAGGCTGATGGCAATCCCGTGGAAACCTGTGGTCGACCTGAGTATTGGAGGGAATTGAGGCGGATACGTTGTCGCATCACACCAAGAGCAAGGGAGACCTGGGTGTTTTGAAGGCTCAGGTAGATCTGTTCGAGCAAGGATTCACTATTTGTGTGCCACAGACAGAACATTCACCGTTCGATCTGGTGGCCTACAGGAAGGGAGAATTCCAGCGGGTTCAGGTGAAGTACAGGGCACCTGGCAATAATGGTGTCCTGCAAGTCAAGTTTGCGACGAGTTGGGCAGGTCGACAGGG
The DNA here is from genome assembly GCA_009937615.1 of Gammaproteobacteria bacterium. Classification (GTDB taxonomy): domain Bacteria; phylum Pseudomonadota; class Gammaproteobacteria; order Steroidobacterales; family Woeseiaceae; genus UBA1847. The sequence continues at coordinate 3,987 of JAACFB010000014.1, read as the reverse complement.
AACGCACACCGTGCCTGTCGATGAGAATGAGGTCGACCTCAACTGCATCTGCTGTCCGGACACTGATGAGTGCTGTTACCTCGAACCGAAGCGGTTTTGCTCGAATGTCTCACTGAGGGTAAGAACATCCAAGAATAGTCAGGCAAGACGCGTAAACTTCGCGGCTGACTTTCGCAGGGCTCCGTAGAGACTATACGTGCGGCACCTGAGACGGTGAAGAGATAGTCCAGACCACAAACCTGCCTGGGCAGGGCCGCGAAAGCGGTAGCTGGTAAGCTAAGCCGAATGTTGCAGGTTCGAGTCCTGCCGGGCGCGCCAATACGCGAGACGGAGTAAACTAGAAGAGTAATTCCAATGGTGGGCGTAGCTCAGTTGGTAGAGCCCCGGGTTGTGATCCCGGTCGTCGTGGGTTCGAGTCCCATCGTCCACCCCAATTTCGAGGCGATAAGCCCGGTTAAACCGCGGCGGTCACGACAACCGGGATCGATTATTTATGATCCCGGTCGGTCGCACCGTTGAGCTGATGCCAGCGCGGAGAGAGCGGACTTCTTTCGACCGGGGTTCGAGTCCCATCGTCCACCCCAATTTCGAGGCGATAAGCCCGGTTAAACCGCGGCCGAACGTCACTTTCCCGCGGTGTCAGGCCCGGCCTGACCGGGGCAGTTATTCTCCTCAGATAACAGCGCTTTCACTTCGTCGGTCGGCGTTTCGACAGGATCGCTGCCGGCGTCGAACACGACCTTCCATACGCCGTCATCATGCAGGCGCCAGACCGAATTGAACGTGCCCCAGTATTCGGACTCGTTGCCCTGTTCGTCGGTAGTGATCATCCGGTAGGGTCCACGTGTCAGCGCGAGCTTGCCGTCGTCGAGCACTTCGACGAATCGGGGCCGCCATTTGATCTTCGGGCCGTCTTCGGCAAAAAAGGCGCTCCATGCTTCTGCGATTGCCGCTGGTCCGTGCAGTACGGCATTGCCGACGAAACGGGCGTCCTCGTCGATAAAGCTGGCGAACAAATCGGCGTCGCCTGTCTCGACCGCAACGCTGAACCCAGTCTCACGGCAGCGGACTTCTTCGATTGGGTCCGCATGCAGTGTCGTTGCAAGCGCTAAGGTGACCAGCAGCAATGATAGTGATTTCATGGTTATCATCCTCTCAAGGCTTTGCGGCGAATCGCGGCATTCTGCTAGTATCGCGCGTCCGGCCGGCCTTCCCAAGGCATTTATACCGGCAACGGACGCAGCGGAAGGGCCTCTAGCTCAATTGGTAGAGCAGTGGACTCTTAATCCATTGGTTCGGGGTTCGAGTCCCCGGGGGCCCACCATTTCGCTGCGGTGCGTTTTCAGACAAGCATTGTCGACATGGCGGTGTTCCATCGTCCTGATTTAATCATGTTGCCCCCGCGTGCCGTCTGCCCAGCCGTCCCAGACCGAAAAGTCCTTCATTTGCTGTTCGAGGTTGGTGCTGTCGACAAGGTCTTCGACTTCATCATGTGTCTGGCGTGGCAAGCGGTCAGAGTCGTTGGCGAAACCCCATACGACAGCGGCGGCGATCGCCGAGTTCAGCCGCACCTGGTACTGGTCGACTTTTTCGAAAGTATCCGACTCGGCATGGTAGTTGGACGCATAGTTCGCGTCCGACTGGATCGCGATCAGGTTTGGGACCCCCTCGATCATGAAGTCGAAATTATCGGTGCCAACGAGCGGGACATCGATCTGCTGGAACGGGCCCAACCCGGCAACCGGTTCCAGGTACTTATCCACTAAAGGAACCAGTGCCGGTCGCCCGCCAGTGAAGAAGCCGGTCGTGCGGCCGCTGCCGATATCGAACGATGCGGCGACAACGTGATCATCGAGTTCATCCTCATGTTGTTCCGTGTACTTCCACGATCCGACAAGGGCTTGTTCTTCGCCGTTCCACAGTGCAAACCGAATCGTGCGTTCCGGCTTCAAGCCGAGGCGCGTGATCTGCCGAGCCAGGTTGATCAGCATTGCTACGTTGACGCCGTTGTCGAGCGCACCGGTGCCGAGATCGAATGAATCCAGATGGGCGCCGAACAGGACGATCTCATCGGCTCGCGAGGTGCCTGGGATCTCGGCGATAACGTTGGTCGCCGAGTAGCTGTAGCCGGCGTCAATGCTGATCGTAGCGCCGAGCGATAGCGATCGGCCAGAACGCATCAGTCGCAGCGCGCGCAGCGCATGCTCACGATCCATGACGAGTAATGGCATGTCGTTTTCGTAATTCGTGCTGGCGAATTGACGGTAAACGAGGTTCTTGGGGTACGGCGACATCTGCACGACCCCCAGCGCTTCGGCTGCATTCGCGCGCGCTTCAAACTGCCTTGCATTGCCGTAAAGGCCAAAAAGGCCGGCGAGACCGATGTCGTCATTGAGCTCGGGCGTTTCGATAAGTACCCATGCGCCTTTCACGGCATCACCGACCCTTTTGAAATCGTCCGCGCTGCCGCTGCCACCGTCGACGAGGCGCGCGACTCGTGCGTCGGCCGCCGTCGAAAACGGCTTGGCAACGACGTGCGGATCGAAGCTGACGTCACCGCTGATGCTCGCGAAGGCGAGCTTCTCCTGCCACTGGAACGGCATTTCGAAGTCTTCTGTGGTGACGCTGACTTCTGCCTGGCGCAGCTTTTCTACAGCCCATGCGACGGCTTTCCGGTTGGCGTCCGAGCCCGTTGGTCGGCCGCCAATATCATCGGTGAGTTCGCGCAGGTCGTCGATGATCGGCGTATCGCCCAGCATCGCAGCAACCAATCGCTCGACGTCGTCTTCGGCTGCCGCCGGAAGAGCGGTCAGGCCGCAGGCCAGTGCACTCACCCAGAAGAATCTTATTGTTCTCATCTTGTCTCCAGTAAACTCGTGCGATTCGTTGACGGAGTGTAGCTATGTTGAATCGAACCTGCAGCGCCTGCATGCTGTTCCTTGTTCTGCTGCCCCTGCTGGCCGATGCTGAGCGACCGCTGCGGCCGGTAAATACATACTCGATCGTTGCTCGGGATGCAGAGACCGGCGAACTCGGAGTGGCGGTCCAGTCGCACTGGTTCTCCGTGGGTTCCGGCGTGCTCTGGGCCGAGCCCGGTATCGGTGCGGTTGCCACGCAGTCCTTCACCGATCCGAGCTACGGACCGCTCGGCCTGCAGTTAATGCGCGCCGGCAAGAGTGCCGCCGAAGCCCTCGTTGCGCTGCTTGCGGCCGACGAGCATGCCAACGTTCGCCAGGTAGGCATGGTCGACAACAACGGTGTGGTTGCCAATCATACGGGGGAGAACTCGATCGACGAGTATTGCGACATGGCAGGCGCAACCTACACGGTGCAGGCTAACCTGATGTGGAAACCGACGGTTTGCGAGGTGATGGCAGCCGCGTATGAGGCCTCCGACGGTGACCTGGCCGAGCGGCTCATGGTTGCGCTCGAGGCTGCACAGGGCGAGGGCGGCGATATTCGCGGCAAACAGTCGGCCGCCCTGCTGGTCGTCAGCGGTGAAGCCGGGGAGCCGCCCTGGGGCGGGCGACTGTTCGACCTGCGCGTCGATGATGCAGCCGAGCCGCTTGTCGAACTGCGGCGCCTGCTCACGCTGAATCGTGCCTATAACCTGATGAACGAGGGTGACGGCCATATGACCGAGGGTGACTTCGAGAAGGCATCCAGGGTATACGGGGCCGCCGAAGCACTTGCGCCCGACAACCACGAGATGGTTTTCTGGCATGCCGCCACGCTCGCCGGTGCGGGACGCGTCGATGAGGCGTTGCCCCTGTTCGAGAAGGCATTCTTGATGTGGCCCCGATGGCGGGAGCTCGTGCCGCGACTGCCGAAATCGGGGTTATTGCCCGACGATCCGGAAATAATAGCCAAGATACTTGCAACCGACTAAAATGGCCGGCTGGCATGCGAAAGTGGCGGAATTGGTAGACGCGCTGGCTTTAGGTGCCAGTGGGGCAACCCGTGAGAGTTCGAGTCTCTCCTTTCGCA